>JADCJE010000133.1 GCA_020247305.1 Phycisphaerales bacterium | reverse complement strand
GGGCTGCCTTTGGCGGTTCCGGAGCAGGCGGGTTGCCGGGCGCCGCCAGCAGGGGACGCGCTCGACGACGCCAGCGAGGGCGCCGCGGAGTGATGGCGGCAGGGGCGCCGTGACCGAGGGCAGGTCGCGGCGGGGGAGCAGTCTGTTCGTCGTGCGGCAAACAGGCCGAAACGGGGCTGGAACGGGCTAGCACGACCGTCTGGACGGGGGCGTGTGCAGGCGGAAGGATGGCGGGGCAGGGGTCCGGGTGGTCCGGGACCGCTGCTTGAACTTCCTATGCGCTGGCTGCCGTTCGTCGGCACCGTGGTGACGCCGGTGTCGCTGCCGCTGACCATCGTGCCGGTGCCGATCCCGTGCGCGCCGAACCTGGGGGTCACGCTCGATGCGCAGTGGACGGTGTGGCAGCCCGGCACGTCGCCATGTGCGTTGGTGCCCGACTTCGCGCTGTCCAACATCCTGCGGCTCGAGCTGCGCTGACCACCGAGGGCGAGATCCAAGCGTGGCGGCGTCCTGGGCCCCCGCCGCACGGGCGATCGGCGGGCCGTTGCCTGCGGGGATCGTCGGCGCCCGCACGCCCCACCAGCGAACGGGCGCCGACGCAGACAACAGGTGGAAAATCGGGCGCATCGGCCGCGCTCCCGTCGATCATCGCGACCGATGGCAACCAGCAAACTCGACCCGCTCGCCCGCCAGCTCGACGAACGCCCGGAAGCCGTCGTCGAGTTCGTTGCGGCCCTCAGCGACGCGGCGCTGGTCGAAGTCGGCGCCGCGATCCGCGAAGAGGTCACGCGGCGCGCGCGTTCGGCCGGCGACCAGGAAGCGATCCTCGATGCCGCGTTCACCCGCGGCTTCGCGCGCGATGGACTCGGCGTGCTGCCGTGGATCGAGCCGCCGTTCGTGGTCTGCCCGGGCGGCCTCGTCGCCAAGAACCGCGCCAACCACCGCTGCCAGTTCGTGTCGGTCGACGATCGATGGGTGTGGGAGTCGGCCGACCTGATCCGCGAGGACAAACGCAGCGTCGGCGCCGCCGACGAAGGCTTCCGCGCGATCGCGCTGCTGCCGATCGTCGAGGGCATGGCGCTCGACGTCGTGCGCGCGCGCATGCGGCAGGGCCAGCACGGCGTCGAACGCGTCACCAGCCTGGTGGTGCGCGGCGGACGTCTGGTCGAGGTCGAGCGGCGCGAGGTGGCGGCGCGGCTCGTGCGTTAGTCGACGCACCGAGCCCGCGCCGGCATGGATTAGCGCTCGTGCACCGCAGCCAGCGCCGCCGCGAACACCCGGATGGTTGGGGACGCGCGCAGGCGGGAGGATGGCGGAAGTGGGTCCCGGGTGGTCCGGGACTGCAGCTTGAAGTTCCTATCCCCTGCAGCGGTGGGGCGCCGGCGTTGACTGCGTCGACGGTCCGGTTGGCGTACAGCTGCCACGGCGCGATCACCGCCGCGGCGGCGAGGCCGGCGATCCGCAGCGTGCGCAGCGTCGCGCCGGCCCGCTGCGCCAACACCGCGAACACGACGACGGTCAGCACGTTGTCGGCGCGCAGCAGGCACAGCCCGCCCTGCAAGAGGCCTCAGCGAACCGCTGCTGCGTGCGGTCGCGCACCGGCGAGACGTTCCTGGTCGAACAGCGAGACCAGCACCAGCAGCAGATAGAGGCCTTCGATGTGCACCCCGCTGCCGAGCAGCAGCAGGTTGCTCTACTTCGCGCACAGTCCGGCGGCGAGCCAAGCGATGGTCGGCGCCACGCACTGGTGCAGCAGCAGTCACAGCAACGGTGCGATGGCGGCGCCGAGCAGCGTGAAGACGAGGCGTGGTCACCGGGCGGTCGCCGGGTCGCCGTTCCACAGCAGCACCACGAACCACCGCATCCGCGGTGACCGCAGCGGCAGGCCCACGGTGCCTTCGAGTGGAACGCTGCCGAGTTTGCCGGCGAGTTCCTGCCACACCGGGGCATCGCCCTGGCAGCCGACGTGCCAGCCGGGGCCGCCGTCGGGTGTCGCCATCTGGAACAGGAGGCGCATCGCCAGGCCGACGGGGAACAGCACGAGCACGTGCACGCGCGGCTGCCACGTCGCCCGTCGACCGGGTGCGATCAGCGGGTGAGGTTGCTGATCGCGTACGTCAGTGCCGCCTTCAACTCGGCGCTGGCACCGGGCTCCTGCTGGCGCAGGAACTCGACGAGCGCACCGTGGGCACTGGGCAGCGCGAAGCCGTGCAGCACGACGACCGCGGCCAGCTTGCCCGCCTCGTCGTAGCCGGCCCACTCCGCCGCCAGCGTCTTGACCATCGCGTCATGCCAGCGCCGCGCGAGCAGCGCCAGGTCGTCGTTGGAGTCCATCTCGGCGTTCGCGTCGTTCGCGTGATGCCGCAGGCGGTCGACGACGCCGTCGTCGGCGAGGGTGAGACGGAACTCGCGGCACAGGGCGACCGGATCGGCGAACAGCGCTTTGGCCAGGGTCTGCCGCGATGTCTCTAAGCGGCGCAGCTGCCGCAGCATCGGCGCGAACGCGGGCTCCTCGATGGCCGGCAGGCAATGCAGCAGCTTGCCGAGACGATCCGGCGTCCACGCCAGCAGTTCGACGACGCGGTTCTCGCCGAGGCCGCCGGCGAGCGCCTGCACGAGGGCCGGATCGTGGCCCGAGGACGACGTGGCCGCGACGGCCGCGGCCAGCAGCCTGTCGAGCAGTCCCGCATCGTCCGGTCGCAGCGCGCGTGCGGCCGCCGCGAGCGCCAGGTGGCGCACCTCGGCGCGCAGCGGGGCGGCGCCGATCGCCAGCCAGTCCGCGGCGCCGACCACCAGGTCTTCGCCGTAGGCGAACGCGTTTTCGATCGCCTCCCGCACGAGCAGGGCGAGACCCGGTTGCTGCAGTGCGGTGAGCAACCGCGCGCGGGCGGTCGGGTACGGCAGCACCGCCGCCACCAGCGACGACAGATCAGCGGTGCCGTCGAGCGGCGAAGTCAGGATGAGGTGCGTCAACGCGTCGGGCCCTTCGAGGATCGCCGCCAGCAAGCGGGCGAGCCGGTCGTCGACCGGCAGCGCCGGCATCGCTTCCTTCGACTTCTGTTGCAGCAGCTTGCCGACCAGCGCGGCATCGTCGAGCCAATCGGCATGCGCGAGCAGGGACCGCAGCGGCGGCGTCTCGCCGACGGCGAACAGCATGCCGATCGCCGTCCTGGCCATGGCGTCGTGCCGGCCGAGCGCGAATCTGCGCAGGGCCGGGACCGCGCCCTTGCCGAACACCTCGACCTCCGTGATCAGCGCCTGCAGCTGGCGGCGGTGTTCCTGCTGCTGCTTGTCGTCCGTGAACGACAGGTCGGCGCGGCTGGCGATCGCCTCGAGCTTGCCGAGGATCACCAGCTGCACCTCCTCGGAGAACAGCCGACGCTCGTACCATTCGTCGTAGTTCTGCCGCAGGTCGACGGCGGTGAGTTCGCGCAGATGGGTGCGCGCTTCGTTGACTAGCGCCGTCTCGGTGGCGAACTCGGTGACCAGGCGCCGGAACGACGCGAGTGCCGTGTCCGGCTTGCCGAGGCGCTGCTGCAGACGGCCGGCGAACAACAGCGCGCGGGCGCGCACGCTCGCCGGACCGCTCGCCGCGGCCGCTTCCAGATAGCCACGCAAGGCGGCGTCGACGTCGTTGCTGCCGCTCTCCGCCCACCAGGCGTCGCGGAACAGCTGTTCCGCCGACGGGGTCTGGACCTTGGGGGGCGTCGAACCGGCGGGCTCCTGGGCGAGCAGCGGCACGGCAGCGAGAAGGAAGGAGAGGAAACGATGCTGGTTGTTCATGATGGAACCTCGATCGGAACGCCCGTCAGCGTGGCGCGGCGGCACGTTGCGGTTGCGAGGCCGTTGCAAGGAGGATGTCGGGGGTCGGTGAGATCACGGGTCGAACCGATAGCCGACGCGGTGCACGGTGATCAGGTGGCGCGGCGAGGCCGGGTCGGCTTCGACCTTCTTGCGCAGCGCGAGCACGTGGTAGTCGATGGTGCGCGTGCTCGGGAAGCGGTCGTGGCCCCACACCCGGTCGAGCAGTTCGTTGCGCGAGACGGTGCGGCCGGGCTGGCGCGCGAGGTAGAGCAGCAGCTCGAACTCCATGCGCGCCAGTTCGACGATCTCGCTCCCGCGCCGCAGCAGGCGCGCGCCGACGTCGAGCGTGACGTCACCGAACGCGATCGTCGCCGCGGGCGAATGCGCCTCGCTGCGGCGCTGCAGCACGGCGCGGATGCGGGCCAGCAGTTCGCGCAGATGGAAGGGCTTGCCCAGATAGTCGTCGGCGCCGTGTTCGAGACCGTGCACGCGGTCGTCGGTGGTGCCGCGCGCCGACAACACGAGCACCGCCGTGCGGTCGCCGCGGGCGCGCAGGTCCCGCAGCACTTCGAGGCCGTCGCCGTCGGGCAGGCGGCGGTCGAGCACGACGAGGTCGGGACGGTGCTGCAGGGCCGCGAGCGCTTCGGCGACGGTGCCGGCGACCTCGACGCGGTAGCCATCGCGCTGCAGCTGGTCCTGCAGCCCGCGCTGGATCGACAGCTCGTCCTCGACGACCAGGATGCACGGCGTGTTCATGGCAGTTCCTCGTCCGGCACGGTCGGCAGCTCGAGCCGGAACAACGTCGAGCCGTCGTCGAGGCAGCGCAAGGTCCCGCCGCAGGCCGCTGCGAGTTCGCGGCTGAGTGCCAGGCCGAGGCCGAGACCTTCGCCGGTGGCGGCGGCGCGTTCGAAGCGCGTGAACACACGCTCGCGCAGTTCGTCCGGCACGCCCGGTCCGTTGTCGCGCACCTCGAGCACCGGCCCTGGCCCCGCGCGCAGTTCGATCCACGATGGGCCGCCATCGCGGGCCGGGCGGCCGTGGCGCACGGCGTTCTGCAGCAGGTTGGTCAGGATGCGTCCCAGCGCCGTCGGATCGGCTAGCGCCTCTGCGGGCGCCGTCGCCAGCACGCGCAGGTCGATGCGGTCGCGCTCGAGCAGCGGCCGCCACGCCGCGGCCTGCGCCTGCACCGCCGCGGCCAGGTCCACCGGTTCTGCCTCGATGCGCCGCCGGCCCTGCTGCAACGCCGACACGTCGACCAGGTCCTCGACCAGCGCCGACATGCGGGCGCCCTCGGCCTGCACGACCGCCGCGTACCGACGGCGCGTCGCCGGATCGAGTTGCGCATCGGTCAGCATCTCCGCGTGCAGGCGCAGGCTCGTCAGCGGCGTCTTCAGGTCGTGCGAGACGTTGGCGAGGAACTGGTCGCGCCGCGCGCGCGCTTCGGCTTCCCGGCGGAAGGCGCGCCGGACCAGCATCACGCCGAGCCCCATCACGCAGACCAGCGACAGCACACCGAGGCCGGTCAGCCATTGGCGGCGGGCGGCGTCGTGCAGCAGCTTCGCCAGGTCCTTGTGCTCGGCATGCACCAGCAGCAGGCCCAATGGGGTGAGCCGTTCGAGTCGTGTGCCCGTGGCGGTGGCGACGTCGACCGTATGGGCGCCGGCTGGTTCACACCACACGGTGCATGTTTCGATCGTCGTCGCGAGGCGACGGCAGAACCCGTGCCGGTCGACTACGGCGCGAACTTCGGCGCCGCCCGGCAAGCCGACGCCCAGGCGCGAAGCCTCGTCGTCCGTGGCGGCGACACGCAGCCGCTGGCGGGCCGCCGCGGCCTCGTCGCCGATCGCCTCGAACCACGCAAGCCGCCGCGTTTCGGTCGCCGACACCGCGTAGAGCACGGCTGGTGCGGCCACGAGGCGTCGCCGTCCGTTTTCGCTCGCGAGCAGCCGTTCGACCACGCGTGGTCCTGCCGCCGCCAGCGCGTCGTCGTCGATGTCGCGCACGGCTGCGGCGAACGTCTCCTGGGCCATGTCGGGCAACGCGGCCAACGCCCTGGCGCGCAGGCTCGGCGCCACGAACGTGGTTGCCGCGTTGTACGCCTGCTGTCGCCGCGCCGGATCGAGCTGGTCCGTTTCGAAGGCGCGGTACGCCGGCCATTCATCGAGGAACGGCAAGGACAGGTCGCGCGGCGGGGCCGGCAGTAGTTCGTCCCCCGAGGCGCGCCGCACGACGAGCGGCCCACCGATCGTCGCTTCGGCTCTCGCGAACGCCGCGGCCCCTTCCGTCGGCAGGCCATCGGCCAGCGCCGCCGCGACGTCGCGCAGCCGCATCCGCTCCTCCGCCAGCAGTTCTTCGAGGCGTCCCGGCAGCGCCGCCGCGAACGCTGTCGCCGCCCGCAGCGTCATCGCCGACGCGTTCCGCAGCAGTTCCTGTTCGAGCGGCACCGCCGCCGCGAAGCCGAGCCAGGCCAGCAGCAGCGCCGGCCCGAGCAGCAGCAGCAGGAAGACGGCAGTGTTGGTGCGCAGCCCGACCACGGCGCGCAGCATGGCGGGCTGGCCGAGGCGGTTGTTGGCAAGTTGTGAGGCTGGTCCTCTTGTTGGGTGGAGGGGGAGCAGGTGGGGATGTTCGGCGGCGGCCTGACCGCGCTCGCCTTCGCGGAGCCGATCCAAGGCGACCTGCCGCTCACTGCCTTGCGCCAGCCGACGGGAGGGCTCGGCGAGTTCCGCGGCGACGATCCCACGCGCGGCGGCAGCGCCCTCCCGAAGCCGACCCCGGGCGTGCTGACGCTGCCGTCGGGCCATCCCACGCACGAGGCGCTGCCGCTGCGCAGCGCCGTGGTCGCGACGCAGCTCGTCGCGGCCGGCCAGACCGAGGTCGTGTTCACCGTGCCGGTCGCCGACGTCACGGCGCGGTTCGGCAGGGTGCGGCTGCGCTTGATCGATGCGACGGGCAACCCGCTGCCGAAGGTGCAGGTGGCGCTGAACGACGCGCAAAGCAGCGGCGGCGGCACGGCGACGGACGCGGCAGGGCGCGCAGTCTTCGAGCACCTCCGGCCGGGGCGATTCGGGCTCTCGGTGGGCCATCCGTCGCTGCAGCCGCCCGCCGTGCAGATCGACGTCGCCGCCGGCGCCGACCTGGATCCGGGCGACATCGTGCTGCAGGCCCGATCGACGGTGACGCTGCGCATCGCCGGCGCCGACGACACCACGCGGGCGACGTCGACGGCGCTCGATGGCACGTGGCCGGGCGGGGTGCGGCTCCGCAGCAACTCGCTGCCGGTGGAGAACGGCGAAGCGACGGCGTGGTTGCCGGCGGGGCGCCACGGCGACTACGTCGCCACCGCGACGCACTGCGCGTTCGTCGAACTCGACACCACGGCCCTGCCCGCGCAACCGATCGAGGTCGCCCTGGCGCCCGGCGCCCCGTTGCGCCTGCGCTGCCGCATGGGCGGCGGGACCGGCGTGGCGATCGTGCGCTCACCGCGCGGCATCTGCGTCTTCGACCGCGACTTGAACGGCAACCGGGAGCAGAGCCTGTGCGTGCCTCCCGGCGCCTACGACGTCGACTTGGCCGTCGGCAACGGCGCCCCGCAGCGCCGGCAGCTCATGGTGCCGCTCGAAGGCGCCGAGCCGACGTTCCCGTGAGGCGCGGCGCCCCGCGCGATCGCGCCGCCGCGGCCGGCGCCACGGTGTCGCCGGCCATGCGTTCGGGCGCGATGACGCGCGGGCTGCGCGCAGCGGCGCCTTTTTTTGCCCCGATGCGTGTGATTCCGAAAGCGCAGCCGCTTGTGAAGGTGTGATGACCACCCACATCGCCCTTTCCCTCGCCTTCCTGGCCGCTGGCGCCGCCGCCCAGACCACCCTGTTGCATTGCGACTTCGAGAATGGCCTGCCGCCGCAAGTTGTTCCCGGCACCGGCGCCGTCACCGGTGTGCAGGGTTTCGCCGGCCTTGGCCCGGCTGGCGGCGCCTTCGCCGGCTCGTTCCTGCGCAGCGAGACCGGCAACACCGTCACCATCACGCTGGCCAACCTGCCGCCGCACAACGCCATCCAACTCGACTTCCTGTTCGCCGCGATCGACTCGCTCGACGGCACCGGCAGCTACCCGGGCGGCGACTACTTCGCGATCGAGATCGACGGCAACACGTTCTTCCGCGAGTCGTTCGCCAACGCCCTGTCCAACCAGTTCCAGAGCTACGTGCCGCCGGCCGGCGTGGAACTGGCGCGCCGCGTCGACCTCGGCTTCAGCGGCCCGGGCAGCTTCTTCACCGACAGCGCCTACTGGCTCGGCGCCGACCCGAGCTTTCTCGCGATCGGCCACACGAGCTCGACCCTGACCATCGCGTTGCGCATCGAAGGCGGCGGCATCCAGTCGCTCAACGACGAGTCGTGGGCGCTCGACAACCTGACGATCCGCGCGCTGAACACGGCGAACCCGGGCACGGTGGTCGCGTACGGCCAGGGCTGCGGCCCGACCCTGTCGGTGTTCGGCTCGCCGCGCATCGGCACGAACATGGCGGTCCACGGCGCCAACCTGCCGGTGGGAGCAGTCGCGGCCGGCTTCGCGATCGGCACGACCGGCCTCGCCAGTCAGCCGCTGTCGCTCGGCAGCCTCGGCGCGCCCGGGTGCTTCGTGCTGCACGATGCGTCGATCAGCGCCGGCGTGCCGATGCTCGTGCAAGGCACCGCTGCGGACTTCGTCTGGCCGATCCCCAGCCTGCCCGCTGCCGTCGGCTTGCAGACCTACCTGCAGGTCTGGGTGGTCGCCCCGAACACGAACGCCCTCAACGTGACGACGACGAACGCCCTGCGCGTGACCTTCGGCCAGTGACGCGGGCGCGTCGCCGCGTCTGGGGGTGTGCTGCGGAAATTGGGCGAACGACGACTTGCCGCGCCGTCGCCGTCGTCGACGCGACCGCGGTCCCATGCCGCGGTTCCGTCCGCATTCCTTGACGAGGACACCCCGGGTGCTGGCGCCCAGGTCGCCGGGTATCGCGACGTGGCATGCAACCGTGCATCATGTCGCGCCGACCCGGACCCGCGATGGAGCCAGACGAGCCAGCACGACGCGACGAAGACCTGCCGCCTGACGCGGGCGATCCCGGCAAGCTGCGTCGCGGCCTCACGCCGCCGTCCGGCGCGTCGCACCTCGACGAGATCACGGCGCACGTCGAGCGCTGCTTCGGGCCGGTCCGGCGCGTGCTGCACGAGGTCGTTTCCGACCGTGTGCACGTCGACGTCCTGATCGCCGAGGTCTCCGAGGACCATCCCTACGTCACGCTCGTCACCTCGGGCATGAGCGACCTGCCGATGCCGGCGCAGGACGGCGGGCCGACGCACTGCGAAGTGATGATCCGGCTGATGGCGGACCACCCGCTGTCGCAGGAGGCGTTCGCCGACGAGGCCAACTACTGGCCGATCCGGCGGCTCAAGATGATTGCGCGGATGCCGCACCTGCTGGGCTCCAGCTTCGCCGCGGGCCACACGATCGCGACCAATCCGCCGGAGCCACTGCATCCCGGGTCGGAGTTCTGCGCGCTCGGGCTGGTCGAGCCTCTCGATCCGGACGCGCGCACGATCCGCACCAAGGACGGCCTGGAGATCACGCTGCTGCAGGTCGTGCCGATGTACCGCGAGGAACTGGCGTGGAAGCTGCAGCAGCCGGCCATCGGCGCGCTCGCGGAACTCTACGACGCGGAGTCGTTCCGCATCGCCGACGCCGGCCGTGCCAGGTTGCGCGGGGAGGACTGGGACCACCTCGTCCGCGACATGTCCGCGACGATGGCGCGCGGCCGACGCGCGCTGCTGCTCGTCGGCATCGCGCTCGGCGTCGTCGCATGCGCGGACCTGGTCGTCACGTTCGTCGCGGCGGAGCGCCCTGCCTGGACGCGCTTTGGCCTCGGCGTCTGGCTCGCGACCAGCGTCGCGCAGAGCTCGCGGCTCGCGCGCTGGCTCGCGATCGCGTTCTGCGTCGCCGCCGTGGCGATGGGTGCGATCGTCCTGTGGCAGCGCGGTCTCGCCGATCCCCGGCGCCTGACCTTGCTCGCGACGTTGCCGGTCTACGGCGCCTGTGCCGCCGTGCTCGCGTTCCACCCGGGTGTGCGCCTCTGGCTGCGGCACAAGCCGAAGGCCGCGAGCTAGGAGACTGCGTCACGGGACGCGCGCCGGCCGGCGTGGCCTGCCGTGACGCAGACGCCTCGCGGCCCGCCGTCGCGCGCGGGGCCGGGCCGCCGCGCTGCCCGTTGCGGGTCGTGTGCGTTGGCCAGCGGCGGCGTCCGTCGGGGCTCGCGCCGCGGCGCCGGCCGCAGGCGAAGGGCCTCCCGACGAATCGCCGGCGCACGCCCCGGCCTGCATGATGCGGGCATGGTGAACGTGCCCTCGCGCGTCGGGTCCGTGGCGCTGGCGCTGCTCGGGCTGTGCGCCTGCAACCGGCTGTCGCCGGAGCTGGCCCCGCGCGTGCTCGTCGACACCGGCCGCATCGCCAAGGCGCAGGTCGCGCGCGTCGACGGGCTCGGCGACCTGTCGGTCCTGGCGCGCGTGGCGCTGCGGCGCGGTGAACCCGAACGCCTGCTCGGCGTCGGCTGGGCCGGGTACGCGGTGCTCGACGACGAGTCGCTGGCCGTGACGCAGTCGGTCCGGTTCGCGCAGCGCGACGGCGTCGGCCGCATGGTCGTGCGCGACGTCGACGGCGACGGCGCGGTCGAGTTCGTGCGCCTGGGCGAGCACTGGATCGGCCGGACCGCGGTCTTCGCCCTCGACGGCTCCCTGCGCTGGCAGGATCCCGACGAGGTCCGCGCGCGCGCGCCGAACGCGACCGTGGTGGTGGACTTCGACGGCGACGGTCGCTGCGAGCTGGTCACGGCCTTCAACGTCGAAACGTCGCTGCGGGTCGTCGACTGCGACGGCAAGCCGCGGCGCGAGCTGCCGTGCGCGCCCCAGACCGGCGCGCTGCGCGCCGTCGACCTCGACGGCGACGGCAAGGACGAACTGGCGGCCCTCGACGGCGCAGGGCTGCGCGTTCTCGCCGGCGACGGCCGTGAGCGGCTGCGCGTCCAGGCTGCGGACTGCGGCTTCCTGTCGGGGCTGGAGGTCGTGCGCGACCCGACGCCCGGGGCGCGGCGCGACGTGTTCCTGCTGCAGGGCAGCACGGGCCTGTCGCTTTGGGGCTTCGATGGCCGCCGCATCGACGTCGGCGTTGCCCAGGCGGCGCGGCAGCGCTTCGCCAACTTCGACGGCGAACGCGCGCAGGTGGCGATGGGCGGTGTCGCATGGGACGTGCGCGCCGGCCTGCTGCGGCAGCAGGCGTGGCCGGCAGGGTTCGTCGCGGCGCGGGTTCGCCTGCGCTTCTTCGCCGGCGAACTGGCCTACGAAGAGGTGCTGCGCGCGTCCGTCGGCGGCGAGCTGTTGCGCGCCTTGGCGCTGTGCGCGCAGCCCGCGACGCCGGGGCGCACTGCCGGCGTGCTCGTCGGCTGCGGCAGCGACGTGATCCGCTACCGCGCGCGCTGACGCGGGGGGGGTGGGCGGCGGCGCATCGACTGCGCATCGCATGGTGGCGCGGTGGCGGGGTCCGGGCATTCGGCCTGTCCGTCCCTCCAGCCTTGCGCCCGGCGCTCCAGTTCGCGCGCGCGAAGGGCCGATGCCGCGGGACGTTGCTCGCCATCGGCCCGGCCGGCGGCGGCATGCCCACACCCTCGCAAACGTCATGAGCAGCAACCTCCTCCGCAATCGACTTCTGTGCGCCGCCTTCGCCGTGCTCGCCGTCGCGTGCGGTGGCGGTGGTGGTGGCGGCGGTGGCGCCACGGTCGCCACCGACCTGCTGATCAAGGACGCCACGGTGGACGGTCTGCTCTCGTTCACGGTCAAGGTGCAGTCGCTGCAGCTCGTCGACAGCGCGACGGGCGCGCTGACGGCCGACGTGCTCGACGAGGACGTCGCGATCGAACTGATCGGCGCCGGCGCGGCGCCGCGTTGGGTCAGCCGCGCGCAACTGCCCGTCGGCGCCTACCGCGGCGTGCAGGCGGGCCTCGACGTCTCGGCGACCGTCGCGCGCAACCTGTCCGGCGCGCTCGTCGCCGTCACGCCGACTGCTGCCAGCTTCACGACCAACTTCGCCACGCCGCTGACGGTGGCTGCGGGCAGCGCGGGTTCGTTCCCGCAGATCGTGCTCGACATCGACCTCGCGGCGTCGCTGACCGGCGACGCCGCCACGCCGCCGATCGTCTTCACGCCCATCGGCATCCTGACGGCGCAGGCGACCGGGGCGCTGCCGATCGGCATCGACGAAGTCGAGGGCATCGTGCGTGCGGGGAACGGCACGACGGACTTCGTGGTCGACGCCTTCGCCGACGACGACCGCGTCGTGGCGCTCGGCCGGATCAAGGTCACGCCGTCGCCGACGGCCCTGCTGGTCGATCCCAGCGGCCAGACGTATGCGTCCGCGGCGGCGTTCTTCGCCGCGCTCACGCCAGATCTCGCCAGCGTCGAAGTGCACGGCAGCCTGGTCAACGGCGGCATCCTCGCGAGCCGCATCGAGGTCGAGCACGCCGCCGGCGGCGTCGCCTACGTCGTCAAGCTCGAAGGCGTCGCGCTCGACGTCGACACGGCCGCCAACACCTTCGACCTCGTGGTCGTCGAGGTGGAGAAGGGCGCAGCCGTCGCCAATCCGCTGCTGTCGTCGCTGGGCAACACGATCGCGTGCGACTACGACGGCACAGCGCGGTTCCTGCTCGACGAGAACGTGCCCACCACGGAAGCGGGCTTCGTCAGCGGCCAGCGCATCAAGGCCAAGTTCGCGGTGTTCGCCGGCGCCCCGTTCCGCGCGGTCGTGGTGGAGATCGAAGGCCAGCCGGAGTTCGAGGGCGTGATCGCCAACGTCGCTGGCCTGCCGAACTCGCTGGTGATGCGCCTGCTGCCGGGCAACGCCGCGCTCGGTGGTTCGGTCGCGTCGACCACGACCGACGTCACGGTCGACCTGTCCAGCAGCACGCTGCGCCTCGACACGGCAGGCGCGCCGGCGCTCGCGGCGCCGCAACTCAAGGTCGGCCAGCGGCTCGAAGTCCGCGGCGCGATCAGCGGACCGAACACGGCGCCGACGGTCGCGGCGAGCCGAACGGAGGTCCACGCGGGCCGCGCCCGCGGCGTCGTGACCTCGGTGTCGCCGGGCACGGGGCTGTTCACGTTCACCATCGCGAGCGTCGACGAACCGTTCGGCGGCACGGTGACGGCGGGACCGGCGACGGCGACCGTCAACGCCAGCTGCGTCTTCGGCGACGAGGCCGACGACGCGGCCAGCTTCTATGCGTTGTTCACCAACCTCGGCGCGGGCCAGTCCCTCGAGGTCGAGGTGCACGGCCTGGGCCTGTCGTTGGCGAACCACGTCGAGGCCTACGAGGTCGAGGCCAAGGTGGACTGACGCGCGGCGGCCCGCCGCGTGGGCCGCGACGACGCGCGCGCCGGGGCGCGGCCGGGATCGCGCCGCGCGCGCTGCTTCACGCCCGATCGCGGCGCCCGTATGTTCGGCGCTGCCGCTTGCCGCCGCGCGCGCTGGCCCGAACGACCCGATGCCCAACCTCCGTGCGACGCTCGCGTGGTTGTTCAGTCTGCGCGGCCGCGTCACGGCGGCGCGCTTCCTCGGCGTCGGCTTGCTGCTGCTCGCGCTGAAGGTCGGCCTCGACGCGGCGCTGTGCCGCGCGCTGGGTCTGCCGCCGTGGTCGCCGCTGCTGTACGTGACGCCGCTGCCGTGGCCATTGCTGCGCGCCGACGTCGGCTGGAAGTGGGCGCTGTTCGCCTTGCCGTCGCTGGCGTTCTGCTGGATCGGCGTGGCGATGTCCTTCCGCCGGCTGCGCGACGCGGGCTGGTCGGACTGGCTGTTGCTGGCGTTCTTCGCCCCGTACGCCAACCTCTGCCTGTTCGCCGTGCTCGCCGCGTTGCCGTCGCGCGCCGCGGCGGCGGCGCCCGCCGGCGCATCGGCCGCCGGCGAGAGCCTGCCGCGGTGGCTGCCGGCAGCGCTCGCCGCCGCGGTCACGGTGGGCTTCTCCTGGCTCAGCTTCGGGCTGCTGGCCGACTACGGCGGCATCCTGTTCTTCGGCCTGCCGATGATGCAGGGCCTGATCGTCGGCATGACGACGCGCAATCGCCACTGGACCGAGTCGCTCGGGCAGTTGGCGCTGAGCCTCGTGTACGAAGCGCTGCTCCTGCTCACGCTCGCGCTCGAAGGCCTGCTCTGCATCGCCATGACCGTGCCGCCTTGGTTCCTCTGTGGCCTGCTCGGCGTGTGCGTCGGCCGCGCGATCACGCCGCTCCAGCGCGGCCGGGCGTGGGTGGGACTGCTGGCCGTGCCGCTGCTGCAATGCCTCGAACCCGCCGTGGCGCCGCCGGCGACGGTGTTCGAAGCGCGCACCGAGGTGGTGGTGCAGGCGGCGCCGGAGCGCGTCTGGCAGAGCCTCGTGACCTTCGATCGCCTGCCGCCGCCGACCGAACTGCTGTTCCGCCTCGGCATCGCCTACCCGACGCACGCGACGATCACGGGCCGCGGGCCGGGGGCCGTCCGCCACTGCTCGTTCACCACCGGCGACTTTGTCGAGCCGATCGAAGTGTGGGACGAGCCGCGCCTGCTGCGCTTCGCCGTCACGCAGTGCCCGCCGCCGATGCAGGAGTGGAACCCGTTCCACGGCCCCGAGGAGGTGCATGCCGCGCACCTGCACGGCTACTTCCAGGCCCGCCAGGGGCAGTTCGAGCTGACGCCGCAGCCCGACGGCACGACGCGGCTCGTCGGCACGACGTGGTATTCGCACGGCCTGCGGCCGGAGCCGTACTGGCGGCTGTGGAGCGACCTGATGGTGCATGCGATCCACCGCCGCGTGCTCGACCACATCCGGCGCGAGGCGGAGCGCTGACGGCGGCGCCGGCCGCCCGGCACGCAGCGTGCCGCCAGGGCGGGACGCCGCCGCTTGCCGACGGGGCCGCCGTGGCGTAACCCAACGGCCGTGGACTCGGTCAGCCAGTTCGTGCTCGGGGCGAGCGTCGCGGCGTTGGCGCTCGGCCAGCACGCGCGGCCGCGGCGCGCCGTGCTGTGGGGCGGCGCGGTGGCGACGCTGCCCGACCTCGACGTGCTGATCGACCACGGCAGCGCGGTCGCCAACATGCTGAACCACCGCGCCGAGAGCCACTCGCTGCTGTGGCTGACGGTGGCGGCGCCGTTCCTCGCGCTGGCGATCGCCGCGTTCGAGCGCGAACGCCACCGCTACCTGCGCTGGCTGCTCGCCGTGTGGCTCGCGCTAGTGACGCACCCGCTGCTCGACGCGATGACGATCTACGGCACCAAGCTGGCGCTGCCGTTCTCCGACCATGGTTTCGCGGTCGGCAGCCTGTTCGTCATCGATCCGCTGTACACGCTGCCGCTCGCCGTCGGCCTCGTCGGCTACCTCGCGCGCGGCGCGTTCGCCGGCGCGGGTTGGAACCGCGGCGGCCTGCTGCTGAGCTGCGCCTACGCCGGCTGGAGCGTGGTCGCGCAGGGCGTCGCGACCGACGTGGCGAAGCGGACGCTGGCGGCGCAGGGCATCGCGCCGACGGCGCTGGTCGTCACCGCCGCGCCGCTGCAGACGTTGCTGTGGCGCGTGCTCGCCGTCGACGGCGACGTGGCCTACGAGGGCTTCTGGTCGTTCTGCGACGGCGATCGCCCGCTGCAGCTGCAGCGCATCGACCGCGGCGCCAGCTGGTTTCCCGGGGTGCTCGCCATCCCGGCAGCGGCGGCGCTCGACCGCTTCGCCGGCGGCTGCACCAAGGTCGAGCGCCACGGCGACAAGCTGCGACTCGTCGACCTGCGCATGGGGCAGGAGCCGCACTACGTGTTCGGCTTCGACGTCGCGCGGCTCGGCGGCGACGGTGCGGTGGTGCCAAACGTCGTCGACCGCAAGGACGGCGCGCGCATCGACGCCGGCAAGGGCATGGCGTGGCTGTGGCCGCGCATGTGGGGCTCCGACATCCCGTCGCCGCGCTGAGAGGCTGCGAAACGACGGTTGCTCTGGCCCTGATGGGCCTGCGCACGGCGCCGGTCGCACGCGGCGCGCCCGCGTGGGCGACAGGCGCGGCTGGCCGCGGTCTACACAGCGTCCTACCATCCATCGCATGTCGCATCGCCGCGATCCGTCGTTCTTCCGCCTGCCCTTCGTCCTCGCTGCGTTCGCCGCAGCGCTCGCCGCCCAAGGGGGCGGCGACCAGCCCGCGGCCGCGAGCAAGGCCGCGCCGGTGTTCGCCGACGGCGAGGCGCAGGTCGTCGACGCCTTCAAGGACCGCAAGGAGTGGATCCGCGAATGGCTGTTCGTGCAGGCCGACTTCGACTCCGACGGCGACGGCAAGAAGGACCGCCTGCACGTCGACGTGACGCGGCCCAAGCAGACGGCGACCGAGGGCCTCAAGGTGCCGGTCGTCTACGAGACCAGCCCGTACTTCGCCGGCACCGGCCCGATGGACACCAGCTACTACTGGAGCATCGAGCAGGAACTCGGCCAGCCGCCGCAGCCGCGGCCGGCGATGAGCCCGATCGGCTTCGGCAAGAAGCCGGGAATGATCAGCCAGAGCGAGGTGCAGAAGTGGCTGCCGCGCGGCTTCGCGGTCGTCCACAGCTGCTCGCCGGGCACCGGCTTCTCGCAGGGCTGTCCGACCATCGGCGGCCCCAACGAGGCGCTGGCGCCGAAGATGGTCATCGACTGGTTGTGCGGCCGCGCCAAGGGCTACAAGACGCTCGACGGCGACGAGGAAGTGACGGCCGACTGGTGCAGCGGCAAGGTCGGCATGGTCGGCACGTCGTACAACGGCACGCTGCCGATCGCCGCGGCGACCACCGGCGTCGAGGGCCTCGCGGCCGTGATCCCGATCGCGCCGGCGGCCTCGTGGTACGGGTACTACCGCAGCAACGGCCTCGTGCGCAGCCCCGGCGGCTACCCGGGCGAGGACATGGACGTGCTGTTCGACTTCGTCGCCAGCGGCGACCCCAAGCGCCGCTCGTGGTGCATCGAGAAGGTGCGCGACGGCGAGCTGAAGAACGGCATCGACCGCGTCAGCGGCGACTACAACGACTTCTGGGCGGCGCGCGACTACAAGAACCAGCTCGGCAAGTGGCAGGCCGCGACGCTGATGGCGCACGGCTTCAACGACTGGAACGTCATGCCGGAGCAGTCGGTGTCGATCTACGCGATGCTCAAGCAGAAGGGCGTCCCGTGCATGGCGTTCTTCCACCAGAGCGGCCACGTCGACAACGTGCCGTTCAAGCTGCAGAACCGCTGGTTCACGCGCTTCCTGCACGGCGTCGACAACGGCGTCGAGAAGGACCCCAAGGCCTGGATCGTGCGCGAGGACGCTCGGCCGAGCGGCGCGTCGCCGTACGCCGACTACCCCAACCCCGAGGCCGCGCCGGTGACGCTGTGGCCGATGCAGGGCGGCAACGGCGTCGGCGCGCTGGCCTTCGCGGCGGCGACGGGCCAGGGCAAGGAGACGATCGTCGACGACCCCAAGCAGGCCGGCGCGGCGTTGGCGCAGGCGGAGAAGTCGGACAACCGGCTGCTGTTCGCGCTGCCCAAGTTCACCGCGCCGATGCACGTCTCGGGCACGCCGCGCGTCACGCTGCGCCTCGCCTGCGACAAGCCGGCGACCAACCTCAGCGTCTGGCTGGTGTCGCTGCCGTGGCAGGGCGGCCGCAAGATCACCGACGACGTGGTCACGCGCGGCTGGGCCGACCCGCAGAACCGCAACTCGCTGACCAAGGGCGAGCCGCTGGTCCCGGGCACGTTCTACGACGTGTCGTTCGACCTGCAGCCCGACGACCAGGTCCTCGCCGCCGGCGAACAGCTGGCGCTGATGGTCATGGCGAGCGACAACGAGTTCACGCTGCACCCGAAGGCCGGCGCCAAGCTGACCATCGACCTCGACGGCAGCTCGCTGGTCGTGCCGGTGGTGGGCGGCGAGCAGGCGCTGCGCGCCGCGGTCGGCGCCGGCAAGTGACGGGGCAGCCGTCGTAGCGCGCGGCGCGCGGACGGCAGGCGCCCGGAAAGGAGGCGGCCTGAAAGGAGGCGGCCGAAAAGCAGGCGGCCGGCGCGCGCCGGCCGCGCCTCACATGTTGCGCCGGTACTGGCCGCCGACCTGGTACAGCGCCGCCGACATCTGGCCGAGCGAGCAGACCTTGGCCGCGTCCATCAGCGCCGCGAAGACGTTGCCGCCGGCCAGCGCCGCGTGCTGCAGCGCCGCGAGCGACTGCTTGCTGGCCTCGGCGTGGGCCGTCTGCCACTGCGCCAGCCCGTCGATCTGCGCCTGCTTCTCGCCGTCGGTGCTGCGCATGACCTCGCGCACGACCTGGATCGGCGAGCCGTCGCGGCCGAGGAACGTGTTGACGCCGACGATCGGCAGCTCGCCGGTCGCCTTGCGGCTCTCGTACAGCAGCGACTCGTCCTGGATGCGGCCGCGCTGGTACATCGTCTCCATGGCGCCGAGCACGCCGCCGCGCTCGGACAGGCGCAGGAACTCGGCGTAGACCGCCTCCTCGACGAGGTCGGTCAGCTCCTCGATCAGGAACGAGCCCTGCAGCGGGTTCTCGTTCTTCGCCTGGCCCAGCTCCTTGTTGATGATCAGCTGGATCGCCATCGCGCGGCGCACCGACTCCTCGGTCGGCGTCGTGATCGCCTCGTCGTAGGCGTTGGTGTGCAGCGAGTTGCAGTTGTCGTAGATCGCGTACAGCGCCTGCAGCGTCGTCCGGATGTCGTTGAAGTCGATCTCCTGCGCGTGCAGCGACCGGCCCGACGTCTGGATGTGGTACTTCAGCATCTGGCTGCGCTCGTTGCCGCCGTAGCGATGCTTCATCGCCTTGGCCCAGATGCGGCGCGCGACGCGGCCGATGACCGCGTACTCGGGGTCGACGCCGTTGCTGAAGAAGAAGCTCAGGTTGGGCGCGAACTCGTCGACGTGCAGGCCGCGCGACAGGTAGTACTCGACGTACGTGAAGCCGTTCGAGAGCGTGAAGGCGAGCTGCGTGATCGGGTTCGCGCCGGCCTCGGCGATGTGATAGCCCGAGATCGAGACCGAATAGAAGTTCCGCACCTTGTTGCGGGTGAAGAACTCCTGCACGTCGCCCATCATGCGCAGGGCGAACTCGGTGCTGAAGATGCACGTGTTCTGCGCCTGGTCCTCCTTGAGGATGTCCGCCTGTACCGTGCCGCGCACGACCGACAGCGTCTCCTGGCGGATGCGCTCGTAGACGTCCTTCGGCACCACCTGGTCGCCGGTCGCGCCCAGCAGCAGCGTGCCGAGGCCGTCGTGGCCGGACGGCAGCTCGCCGCGGTAGCGCGGCCGCGGCAGGCCCTTCTGCTGCCACCGCGCGGCGATCGTCGCCTCGGCCTCGGCGAGCTTGCCGTTCTGCTGCAGCCAGCGTTCGCACTGCTGATCGACCGCGGCGTTCAGGAAGAACGCGAGCAGCATCGGCGCGGGGCCGTTGATGGTCATCGACACCGACGTGACCGGGTCGCACAGGTCGAAGCCCGAGTACAGGCGCTTGGCGTCGTCGAGCGTGCAGATCGACACGCCGGCGTTGCCGACCTTGCCGAGGATGTCCGGACGCTGCGCCGGGTCCTCGCCGTACAGCGTCACGCTGTCGAACGCGGTCGACAGCCGTTTGTACGGCTGGCCGGCCGACAGGTAGTGGAAGCGTCTGTTGGTGCGCTCCGGGCCGCCCTCGCCGGCGAACATGCGGGTCGGGTCCTCGGCGGTGCGCTTGAACGGGTAGACGCCGGCCGCGAACGGGAAGCGACCGGGCACGTTCTCCTGCAGCAGCCAGCGCAGGCGATCGCCGTCGCCGCGGAAGCGCGGCAGCGCGACCTTGGGGATCTGCAGGCCGGACAGCGAGGTGACGTGGTTCTGCACGCGGACCTCGCGTTCGCGCACCTTGAAGACGTAGTGCTCGCCCTGGTAGCTGCGCGTCAGCTCGGCGAAGCCGGCGAGCAGGTCGCGGCTCTCGGGGGCCAGCGCCGCCGCAGCCTTGGCGCCTTCCTCGAGCAGCGTCGCCTTGGCGGCAGCCGCCGTCGCCGGCAGCGCGTCGGCGGCCGTGCGCAGCGCGTAGGCGCGCTCGGCGAGGTCGGCCTGCTCCTGCGACCAGCGGTTGTAGCGGCGGTTGTGCTCGACGATTTCGGCGAGGTAGCGCACGCGCTCGCCGGGGATCACGTGCGCGGTCTCGGGCTCGCCTTCGGCGAGCGGCAGCGCGCTCGTGAAGCGCCCCGGGCGCTTGCCGTCGAGCGCCTTCGCCACCGCCTTGTAGAATCGGTTGGCGCCCGGGTCGGCGAAGGTCGCCGCCATCGTGCCGTACACCGGCATCTCGTCCGGCGCCTTGTCCCACGCCTTCTTGTTGCGCTGGAACTGCTTCTTGACGTCCCGCAGGGCGTCGCGGGCGCCGCGGCGATCGAACTTGTTGATCGCCACGAGGTCCGCGTAGTCGAGCATGTCGATCTTCTCGAGCTGGCTCTGCGCGCCGAACTCGGGAGTCATGACGTACAGCGACACATCGGCGTGCTCGACGATCTCGGTGTCGCTCTGGCCGATGCCGCTGCTCTCCAGCAGGATCAGGTCGAAGCCGGCGCACTTCAGCGCCGACAGCGCGTCGCGCACGCTCTCCGACAGGGCGAGGTTGGCGCGGCGGGTGGCCATCGAGCGCACGAACACGCGCGGGTCGGATGCGCTGTTCATGCGGATACGGTCGCCCAGCAGCGCGCCGCCGGTCTTCTTGCGCGTCGGATCGACGCACAGCACGGCGATGCGCATCGCCGGGAAGTCGAGCAGGAAGCGGCGCAGCAGCTCGTCGATCAACGAGCTCTTGCCGGCGCCGCCGGTGCCGGTGATGCCGAGCACGGGCGGCACGAAGGCGGCCGCCGCGAGGCGCTTCTGCACCGTCTCGCGGTGCTTGTCCGGATGGTTCTCGACCAGCGTGATCGCCTTGGCGAGCGCGCGGTGGTCGTCGGCGGTGAACGCCGGCAGCGCTTCGTCGGCGCGCACGGTGGCGAAGTCGCACCGGCCGAGCATGTCGTCGATCATGCCCTGCAGGCCGAGCGCGCGGCCGTCGTCGGGCGAGTAGACGCGGGCGATGCCGTAGGCCTGCAGCGCGGCGATCTCTTCGGGCAGGATCACGCCGCCGCCGCCGCCGAAGATGCGCACGTGGCCAGCGCCACGCTCCCGCAGCATGTCGTGCATGTAGCGGAAGAACTCGTTGTGGCCGCCCTGGTAGGACGTCACCGCGATGCCCTGGGCGTCCTCCTGGATCGCCGCGTCGACGATCTCGCGCACCGAGCGGTTGTGGCCGAGGTGCACGACCTCCGCCCCGGTCGCCTGCGCGATGCGGCGGAAGATGTGGATCGAGGCGTCGTGGCCGTCGAACAGGCTCGTCGCCGTCACCAGCCGGATCTTGTGCGTAGGCTGGAACGCCGGCGTCGGGGCGCCCGCCGGCGCTGTTGCCGGGGCCGGATGGGATGCGGTGGGCGCGGGGGTGGCCATGCGTTCGGGTGGGCCTTGAGGGGCGAACACTCTACCGACCCCGCGCCGCCCTGCCGAGGTCGGTCTACCGCCTTTCCGCAGCATCGGCCCTGCGGCCGGCACCGCGAGCGGGCCGCCAGTGGGCCGCCAGCGGGCCGCCAGCGGGCCGCCAGCGGCTACGTCGCCGCGCCTTCTTCGGAGTGATGCGAGAAGTGCTGCGCCACGATCTTCCAGTTGTCGCTCAGCCGGCACAGCGCGAACATGCAGCGGCCGGTCTGGTCGTGGTTGCGGCCGTCGGGGTCGACCTGGGACAGCTTCCAGCCGCCGACGACGGTTGCAAACTGGTCGTCGAAGACCTGGAAGTCGAGGTCCTTGAGCTCCAGCTTGACCGTTTCCAGGTAGCGGAACTCCTGGTCGAGCACTTCCTCGAATTCACCCCAACCCCGGTCGCGACGGCCGGATGCGTCAAGGTTTTGGAAACGCTTGTCGGTCCAGAAGTGCGAGCGGAAGGTCTTGAGGTCGCGGCTGTTGAACGACTGCCGCATGCTGCGGAAGAAGTCGTCCAGTTCTTTCAGGCTTTCGACGCTCATGCGTTGCCAATCCGTTTGCGGTGCAGTCCGTGCCTAGCGCGGGCGCAGGCCTTTGCCCCGCCGCCGCCAAGTCCCGTTCACCGCGCGAGGTGCTTGTAGAGGGGCTCTTTGGCCATCTCGTAGACGACCTTGCCGTTCACGAGGGCCGTCGTCACGAAGGTCGCATAGTGCAGCGGATCCCCCTGGAGAATCAAGACATCCGCGTCCTTGCCGGCTTCCAGCGAGCCGATGCGGCGCTCGACGCCGAGGATCTTCGCCGCGTCCAGGGTCAGGGTCCGCAGCGCCTTGCGGTTGTCGAGCCCGCCGCGGACGGCGAATGCCGCGTCGAGGTGCGGGGTGTTGAGGTCCTGGCCCATGATGCCGCCGGTGCCGACGCCGGCGCCGCCGAACATGCCAACCGGGCAGGTCACCGCGACCGGCACGCCGGCCTTGGCCAGCAGGGCGCTGGCGGCGAGGTTGCTGCCGGTGGTGTCGGGGTCGGTCGGGTCGGCCGGGATGCGGTCGCGCGGGCTGAGGAACACCATCGAGCCGGTCGCGGCGATCTCGTCCGGCACCAGCCACGCGCTCATCGGCTTCTGCAGCACGACGCCGCGGCCAAGCATCTTGGCGATCGCCATCGCCTGCCGGATGCCGTCGACGTCGCTGCTCTTGGCGTTGCCGCGGCGGACCATGCCGCCGAACGGGTTCATGCTGACGCCGCCGACGCTGAGCCACAGCATCGCGTCGCCCTTCAGCACGGCGAGCAGTTTCTCGGCGCCCTGCGGCGGCTGCGGCTCCTTGGCCTGCGGGTCGGCGGCCTTCTTCGCCGGGAACTCGGTGACCGCCTGCAGGTACTCGCGGCACTTCTTGACCGTGTCCTCGAAGCGGTCGCGCTCGGCGAGGCTCATCACCGCGTTCATGCCGACGACGGTGTCTTCCTTGAGCACCATGCCGCGCACGTCGCCGTACGCGAGCTTGATCACGGCGTTGCTGCCGCCGGGCAGGCCCTGGCCGTTGGCCGAGCCCGACAGGAACGCGGTGACGCCGGCGGCGAGCGCCTGCTTGATCTCGGGGTCGAACGGATTGACCGTGTCGACGTAGGGCGCGCCGCGGCCAGCGCCCATGCCGTTGCCCTGCACGCAGACGAAGCCCGGGCTGACGCACTTGCCCTTGGCGTCGATCACCGTCGTGCCCTCGGGCAGCGTCAGGTTGTGGCCCACGGCCTCGATCTTGTCGTCCGCGATCAGCACCGTGGCGCCGCTCAGGCGCTGGCCGGTGCCGAGGTAGACGTCGCCGCCGACGATGGCGGTGTACTTCTTGGGTTTGGCTTCGGGCTTGGCGGCGGGCGCCGCTTCGCTGGGCGCGGTCGCCGGCTGTGGCGCGCCGTCGGGGCGCTGGCCGCGGCGGCCGCGGCCCTGCGCGGGCAGTTCGAACGCGGAGAGCAGCGCGAGCGCGCCGGCGATGAGAACGTGCGGACGCATGGTGCGGTGGAGGCGGTTGGTCGTCGTGGCCATGGTCACGGCTCCTTCTTGGTTTCGACGCCGCGCAGCCACACGGCGTCCAGTTCGGCGGCGGGCGACAGCGGATCGGCGGTGAACACCAGCAGGTCGGCGTGCTTGCCGACTTCGAGCGAGCCCGTCGTCTTGTCGACGCCGAGGATCTTCGCCGGCAGCAGCGTCACCGCCTTCAGCGCGACGTCCTGTGGCAGGCCGTAGCGGCAGAGTTCCATCAGGCGGAAGAACAACTGCCGCACGGCCGGGCCGCTCTCGCCGACGGCGAAGGCGACCTCGACGCCGGCGTCGTGGAACTGCAGCGCCGGGTGCACGAGGTAGCGCGTGCGCGGCAGCGTCGTCAGATCCGGCGGCAGCAGCACCGGGCACTGCCACGCCTTCACCTGCTCCAGCACGACGTCGAGCGTGCCCGACATCGGATCGTGGCGCGGCACGGCGACCGCGCGCGGGAACGACAGCTTGTCGCCGACGGCGTCCTGCCAGTGCAGCAGGTCGGCAGCCGAGTCGATCTGCACGATCGCGCGGCGCTTGCCTTCGAGCAGGTCGGCGAGCACTTCGAGGTTGGGGTCCTTGGGCGGCGCCTTGGGGGCCTGCTGCGGCGGTTGCTGCGGCGCGGGCTGGCCTTGCTGGCCCTGCGGTGCTGGGGCAGGCGTCGGGTTCGGCGTCGGCGGCGGGGTGGGCGTCGGCGTCGGGTTCGGCGTCGGCGTGGGGCTCGGCGTCGGCGTCGGGTTCGGCCCCGGCTTCGGCGGCTCGCTGCCCTTCGGCGGTTCCGCCTTGGCCTCGCCGGGCTTCGCGTCCGCCGGTGGCTGCTGCGGCTGCTGCGGCGGCGTCGGCGGCGCCGGCGGCTTCTTGCGCTCGTCGACGACCTTCTGCGCCTTCTCGAACTGATCCTTCAGCAGCTTCTTGGTGCCGCCGTCGCGCACCATGCCGACCTGCACGAACGCGTCGTCGTCGACGGTGAGCTGCTCGACGGTCTTGCCGTCCGGCCGCAGCACCGCGCCGAGGCCGGGGAAGCCGCCGCCGTTGGGGTTGAGCGCCACCGTCGTCACGCCGGCGCGCAGCAACTCGGCGAACACCGGCTGCTTGCCGTAGAGGCCGTCGACGACCTTCGTCGCCGGCTTGTTCTGCGTGCCGCCGCCGCCGCTCGGCATCGGGAAGTCCATGCCGCCGCGGCCACCGCGCCGACCGCCGGCCGGCATCTCGCCGCGCGGCTGCGCTTGCCCGCCGAGCCCGGCGCGCGACCACGCGCTGACGAGGCCGGGCATCAGCGTCTTGCCGGCGCAGTCGATCACGCGCGCGCCCGGCGGCACGGTCGCGTCGGCGCCGACGGCTTCGATCTTGCCGTTGCGCACGACGAGCGTGCCGCGCTCGATCGCCGGACCGGAGATCGGCAGCAGCCGCGCGTTGGTGAACGCGATCGGCCGGGCGTCCTGTGCGCGGCAAACGGTCGCGGCGGCGAGCGCCAACAGGGCCGAGAGGGCGGTTCGTACTGGGGTCATCGCACGTCTCCGAGTCGGTGGACCAAGGTTCCTTCGATGTAGACCGCGCGCGGCGCATGGCGCGGGTCGAGCGGGTCGCCGTCGACCACCTGGAAGTCGGCGTCCTTGCCGACCGTCAGCGAGCCGACGCGGTCGGCGACGCCGATCTGGCGCGCTGGCGCGAGGGTCAGCGCCTGCAGGGCGGCCTGCCACGGCAGCCCGAGCCGCGCCGCCACCGCGCCCTGGAGCTGGAACTCCTCGGCGGCGACGACCGGCGCGTCGGTGTTGATGCTCATGTCGGTGCAGCCGGCGTCCCAGTAGGCCTGGCACATGCCCTGCATGCGGCCGTACGGGTCGAACTGGTACATGCGCGGCCCGAGGTTCAGCGGAGTCTTGCGGCGCGCGAGCGCGTCGGCGGCGAGCCAGCCGTCGAAGCAGCCGTGCGACAGCACCATCTGCACCGGGAACACGTCCTGGAACATGCGCGCGGTGGCGATGCAGTCGCGCAGGCCGGCGGTGTGGATCAGCACCGGCACTTCCTTGGCGAACACCTGCCGCAGCTGCTCCAGCTCCGGCTCGAACTTCGGTTGCGGGCCCTTGCCCTCGCGGTGCGCGCGCCACGCCGCCTCGTACTCCTGGCCGCGCTGCAGCTGCCGCGTCAGCAGCTCCTGGCTGCCCATGCGCGTGGCGCCGAGGTCGCCGCTGCCGCGCTCGGGATTGAAGCCCTGCGCCACCTTCATCGCGCCCGGCTGACGCACGACCATCGCGTCGAGCGAGCCGCCCCAGCGCATCTTCAGCAGCACGCCGAAGCCGCTGAGGTTGGTGCCCGAGCCGGGGATGAACAGCGTCGTGGTGACGCCGCCGGCGGCGGTGCGCCGGATCGCCTCTTCGCTCGGCTTGACGACGTCGAGCGTGCGCAGCCCGGCGTTGAGCGGGTGCGTCATGTCGTTGATGTCGTTGCCGCCGCCGCCGCTGACGTGGTGGTGCAGGTCGACGAAGCCCGGGCACAGCCATGCGTCGCCGTGGTCGACGACGCGCGCACCGGCGGGCACGTTCGTGGTGGCGCGCGGACCGATCGCCGTGATGCGGCCGCCCGCCTCGACCAGCGCGCCGCCGTCGATCGGCAGCGCGTCGACCGGCAGGATGCGCGCGGCGAAGTGCACGGTCGCCTGCGCCGAAGCGGCGGCGGACGCGAGCAACGCGCAGGCGATGGCGGCGGGGGAGGTCACGGCGTGGGCGGCGGGTTCAGGTCGCCGGGCGGGTCACCAGACGGGCCGCGACGGATCGCGGCGGTAGCAGATCTGGCCGCTGACGACCATGACGTGCACGTGGCTGCGCGGATCGATCGGGTCGCCGCTCCAGATGCCGAGGTCGGCGTCCTTGCCGCGCTCCAGCGAGCCGACGCGGTGGTCGATGCCGGCGAAGCGCGCGTTGTTGATCGTCAGCGCGCGCAGCGCGACCTCGTGCGGCAGGCCCAGGCGCACGCCGATCGCGGCCTGCACCGTCAGCTGCTCTTGCGGCACGACCGGCGAGTCGGTGTTGACGCCGATGCCGTCGCGGCCGAGGCCGGCGACCGGATCGCGCCAGCTGTAGTACTTGCCGCCGTCGTGCCACGTCTGCATCAGGCCGAGGAACTGCGACGTCGCGCGGTCGAAGTGGTAGTTGCGCGGGCCGGCGGCGACGGCCATGCCCGTGTCGTAGGCGTTGCCCGACAGCCGGTAGGCGTCGAACTCGCCGTGCACGACGACGGTCCACAGGCCCATCTCCTGGCGCAGCATCTGCAGCGTCTGCAGCACGACCTGGTAGATCTGCGTGTGCACCGACACGAGGTACTCGTGGCGGAACAGGCCGCTGATCAGCTCCAGCGTCGGATCGAACGCCGGCTTGCTGCCCTTGCCCTGTTCGTGCAGCAGCATCGCCTCCCAGTAGCGCTTGCCGTCGAGCAGGGTCATGCGGATGCCCTCGCTCATGCCCATCATGTCGGTGCCGAGGTCGCCGCTGCCGCGCTCGGGGTTGCCGGCCTGCGCGATCTTGAGGCTGCCCGGGAAGCGCACCAGCGCCTCCTCCGGCGACCGGGCCCACGTCTTGGTCAGCGTGCCGAAGCCGCCCATGTTCGAGCCCGAGCCCGGGATGTACAGCGCGGTGCTGATCCCGCCCGCACGCGCGGCGCGGATCTGGTCGTGCTCCATGCTGATCAGGTCGAGCGTGCGGAACTCGGGGTTGGTGGGATGCACCGTGTCGTTGAGGTCGAAGCTCTCCGACGCGATGTGGCAGTGCATCTCGACCAGGCCCGGCACGATCACCGCGTCGCCGCAGTCGACGACTTCGTAGCCGGCGGGGATGACGACGTCCTTCGCCGCGCCGACGGCCTCGATCAGGCCGTCCTTGGTCAGCACGACGCCGTCCAGGATCGGCGCGGCCGTGACCGGCAGCACCTTGGCGGCGCGGAAGGCGTAGCCGGGGCTCGGCAGGCCGCGCGGGCCCCACTTCGCCACCTTGTAGTCCTTCTCGTCCTTCGGCCGGCGCGGCCGCCACGTCTCGAACGGCTTGTCCGGCAGGTTCGGCGCGCCGGCGGCGGACTTGGGCGCGTTGGCGGCGGCCGCGGCGGCGGGTTGCTGCGCGGCGAGGGATGCCGCCGCGAGCGCGGCGGCGACGGCGAGCGGAGCGCGGATCACTGCTTGTCCTCCCGGCGGTCGACGACCACGCGGCCGTTGCAGACGACGACGAGCACGCGGCTCTGCGGCTCGAACGGATTGCCCGAGAACGCCACGAGGTCGGCGTCCCGGCCCTTCTGCAGCGAGCCGATGCGGTCGTCGAGGCGGAAGGCCTTCGCCGTCGCCGACGACAGGCCCGCGAGCGCGTCCGCCGGGCTGAGGCCGTAGCGCACCGCGTAGGCGGCGTGCAGCGGCAGCAGGCCGGCGTTCTTGCACTCGCCGCTGCCGAACAGCACCGGCAGGTCGAGGTCGGCGAACTGCGCGGCGACGTTCTTCACCTCGCCCTTGTCCTCGAACACGGTCTCCGGCCCGACCATGACCGCGGGCTTGCGGCCCTTGAGCAGTCCGGCGTCGTCGACGAGGTCGTCGACGCCCGTCAGCACGTACGGCACGCCTTCCTTCTCCAGCAGCTCGACGACGTCGGCGATGGCCGCGCCGCGGTTGCAGCGCACCACCAGCGCGGCCCGCTTCTCCAGCGCGGCGCGCAGCGGCTCCAGGCCTTCCTCGGTCTTCGGCGGCTTCGGCCGGCCGTCCTCGTCGGGCTTGCTGGCGCTGCTGCGGCGCGGCGGCGGCGAGCCGGCGGTCTTGCTGGTGCGGCGCGCGATCAGGTCCTGGTCGCCCATGCGGCCGAGTGCGATCTTCGACGTCAGCACGTCGTCCTTGATCGTGCCTTCGAGCGTCGTCTGGCCGCCCATGCCGCGGAACTCCAGCTTGAGCCGGCCGTTCTCGAACGAGCCGCCGGCGATCGGCTGCGCCGGCAGTTCGCGGCCGGCGAAGGCGATCTTGATGGTGCCGTCGACCTTCGTGCCGCTGAGCTTCAGGTCGAGCGTGAACTTCAGCTGCACCTGGCCTTGCACGTCGAGGTCGCCCTCCCAGACGCCGCTGACCGGATCCACCGGTGCGGCCTCCGGCTTGTCCTCGGCGGGCGGCGGCGGTGCTGGCTGTGTCTCCGCCTTCTTGCCGGCGAGCCAGTCGGCGAGCTCCTTCTCGTGCTTCTTCCACGCCTCGACGTACTGCTTGCCGCGGTTGAGCTGCTCGGCGAAGCCGCGGATGCCGTCGGGGCCGATGGCGTCGTGGCTCATGCGCAGGCCGGCGATCGGCCGCACCGTCATCGCCGTGTGGTCGGCGGCGCCGGTCTTGATCGCGGCGATGCGGCCGGCGACCGGCGCGCCGTCCTTGCCGGCGACGAGCAGCGTGGTGATGCCTTCGCGCAGCGCCGGCGCGAACATCGGGTCGTCGTGCGCGATCGCGTCGTGCAGGCGCTGGTCGGGTTGCCCGGGCGGCACCAGCATGCCGTCGCCGGCGAGGCCGAGGTGCGAGAAGCCGTCGATCAGGCCCGGCGTGACCACGGCGTCCGGCAGGTCGAGCACCTCGGCGCCGTACGGGATCGCGAGCGCTTCGCCGACCGCCTTGACGCGGCCGTCCTGCACCAGCACCACGCCGTTGCGGAACGTGCGGCCGGCGCCGTCGTGCACGAGGCCGGCGCGGACCGCCAGCATCGTCGACGTCGTCTTGCGCGCGTAGGCGCGCTCGCCGTCGACCCAGGTCTGCTCGACCAGCGTGCCGACCGCGAGAGGGTCGCCGCTGAGCACGACGAAGTCGGCGTCCATGCCGGGCTGCAGCGTGCCGACGCGGCCGTCGACGCCGAGGATCGCCGCGGCGTCGGCGCCGATCGCGCGCAGCGCCTTGTCGGCGGGCAGTCCGTGGCGCACGGCGACGGCGACCGCCATCAGGTAGTCGCGCAGCGGCACGCCGGGCGCGGGCGCGAGGCCGATGCGCAGGCCCTTCCTGGCGGCGGCGGCCGGCGCATCGGGGCGCGGCTCCAGCGCCTTCAGCAGGCGGTCCTCGCCGCCGGGGTTGGCGCGGCCAAAGCGCACCGGCACGCGGAAGATGGCGCCGACCTGCTGGGCGGCGGCGAGGTCGGCGACCTCGGCGATCTCCTGCGGGTCCTCCAGCACCATGCGCAGGCCGAGCTCCTTCTGCAGCATCAGCGCGCGGCGGATGTCGTTGGCGAGGAAGGCGCCGGCGCGCACGGGCAGCGCGCCCTTCACGACGTCGGCGAGCGGGCGTTCGTCGTAGCGGTGCTCGGTCGGGCCGTCGCCGCCGGCGCGCGTGTCCTTGTCGGTCGCCGCTGCGAACGCGGCGCGCAGTTCGGCGAGCACGCTGATGCGCGCGGTCGGCGTCTGGATGCGCGCGGCCTCCAGCGGCTCCTCGTCGGTCGGGTGCGGCGTCGGCTCGAACACGCGCGGCGCGTTGAGCGCGCCCTCGGCGAAGTTGACGCGCAGCGCGGCGCTGTCGTCGAGCACGCGGGCCACGAGGTCGCGCCCGGCGAGCTTGACGATCGCGCCCTGGCCGCCGACGAGCCGCTGGCGGCCGGGCGACAGGTACGCGGTGGTCACGCCACCCTGCAGCGCGGCGAGCTGGTTGCGCTCGAAGTCGAACTGGTCGACGGCGAGCGCGTCGGGCGCGAACTGGTACTCCGAGTCGGCGCCGGTCGCGAGGTCGCTGTCGGCGGCGACGATGCCGGGCATGACCACGCGGTCGCGGGCGTCGACGACCGGCGCGTCGGCGGCCGGCGCGTCCTTGCCGATGCCGCGCACCTTGCCGTCGACGACCTGCAGCCACGCGCCGCGCAGCGGCGGGCTGCCGTCGCCGAGCAGCAGCGTGCCGCAGCGCACCCAGAAGGTGCGCGCCGGCGGCGCGGCGGCGTCCTGCGGACCCTGCGCTGCGCCGACCGCGGCGAGCGCGGCGGCGGCGAGCAGCAGCCGGAAGGAATGCGTGCCGCGCATCAGCGGACCTCGCGGCCGTCGCCGCCGGACTTGGGCGCGTCCTGCTTGCCGCCCTCGGCCTTCGCCGGTTCGGCCTTGGCGGGCTCGGCGCCGTCCTTCTTGTCGGACTCCTTCTTCTCGGTCTCCTTCCGCTCCGGGCCGGCGGCCTTGCTGGCCTTGGCCTTCTCGGCCTCGAACAGGTACTGCAGGCGCGGGTCCTTGCTGCGCTCGTAGACGACCTGGCCTTCGAGCACGACGGTCTCGACCCACGTCGTCGCCTGCAGCGGATCGCCGGTCAGGATCTGCAGGTTGCCGAGCTTGCCCTCGCCGAGCGAGCCGATCTGGTCGCCGAGGCCGAGCAACTGCGCGGGCACCATGGTCAGCGCCTCGATGGCCTTGTCGCGTGCAATGCCGTTGCGCACGCACGCGCCGAGCTGCCACCACGGGTAGCTCGTCGGGCCGCCGAGGCCCAGCGTCAGCGCGAACGGCACGCCGGCGTCGGCGAGCAGCTTGGCGGTGCAGAAGCGCTTCTCCTTCTGCGTCTCCTCGTCGGTCTCGAAGTACTCGATGGCGTCGTCGAGCACGACCGGCTTGCCGAGCTTCTTCACCAGTCCGACGGCCTCGTCGATGTTGCTGCCGAGCACGATCTGCAGGTCGAGGTCCTGCGCCAGCCGCAGCGCCTCGTCCATCTCGGCGAAGCTCGGCACGTAGAGCCAGCCCTTCGCCTTCTTCTGCACGAGGTCGACCGCGCCCTTCTTGGTGCGGTCGATCTCCTCCGTCCACTTCTTGTCGGCCGGGATCGCGCCCGCCGCCTGCTCCTTCTCGAACTCGCCCTTGCGGCGGTCGAAGTCGGCGAGGTACTCGCGCACGTCGGTGATGGCCCGGCGCAGGCGCCGGATCTGCTGCAGGCGGCCGCCGCCGCCGCCCGACGCCAGCGACATCTTCATGCCGGTGTTGGCGGCGATCGTCATGTCCTCGACCGTGCGCCCGAACGGCCGCACGACCATGCCCTGGCCGGCGAGCAGCGTCTGGTTGCCGGGCATCACGTGCACGGCGCCGACGCCGTTGCGCAGGCAGTCCTCGAAGTACACGGCCGCGGGGTCGATCGCGTCGGCGACCGTCAGCCACGGCACGTTCTGCATGTTCTCGTTGAAGTTGCGCACGCCGCCCTGCGAGTGCGCGACGACCCACGTCGGCATCACGGTCTTGCCGGTGGCGTCGATCACCTTGGCGGCCCACGGGATCTCGACCTCGGACTGCTTGCCGACCTTGGTGATGCGTCCGTTCTGGATCAGCACCACGCCGTCGTCGACGACGGGGCCGCTGACGGGGACGATGCGGCTCGCCTTGACGGCGAGCAGGTCCTGCGCGACAGCAGGCAGGGCCGCGAGCGCGGCGGCGACGGCGCAACGAAGGAGCGAAGCGGGGAGCGACATGGAGTTCATCGGATGACCTGCACGGCGATGCCGTCGATGTGGACCGACGCGGCCGCGGCGGCCGGGTCGAGGGGGTCGGTGGACCAGATCACGAAGTCGGCGTCCTTGCCCTTCTGCAGGCTGCCGGTGCGCTGGTCGATGCCAAGCAGCTTGGCGGGAGCGATGGTCACGGCGTCGAGCGCGCGCGCGGCGTCGAGGCCGTTGCGCGCGGCGAACATCGCTTCGCGCACGAGGTCGAGCGCGGCGAGGTTGCTGCCGGTGGTGATGACGAACGGCACGCCGGCGTCGGCGAGCAGGCGCACGGTGGCGCTGCGCGGGTCGGCGCCGTCGCTGGCGGCGCTGCCGGCGACCGCGGTGGCGCTCGGTGCGCCGAGCATCACGGTCGTGCCGGCGGCCTTCAGTTCGCCGACCAGCATGTGCGCGTCCTGCGCGTCGTCGATGACGGTGCGGTAGCCGAACTCGGTGGCCAGCCGCAGGGCGGTGCGCAGGTCCTGCTCGGAGCGCGCGGTGGTCACCGCGGTGAGCTGGCCGCGCAGCACGCGCGCGAGCACCTCCATCCCGGGGCTCGGCGGCGCCCCCGGCGCGCCGACGCTCTGCTCCATCGCTTCCTTGGCGTCGAAGAACGCCTTGCGCGCGGCCCACACCACGCCCATGCGCGTCGTCGGCCGGCGGTAGTAGATCGAGTCGACCGAGCCGCCGCGGATCGCGCGGTTGCCCATCGACGGCTCGCTGCCCATGACGATGCGCAGGCTGGCGTCGTTCTTGACCACCATCGCCTGCGGGTCGGCGGCGTGCGTCTTGAGCACGACGCCGAGGCCGCCGATCACGCTGCGCGAACCGGGCATGACGTGCACGGTGGTGACGCCGGCGCTGCGCGCGCGCACGAACGACGGGTCGTCGGGGTCGAGGCTGTCGAGCACGCGCAGGTGCGGCGTCACCTCGGCGCCGTTCTCGTTCATGTCCGGCGTGTTGCCGGCGCGGAACGAGGCGTCGATCAGGCCCGGCGTGATGGTCTTGCCGGCGCAGTCGACGACCGTGGCGCCGTCGGGCACCGGCGTGTCGGCGCCGCCGACGGCGAGCACCTTGCCGCCGCCGACGACGAGCGTGCCGTTGGCGATCGCCGGCGCGCCGCCCGGCAGGATGCGGGCGTTGCGGTAGGCGGTGACGCCGTCCTGGGCGGGCAGCAGGGCCGCGAGCGCGAGCGCGGCGGCGAGGGGGAGCGAGCGGTGCATCAGCGGCCTCCGGCGGCGGTGGACGAAGACGAAGCAGCGGGGGCGGCAGCCGACGGTTGGCCGCCGTGGACGCGCGCGCCATCGACGTAGACGGCGCGCAGCGACGAACCGAGGTCGAGCGGATCGCCGCTCCAGACGGCGAAGTCGGCGGCGCAGCCCTGGCGCAGCGCGCCGACCTGTCCCGCCGCGCCGAACATCGTCGCCGTGGCGCGGCCGAGCGCGGCCCACGCCGTCTGGCGGTCGAGGCCGTGGCGCACGGCGAGCACGGCCGACAGGCGCGTCTGTTCGGGATTGCCGCTGAAGCAGAACGGCACGCCGGCTTCGGCGAAGCGCGCCGGCAGTTCGAGTTGCGCGCGGCGCATCTCGGGCGCGAGCGGCGCCAGCACCACCGCCGCGCGCTGCGCGACGAGCCGCGGCAGCGCCTTGTCGGCGTCGCGCGCGCCGACCAGCACCGGCTCGAAGCCGAAGTCGCGCGCGAGATCGAGCGCGGCCTGCAGTTCGACCAGTGTGTCGGCGGCGATCGCCACCTTGCGGCCGCCCTGCAGCACGTCGCGCAGCACGGCGACGTCCGGGCCGGCGGCGGCGGCCGACTTCGCCTGCGCGAAGGCGCTGCGCAGCAGGTCGACGCCGCCCATCAGCGAGGTCGGCGGCCGCTCGGGATTGCGCGCCGCGGCGGTCAGCGACAGCGCGAGGTGCAGGTCGGCGGTGGCGACGCGGCCGCCGGTCGCGCCCGGCTTGACCAGCGCGCCGAGGCCGCCGGCGAGGTTGCGCGGCGACGGCGCCAGCACGGCGGCGGTGAAGCCCGCGCGCGGCAGCTTGGCGAGTTCGTCCTGCCACGGATCGAAGGCCTCGGCGGCGCGCAGGTCGGGCGTGAACGGCAGGGCGCCTTCGGCGAGGTCGCCGTCGCGGCCGAGCGTCGTCGGCGCCAGCACGAAGCCCGGCACCACGACCGCGTCGCCGCAGTCGACGACCGTCGCCTTGGCGGCGGCGTCGGCGGGAACGTCGCTGCCGACGTACGCGACCTTGCCGTCGCGCACGAGGAAACGGCCGTCGGTCAGCACCGTGTCCGGCGCGACGACGACCGTCTTGGCGCGGACCAGCAGGTCCTGCGCGGGGAGCGTCGCGGCGAGCGCGAGCAGGGTGGACGGCAGCAGCGCGCGCATCACTTCACCTCGTATTCGGCGTTGCCCTTGCCCAGCACCAGCAGCACGCGGCTGTCGGTCTGGAACAGCGGCCGGTCGGTGACCAGCACGTCGGCGTACTTGCCCGGCTGCAGCGAGCCGGTGTCCTTGGCGACGCCGAGGATCTCGGCGGGCGTCAGCGTGATCGCGCGCAGCGCCTCGGCGGGCGGCAATCCGCCGGCGACGGCGGCCGCCGCCTGCAGCGGCAGCAGCGACGACCACGACGCGCGGCCCGTCGCGATCGCGAACGGCACGCCGGCGGCGGCGAGCTTCGCGGGCAGCGCGGGGACGTCGAAGCGGTCGTACGGCGGCGCCAGCGTCAGCGGCAGGCACTCGGTGACGACCACCGAGACGCCGGCCTTGGCGAGGTCGTCGGCGAGCGCGCCCGCGCCGTATGCCTGCTCCAGCACCAGCAGCGGGATCGACCGGCGCTGCTGCAGCGCCAGCGCGGCGCGCAGTTCGTCGGGCCGGTGTGCCTCGACGCGCAGCGCCAGTTCGCCGTCGAGCACCTTCAGCAGCGCGTCGCGCTGCGGGTCCTTCTGCGGGGGCTTCGGGTAGGTCGGGCGCTTAGGGCCTTCGTCCTTCTTCTCGCCGGCCGGCGCGCCACCGGCGGGGGCGGGCTGCTGGCCGTCGGGCTTCGGGCCTTCCGGCTTCGGCGGATCCTGCGGCTTCGGGTCCTGCGCGATCGTGTCGAGCAACGTCGCGAGCGCGGCTTCGAACGCTGCGGCCGCCGCGCCTTCGAGTTGCTTTGGCGGGTCCTTCTTGGGCGGTTCGTTCTTCGGCGGCTCGTTGCCCTTCGGCGGTTCGTTGCCGCCGCCGCCCTGCCCACCGCCACCCTGCCCACCGCCACCCTGCCCACCGGGGCCGCCGCGGCGTCCGCCCGGTCGGCCGCCTGGGCCGGGGCCCGGCCCGGCCGGCGCGTCGCCCGCCGCGGGGGCCGCCGCGCCCGCCGGCTTGCCGGCGTCGGCGGGCTTGTCACCCTCGGGCTTCTTGTCGCCGTCCTTCTTCTTCTGGTGGAAGGCGAGGTAGTCGGCGAACTCCTTGTCGTACTTCTTCAGCGCGTCAGCGTGGTCGGTGAACGACTTGCGGTACTCGTCGAGGCCTTCGAACAAGCCGTCGGCCTGCTGGAACTGCTGCTGGCGTTCGAGCGCGTGCGACATCAGCGTGCCGCTCGCCAAGCGCATCTGCAGCGCGGTGGCTTCCTTGTCGCGCCATGGCTCGAAGGCGCCGTCCTTCTTCGGTCGCACGATTGCGCCCTGGCCGCGCACGAACGCGGGCGAGCGCACGGTGACGTATGCGGTGGTGATGCCCTGCGCGGCGAGGTCGTGGAAGCGCGCCTCCTGCTTGCGCAGGTCGTCGGCGAACGACGTGCCGCCGTCGGCGCCACCGTCGCTGCGCAGCGAACCGTCGGTGTACGCGTCGGTCGCGGCGTCGATCAGGCCGGGGTAGACGTGGCCGGTGGGGAAGCTGCGCACGATCGCGCCCTGCGGCACCTCGACCTCGCCCTTCTTGCCGACGGCGACGATGCGCTCGCCGCGGACCACGACGACGCCGTTTTCGATCGCCGGTCCGGTGACCGGGTGCACGTGGCCGGCTTCAAGGACCAGCGGCGCGAAGCCCGGCGGCAAACGGCCCGGGCGGCGCTGGCGGCGCGGCGCGTCCACTGCGCCCGGATCCGCCGCGGGTTGCTCGCCGGGTTGCCCGGCGGGTTGCCCGGCGGGGCGCTGCTCGGCCGGCGCCGGCGTCGGCGCGGGTGCCGGAGGCGGCTCTTGCGCGCGGACCGCCGGCGCTGCGAGCAGCAAGCCGAGCGCGCACAGCGAGGCGCCGAGGAGGGACGGCGAGCGTGGAATCCGCATGAAGCTAGATCGGTTGGCCGATGTGGAAAACGCGAAGACGGCGATGGTTGTAGGCACCGCAGCCAAGGGGACGCCAAGGATTTCGCAGCCTGCGACGTTCGGGGTACTCGCGGCGACGGCGGCTGCAGGCCAACGACTGCGGCGGGGCGCAACATCGGCGCAGTTGGGTCGGGCGTGCGAGCCGCGGCGCGGGCACCGGCGCGCCGCGCGTGGCGGGCGATCAGCGCTGCGCGCGGCGGCCGGTCGCCGCCGTCGCCGCCGCGATGATCGCCTCGGCCGCCCGTTCGTGGCAGCCGTAGAGGGCCCCCGTCGCCGCGTAGGCGAGCGCCTTGCCGCGCCAATCCGCCCGCCGGGCGGGGTCGGCGGCGGTCTGGAGGGCGGCAGCGAGGGCCTCCCGCGCGCACGGATCGGGAATCACCAAGCCGCTTCCAGACATAGAGATATGAACGGAGTATCCGCAGCGCTCCGCGGCGAGTACGGGCAGGCCGTAGTGCAGCGCTTCGACCAGCACGGTGCCGGTGTTCTCGCGGCGGGCGGGGTGCAGCAGCACGTCGGCGCCGAGGAACCACTGCGCCGCGTCGGTGCGCCCGCCGAGGCAATGCACGCGCGCGGCGACCCCGAGGCGCGCCGCCAGCGCCTGCAGCGGCCCCGGGTCGTCGCGGCCGAGCACGGCGAGCCGGGCGCGCGGGTCCGGCAGGTCGGCGAGGGCGGTGACCGCGCGGTCGAAGCCCTTGCGCGCAAACGCCGAACCGACGGCGAGCAGCACGAAGTCGTCGGGCCCGGCGCCGAGTTCGGCGCGCACCGCCGCGCGCGCCGCCGCGCGGTCGGCCGGCGTGTGCGGCGTGCGCTCGGCGTTGGGCGGCAGCACGACGAACTGCTCGCGGCGCGTGCCGTACTGCTGCATGTACGCGGCGACGTCGCGGTCGATGTACTGCAGCACGACGACGCCGTGCTCCGGCGCGAACACCGCGCGTTCGTTGGCGAGGTAGTGGCGGTAGCGCGGCAGCCAGCGTTTCCACCGCGGCTTCCGGTACAGGCCCGCGGCGTAGCACGGATCGGCGCCGTAGTAGACGTCGAGGCCGGGCAGCTTCTGGAAGCCGACGACCGCGTCGAACGGCGTGCGTTCGGCGGCGAGCGCGCGCTGCAGCGCGGTGACGAAGCGGCGATTGCGCGCCGGGATCGTCAGGCCGCGGCGGCCGAACGTGCGCACTGCGACGCCGGCCGGCGGCGGGCCGTGCCACGTGCGCGCGAACGCGACCACCTCGTGCCCGGCGGTGGCGCAGCGTTCGGCGATCAACCGGCAGTCGCGCTCCAGCCCGCCGAACGGGAAGTAGTCGTAGAGCGCGAAGGCGAGACGCATGCCGGCGGGCCAGCATCGCGGACGGCGGTGGGGCGGCACAAGCGCACCGCGCGCGCCGGCGACCGCGCGCGCTGCGGCGCCGCAGGTCGCCCTGGCCTTGCCGCCGCCGCCGGGTCACTCCCAGGGCAGGCGTTTGCTGCCGCCCGCCGGGCGGCGCGTCGACGGCCGCGGCGGCGGCGCCAGCGACGGCGTCGGCTTGGCGGCGCGCACGGCGGGCGCCAGCGTGCCGGTGATCGCGCCGAGCAAGAACTCCAGCACGTCGTCGGCGGCCCAGGCCTTGCCGCCGCGGCGGGGCGGCAGGATCAGGTGCGTCTTGCCGGCCTCGACCGGGCGCACGTCCTGGCAGCAGTCGAGCCAGCTGCCGCCGAGCGGCACGCCCGGCGCGTGGCGCACGACGACGCGGTCGTTCTCGACCCACTGCACGCCGTGCGCGCCGAGCGCCATCAGGCCGTGCTTGAGGCGGAACACGCGCAGCAGCGTGCGCACCGGCGTCGGCAGCTTGCCGTAGCGGTCCTTGAGCTCGGCCTCGAGCTCGCGCAGCTTGTCGTCGTCGGTCGCCTCGTCCATCTCGCGCAGCAGCTCCAGGCGCTGGCGCGGCTCGGCGAGGAAGTCCTGCGGCAGGAACGCCTGCACGCGCAGGTCGACGTCGACCTCGACGACCTGCACGACGTTCGGCCGCTGCGTCTTCGCCGCGTCGACGGCGGCGCGCAGCAGCTGGCAGTACATGTCGTAGCCGACCGAGGCGATGTGGCCGGACTGCTGCGGGCCGAGCAGGTTGCCAGCGCCCCGGATCTCCAGGTCCTTCATCGCGATCGCGAAGCCGGCTCCCAGGTGCGAGAACTCCTCCAGCGCCTTGAGCCGGGCCTTGGCCTCCATGCCGGGCGGCTCGTCGCGGTCGAGCAGCAGGTGGCAGTACGCCTTCTCGCTGCTGCGGCCGACGCGGCCGCGCAGCTGGTGCAGCTCGGCGAGGCCGAAGTGGTCGGCCTTGTCGATCAGGATGGTGTTGGCGCGGCCGATGTCGAGGCCGTTCTCGACGATGGTGGTGCTGACCAGCACGTCGAAGTCGCCGCGCACGAACGCGCGCACGGTCTTCTCGATCTCGGCCTCGGTCATCTGGCCGTGGCCGATGGCGACGCGCGCGCCGGGGCACAGCTGGCGGATGCGCAGCGCCAGCGGCTCCAGCTCGCTGATGCGGTTGTGCAGCACGAACACCTGCCCCTGGCGGGCGAGCTCGCGCGCGATCGCGTCCTGCAGCACGCGGTCGTCGCGGAACAGCACGCGCGTCTCGACCTCCTGGCGGCCGGGCGGCGGGCTGTCGAGCGTGCTGATGCCGCGGATGCCGAGCAGCGAGCCGTGCAGCGTGCGCGGGATCGGCGTCGCCGACAGCGTCAGCACGTCGACCTCGGCGCGCAGCTGCTTGAGCCGCTCCTTCTGCCGCACGCCGAAGCGCTGTTCCTCGTCGACGACGACGAGCGCGAGGTCGTGGAAGGCGACGCCTTCGCCGAGCAGCTGGTGCGTGCCGACGACGATGTCGACGCTGCCCTTCTGCAGCTTGTCCTCGATCGCGCGGCGGTCGGCGCCGGTGCGGTAGCGCGAGAGCATCTCGACCGACAGCCCGAACGGCTCGCAGCGGCGCGCGAACGTGCGCGCGTGCTGCTCGGCGAGGATGGTCGTCGGGCACAGCACGGCGACCTGCCGGCCGCTGAGCGCCACGCGGAAGGCCGTGCGCAGCGCGACCTCGGTCTTGCCGAAGCCGACGTCGCCGCACAGCAGCCGGTCCATCGGCGAGTCCTTGGCGAGGTCGGCCTGGATCTCGGTCCACGCGCGCGCCTGGTCGGCGGTGTCCCGAAAGGCGAACGCGTCGAGGAAGTCGCGTTCGAGCGCGTCCTGCGGGTACGGCGGGCGCTTGACCAGCGCGCGCTTGCTCTGCACCTCCAGCAGTTCGGCGGCGAGGTCGAACAGGGCTTCCTGCACCTGTTCCTTGCGCCTCTGGAAGCCCTTGCCGCCGAGCTTGTCGAGCGGCGCCTTGCCGCCGCTGCCGACGTACTTCTGGACGAGGTGGATCTTGCTCGCCGGCACGAGCAGCTTGACCTCGTCCTGGAAGCACAGCCGCAGGTGCTCCTCGACGCCCTGGCCGCGCGTCACCAGCTCGGTGCCCTCGAAGCGCGCGATGCCGTGCACCGCGTGCACGACGAGGTCGCCGGGGCCGAGTTCGAAGAAGCTCTGGATGGCGCGGCTCGGGATCACCTGCCGCTCGCGCACGCGCGCCTGTTGCGGCACGCCGGCGAACTCGACGTTGCTCAGCGCCGTCGTCTGCAGGTCGGGGATGCGGAAGCCGCGGCTGATCGCGCCCGGCAGCAGCTCGACCTTCTCGGCGGCGAGGTCGACGCCTTTGTGCGCGAAGATCTCCTGCAGCCGCTCGCGTTCGTCGTCGCTGCGGCAGAACAGCAGCACGCGGCCCTGCACGCCGCGGATGCTGCGCAGGCGGCCGGCGGGATCGGCCTCGCCCGAGCCGACGGCGCTGCCGGCGGACAGCACCTTGTAGTCGAGGTCGTGGCTCGGCAGCGAGCTGGCGTCGACGCGCGCGCACGGCCGCAGCGCGTCCTGCAGTTCCTGCACCGCCGTGCGCAGGTCGGGCGCGAACGCGGCCAGCCGCGCGATCCGTTCCTCGATGCGCAGCGGCTCGTAGGCGACGACCAGCGTGCGCGACGGCGTGACGTGGCGCAGCACCGCGCCTTCCTCGGCGGTGTCCTTGCCGCCGAGCGCCAGCGCGAAGCGCTCGTGCACGGCGAGCGCGCGCTGCGTGCTCGGGTCGAACGTGCGGATCGACTCCAGCGTGCGGTCGAAGAACTCCAGGCGCACCGCCTGCTCGGCCGCCATCGGAAAGAGGTCGACGACGTCACCGCGCACGCTGCACTCGCCGGGGGCGAGCACCAGCGGCACCTGCCGCAGACCGGCGGCCTGCGCCTTCTGCAGCACCTGTGCGCGGTCGATCGCCTGGCCGGCGCGCAGTTCGAGCTGCGCGCGCGCGAGCGACTTCGGCGTCGCGACCGGCTGCAGCAGCGCTTCGATGCCAGCCAGCAGCGGCGCGCCGTCGGCCGCGTGCCGCTGCAGCGCCTTCTGGCGCTCGCTGCGCGTCGTCGGGTCGGGCGCGCCGTCGTCGCCCTGTTCCTGGCGCGGCAGCACGTGCGCGGTCTCGCCGAAGGCCGCGAGGTCGGTCTGCAGCTGCAGGCTGTCGACGTCGTCGGCCGTCAGCACGAGCAGCGGGCCCTTGTGCCGCTGGCGCAGCACGGCGACGAGCAGTCCGGCCGAAGCGCCCCACAGGCCGCCGGCCTTGCGCTGGCTGCCCAGCGCCACCTGTTCGCACAGCGTGCGCGTCACCGGCAGGCCGGCGAAGGCGTCGACGAGGCGCTGGGCGGGGGAGGGCGGCACGGCGGGGCGGAGAGGTTAGGCGGCGCGTGCGCGGATGCACGCGCGCCGCGGCGGACCGTTCGCAGCCATCCGTCGGTGCGATGCGGGGCAGCATGGTGAATGGTCGCCAGTCGCCTTCGCGACGAACTGGTGTGGGCCGAGGTGGCCGGTGGCCACGTGCGCAACCGCGGGCTAGGCTCCGTCGCGTGTCGTCGCTGCCGCGCCTGTAGTCGGATGACCCCTCCGGGTTTCTGCATTGGCTCGCAGGCGTCCAGCGCCTCGGTCGGTTGAGTTTCGACGAGGTCGAGGTCGCGCAGGCGTTCGCCGTCGCCGCCACCGCGGCGTTGGCTCGGCAACAGCAACCGGGGCACTTGGTGCTGGAGTCCGGGTACAGCACGGGTGCTGCGCGCTGCGCCAGCGCCTTGGGCGTCGCCGAGGTGGTGGCCGGTCTGCAAGAGCGCGCGCCGACCGAGCGCGACCGCACCGTGACCCTTGCGCGCGTGACGGGTCGCGGGCCCTGGTAAGGCCTCGCCGGCAAGATCGTCGCGCTGGCGTTGCCCGGCCGCGCGCACTCGCCGGCGGCAGACTTGTTCCGGTACGTGCTCGTCGAACTGCTGCGCAATGTCGGCCAGCACAGCAACGATCCGCACGGCGGCATCGTCGCGGCACAGTGGAACGACAAGGGGCCGTACACTGCCGCACCGGCGCTGCAGGTCGTCGTGGTCGACAACGGCATCGGTGTGTTCGAAGCCCTGCGCCACATGCGGCCGTCGATCCAGACGCCGAGCGATGCGCTGGTTCGCGCCCTCGAGCCGCACGTGTCCGGCGCGTTCCCCGAGGGCGAGACCGGCTCGGGCGAGAACGCCGGCATGGGCCTGTTCTTCATCTCCGAGATGGCCAAGGAGACGGACGGCCGATTGCTGCTCGCCTCTCGCGGGGCGACGTACTTCCTCGACCGGTCGCGCGACCACGACGCGCAGCCGATCCTGACCCATGGCGACGCGCCGGACTACCCGGGCACGCTGGTGGCCTTCGAGACGTCCGTCAGCCACGTCGGCAGTTACGATAGGATCATCGATCACATCCGGGATCTCGCCATCCAACGGTCGCCCAAGCGCATCACGCAGCGCTGGCTGCGCTTCGAGGAACCGCCGACGAGCGTCTTCCGCGCGCTGGTGACGGTTGCCTCCGAGGACACGGCTGCCGCGCACAAGTTCGCCACCGAAGTGCTCGAGCCGCGGCTGCTGCGGCGGGAGGCCATAGCGCTCGACTTCCGCACCATGCGTGTCTGCACGCAGAGCTTCCTGCACGCCTTGCTGCACGAGAGCGTGCGCCTCGCCTGGGCCAAGAAGGCCCCTATCTGGGTCGTCAACACCACGCCCGCCGTGCGGGCGCAGTTGGAGCTCGTCGAGAACTACTCGCTCGGCGGATGACGGACCGGGGCGCGCAGCCGCGGCAGGAACGGACTGGTCACCGCTGAAGCAGTCGACGCCGGATGCGCGTCGCCGCGCCGGATGCGCCGCCCCTCGCGACCAGGGAAGGCTCCATGCGAGGACGCGCAGCGGCCGTCTGCCGCCAACAGCGCGACCGCGCTAGCCTCTGGCCCTATGTCTGCCGACTCGCCGTCGCCTGCCGATGCCGTGCGCGCCCGCTTCGAAGCCCTGGCGTGTGATCCGGCGGCCGAAGCGCGCTTCGCCGTCGGTCCATCGAGCGCGCGCGCGCTCGGCTACCGCGACGGCGACCTCGCGGCCTTCCCGACCGCGGCCGCGGCGTTCGCCGGCGTCGGCGATCCGCTCGCGGACTTCCTGCCCGCGCCCGGCTCCCGCGTGCTCGACGTCGGCTGCGGCGCCGGCCTCGACCTGCTGCGCGCGGCGGCGGCGATCGGCCCGCATGGACGCGCTGTCGGCGTCGACTTCGCGCCGGCGATGGTCGCCCGCGCCCGTGCGGCGGCGTTGGCGGCGGGACTCGCGGCGCGCGTGCACGTCGTCGTCGCCGCCGCGGCGGCGCTGCCGTGCGCGAACGCGGCCTTCGACGTCGTCGCCAGCAACGGCGCCTTGAACCTCTGCGTCGACAAGCCGGCGGTGCTGCGCGAGACGGCGCGCGTGCTGCGCGCGGGCGGCGAACTGCGGTTGTGCGACGTGCTCGTCGACCCCGGCGCCGATGCGGCTGCGGTCGCGCGCGCCGGCGCGTGGTCCGATTGAGTGGCGGGCGCGGTGTCGGAGCGGTCGCTCCGGCAGCTGCTCACCGAGGCCGGCTTCGACCTCGTCGGAGCGCTCGCTTGGACGGGCTATCGCACGTCGCCGCGGACGCAGGGCGCGCGCCTGCTGGCGCGACGACGCTGACGGCGGCGATCTGCTGACCTCGTCGCTGGCGACCTCGCTCGGTTCCCGCGTCCAGGGCTGAATCCCACGCCCGTCGCCGTTCGATGAACCCACCATGCCGCCGCCGCCGCCGCCGTACGTGCCACCGCCGCCGATCCGGCGCTCGCGCCCTGGCGCGCCGCCGCCGCTGCCGGGGTACCGGCGCACCGTCGAATCGGTGTCGGCGCCCGAGCTGGCGGACGGCGAGGGCTTCGCCGCCCGCTGGCGTTGGCTGCTGCTCGGTTGCGCCCTCGCCGCGTGCGGCTCGTTCTTCCTGCCGTGCCGCTTCGAGTGGATCTTCCGCGCGATCCCGCACGAGATGGGGCACGCGACGGTCGGCATCCTGCTCGGCCACCCGTCGGCGCCGGCCGTCAACCTCGCCGGCCACGCGTGGGCGGGCATCGGCGAGTTCCGGCCGTGGCTGTCGTGGACCGTCGCCATCGTGCTCGGCCTGTTCGCCGTCGCGCTGCGCCAGCGGCCGTTCGCGGCCATTGCGCTCGGCGCGCTGGCGTTGGCGCTGCCGTTCGTCGCGCGCAGCGACCTCGCCGACGTCTTGATCGCCGCCGGCGGCCACCTCGGCGAACTCGCCTTCGCCGCCTTCTGCTACGCGCTGTGCTGGTCGGGCGGCTACACCGGCGAAGCGAAGGAGCGCGTCGCGTCGGCGATGGCCGGCTCGCTGCTGCAGACCGGCAACCTGCGCATGCTGTGGGGCCTGATCCACGATCCCGTGGCGCAAGCGCAGTACCAGACGTCGGGTTCGCTCGGCCTCAAGAACGACTACCTCGTGCTGGCGGAGGACCTCTGCCATTGCCGGCTGGAGGCCGTCGCCGCGCTGATGCTGGCGCCCGCCGTGCTGGCGCTGCCCATCGGCATCGTCGTCGGCATGGTGCGCGAGCGCGCCGGCTTCGGCCCGCAGTAGTCCGCGCCATCGCCGCGGCTGCCGGCGTCGCTGCCGCCAACCGGCCGGGCGATCGCGCCGCAGCGGCTCAGCTGCGCGTGAACACGGCGTAGTCGTTCTGCGCCTTGCCCTGCGCCAGGCCGCGGTCCATCGCCGCGGCAACCGCCGGCAGCACCAGCGTCGGTTCCACGCCCGCCGACTCCTGGCACAGCCGCACGTCCTTGCGCGCCATCTGCAGTTCGAAGCTGGCGCGGCCAGCGCCGCCGCGCGCGACGCGCTGGCCGAGGAACGGCAGCGCGACGCCGGGCTTGAAGACCTCGTAGAACGCGAGCATCTGCTCCGCCGTCACGCCGCAGCCGGCGCCGATCGCCAGCACGTCGCCCATCGCCGCGGCGAGCGCGAAGAACAGCGAGTTGCCGGCGAGCTTGTGCACGGCGGCGAGGTCGGCGCGTTCGCCGGCGCACCACACCTTGCCGGTCATCGGCGCGAGGTCGGCCTCGATCGCCGCCTGCTCGGCCGCGGGCGCGGCATACACCAGCAGGCCGCTGGCCTCGCGCGCGTTGTTCGGCGACATGAACGCCGGCGCGCTGACGTAGCGCACGCCCTGCGCCCGCAGCGCCGCGGCGCGCGCGGCGACCTTCGCCGGCAGGTTGGTGCTGTGGTCGTAGACCGGCACGACGGGGCCCAGGGCCGGCAATGCCTGCGCCAGCACCGCGTCGACGACGGCGTCGTCGGTCAGCACGAGGTGCACGCGGTCGGCGCCGCGCACGCAGTCGGCCGGATCGGCGGCGGCGACCGCGCCCTTCTGCACGAGCGGCGCGAGCTTGTCGCGCGTGCGGTTCCAGACGCGCACGGCAGCGCCCTTCTGCAGCAGGTTCTCGACCATGGCCGAACCGAGCAGGCCGGTTCCCAGCAACGCGATCTTCGTCATCGTCCGCGCATGGTGGTGCGCCGGCGCGGCCCGCGCAATGGCGCGCGTCCGGCGGCGCAGGCGGCTACGAGCCGATCTGCAGGCGCGTCGCCTGCGAGCCGTCGAAGCCAAGGCGCGCCGGGCGGCAGCGGGCACTGGTTGGCCAGCGCCAACAGCGCGCCACCGCCGTTGACCGCGAGGTCGAGCACCAGCAGGTCGGGACTGCCGTCGCTGCGCAGATCGAACGCGCGCAGCGGCGATTGCACGCGTTCGAGCGGCTGCTGCAGGGAGGGCGGCATGACGAAGGCGGCGTCGTCGTTGCTGCCCTGCAGCGCGATCGCAACTGCGGGCGCGTACGCCGGCTGCGGCCCGCAAAGGAGGACCACGTCGCTCGGCAGCGGCGTGGACTGCGGTCCGATCGGCGACGGCGTCGTCGTGCCGTGCGCCCGCAGCGCCGCGAGGTCGTCGCTGCCGTCGCGGTCCCAATCCGCGGCGAGCAGCTCCACGCCTGCGCCGTCGACGCCGGCCGCCGTCGGCGGCACCGCGAGCTGGCCCCATACGCCCGCTGGCAGCAATCCCTGCGCGTTGGCGTCGAACCACGGCAGCCGGCCGTCGACGCCACCCGGCCCGTTGACGTTGGCGGCGACGACGACGTCGCGCATGCCGTCGCCATCGGCGTCGGCGCTGCGTACCAAGGGCGCGCGCACGCGCGTCTGCGGCGCGGCTGGCGCGCCGAGCCACGTCACGCTGCCGAGCGTCACGCCGGGCTCGAAGTCGCTGCCGGCCGGCAGGTGGCCGCCGCGGATGCGGTGCAGGGTCGGCGCGCCGTCTTCGCCGATCGTTACGAGGTCGCCGCGGCGACGTCTTCGGCGGCGACGAGGTGCGGACTGCCGTCGCGGTTGACGTCGAGCACGGCGGCGGCGCGCGGCAGGCACGTCGTCGCGAGCGGCGCGTTCGCCGTGAACGGCGGACTCTGCGCGACGGCGAGCGCGAGACTGCAGAGCACGGCCCCGAGCGGCGCACCCGCGGCGATCGCGGGCGCGCTCATAGGCCGATCGACACGCCGGTCGCGTGCGTGCCGCCGAACACGCCGGCGACGTGGTCGTAGTAGACCGCCTGGAACCAACCGGCGTCGCCGACGAGGGCGGGCACGTTGGGGATCGGCAGCGCCACGCGGTAGAAGCCGTCGTGCGTGCTGCCGCCGGCGGCGAGGCCCGCCGGCAGGCAGATCGCCGGCGCGAGGTGCGCGCTGACGCCGTGGCTGACGAACAGGTCGACGAAGCCCAGCGGGCCCCAGACGAGGCCGACGAGGCAGCCGCCCTGCAGGTTCTGCACCGTGCTGCCGAAGCCGGCATTGCCGGGATGGGGGCGGCCGCCGTCGAACCCCAGCCGCGCCGGGCGCGCGGCGAGGCCGCCGCTCGCCGTGCCGAGCTTCTGGAAGCGCGGGTCCCCTGGGTGCGGCGGCGTCGTGTTGCGCAGCGTCGCCACCACCGTCATCGACGACGGGCCGGTCGGGCGCATGCCGAGCACCGCGAGGTCCATGCTGGCGTCCTGGCCGAGGTCGACGTGCCGCAGGTAGCCCGGCGCCGCGAACAGCGGCAGCAGCGGAAACAGGTGGTTGTGCGTCGACGACCACGAGTGCGCGCCCGGCAGTTGGATCGACGTGAAGGTCGCGAACGGCAGTTGCGGCCCCATGGCCACGAGCAGTTCGCTGTCGGCGAACGCCGGGCTCGCCGCCGATGCGACCGCTGTCGGCTGCACGAAGCCGCGCAGGACGGCGAGGTCGAGGTGGCCGTCGCGATTCCAGTCGGCGACTGCGAGCGCCGGCGCGTAGTCCTGCAGCCCGGTCGTGTTGGGCGGCAGCGGCAGCCAACCCCAACTGCTCGCGGCGAAGCCGCCGAGGCCGTCGCCTTCGAACCACATCGCGCCGGCCGTCAGCGTGCCGGCCGACGCCGTCGTCTGTGCGAACAGGTAGTCGGGCGCCGGTTGGCCGACGACGTCGGCGACGGCGAGTGCGGTGAAGCGGCCCGCTCCCACGGTCAGCGGCGGATGGCTGGCCGCGAGCTGGCCGTTGGCGAACGACACGTGCTGCAGCGTCTGGCTGAAGGCGCCGGCGCTGCCTTGTTCGCCGAGCACGACGATGTGGTCGAGGTCGGCATCGCCGTCGAGGTCGGCGAAGTCGACGTCGACCACCGTGCCGGGCAGGGCGAGCCGCGACACCGTGAAGTTGCCGGCGCCGTCGCCGCGGTACCACGCCACGAAGCCCGGCAGCGTCGAGCCCGTCCAGCGGTCGATGGGGCCGCCGCCGACGACGATGTCCTCGTTGCCGTCGTCGTCGAGGTCGATGGCCGTCGCGACCGGGAACCAGTAGCCGATCAGCGGCGGCTGGCTCGGGAACGCGGGCGCGAAGGCGTCGATGACGACGTCGGCGGCGAAGTTGCCGGCGGTCAGCTGGCCCGAGCCGTGGTTGCGCTGCACGTGCACCGTGCCGAGCGAAGTGACCGCGACGAGGTCCTGCTGGCCGTCGCGGTCGAAGTCGCCGCTGGCGAGCGCGATCGCGGCGGCGATCGTCGAAGCGCCCGGCACGAACTGCGCGGGGCCGGTGGCGTTGACCGACAGCGCGGCGCCGTCTTCGTCGAGCGCGTGGATCAGCGTGCCGAAGAAGACGCTCGGCAGCACGAGGTCGGGGCTGGCGTCGCGATTGAAGTCGAGCAGCGCGCCGATGCCGCCGAGCGAGAACGCCGGGATCGCGCGCGGCGGGTCGAAGGGATGGGGTGATTGCGCCGTGGCCCCTGCGGCGAGCGTGAACGCGCCCGCACAGGCCATGCCGATCGATGAACGTGCGCCGCGAGGAACGCTCCGCATCCCAGCACCTCCCCTTGAAGACCAGTCGGCCGGCGGAGGCCCGCAGCCGCCTTGCGGCGGAAGGTGTGGCGGCGTCGAACGGCGCCGCGAGCCACACCGCAACGGGTCGGTCTCGCGTCCAGACGAACTGACGCACTTGCGTGCGCATTGGGAAGATCGGCGGCTGACCCCAAGCGTTTGATGAGGGGAAACCGCCGGGTTCTTCGGCCCGGGGGCGACGGCGCCGGCGGGCGGCGGGCGCGGTGGCTTCGCTGCCGCAGCCGCGCGCCCGCCGCGGGTCAGTCGCCGCGAAGCGCCGTCAGCAAGGCCGCTGCGGCGTGCTTCTCGGCGGCACGCTTGGTGCGACCGCGGCCGGTGGCGCTGCGGCCGTCGACGACCTTGGCGGCGACCTCGAACTCCTGTTCGTGCTGCAGGCCGTTGGTCGCCACGAGTTCGTAACGCGGCTGGCCGAGTTTGTGGTGCTGGCAGAAGTGCAGCAGCGCGGTCTTGCTGTCGGTGCCGGCCTTGGGGTCGTCGCCGAGTTCGCCCTTGGGCAGTACGTGGCGGCGGACGAACTTGCGGGCCGCGGCGACGCCGCCGTCGATCAGCACCGCGCCGAGCACCGCCTCGACGAGGTCGGCGAGGATGCGTTCGCTGTGGCGCTCGGCGTCGCGCAGGCCCTTGCCGTGCGCGAGGTGGACGGCGAGGTCGAGGCGCCGGGCCGCCTCGGCGAGCGGCCGGCGGCTGACGATGCGCGCCCGCGTCTCGGTCAGCTGGCCCTCGGCGACCTCGGCGTCGGCGCGGAACAGCACGTCGGCGACGGCGAAGTTGAGGAAGGCGTCGCCGAGGAACTCCAGCCGCTCGTAGCTGGCCTTGCCTTCGTTGCCGGTCGACGCGTGCGTCAGCGCGCGGTCGAGCAGTCCCAGGTCGTCGAAGGCGTGGCCGAGGCGTTTGCTCAGCTCGCGCAGCGCGCGCAGCCGCGCTGCAGTCGGCAGATCCTGGGGCGAGGGCATGGCGGACGGCGACAGGGTACCGCCGGCCGCGGTGGCGCACAGCCACCCCTAGGAGTCTGCGCCACGGAACGCGCGCCGATCCGGCGCGCGGATTCGCGTCCGGGGCGAAGCGGACGACCGCAGGCGAATCGGTGGATTCGCCGAGGATCGGCGGCGAGCCTCCGGGCGCGAAGACGCGTGGCGGGCGGCTTGGCCTTTCGTGACGCAGACTCCCAGGGCCGCCGCGGCGGCGCGCCGGCGCGCGCCCGGTCGCGCCGGACGCGCCGCCGGACCGGCGGCTCACGCCTCGGCTTCGGCGCGGCGCTCGTTGCGCTTGCGGTCGGTTTCCTTCAGGTGGAACTTGCGCAGGCGCACGGACTTCGACGTCACCTCGACGAGTTCGTCCTCGCCGACGTACTCCAGCGCGTCCTCGACCGAGAACTGGCGGGGCGGCGGCAGCTTGACGAAGGTCTCCTTGGTCGAGCTGCGCACGTTGGTGGCCTTCTTCTCGCGCACGCAGTTGACGACGAGGTCGTTGTCCTTGCAGTGCTCGCCGACCAGCATGCCCTCGTAGACCTCGGCGCCTTCCTGCACGAAGAACGAGCCGCGGTCGCGCAGGCCGTCCATCGCGTAGAAGGTCGTCTGGCCCTGCGCCATCGACACCAGCACGCCCGAGATGCGCTCCTCGATGGCGCCGCGGTACGGGCCGTAGCCGTGGAAGACGTGGTGCATCGTCGCCTGGCCGGCGGTCGCGTTGAGCATGCGGCTGCGCACGCCGATCAGGCCGCGCGCCGGCACGGTGAACTCGACGCGGGTGAACGTGCCCTTGCGGTCCATCTTCAGCAGTTCCGCCTTGCGGGTGCCGAGGATCTCGATCACCTTGCCGACCGCGTCGGCCGGGGTGTCGATGGTCAGGTACTCGATCGGCTCCTGCTTCTCGCCGTCGATCGTCTTGAACAGCACCTGGGGCTTGGCGACCGCGAACTCGTAGCCCTCGCGGCGCATCGTCTCCAGCAGGAAGCCGAGGTGCATGACGCCGCGGCCCGACAGGCGGAAGCTGTCGGCGCCCTCGCCCGGCTCGACGCGCCGCGCGACGTTGACGCGCAGTTCCTTGTCGAGGCGGTCGCGCAGGTGGCGCGAGGTCATGAACTTGCCGCCGTCCTTGCCGGCGAACGGCGAGTCGTTGACGCGCATGACGATGGTCATCGTCGGCTCGTCGATGGCGATCACTGGCATCGCCTCCGGCTTGTCGAGCGCGGAGACCGTGTCGCCGATCTCGATGTTGTCGATGCCGTAGATGCCGCACAGGTCGCCGGCCTCGACGGCCTTGGTCTCCTCGCGCGACAGGCCGACGAAGCGGTACACGCCGCGCACGCCGACTTCCTTCTGCGCGCCGGTGCGCGACAGGTGCATCACGCGCTCGCCGGCCTTCATCGTGCCGCGGTGTACGCGGCCGATGGCGATGCGGCCGACGTAGTCGCTCCAGTCGAGCGACGTGACGCGGAACTGCAGCGGCGCCAGCGGGTCGTCCTTCGGCGGCGGGATGTGGCCGACGATCGCCTCGAACAGCGACTGCAGATCCTTGCCCTCGCCGCCCTTCTTGGCGGCCTCGAGGTCCGCGGTCATCCAGCCCTGGCGGCCGGAGCCGTAGAACACCGGGAACTCCAGTGCCGCCTCGTCGGCGTCGAGGTCGATGAACAGGTCGAAGACCTCGTTGACGACCTCCTGCGGCCGCGCTTCGGGCTTGTCGATCTTGTTGACGACGACGATCGGCTTGAGGTGGTGGCTGAAGGCCTTCTGCAGCACGAAGCGCGTCTGCGGCATCGGGCCCTCGGCCGCGTCGACCAGCAGCAGCACGCCGTCGGCCATCGACAGCACGCGCTCGACCTCGCCGCCGAAGTCGGCGTGGCCGGGGGTGTCGATGATGTTGATGCGCGTGCCCTTGTAGTTCACCACCGTGTTCTTGGCGAGGATGGTGATGCCGCGCTCCTTCTCCAGCTCGTTGCTGTCCATCACGCAGTCGTTGACCGCCTGGTTCTCGCGGAACGTGCCGGTCTGGCGCAGGAGGCCGTCGACGAGCGTGGTCTTGCCGTGGTCGACGTGGGCGATGATGGCGACGTTGCGGATGTTCTGGGCCATGGTGTCGTGCGGGCGTGGGGAGCCCGGGCTCGCGGCGGTCGTGGCGACGGCCGGGAATGGGGGGCAAGGATTGTGCCGAGCCTGCGCGAACGGTCAACTCCCGCGCCGGCCAGGGCAGCCGCACCCGTGAAGAACCCGCACCACGACCACGGCGTCGCCGCCGATGCGACGGCGCGCACGACGCCGCCGGCGAAGGCGCAGCCGGCACCGCCGCGTTCGGCGCCGTCGCGGTGGCGTGGGCGCGCCGGCCGGCGGCGCGCGGCCATGGCCGCGGCGGCCCTGCTGGCGCTCGTCGCCGCGCTCGCGTTCGCGGCGCACCAGCAGGTGCTCGCCGCCGCGGCGCCGTTCGTGCGCGCGGTCGCGGACGCGCCGGCCGCCGACGCCATCGTCGTGCTGGGCGCGCGCATCCACGCCGACGGTCGGCCGTACTCGCTGCTGGTCGATCGCCTGGTGACCGCCGAGGACCTGTGGCGGCACGGCAAGGCCCCGCGCATCGTGCTGTCCGGCCGCGGCGGCGGTGGCGTCGGCGACGACGAGGTGGCGGCGATGCGGCGGTTCCTGGCCGCGCGCGGTGTGCCGGCTGCGGCGATGGTCGACGACCCGCTCGGCCTGCGCACGATCGACACCATGCAGCGGTGCCGCGACGTGTACGGCGTCGCGCGCGCGCTGGTCGTGACCAACCCGTTCCACGTGCCCCGCGCGGTGTTCCTCGCGCGCAGCGTCGGTCTCGAAGCCCACGGCGTCGAAGCGCCGTACGGCCACGACTACGGCACCGCGACGATGCTGCGCAACCGCGCGCGCGAGGTCGCGGCGCGGGTGTGGGCGTGGTGCGAGGTGGCGGTCGCCGGGCGGTGACGGGGCGGTAACGGGGCGGTGTGCGATTGCGCGGCGGCCGTGGTTGTTGGGGACCGCAGTCCGTCGTGTTGTGAGGGGCCGCAGCCGGCGCTCGCGATGCGCGATCGCTGCGCCTTGCTTGCGCAATCGAGTGCGGCAGCGGCCGTGCCGGCGCGTTGCCCAAAAAAATCTAAAAACGTCGCTAAGATCCTGAAATACAAGAACTTGCTGTCGGCGCTTGCGGTTTTGCCCGACGGTGCCATCCTCGCATCGGTGAGGAGTCGACGTCGCTCGCGCCCGCGCCCGAAGTTTCGCAGTCGGCCTGCGGGCTTGGCCTCGATTTCTTGCCTAGGCGAGTCGAGTCGGTCGCGAGGCACGCACCGTCGGGGCTTCGACGTCCGTTCCACACGCGGTGCGCGATGAACCAACAGCCTCACGAGCAGTGCGCCGGGTCGGCCGCGGGCGACCGCGTGCCAGCGGCGGCGTCCATGGCCCGCGCTGCGCTCGCGCCGTCCGCGCTGGCGCAGGCCGCACGCGCGGCGGCGCGGCGGCTGCCGCGCGAGATCGTCGACGACGCCGAGCAGGAAGCGTGGGTCCGGTGGCTTGCAGCGGGAGGTCAAGCGGGCATGGAGCGACAGCAAGCGGATGCGTGCGCGTACCTCGTCGGCGTCTTCCATCACGTCTGCGCCGACGCCGTGCACGCACATCGCCGCCGCCAGCGTCGGTGCGCGCTCTCTGCCGACGTCGGCGTCGAGCCTATGGAGCTCGTGGACGAGTGCGCGGCACATGGCTTGGGGGGGCATCGAGCGCCTCGTCGAGCAGGTGGTGCGCCCCGCTTTCGCCGATCTGCCGGTGGCGGACGTCGATCTCTGGATCACCGCCAAGATCGTGGGCCTCGGTTGGCACGCCGCCGGAACGGAAGCCGGGATGGACAGGGCGGCGATCGCGCGGGTACGCCGAAGAATCTACAGATTTTTGTCCTCGGAAGACGTGCTCAGACGACTAAGGGAGCGGCTGGACGATGTTCCGTGATGGGCACGGGGCGGGATTCCGAGCCCTGAGAGAGTGGACGCAACGGCGAGATGCCCGCGAGCCACGCAACAGACGCAGGAGATTGCATGCACACGCTCCTTAGGCCGGAAGTTGGCAAGACCCGTGTTGCACTGGATCGCGGGACAAGCCTGTCCGTCACCATGATGGCGGCACTTGTCGCGGCATCGACGTTGACCGCTCAGTGTCCTGACACCGGCAGAACGAAGATCGAGAAGGCGGGCATTTCCGCAGAGACGATGCGGCAGTGCGCGACGTTCTCCGTCACCGTGCTGGGCTTGACGATTGCGAGCGCCGGTACTTGTCGAGACAGCTACGTGCAGCGACTCGATGATGAGTTTGCTTGTCACGGCCAGGCAGCGCCAGGATTCTGCTGTCGGATGACTGGCAAGGCTCGCATCAACATCTTCGGGCCGACCAACACATGCCCTGTTCCGCCGGCTGTCATGCCACAGACGCTCGCTGATGCAACTCTGGCACTGCAGTGCTCCGAGCCTAGGCTGCAGCGCCAGACCTTCAATTGGTCAGCTCAGGATCATGACTGTGCAAATACCCCAGCGTGCTCAAAAAAGGCGAAGAAGCAGAGCGGCGAACCGCAGCACAACCAGGACCAGGTCGCTTATGTTGGTTGGTGGGGCAATCCGGACTCTCGGTTGCCAACCGCGGACGCGTCCACGGTTGCGGGTTGGATGGCACCGCTGCAAGACGTTCTCCCGGGCAGCCTCACACCTCCGATGGGGGACATGTGGAATGCAGTGGCGCCGCTTCCTGTCGTCAGCGGAATCGTGGCGGATGTAGCGATCACGAATCGACTGACGGACGGTAGCTACAAGACATTCAAGTTTCGGGTGGAGGGAAATGCCGCAGCGGATGGTCGCTTCTCCGTTGCGAGCACGACAGGAGTGGAGGGGCCAAACGGCGAAGTCGTGGACATGACCGCCGATATGTCATACGATCATCGGGCCCTTTACGTCGGAAGTCAGGGCGAGAACTTCTACTCTGCCTACCCTCGCAACCTGCCTGCTTTTACGACGCTATTGCTTGCTAGCGCCTGCGAAGTAGTTCCTGTCTTGGATTGGGTCAGGGGCCCTGCATGGATTCCGCGTGTGTCGGCTGCTCACTATTCTACAGATCAAGCAGTCCTCAATGTGAATGGCGTTCCGACCCAGGTCGTACGTGTCGCAGAGCAATATCCAGGATCTAGTTTGTCGGGTTCGCGAGAATACGACTTCGATACTTACGACGGCAAATTGCGGCTGCTGCGCACGGCGTCTCGTGACATCACTGGATCTTTGCTCATTGAGCGTACCTTCTCGGAGCACCGGGCGTTCGCAGGCGGCTACCGCCCGTTCTCGATGGCGACCACTTGGTATGTTCCGGGCTCGTCCGAGGTCTCGCGTGAAGTTGTCCTCGCAGTCAGTGAAGCGCGAATGTGCGCGGAGGCCGACGTGCGTACCTGGCGGCGCGGCTCCAACGTTGACAAGTGGTACATCATCAAGCCGGCGGTTCAGTAGGCGTCCGGCTTGCCGCGGCAGGAAGCTGGTCAGACGGCGGCGCAGGCGCGCCAGCGCGCGCGGAGCGATCCGGCGACACGGGCGGCGCCGGGCATCGCGGCGCCACCTGCCGTCGCCGCCGCCGTCACGGCAGCAGCATCCCGAGCGCGCGCAGTTCGCGGCAGAGCCGCAGCAGCGGCAGGCCGACGATCGCCGTCTGGTCGGCGCCGTCGATCGCGTCGAACAGGCTGATGCCGAGCCCCTCGATCTTGTAGCTGCCGGCGCAGTCGAACGGCCGCTCGGCGGCGACGTAGCGGGCGATCTCGTCGTCGGTGAGCGCGCGCATGCACAGTCGGGTCGTCTCGGTCCACGCGACGAGGCCGTCTGGATGCGCGATCGCGACCGCGGTCAGCAGCCGGTGTTCGCGCCCGCGCAGCAGCCGCAGCTGCGCCGTGGCGCCGTCGGCGGAGCCCGGCTTGTCGAGCACGCGGCCGTCGACGGTCGCGCACTGGTCGCTGCCGACCACGATCGCAGGGCCGTGCCGCGCGGCGACCGCCCGCGCCTTCTGCTGCGCCAGTTCGGCGACCACGGCGGCAGGTTCGCGCAGCGTCCGCTTGACCGCGTCTTCATCGACGCCGGGCTTCTCGCACGAGAACGACGCACCGAGCCGCGCGAGCAGGTCGCGGCGGTAGGGGGAGGTGCTGGCGAGGATCAGCGGCGGCGGCATGGCGGCGGCGACCATACCGTCGGCGCGCGTCGCGGCGACGAAGCCCGCCGCGGTCTTGCTCTCACAGTGGGACTCCCTGACCGCAGGCGCTCGGCCGTACACGCCGACGCGGTTCGGGTGCAGTGCGCGCGGCTCGAAATCGACGATGCGGCCGACGCCGACGATTCGGCGTCGCATCCGTGGCGATGTGGCGCCAGTACCCGATGTCGGGTGGAAATCACCGCCTGCCTGCGTCGTCGGGGCATGGCGCACAACCGCAAACGCGACCACGGCCTCCGCACATGGCCTTATGGCAGGTTTCATGCATTTGTCTAGCATCCTCGCCGCGTTTGACCACCTGTCCCTAACTGCAACCACCCGAAGCACTCTTCCATGCAATCACGACTCCACCCGCGCGCCTGCTGCCGCGCTGTCGCACTCGCGGCGGCGCTGCTCTCCTCTTCCTTCGCGACCGCCCAGGTCGTCGCCATCGACGGCGGCAACAGCTGGAACGGTTGGACCTACGTCGCCGACGGCCAGACTGCCGGGGCTTGGGTTGTCGGTTCGACCACGCGGACGTTTGGCATCTACGGCACGTCCTTCTTGCTGCAGGCCGGCCAGACCGTCGGCGGCGTGCGCATCGCTGACGGCGCCGTCGGCAACGGCACGGGCTACACCGGCGACGGCCCGGCGAGCCTGTTCAGCGGCTCGTGGCAGGTCGGCGATCGCATCGTCGGCATCGGC
>JADCJE010000132.1 GCA_020247305.1 Phycisphaerales bacterium | reverse complement strand
TGCGCCAGCACCTGCCGCGGTTGCGCAACCGCAAGGAGCGCGCGGCGTTGCTAACCCACTTCGCGCGCGGCAAGGACCGGTTCGGCTTCCGGCTGCTGCACTTCGCCATCCTCAACGACCACCTGCACTTCGTCGCCGAAGCCAAGGACCGCACGGCGCTGAGCCGCGGGTTGCAGGGGCTGCTGATCCGGCTGGCGCGCGGGCTAAACAAACTCTGGGGCCGCAAGGGCAAGGTCTTCGCCGACCGCTACCACGACCGCGCGCTCAAGAGTCCGCGCGAGGTGCGCAATGCGCTGGTCTACGTGCTGGGCAACGGCAGGAAGCACGCGGCGCAGGGCCGCATGATCGCGGCGTTCGACGGGCCCGAAATGTTCACGTCGGCGCCGTGGTTCGACGGCTTCGTGGCAGCGATCGAGGTGCGCGGCATCGACGGCATCCCGCTGCCGGTGGCACGCGCACGGACGTGGCTGGCGAACGATGGATGGCGCAGACTGGGGAAGATCGGACTGGAGGAGCAGCCGAAGGTCGGGTGACGCGCGCGGTGCGCGGCTGAGCCGGCCAGAAACGTTGCGGGCGAACCAAGAAGGCCAACCCCAGCGCCGCCGCTGCGAAGGCCTGGGAAGAGGGCGGCACGCCGGGTGCCTGCGTGTCCAGACCGCTCCAACTTGGCGCGCCCGTCGCCGCGGTCCCGCTCCGTATCCCTCCCAGGCCTTCGCAGCCGCCCCCGCCGCGGTTGGCGTCGCCGTCGCGCCCGCCCCGCCTCTGGCCGCGTGGCCAACCCGCTCCATCTTGGACCGCCCGTCGCCGCGACCGCGTGCTGCCGCGATCGATCGCCCGACACGGCGCGGCGGCGACCACGTGGCCGCCGCCGCGCACGCTGCCGGCGATCCACCGGCGATCCACCGGCTACTTGCCGGCCTTCTGGGGCTCGGGCTTCGCCGGGGCCTTCGGCGCCTTCGCAGCCGCCTCGGCGGCGACGATCATCGCTTCGAGCGCCTTCTCCATCTCGGCGTCGTCGCGCAGGTCCTTGTGCCGGATGACGCCTTCATGGTCGAGGAAGTACAGCGTCGGCCAGCCCTGCACGCGCCACGTCTCGCTGATGCGCGGCGTGCTGCCTTCGTCGCGGAAGCTGCGCCACGTGACGCCGTCTTCCTTCGCCATCTCGCGGAACTTCTTCAGGCCTTCCTCGGTGTCCGTGCCGTCGCTGTTGACGCCGAGGATGACGAACGGCTTGTCCTTCCACTTCTCCACGAGCGACCGCTCGTGCGGGATCATGGCCCGGCAAGGGCCTCACCAGAATCCCCAGAAGTCGAGGAGGACCACCTTGCCGCGGTAGTCGCTGAGCTTGAACGGCACGCCGTCGGTGTCGACGCCCTCGATCTCGGGCGACTTGCAGCCGACCTGCAGGTTCTCGATCTCGAACAGCGCGTCCTTCGCCTGCGCGAGGATCTCCTCGTTCTTCGTCGTCGTCGCGACGGCGCGCAGGTCAGCCTCGGCCGCCTTGCGCTGCTCGTCGGTCCGCGCCGTCTGCAGCCGCATGCCGCCGCGCGCGATCAGGCCCTGCGCCTTGGTGTCGGCGTCGGGGTGGCCGTCGGCGACCGCATCCAGCAGCGCCGCGACCTGCTCGCGGGCGCCAAAACGCATCGCGTTGCCCGCGAAGGGCAGCACGTCGCCGATCGCCTTGCTGGCGGCGTGGTCGGCGGCGAGCGTGCTGATCGCCTTCTTGACCGCCGCGCGCTCGTTGCTCGCGTACTTCAGGATGAAGCCGAGGAACGGCACGGCGGCGTCCTTGCCGGCGTGCTCGGCCGCGAGTTCCTGGGCGCGGCCGATGAATTCCTTGGTCGGCGGCTGCATCGCGATGGCGGGCATGCGCCCACCCTCGGCCTGCGCCTTCTCGACCGCCGCCTGCGCGGCAGTCTGCCAGTCGCTGACCGCCTTGTTGAAGGCCTTGACCAGCTCGTCGTAGGCCGCGGCCGGATCCTGCTGCGCGGGCGCGGACGGCGGCGTCTCGCCCTGGGCGAGTGCAGCGTGCGGCAGCGTCAGCAGGAGCAGGGCGGCGAGAACCGTTCTCGACATGGTGCTCCTCGTGGAATGGGGTGCGGAAACAGGGCGGATCCTACGCGCGGGCGGCCCGGGTCGGGCCGAAAACGCGCGCGGGCCACCTCGTGGCCCGCGTCGCGCTCCGGATGTCGCCGGCGCTCACTTCGGCGGCTCGTTGCCGCCGCCGGGCGCCGTGCCCGCGGCCGGCGCCTCGGCGGCCTTCGGCTTGACGAGATCGGCGCGCTTGGGCTTCAGCTTCGAGAACAGCGCGCTGTCGATCACGTAGTACCAGCCGGCGAAGCGTTTGGTCAGCTTCTCGGCCTCCTTGCGGCCGTCCTCGACCTTGCGGTCGTGTTCGGCCCACGCGTCGGCCGTCTTCTTCAGCTCGTCCTCGAGCGGCAGCCGGTCGCTGCGCACATCGGCCGCCGCGCCCTCGCCGCCCTCGGCGTTGCCGTCGGCGTAGCTGATCACGAGATAGCTGTCGCCCGCGGCCGACAGGATGTAGTCGTTGCCCCACGGATCCTTCTTCAGCTCGGCGAGCAGCGCCGCGCCCTCGGCCGGCTTCTCGGCGAGCTTGGCGAGCGACTCGGGCAGCTTGTTCTCGTTCTTGCTCCGGAATGCCTCGACCGCCTTCTGGATGTCCTCGATGTCGCGCCGCGCCGTCGCGCGCTTGTCGAGCTGCTCCTGCGGCAGGCGCGCGCCCGTCGGCTTCGGCAGCAGCGACTCCTGGAACTCGGCGGTGACCATCAGGTAACGGCTGTCGCCGGGCTTCGACGCCTCGCCTTCCTTCGGCTTGTTCTTGGGGTCCTCGGCGCCCGACGACACGTCGAGGCCGGAACCCGGCACCAGCTCGCCGAAGCGCAGCGTATAGCGCACGCCCTTCTTGGTCTCGAACAGCAGGTCGCCCTCGTTGCTGACCAGCTTGCCGTTGTTGGCGACGAAGTAGCCCTTCTCGGCGAGCGTCTGGCGCAGGATCTGGCGGTCGAAGCCGGTCGCCTGCTCCAGCATCGCGGTCAGGCCCTCGGGCTTCTTGCGCACGCCGACGATCTTGATCTGGCCGAGCGTGTCGCCGATCTCGCGCAGCTTGTCCTCGTTGGGCTCCTCCTTGGCGGCGTCGAGGCCGTCGAAGGCCCACTTGCCGGCGTCGTCCTTGCTGGCGACGTAGACGTCGCCCTTCTTGATCGTGCCGCTGGTCTCGTCGACGGAGTAGTTGTCCATCGTGACCTTGGCGATGTCCCACGACTGCGCCTTCAGCAGGTCGGTCTCGATCCAGTCGGCGAACTTCGTCGACACCTCGCCGTCGAGCTTGGCGGCGTAGACGCGCTTCTTGCCGGGCGCGCGCAGGTAGCGCACCTGCATCTTCTTCTCGACCTCCTTGCCGATCACGAGGTCGGCCAGCACGTTGCCGGCGCTGTCCTTCATGGTCACGCGCGTGCCGCGGCCCTTGGTCTCGGTGCCGCCGTCGAGCGGGTCGACGACGCCGTACGCGACCTCGTCCTCCTTGCGCTCGCCGACGCACTGCTCCTTCTTGAGGCCGATCAGCAGCGCCGCCGCCTTGCCCATGCGGTCCTTGGCGTCCGCCGGGTAGTTGCCGTGCGACGGGATCGTCCAGCGGCCCTCGGCGTCGCGGCGCACCGCGAACTTGCGCGCCTCCGCCGAGCCTTCGAGGAACTGCGTCACCTCGAGGTCGACGGCGGCGGTCGGATCGGTGAACTGGGGGAAGAACAGCTCGCCCTGGTCGGAGAACAGGTCGTTCTTGATCTCCTTGGGACCCATCGTCGACGCGACGATGGCGAGCACGACGGCGCCGCCGCAGATCGCGGCGGTCTTCATCATCTCGTTCATGCGGCACCTCCAACCTGACGGTTCTTCGGCACGATGGCCTGCGCGCGCGCGCGACGGCGGGTGAACGTGACGATCCCGAACAGCAGCGCCGGGATCGGCGCGAGCAGCACGGTCAGCACACGGTAGCGGTTGTAGATGCCCCGCCGCGCCGCGTCGCGGTCGTACTGCGCCATCTCGATGCGCTCCTTGCGCTTGGCCTCGATGTCGGCCTTCGCCGCCTCGAACTTGCGGTTTTCGACGGACTGGACCTCGACGATCTTGTTCTCGCGCGACTGCTCGTCGAGCGCCTTGTCCTCGCGGATCTTGGCGACCGCGGCGTCCAGGCGCGCCTGCGCCTCCTGCAGCGCCTTGTCCGAGTCCTCCTCGGCCTGCTGCTTCTGCTCCGTCCACTTGCGCTCGAAGTCGCCCTGCGCGGCCTCGACCGCGGTCAGGCGGCGCAGCAGCGGCCGGCGCTTGCGCAGCTCGATCAGGCTCTCGTCGCCGACGAGGCTGTCGATGCAGTTCAGCACCAGCGGCACGTTGTCGAAGCGCAGGTTCGGGTCGTTGACCTGGCGGCGGATCTGGAAGAACTGGTTGCCGATCGCGTCGAGGTCGGTCCAGTGGATCAGGTTGAGTTCCTTGTCGGAGCCCGTCGGCTTGCCGGTGACGCGCGCGACCAGCGTGTACGGCCGGTTGCTCGGGCGCAGGCGCGCGTTCGGGTTCTGCTGCATGCGGCCGAAGAAGTCGGACACCAGGAAGCCGTCGCCGCGGCCGGGCGCGCTCTCGTACTTCGGCAGGATGCCGTTCTTCGGGCCGTCGCGGCCCGGCTCGCCGACCGACTGCACCAGCGGCGTGAAGTTCACGCCCTGCATGCCGGTCGGCTCGACGTTGCCGGCCATCATCATGACGACCGACTGCAGGCCCTTGGTCAGCGGGCTCTGCGGGTCCATGCCCGCCGCGCCGGCGAACACGAACGTGCGCGGGAACTGGCCGCCGAACAGGCTGACCGACGACGTGTCCCACACGAGGTCGGACTTCGCGATGCGCAGGCCGAAGCTGCCGTAGAAGGCGTCCATGTCGCCCTTCTGCGGCCCGCCGCCGCCCATCATGCGCGACTGCATGCCGCCCTTCTGGTCGTCGGCGGCGGTGCCCGGCGCCTGGATCGGCAGCGGGTCCTCCAGCAGCAGCGTCGGCTTGCCGGCGAGGATCCACTGCTCGAGCCGGTCCATCTGCTCCTGCACGAGCGAGCTCGGCTGCGGCACCACGAGGCAGTCGATGCCCTCGGGGTAGTCCTTGTCGGCGTCGACGTTCTCGACCTGGTACTGCTGCTGCATCTCGTCGGCGATCAGCCAGCGCTGCTTCTGCTGGAAGCTCTGGAAGTCGAAGCCGCCGACGATCTCGACATCGGTCTTCAGCACGCCGACCTTCTTGCGCGCCTGGTTGCTGACGACGCGCACGCTGCGCGCGAGTTCGTACTCCAGCGGCAGGCCGGGCTCGACGAACGGCGTCACCACCTCCTCGGTGCCGCTGCTGACGACGAAGCCGAGGAAGACCTGCAGCTCGGTGTAGCCGCCGCCGGGCACCTCGGCCGGGATCGTCTGCGCGCGGATGCCGTAGTTGGCCTCCGCCGCGCGCGCCTCGGGCGAGAACGGCTGCGGGATGACGACGTCCTTCTGCACCGCGTCGCCGCCGATGGCGTCGAACTGGTCGACGAGGTTGAGCAGCAGGCGGCGCTGCTGCACCAGCTGCTCCGGCACCTCGTCGCTGACGTAGGCGCGGATGACGACCGGCTTGTTCTTGTCGAGGCCGGCGAGCAGCTTGCGGCTCTCGCCGCCGAGAGAGTGGATGCCCTCGCTGGTGGCGTCGAAGCGCGGCATCGCGTGCACGGCGATGATGGTCAGCGACAGCGTGCCGACCGCGAACGCGAGTGCGCGCGCGATGCCGTGGCCGCCCTCGCTGGTGTCGCGCCAGTGGCGGCGCGCCAGCAGCGCGAGGCTCAGGTAGAGGAACGTCGCCGTCAGCCCGAGGAACAGCACGACGCCCGAGACCGGGATCATGCCGCGCGCGAACTCGGCGAACTGGCCGGCGGTGCCATTGGTCGCCCAGCTGCGGAAGCCGGCGAGGTTGAGCACCGAGCCCAGGTAGACGACGAGGCCGCAGGCGAGCATCGAGACGATGAACGCGATCGTCGCGTTCGCCGTCATCTGCGAGCCGATCATCGACACGCTGACCAGCATCACGCCGAACAGCCAGAAGCCGACGTAGTTGGCGAACACCTGGCCGACGTCCGGCGCGCCGAGCAGCGCGACGGCGACCGGCATCGCCAGCGTGAACGCCAGCGACGCGGTCCAGACGGCGACCTGCGCCAGGAACTTGCCGGCCAGCAGGTCGCTGTCGCGCGCGGGCAGCGTGAACAGCAGCTCCTGCGTGCCGTTGGCGCGCTCGCTGGTCCACATGCCCATCGTCGCGGCCGACACGAAGACGACGGCGATCGTCGGGAACCACTCGCTCCAGGTGTCGAGGTTGGCGAGGTTGTTCAGGAAGAACCGCGGCGACCACATCATGAAGCCCGCCGACACGGCGACGAACAGCATGATGAAGACGTAGTTGGTCGGATTGCCGAACCAGCTGCGCAGGTCGCGCTTGGCGACGGCGAGGACGACGTGCTTGTTCATGGTCGTGCTCCTCAGTTGGTGGTGAGCGCGTGGAAGGCCTGGTCCATCTTGCCAGCACCCCGGGCCTTGAACTGCTCGGGCGTGCCGTCGAAGGCGAGCTTGCCGGCGCTGACGAGCAGCACGCGGCTGGCCATCGCCTCGACCTCCTGGAACAGGTGCGTCGACAGCAGCACGGTGCGCGTCTCGCCGAGCTTCTTGACGAGGTCGCGCACGTGGCGGATCTGGTTGGGGTCGAGGCCCGTGGTGGGCTCGTCGAGGATCAGCACCTCGGGGTCGTGCAGCAGCGCCTGCGCCATGCCGACGCGCTGCTTCTGGCCCTTGCTGCACGTGCCGATCGGTTTGTCGAGCAGCTCGCCGAGGTCGCACTCGCGCGTGACGAAGTCGAGCCGCTCGGCCAGCTTCGCCGCCGCGAGGCCGCGCGCCTCGCCGAAGAACGTCAGCAGTTCGCGCGGCGTCATCTCCGGGTACAGCGGGCCGTTCTCCGGCAGGTAACCGAGCTTCTCGGCGGCGCGCACGCGGTCCTTGACCACGTCGACGCCGCACAGCCGGGCGCTGCCCGCGGTCGGCGACAGGTAGCCGGACAGGACCTTCATGGTCGTCGACTTGCCGGCGCCGTTGGGGCCGAGGAAGGCGACGACTTCGCCGCGCCGGATCGTGAACGAAAGGTGGTCGATGGCGGCGAACGACCCGTAGTGCTTGCACAGGTCGACGGCCTCGATCATTGGTTCGCGTTCGGTCATGGATCGATGCGTGGAACGTTGGGGCGTGGGAACGTTGGGCGTGGAACGCTGGGAAACGACGACTGCAACGAGAGGCGGCGGCCGCGCGGCGCTGGCGCCTGCGCGCCCGGCCTCCCGCGGCCGGATTCGGGGGCGAATTCCTTAGCCGTGGCGCCGGGGCGATGCAACCTGCCGGGCGCGGCGCACTTCGATGCGACGACCGGGCCGGATGCGGCCACCGCAGGGCCGCCGAACGCTGCCGCCGGACGAAAACTCCGAGGTGCAGGCCGGGCCGGCAGTTCGGGCGGCGGCGAGGCCGGGGAGCGGGCGGCGGCGAGGCGGCGCGGCCCCGCGGCGGCGGCGGCCTGCGCGCCAAGCGGGGCTCACCAGCCGCGCCAACCGCCGCCGACGTGCCAGCCGGGGCCCCAGCCCCAGCCCGGGCCCCACGCCGAGCCCCAGCCCGGGCCCCAACCCGGTCCCCAGCCCCACGCGTAGTACCCGCGCCAGTACGGATCGTCGTCGAGGTTGCGCGTCCACGGCCCGAACGGCACCACCTGCTGCAGCGCCGCGCGCTCGCCGTCGCGCACGGCAAAGCGGATGCGGAAGCTGTCGAGGTCGCGCGGCTTCGTCGTCGCCGGCTCGAACAGCAAGTCGACGCGCGCCGTCTGCCCCGGCGCCGCCACGCCGTCGCCCTGCACCCGCACCGGCTTCAGCGGCGGCTGCAGGACGCCGTCGAGCTGCAGTTCCTCGCACGCGATGGCGTCGAGGTCGAGGCGCAGCGGCCCGGCCGCGCCACCCGGCGAGGCGTTGTTCTCCAACTCGAAGCCGACGTGCAGTTCGACGATCTCGCGGTCGTCGTCGGCGTAGCGCGCCTTGGCGCCGTGCGACCAGACCCGCACCTCGGCCGTCGACGGCCCGCCGGCTTCGGCCGCCGGCACCGTGTACAGCGCCGCCGGCACGCCGCCCGGCCCCTGCGCGTCGAGCCGTTCGCGCGGGGTGAACGACTGCGAGCTCCAGCACGCGGGCAGGGCCAGCAGGACGGCGAACACGGCAGCGCGGCGCATGCGTGCGTTTTCGGCTGCGGCCGCGCGCTTGGCAACCCCGTGGCCGACCTACCGGTCAGCGTGCGGGCACGAAACCGAGCGATCTCGCACCCGCACGACCCAGCGCTGAGCTCCCGGCAGCCCCGCGCTCCTCACAGACGACGGGCCAGCACATCCAGCAAGAGCGGCGCGGCGTCGTCCAGGCGACCGAAGAGCAACGCCTCATCAGCGTGGGCAACCGCCAAGGCGAGCGGCGGCAACCCCGACGCCCCCGCGGGCGCCGCGCCCTCGATCACGGCGCCGTAGATGCCGCTGAGTCGGTAGTCGTCCCCATCACGCATGACGAACTGAGTCAAGAAGACCAGCCCAACCAATCCGGGGTCGTTTGGAATGGCGACGCTCGCCGCGATCATGCCGGAACCTGTGACCCCAACGGCCACGCCCTCGGCAGGAACGGACACGCCGGCGGCCAGCAGCTCATTGCTGCCACAGGGGATGATCGGATCGACACGGCCGGCGCGAAACCCGATGACCATGGCGCCGTCGTAGGATCGGACCGGACCGGCAAAACGCGGCCCCCGCAGACCGACCTCGACGACGAAGTTCGACCCGACGCGAGCGCCGATCTGACTGCGCATCGGCTCGATGATCGCACCGTCGCCGAACGACTCCGGGGTTCCACGGCGCATGATGCACTCGACAGAGCGGAAGGACGGCGCCTGTTGTCCAACGGCGCGGGCAGAGTACTTGCGACCGATGATGAGTTCGCGCGCAAGAGCGACGAGAACCGAACCATCGACTCCGACGCACGCAGACCCCAGCACATCCCCTGTGTCACCTTCGACGACCTCCACGTGCACACCAGCAGGCGCGTGCACGCCAACGGCCAACGCTCCTTCGCTGGCAGTCAAGTCGTCCAGAAACACGGACTCTTCGACTGGCCTCGGCTGAGGGCCCGCCGCAATCGCGACGCCATCCGACCGGTCCCGCACCGAGACATACGGCGCCCAAGGCGCCATGACTGGCCACCTTAGCAGGTGCATCTCCTCGTCGGCCGGCCCACCGGGCGCCATGCAGAACTGGCCTGCTTGCGCCAAGACCGGCAGAGTCGCACTGGTCAGCCACGGCTGCAGCGCAACATCCGCGAGCGAGGCGCTGCCCGTGTCGCTCCATGCTCCCCGGAGGATCCGATTGCCAACTCCATCCAGCAGGTAGATGGTGCCGCCCGGCGTCGAGCAGTGCACGCCGACGAAGTCGGCATTTGGCACCGTCCGAATGCCCTGACGACGCAAGACGCCGGAATCATTGGCCCAGTGCTCGAGTACCCCATCCCCAGCTGTCGATCGGCCGCCGACGAGGGCGGCATCCGACGACAAGGCGAAGAGGGCGCCGGGTACGGCGATGTCGCCACGACCGCTACGCGAACCGTATGGCGCGAACCACGACTTGCTGGTCACCTTGCCGTCGGCGCCGACGAACCACTCGCACGACACAGCGCTTCGACCGAAGTAACGGGCCTCCTCACTCAGGATGAAGACGCGCGCCGCCCGCTGAGCCGGCAACGTCGGCGCTGCGAGGAGCAGCATCCACGCCAGCGCACACTTTCCGGCGATCGCGAAGTCGAGCATTCGCCCGCGGATCGAGGATCCCGGGCCATGCCGGAACGAAGCATCAGCAATCATCCAGAGCCTCCTGGTACTTTTCTCTGCGCGCTTGCCGCAACGCGAGCTCTTCCGCAACCGCCGCAGCGCGCGCGTTGTCACCGGCGGCAACGTAGGCGCTGCGGGCAACCTCGAGCACGGCCTCCGAGATCAGCATCACCATGATCTGATTCTCCAACCACGCACAGCGCTCCGCCGGTGGAGCCGCAGGACCTGGCTGAGGCGGCGATCCTTGCATTGCCGCTGCAGTGGTCGCAATCGTCTGCTTCGTGCGCCAGCCTTCATGAACGAACTTCTGCGCGAGGACCACCGGCCCTGCAGGATCCGTCGAGAGCCTCGGATCGGCGAAACCTGGGCCAAGGAAGATCCGTTCGTCCCCGACGCCGACGGCAGCCGACGACCGGCTGACGCCGCCGACAGTCGACTCGCTCGATGTGGCGGCCTGCAAGCCACGTAGACGATTGCCGCCGGCGTCGATCTCGACCCGGCCTGCATCTGCCATCTTGCGGAAGTTGCGGATGCCGATGCGAATCAGTCGCTGACGCGCCATGTCCGCCTGATTGGCGAGCTGCTCGGCACACTCGCAGCCACTCGTCACCAGCGGCGAATCCGACGGCAGCGCCTGCGCAGGAACGATGGCCCCAAGCATGCTCAAGCAAGCCGCCCATCCAGCACCGCGCACGAGCCGGGCAGCGCGACGCGGCGTCGTCTCCGAGTGCGTGGTCTCGCTTCGATGTTTCAGCATTGCCGGATGCTAGCCCCCCCCCAAGCGCGCGTTGCAAGCCCCAGGCGTGAACCTCGCGGGCAGTGCGCTCGTGATGCCATTGCGAGCATTCGAACCAACTCGCATCCGGCGGCACCTTCGTCGTGATCGACCCCCGTGCCCGCCGCCACGTACCAGGGTGCGGACGCAGTGAGCGGAAGGCGTCGATCGCGCAGCGACTGGATCCCGCGTCGCCCCGCCCCGGCGCGCTCGGCGTCGGTTCACCCCGCGGGCGCGCCGGCTCAGAACCGCACTTCGTGGCCGTCGCCGAGCGCGAACACGCCGTTCTGCACGGCCGGATGGATCGCGGCCGGCTGCAGCATCAGGCTCAGGCCGCCAAGGCCCCCCGGGATCGCGATCGACCACGCGCCGCCGCCGGGAGCGAGCGCGACCGGGCCGGCGACGACGATCGGCGCCGCCATGTGCAGCCACGGCAGGAACGGCGTGCCAAACGGCGCGCCGGTCGCGAACACCTCGCCTGCGAGCAGGCCGAAGCCGCCGTCGAACGTGCCGTTCGGCGAGCGGTACGTCGCCGTCACCACGGCGCCGGCGAGGCCGCGCTTGACGTCGTTGCGCGGCCCCTCGGTGACCGTCGCGCCAAAGCCGGTCGCCAGCCGCACGTCCTCGCCGGTGCCTGGGTAGACCATCGCCTCGGCCCCGAGCGGCAGCTGCAGCAGCGCGACCTCGACCGCCGACAGCGCCCGCGGCCACATCGCGAACTCGTCGAGTTCGACGTTGGCGAACGTGCCCGCGCCGAGGTCGCTGCGCGCGCCGAGCACGAAGTCGCCGGTCGGGTTGATCGTGTCGCCGAGGAGCTGCGCCGCCGTCTCCGGCTGGCCGTCGATGTACACGCGCACCAGCTCGTTGCTGGTCGCGACCAGCGCGTAGTGGTGCCACTGGCCGTCGCGCAGGTCGCGCGTGACGTCGAGCACGTCGAGGTCGCTGAGGTTGTTGGCGTACAGCAGCGCCGTGCGCAGCGTGCCGGTCGACTGGTCGAAGTAGACGCCGAGCCGGTTGCTCGACGCCACGCCGCCGTGGCTGACGAGGTAGCGCGTGCCGGAGCCGGCGGTGGCGCTGGTCTTGAACCAGAACGCCATGCTGAACACGCCGCTCGTCCCCCACGCGAAGTCGCTCATGCGCGCGCGGTCGTCGACGCCGTCGCACCGCAGCGCGTTGCCGACGACGCCGGGCACGAGCGTCGGCGCGCCCGTCGTCGGCAGCAGCGACGCGTGGCGGCCGTTGCCGGAGCCGTCGAGCACGCTGCCGGACGCGATCGCTTCGAAGCGGTGCTGCACGAGCTGCGGCACGGCGAGGTCGTCGTCGTGGATCACGACGCCGGCCGAGTTGGGCACGCCGAGGTCGCTGCCGCTGAACAAGAAGCACTCGACGGTCTCGTCGCCCTCGGCGATCGCGTCGTCGTTGGCGCGCAGCGTGATGCGCGCCTCGGCGGCGCCCGGCGCGAACGCCGCGAACGCCGGCGGCGTCGGGTAGTCGGTCCCCGCCGTCGCCGTACCGCGCCACTGCAGCGGCACCAGCCGCGCCAGCGCGAGGTTGCCGGTGCGCGTCACGACGAACTCGCCTTCGCCGCCGGTCTCGCTGGCGACGCGGTCGGCGGCGGCGATCGTCACGCGGCCGCCGAGCGCCGGATTGCCGCCGCGGTAGGTCTGGAAGAACGTCTCCAGCCAGCCGCCGACGCGGTCGAGGAACGGCCGCCGCACCGTCACCGAACTGCGCACCGTGAACGGCGACTCGATCTGCACGCCGTCGACCGGCGTGCCGTTGCTGGAGCCGTAGGTGTCGACGTTGAATCCGCCGCTGAAGTAGTTGCCGCCGCCAGGGCTCGGATTGACCGGGCTCGGCACGCTGTCGTAGCCGCCGGACTGCAGCCAGCTGCCGAGGCTGTTGCCGCCGCGCAGCAGCGCCGGGAAGGTCGTGGCGCCGAGGCTGCCGGCGCTGCGGATCGTGCTCTGGTTGACGTAGGTCGCCTGCGCCAGCGTGCTGTCGGGCAGCGCCAGCTGGCTGCTGGTCAGCGAGTAGCCGAGTTCGATCCAAGCCTCGGGATGGCCGTGGCCGTGCAGGTCGAAGTAGAAGCCGTAGCCCCACTGCGCCAGCGCCGCCGCGCGCGCGTCGGCGACCGCCTGATGGAAGGCGTTGTACGCGGCGATGGCCTGCGGATTGCCCTGCGCGCCTTCGACGACGTCGCGGTTGACGTCGACCTTGCGGCGGCCGAGGTGGAACAGCACGACGTGCGGCCGCAGCCGGAAGCGCGCGGCCAGTTGCTCGCCGAACTCGCGCGTCAGCTCCAGCGTGCGCGTGTCCTGCACGAACGTGCCGTAGGTCCGGTCCGGGATCGTCGGCGGCAGCAGGTCGCCGCCGTGGCCGCCCGAGACGACGATCGGCGCGTTGCCGACGATGTACTCGACGAAGCCGTCGGGACTCCAGCGCGTGGCGCCGACCGGCTGCGCCTGGGCGGCGGCGGCGGCGGCGAACGCCGCGACGGCGAGCGCGGCGGACGCGCGGGAATGGAGCAGGTGCGCGAGCATGCGGAGGTGGTGTGCTGGACAGGTTCGCGGTAACCGACAGCCTACGCGGCGGCGCGTTGGCCGGCGCTGCGGCTGCCGCGCCGAAGCGATGCGACGGCCGGCAGCACGTCGGCCCGCGGCAACGCAGCAGGCTGCAATGGCGGCGGCTTGTTCACCCCACCACCGTCGCGCGCCGACACACGACGGCCGCGCCGCAGGCGACCCCGGCGCGGGCCGGGGCGCGCGGCGCCGTGCCGATCAGTACAGGCCGGTCACGAGCGCGACCGCGTCCGACATGGCCGCACCGAAGGTGTTGGCCGCCGGATCGATCGTCAGACCCTGCATGAAGAACTGGAAGCCCGCGTTCGCCGGCACCGCCGGGAAGTTCAGGCTGTAGAGGCCCGACGTGCCCGCGCCGAGGATCGTCGCGGTGATGTCGAGGCTGACGTGCAGGGGGCAGCCCGGCATGCCGAGGAAGCCCAGGTCGAGCGGCAGCGGGCCGAACGGACCGGCCTGGTTGCTGAAGCCGAGCACCAGGACGCCGAGGCCGAACGGCATGCCGCCGAGTTCGACGTCGAAGTTGGTGCCGAGCTTGGGCCGCGTCGTGCCGACCGGCTTGAGCGACGGCACGCCGAGCGAGCCGCTGCAGCCGAGCGCCATCGGCGAGATCGCGCCGACCGGCCAGCTGTTGACCTTGGTGTAGTACAGCGCGCCGAGGAACTGGCGCGTGACGGGCGCGAGCGTGAACGGCGTCGCCGTGATGGAGATGCCGCGGTAGTTGATGACGAAGTCCGGCGTGGTCGTCGAGGCGATTCCCGGCGAGACGTAGTAGTTGTGCGCGTCCAGCAGCTGGATGCCGACGCCGTACGTGCGGCCCGGCAGCAGCAGGATCGGCCGGTCGAGCACGATGCGCGTGCCGGCATTGCTGCCGACGCTGACGCCCGTGCCGTTGGCCGCCTCGCGCCACAGCGACGCATTCGTCTGCTTGCCGACGGCGGTGCCGTCGCAGAGCCACACCCGCACCGGCACGTTGTTGCCGAGGTGCGTCGTGGTGCAGACGTCGAGGCCGGTCACGACGAGTGCCGACGTCGACGTGATGTCGAGATCGATGAACGACACCGACTGCTTGGTCGACGAGCCGTTGGTGCCGCTGTAGGCCGCCTGCCAGTTGCCGGTGACGGCGTCGATGCGGCGGCGGAAGGTCGCCGTGCGGCAGCCGTTGGTCACCGTCAGGGCGACGTCGTAGCTGCCCGCGCCGGGCGTCCAGGTCGGGTTCTGCGCGAGGCTGTCGACGACGCCGTCGCCGTCGAAGTCCCACTGCCAGCCGGTCGCGCCGACGCTGGTGTCGGTGAACGTGACCGGCGTCTGCGGCGCGACCAGCGTGTTCGGCACCGTGAAGCTCGGCGTCAGCGGGTCGACCGCGATCAGGTTCGGCCACTGGTACTCGTAGTTGCCGGCCGTCGTGACGACGCGGAGCTTCGGCGAGTAGTCGCCGCAGGCCGTGAAGGTGAACGACGGGTTCTGGACCGTCGAGTCGACGGTGCCGTTGCCGTCGAAGTCCCACTCGTAGCTGCCGACGACGCCGGTCGAGATCTTGCTGCGGTCGGTGAAGTTGACCGTCAGCGGCGCAGCGCCGCTGCGGATGTCGGCGGTGAAGTCGACGAGGTCGACCGCCGGCACGTAGTTCAACGACACGCAGGAGATGCGCGGGTTGTTCGGCGTGGTGACGAACGCGCTCGACTGCGCCTGGCCCATCGTCAGGGTCAGGTCGGAGTTGCTGTAGGTCAGCGGCGTGCCGGTGGAGCCCGGGTTGATCCAGCGCAGGCCGCCGCGGCGCGTGACGAAGCACAGGCCCTGCGTGCCGACCTGCAGGTGGATCGGCTTGCTCAGGGTGACGATCGTCTGCGCGTCGGTGCCGCTGGCCGAGAACGCCGTGGTGGCGCGCAGCTGCCACGTGCCGGGGACCGGGTTGACGAGGTTGCCGAGGTACGTGCCGCCGACGTTCGTCGTGTAGATCTCGAGCACCGACGTGGTGCCCGGCCACGACGAGTTGATGACGAGCTGGTTGAGCTGCAGGCCGCTCGGGTTCGTCACGTTCACGTCGAACGCGCAGCCGGGCAGGGTGTGGAACGTCGAACTGCCGGCGTTGGAGATGAAGCTCGTGCCGATCGACTGGGCAGAGGCGGCTCCAACGAGGGTCGCGGCGGCGAGGAGGGCGACTGGATAACGCATGGCGGAGTACGTTGCGGGTTCTTGGGGCTGGGCTGGAAGAGGTCGCGTAACGGTAGCGAGCGCCGCACGCCGCGGGAGGGGGTGGCGGCAACCAACCACGTGAAATCGCGCACGCAGGCGTGCGGTGCAGCGAACGCACGGCCTCGACGGTTAGGCTGCCGGGCCCTCGCCGCCGCCCTCGCCCCGCATGACCGCCGCGTCCGACCTCTCGCTCCTCGCCGCCGCCGACGCGCCGCCCGCCGCGCCCTCGATCGCCCGACGCCACGGCGGACTCGCCCTCTGCCTGCTGCTCGTCTTCGTCGGCGCCTGGATTGCGTCCTTGGTACAGACCGACGGCGGCGCCGTGCAGGTCACCGGCCTGCGGCTGCCCATGCAGGGCGGCCAGTGGCTCGCCGCCGACCTGTTCCGCCCGCGCACCGCGACCGCCGCAAACAAGGCCCCGCTGGTCGTCGTCGTGCCCGGCTTCCAGCGCAGCAAGGAAGCGCTGCAGAACGTCGCCATCGAACTCGCCCGCCGCGGCATCGTCGCGCTCGCGATCGACCCGTACGCGCAGGGCAACAGCAGCGCGTCGCTGAGCCCGCGCGCCGCGACCGAAGAGGGCTACGGCCTGTTCGGCGTCGTCGACTTCGTCGCCAAGGCCGGCGTGCTCGACTACGTCGACACCGCGCGCATCGGCGCCACCGGCCACTCCGCCGGCGGCAATGCCGTGCTGCTCGCCGCCAGCCACTTCGGCAAGCGCGCGCGGCGCGAGGGCGGCGACAGCCTGCTGCACTCGGCGTTCGTGTCGGGCTACCTGCTGTGCTTCACCGACAGGAACCTCAAGGACGTGCGCAGCAACGTCGGCGTCAGCTACGCGCTGCACGACGAAGGCGCCTTCCGCAACGAGAACGGCGACGGCGACATGCGGCGCGCGCCCGAGGCGCTGCGCTGCGTCAACTCGGCCAGGGGCGCCGACGGCGCGCCGATCGCGCCGGTCGCCGAAGTCGCGATCGACCAATGGCACGGCGACGCTGCGGCGCGCGGCCTGCGCATCGTGCACAACGAGCCGCTGCTGCACCCGCTGCAGCCCTACAGCAGCGCGGCGACCGCCAACCAGATCGCGTTCTTCCAGCGCGTGTTCGGCCTCGACGGCACGAAGCCGCCGCACGACCAGATCTGGTGGTGGAAGGAATGGGCGACGCTGCTGTGCCTCGTCGCCGCCTTCCTCGGCGTCGTGCCGTTCGCCGGCTTCCTGCTCGCCAACGTGCGCGCCTTCCGGCCGCTGGTCCACGACCTGCCGCCGCCGGCCCCGGCGAGCGCGCGCGGCGTCGTCTTCTGGCTGCTGCTCGTCGCCGGCGCCGCGATCGCCGCTGCGACGTACATCCCGATGACGGACCTGTCGCAGCGCTGGTTCGTCGCCGCGCAGAACCGCGAGGCGACGTGGTTCTTCCCGCAGCGCATGAACAACGGCGTCATGCTGTGGGCGCTGTGCAACGGCCTCGTCGGCTTCCTGCTGTTCTGGCTCGGCCGGCGGCTCACGGGCGCGCGCGGGCCGGTGGTCGGCGCGCAGACGACGCCGGGCCTGCTGCTGCGCGCCGCGGCGCTGTCGGCGTGCGTGTTCACCGGCTTCTTCGGGCTGCTGGCGGTCGTGCACTGGCTGTTCCACGTCGACTTCCGCTTCACCTTCGTCGCCGCGCGGCCGTTCGACGCCAACCTGCTGCCGCTGCTCGCCATGTACGCGCCGGCGTTCCTGCCGTTCTTCGTCAGCAACTCGCTGCGCGCCAACTGCGCGATGCGCTTCGCCGGCGAGCCGGAGTGGCGCGGCGCGCTGCGCGCGATGGCGGCCAACGCGCTCGGCCTGCTGCTGATCCTGGTCGCACAGTACGCGCACTTCGCCCTGCACGGCCGCGTCTATTGGGCCGGCGGCGCCGACAAGGACGCGACCGGCGGCTGGCTCTACGTCAACCTGCTGTTCGCCGTCGTGCCGATCATGTTCGTGCTGCCGTGGTTCCACCGGCGCTGCTACGCGCTGACCGGCCGCATCCACCTCGGCCCGCTCGTGATGTGCCCGATCTTCATCATGATGCTGGTGGCGAACACGGTCTGCTACCTGCCGTTCTGAGCCGGCGCGCCGGCGGGGCGGCCAGGCGCAGCGATCGCCGGAACGGCGCGACGCGGGAACCTGCCGCGGCACGTGCTCCGCATCGCGGGCTCGGCGACGCAAGTTCGGCGGCGCGGGCGCGACCTTGCATGCGCGATGTCGCAGACGCGGCGGCACACGCCTCGCTTCGTGGGTCCGGCGCTGCGGGGCGACGTATCTGCGCGGCGTCGCGCGCGTCCCGCGACGCCGGCTCTCACCGCGCCAGCCGCCACGCCGCGACGCGCAGCGCGCCCGGCACCTCGCCGAGCAGCTGCGCGTTGCCGCCGGCGAGCACGTCGCGCGGGTCGCCGGCATGCGCGCGGCAGGCGTCGTCGAGCGGCGTCGTCAGCACGACGACGTCGACCGCGTCGGGCAGGCGCGGCCGCCGCGTCAGGAACTGCTGCGGCGTCGCCGCCGCATGGCCCTGCACGATCAGGTACTGCGCCACCGCGCTGACCAGCAGCGTGCGGCGCGGATCGGGCCGCATGCCGGCGAGCGCCGCGTCGACCGCGTCGAGCATGACCGCAGCGGCGTAGCGCGGCAGCGCTTCCTCGCGGCGCAGCGCCGTCAGGTTGGCAGCGCCCGCGGCGAGCGCGGCGACGAGCAGCGCGGCGGCGGCCTTGGGCGCGCGCCACGCCGCGCACGCGAGCGCCGGCAGCAGCGCCAGCAGCGCCGCCAGCGGCAGGAACAGCCGCCGCGCCGTGTCCTCGCGCACGTCGCCGTAGAACCACAGCAGCGCGATCGCCGTCGCCGCCGCCACCGGCAGCGCGAGGCATGCGCTCGCGACGGTGCGTCCGGCGGGCCGACCGAACGCCAGCGCACCCGCGGCGACGGCGAGCAGCGTCGGCAGGGCCGCGAACGGCTGCGGCCCCCACGCGAACAGCGCGGCGAGCAGCGGTCCGAGGTGGTCGGTGAAGTGCGCCAGCGCGACGAGCGGCTGGCCCTTGGCCTCGGGATAGAACATCGCGTCGCGGCCGTGGACGAGCAGCAGCGCGAGCGGCGCCAGCAGCAGCGGCGCTGCCGCCAGCAGCCAGCCGGTGGCGCGGTCGCGCGGCCAGCGGCGCACCGCTGCGACGATCGCGGCGAGCCGCCCGTGCGCGGCGCGCTCGCGCGGCGCGAAGCGCGCGCCGACGACCGCGAGCAGCACCAGCAGC
>JADCJE010000131.1 GCA_020247305.1 Phycisphaerales bacterium | reverse complement strand
TCTCCGCCGCATCCCTGCAGTTGGCTGCCCCGATCCGCCCACCCCGCCTCTGGCCTTCCCCGCCGCATCCGCCGCAGTTGGCTGCCCCAATCCGCCCCCCTCCCGCGCCCGCATGCCGTCGTTGCACGGCGCTCCATGCCGCCCCACCATCCCGCCATGCAGACCGTCGTCGTCCTCAACCAGGACCAGATGGGCCACGGCGACCGCGCGCTGGGCCAGAAGATCCTCGGCACCTTCCTCAAGAAGTCGATCGCGCTGCGCGACTTCGACGCGATCGTGCTGTTCAACGCCGGCGTCAAGCTCGTCGCCGCCGACTCGCCGGTGCTGGCCGAGCTCAAGCTGCTCGAAGAGCGCGGCGTCGACCTGATACCGTGCGGCACGTGCCTGCAGCACTTCGGCGTCACGCCGGCGGTCGGCAAGGTCGGCGACATGGACGCGATCGTGCGCGAGCTCGACCACGCGGCGAAGGTGATCACGTTGTGAGCCACGCGGCGGCGCCGCGCGCCGCCAGACGGCTCAGCCGCCGCTCGGGAAGAAGCGCTTCAGGCGCAGGATCGGCGCCTCGAACAGCCGCCAGCTGATCGCCGCGACGAGCCAACTGCCGCCCAGGCAGAGCAGGCCGAGCAGCGCTGCGATGGCCTGCGGCGGCAGCGCGCCGGCGATCGCCTGTTTGGCGCCGTCGGGCAGCGCCAGCACGCCGCGCGTCAGCGCGTCGAGGACGAGGAAGTGAACGAGGTAGACGCAGTAGCTGACCTGACCGAGCGCGCGCAGCGGCGCGCAGCGGAAGGCCGCCGCGACGACGCCAGGCTGGCGCGCGAGCGTCAGCAGGCCCACGGCGAACACGAGCGCGACCAGGAGGCCCCAGCGCTGCATCGGGATCGACTCGGGGAACGGGTTGCCGGCCTGCCGCGCGATCGCCAGGAGCCCGCCGAAGCCGAGCCACGCGCAGGTGACGCCGAACCAGCGCGGCGGCGCCGGGAACAACGCCAGCAGCGCGCCTGCGGCCAGCGTGTCGAGCCGGCATGGCGTCAGGAAGTGCGTCGTGTGCAGCCCGCCCGCCAGCAGCCAGAAGCGCAGCGCGATCGCGCCGACGACGACGGCGACGCATACGCGCAGCAGCGCGCGCCGCGAGCACAGCCAGACCACCGTCGGCCAGACGAGATAGAACTGCTCCTCGATCGCCAGCGACCACGTGATCAGGCGCGCCGGATCGAACGTGCCCTCGCCGACGAGCGCGTAGCGGATGTTCTGGTAGTACAGCAGGTACGACGCCTTCTCGGCGCCGGTCGTCGCCGGCCGGTCGAGCGCGAACAGCAACAGCCCGACGACGAGGTAGTACAGCGGGAAGATGCGCAGGGCCCGCCGCGCGTAGAAGTTGCGGAAGTAGCCCGGCGCGCCCTTGCTGCGCAGCAGGATGCCCGTGATCAGGAAGCCGCTGAGCACGAAGAACACGTCGACGCCGCACCAGCCGAGCAGCGCGACGGTCGGATAGGCGTCCGTTGGCGCCGGGCGCGCGGCGCCGAGCAGCGCCGGGTCGAGGAACATCGCGTGGAACGCGACCACGGCGAAGATCGCGAAGCCGCGCAGGCCGTCGAGCGCTTCGAGGCGCGCCGGCTCGGCGGCGGCGGTGGTCAGCGGCGACTGGCCGAGGCTCACGCCGGCTCGGGGTCGTAGGCGAGGTCGCGCACGGTGGCCGTGCGGCGCTCGGCGTCGAACGACAGGCAGCGGTCGTGCGGCAGCGAGTAGACGTGCAGCGTCACCGTGCAGTCGCCGCCGGGGCCGGCCGGGTTGCCGAGGCGATGGATCGCACGCACGCGGTCGGCCGTCGCGACCGCGCCGATCTGGCTGATGACGCCCGTGCCCGTCGCTTCGAGGCCGATGTTGCCGCCGCGGTCGCCGACGTCGCCGGCTGTGCCGGCGTCCGGCAGCGAGCCGCCGGGCACCAGCTTGAACGTCTCCTCCGCGATCTGGCCGCGCACGAGCCGCACCCAGCCGCAGTTGCCGGCGTGGTTGTGGATCGGCGTGAACTGGCCCGGCGCCCACGTCAGCACCATGACGTCGAACCAGCGGCTGCGGTGCACCTTGCGGCGTGCGTACTTGTGCGGCAGCACGCCGACGTAGCGCTGCAGTTCGCGGTCGTCGAGCGTCCCGTCGGCCAGGATCGCCTGCACGGCCGGCACGGTGATGCCGCCGGGCGGCAGCGCTTCGAGCCGGTCGATCAGGGTCTGCAGGCGGACGTCGGGCATGCGCGGATCGTGCCGGGACCGGCCGCCTCCGGCCAGGGGCTCGTCGCTCCGATACGGCCCCGGTACGGGCCCGGTGAAGCAGCTCAGGCCCCGTACTGCTTGATCGCGGCGTCGAGGCGCGGCAGCACGGCCTTGATGTAGAGCGCCACGACGGCGACGGCGCCGGCGATGGTCAGGAAGAACCACGTCGGCGGCATCGCCCCCTGCAGCACGCCGAGGAAGCCCGAGAACTTGTTGCCGACCGCGGTCGCGAAGAACCAGCCGCCCATCGTCAGGCCGACGAAGCGCTTGGGGCTCAACTTGGTGACCAGCGACAGCGCCATCGGCGACAGGCACAGCTCGCCCACCGTGACGATGCCGTAGAAGCCCATGAGCCAGAAGCCGCTGACCTTCTGCGCGCCGTCGTCCGACAGGAACCCGGCCAGCGCCATGAACAGCGCGGCGATCGCGGTGATCCCCATGCCGGCGAGGATCTTGCGCGCCGTGCTGAAGTCGACGCCGCGGCGCAGCAGGCGGACGAACCACCACATCACGAGCGGCGTCAGCGCGACGACGAAGAACGCGTTCCACGACTGGTAGAGCTCGCTGTTGGCGCTCTTGAGCCACTGCCCGTGCGGCAGCTCCGGCGGATTGCCCTGATAGAGCCCGTCGAAGCGCGCCTGCGTCACCAGGAACATCGCCGCGCGCGCGCCGTCCTTCTCGCGCACGAACGCGACGCGACGCAGCGCCTTGGCCCCGTCCGCGACCTTGACCGTCGTCTCGGGCAGCCCGTGCGAGTCGGTGCCCTCGGTCACCTCGACCTTGGGGAAGACCTCGACGCTGAGCTTCTTGTCGGCCTTCTGCTGCGCGGTCAGGCCGCCTTGCAGCGGGACCTCCTCGACCTTGACGTCGGCCGGCAGGCGCGCCGTGAGGTCGGCCAGCGCCGCCTCGTCGACGCGGCGCTTGCCGTACATCTTCGCCTGCAGGTCGGTCGCGATCGGCAGCAGCATCGAGCGCGCGGGGCGCGGCACGTCGACGGCGGCGTTGCCGTAGTACTTGGGGTAGGTGTCGCCGGCGAACGGCGACATGGCGTCGGCGATCGCGACCACCGGGTCGAACTGCCCCGAGTGACGCGCCGTGCTCTCGTCGGCCCACGTCGTCATCGCGCTGCCGTTGAGGTGCAGCACCATGAAGAACGTGCCGCCGGCGAGATAGACGGGCAGCAGCGCCTTGAGGCCGGCGCGCTCCTGCGGTTCGGCGCGATGCGAGAGGCGCGCGAAGAACAGCAGGATCGGGATCGCGCCGATCAAGAAGCCGAAGTCGGTCGGCTTGACGAGCTTGGTGATCGCCGACGGCAACGCGTAGGCCGCGAGCGCCCATCCGGCGAGGCCGAACAGGAACGCCGGGCCGAGGATCTTGCCGAGGATCTCCGAGAACGGCGTGTCGCCGGGGTTGGCGCCGGGCGTGCGGTCGGAGGCGGCGAGCGCCTTCCAGCTCACCAGCAGGATGACGACCGACGCCAGCATGCCGCAGCCGGCGCCGACGAACGCCGCCTCCCACACCCATTCGTTGCGCGTGTAGGCCGCGAGGAAGTTCGCGGCGAACGCGCCGATGTTGATCCCCATGTAGAAGATGTTGAACCCCGCGTCGCGCTTGGGGTCGCCCTTCACGTAGAGGTTGCCGACCATCGCGCTGATGTTCGGCTTGAAGAAGCCGTTGCCGACGCACAGCAGCACGAGCCCGGTCGGGAAGGTCCACGACTGGCCGGTCGCGAGCAGGAAGAAGCCGGCGGCGTAGACGAGGCCCCCGATCAGCACCGACTTGCGGTAGCCGAGGAAGCGGTCGGCGAGCAGGCCGCCGAGGTACGGCGTGAAGTACACGAACGCGAGGTAGATGCCGTAGATCTCGTTGCCGACGTCCTTCGACCAGCCGAGCCCGCCGCGCTCGGTGTCCGTCGCGTACAGCAGCAGCACCGCGACGATCGTGTAGAAGCCGAGCCGCTCCCACATCTCGATGAAGAACAGGCGGTACAGGCCCTTGGGGTGGCCGGAGAACATCGAGCCGGCGGAGGCGGCGGCGGGATTCATGGTCGGGGAGGCGGTGCGGGACGTCGGGAAGGCGGGGCGGAAACGAACGCGGCCGTCAGCGACGGCCGCGGCGGGTCAGGTCTGGCGGGTCAGCGCACGCCGTGCAGCATGCGGTTGACCAACGGCGCGATCAGCAGGAAGAAGGCGCCAACGCCGAAGCTCGCGTACATCGCCGGCGAGTAGACGCCGACGTAGTCCTTCAGCGCCGCCGTGCCGCCTTCGCCGCCTGCACTGCCGACCGCCTGCGCCAGCAGGCCGGCCGAGTAGTTGCCGACGGCAATCGACATGAACCACGCGCCCATGACGAGGCCTGACATGCTCGGCGGCGCCAGCTTGGTCATCGCCGACAGGCCGACCGGCGAGATGCACAACTCGCCGATCGTGTGGATCACATACAGCAGCACGAGCCAGGCCGCCGAGATCCGCGTGGCCTCCGGGCCGGCGAGGCTGATGCCCAGGATCAGCACGCCGAAGCCGAGCCCGAGGGGCAGGATGCCGATGCCGAACTTGACCGGAATCGAGGGGCTGCGCTTGCTCGCCTCGAGCTTCGCCCAGATGGCGACGAACACCGGCGCCAAGGCGATGATGCAGACGGCATTGACCGACTGGAACCACGACGCCGGCATCTCCCAGCCGAAGAAGCCACGGTCGGTGCAGTTGCGCGCGAAGAAGTTGAGTGAACTGCCGGCCTGCTCGAAGAGCGCCCAGAAGAACATGTTCGCGAAAAGCAGCACGGTCAGGCCGAGCATTCGGTCGCGCTCGACGCGGTCGCGCGTGACCGCAATGCCCAGCAGCGTGGCGACGACGGCGCCCATCAGCGCGACCATGACCCAGAACATCCACTCCTGCTTGCTCAGCAGATAGAAGATGGCAAGGCCGAGGCCGGTCCACAGGAAGAGGACCTGCAGCACCGGCATCGCCCCTTCCTTGCCGGCCGGAGAGCTGCCCTTGCCGCCGAGCGCGCCGAGCCGCAGCACGAACGTGCCGACGCCGAGCAGCATGCCAATGCCCGCGGTCATGAAGCCCCAGCGCCAGCCGTAGACCTCGCCGACGTAGCCGCAGATCAACGGCGCCACGAACGCGCCGAGATTGATGCCCATGTAGAAGATGACGAATCCCTGGTCCCGGCGCGGATCGCCCTGGGCGTAGAGCTTGCCGACGATGTTGGAGATGTTCGGCTTGAACAGGCCGCAACCGATCACCATCAGCGTCAGGCCGGCGAGGAAGCAGAGCTCCGTCGGCACCATCAACAGGAACTCGCCGACCGCCATCATCACGCCGCCCAGGATCACGGCGCGCTGGGCGCCCAGCAGACGGTCTGCAGCCCAGCCGCCGAAGATGCCGGTCGCATAGACCAGCGACGTGTACGCGCCGTAGGTGAGCGCCGCACCGCCCTCGCCCTTGGCGAACGTCGCGGCGACGTAGAACGCCAGCAGCGCGCGCATGCCGTAGAAGCAGAAGCGCTCCCACAGCTCGGCGAAGAACAGCATGTACAGGCCGGGCGGATGGCCCTTCGCGGGCGCGGCGGAGACTGAGGTCACGCGGGTGCTCCTGGGGACGAGGTCGGCGAGAACGAGTCGGCGCAGGGTAGCGCGCCCGTGCGCGGAAGGCACCGACGATGTGCGCGCCCCCTTGCCTGCCGCGCGGACCTTCTGCACCATGGCCGCCCCGCAAAGGAGCATCGAACGCACATGGGTCGCCAGTGGCTGCACGCCAAGAAAGAGGTCACCGCCAATCGCCGGGCGCAGATGACGTCCAAGCTCGTCCGCGAGATCATGGTCGCGGCCAAGATGGGCGTGCCGGATCCGGCGATGAACCCGCGCCTGTCGCTGGCCGTCGAGGCCGCCCGCAAGCAGTCGGTCAGCAACGACGTCATCAACCGCGCCATCAAGAAGGGCTCGGGCCAGGGCGACGACGCGGTCAACTTCGAGCTGGTCACCTACGAAGGCATGGGCCCGTGCAACGTGCCGGTGGTCATCGAGTGCCTGACCGAGAACCGCAACCGCACGGCGCCGGACATCCGCATGCTGTTCAAGGACGCGCAGTTCGGCAGCAAGGTGATGTTCCTGTTCGACCACGTCGGCATCGTCGAGGCGACGCACCCGAAGGGCGGTCAGGACCTGGAGTCGGCCGCGATCGAGGCCGGCGCGCAGGACGTCGAGAAGCTGGAGAGCGCCAAGGAGGAGGAGTCCGGCGGCCGTTTCTTCACCGAGCGCACCGACATGTACCCGGTCGCCGAGGCGCTGAAGAAGCTCGGCTGGAGCGTGACCACCGCCGAACTCGGCTACCGCGGCAAGGACCCGATCGACCTGCCGGCCGACGACCGCGCGCGCGTCGCTGCGTTCCTCGAACGCATCGACGAGAACGACGACGTGCACCGCGTCTACGCGGCGCTCAAGTGACCGCGGGCGGGCGCCGGCCCGCCGCGCGCTGCAGCCTTCACGGCAGCGTGACGACCAGCGGCAGCCGCGCCTGCTGCGCGAACGCCGCCGCCGCGGTCATCGCCGCGAGCCCGCGCTGCGCGGCAGCGACGAAGTCGCCGCCCGCCGGGGCCGGGTTGTCGATCCAGCCGGCCAGCACGTCGGCGTCGGCCTGGAAGGTGCGCTGGTTGAGCCAGCGCAGCTGGTCGTGCAGCACGCTGACCGAGCCGAACTCGGCGGTCTCGCCGTCGGGCATCGGCACGCGGAAGGTCACCGGGTAGTCGCCCGGCAGCCAGACCGTGCACGCCAGCAGCTGGCCGTAGCGGCTGCGCGCGAACTTCGCCTCGGCGGCCTCGCGCCAGTCGCGATCGAGTTCGAGCAGCGGCGGCACGGTCGCCGGCCAGTCCAGCTCGGCGCGGTCGGCGAGCAGGCCGAGCAGGCGCACGGCGAGGAAGCTGCTGTCGCCGAGGTCGGCGGCGAACGTCGCGTCGCTGGCTTCGTCCCACGCCAACTGCTCGCCGACCTTGGCCGCGACCGACGCGCGCAGGTCGGCGCGCCAGGCCTCGACGCCGGCGCGCAGCCGCAGCGCGTCGGCGGGGTTGCCGCCGAAGTGGCGGCTCAGCGGGCCGGCGAAGGCGCGGGCCATGTGCGTCAGGCTTCCGCCTTGGGGTCGCGTTCCATCAGCGCGCGCACGGCGTCGCGCGGCGGCAGGCCGTCGTACAGCACGCGGGCGACCGCCGCGGCGATCGGCATGTCGACGTCCAGCATGCGCGCCTGCTCGACGACGACGCGCGACGTCCACACGCCTTCGGCGACTTTGGGCGACGCCGCGAGCGCCTGCGCCAGCGACTCGCCGCGGCCGATGCGCTCGCCGAAGGCGCGGTTGCGGCCGTGGCGCGAGAACGCGGTGACCGCAAGGTCGCCGACGCCGGCGAGGCCGAAGAACGTGCGCGGCTCGGCGCCGGCGGCAAGGCCGAAGCGCTGCATCTCGACGAGGCCGCGCGTCAGGATCGCGGCCTTGGCGTTGTCGCCGTAGCCGAGGCCGTCGGCGATGCCGGCGGCGAGCGCCATGACGTTCTTCAGCGCGCCGCACAGCTCGATGCCGAGCACGTCGTGGTTGCGGTAGACGCGGAACGCCTTGGTCTGCAGCGCCGACTGCAGCGTCTGCAGTTCGCCGTCGTCGTGGCCGGCGACGACGACCGTGGTCGGCAGTTGGTGCGCGATCTCCTCGGCGTGGCTCGGGCCCGACAGCGCGAAGATGCGCTCGGGGCCGCCGAGTTCGTCCATCAGCGCCTGCGTCGGCCGCTTGCCGGTCGCCTGCTCCAGGCCCTTGGCCAGCGACACGAGCCGCGCCGACCGCGGCACCGCTGGCGCGAGGCGCGCAGCGACGGCGCGCACGTGCTGGGTCGGCACCGCGACCAGGACCAGCTCGGCGTCGCGCAGCGCCGCGCGTTCGTCGGCGGTCACGAGGATGGCGTCGGGCAGCGCGACGCCGTCGAGGTAACGCGGGTTGCGCCGCGTCGCCGCGATGCTGGCGGTGTACGCGGGGTCGTGCCCCCACAGCGCCACGGCGTGGCCGGCGCGCGCGAGCGTCAGCGCCATCGCCGTGCCGAAGCCGCCGTTGCCGAGGATCGCGACCTTCATGCCGATGCGGCCTTGGCGGCGAAGTGCTTGCGCAGGTTGCTGCGGTGCGTCCACACCAGGAACGCCGCGAGCAACAGGCACAGCAGGGTGAACGGCAGCCGCGCGCCGAACGCCGCGTCCGGCGCGAGCGCGATGGCGGCGACCGGCAGCGCGCCGCCGAGCGCGAGGCTGCCGAAGAAGACGTGCCCGGTCAGCAGCCGCACGGCGAAGAACACCGCCAGCGCGATGGCGGTCACGCGCCAGTCGAGCGCGAACAACGCGCCGGTCGCGGTCGCCACGCCCTTGCCGCCGCGGAAGCCGAGGAACGGCGTGAACACGTGGCCGAGCACCGCGCACAGCCCGGCGAGCACGGCGGCGCGCAGCGCGGCGTCGCCGTCGGCGGCTGCGAGGGCCGGCGCCCACCACGCCGGCGCGAAGCCCTTCGCCGCGTCGAGCAGGTAGATGGCGAGGAAGGCGAGCAGGCGGCCGCGCTTGCTGGCGAACGCTCGGCTGGCGTTGGTGGCGCCGACGTTGCCGCTGCCGACCGTGCGCACGTCGACGCCCTTGCAGACGCGCACCACGAGCAGCGCGAACGGCACGGCGCCGAGCAGGAAGGCGCCGAGGCAGACCAGGGCGAGGGACATCGGGGGCGCAGGGTAGGCCGCGGGCCGGTCGCCGTCGACGGCGAAGGGCCGCCGTGCGGGCCGCGGCGCCCGGCGCGACCGGGCCCGCGCCGCCGCCGACCGGCCATGGCGCCAGCGTCCCCATGGCCGCGGCCGCGTGCGGCGCTACCGTGCCGACCCCATGCCCGCACGCATCGGCATCGACACCGGCGGCACGTTCACCGACGTCGTCCGTTGGCAGCGCGACGGCGTCCGGGTGCACAAGGTCCCGAGCACGCCGCGCGACCCGTCGCGCGCCGTGCTGGCCGGCCTCGCCGCCGTGCGCGCGACGGCGGACGAAACCGTCGACGTCGTGCACGGCACCACGGTCGGCCTCAACGCCGTGCTGACCGGCGACCTCGCCCGCACGGTGTTCGTCACCAACGCCGGCTGCGAGGACCTGATCGAGATCGGCCGGCAGGAACGGCGCGACCTGTACGCGCTGGCGCCGAGCCGGGCGGTGCCGCCGGTGCCGCGCGCGCTGCGCGTCGGCGCGCGCTGCCGGCGCGGCCCCGGCGGCCTCGTCGTCGAGGCCCTGCGCCGGGCCGAGGTCGCGCGCGTCGTCGCCGCGGTCCGCCGCCTGCGCCCGGCGGCGATCGCCGTCGGCCTGCTGCACGCGCCGGACGACGACGACGACGAACAGGCGCTCGCGCGCGCGCTGCGCCGCGCGCTGCCCGACGTGCCGGTGACGGCGAGCGCCGAGCTGTGCCCATCGTCGGGCGAGTACGAGCGCTTCACCGCCGCGATCCTCAACGCCGCGATCGCGCCGGTCGTCGGCCGCTACACCGCGCGCCTCGCCGGCGGCATCGGCCCCGGCACGCTGCGGCTCCTGCGCCAGAACCTCGGCATCCTGCCGCCGGCGGAGGCGCAGCGGTTCCCGGCGCGCGCGCTGTTCTCCGGTCCGGCGGGCGGCGTGCTCGCCACCGCGCAGACGCTCGCCGCCGCCGGGCTGCCGCGCGGCGCCGCCTTCGACATGGGCGGCACGTCGGCGGACGTCTGCCTCGTGTCCGACGGCGCTGCCGTGCACGACGACGGCGGCATCGCCGGCTTGCCGCTGCCGCTGCCGACCGTGCCGGTGCACACCATCGGCTGCGGCGGCGGCAGCATCGCGTACATCGACCAGGGTGGCGCCCTGCGCGTCGGTCCGGAGAGCGCGGGCGCCGATCCCGGCCCGGCGTGTTACGGCCGCAGCGACGTGCCGACGGTCACCGACGCGCACGTCGCGCTCGGCCACCTTGGGGCCGGCACGCTGCTCGGCGGCGGCTTCCCCATCGACGTCGACGCCGCGGTGCGCGCAATCGAACGGCTCGGCGCGCGCATCGGCCTGTCGGCGGCGAACGCCGCGCGCGGCATCCTGGCGATCGCCGATGCGACGATGGCGCGCGCGGTGCTCGCGATCACCGCCGAGCGCGCCGTCGATCCGGCGCACGTGCCGCTGGTCGCGTACGGCGGCGCGGGCGGCCTGCACGCCGCGGGCCTCGTGCAGCAGGCGGGCATGCCGTTCGCGCTGGTGCCGCCGCTGCCGGGCGCGTTCTCGGCGCTCGGGCTCGCGCTCGCGGGCGACGCCGCGGAGGCCGCCGCCGCGTGCCGCGTGCAACTCGACGGCCACAGCCTGCCGCATCTGCTGAAGCAGGCGCGCAAACTGGCCGCTGCCGCCGTCGCGCAGCTCGGCGGCCGCGGCCGCGTGCAGGTCACGGCGCACGTGCGCTACGCCGGCCAAGGCGCGGCACTGCGCCTGCGCTGCGGCCCGCGGCTGGCCGCTGAATTCGCGCGCGAGCACGCCCGCCGCTACGGCTTCGCGCTGCCGCAGGCGATCGAGGTCGTGCGGTTGACGGCCCGCGCGGAGACGCCCGCCCGCCGCATGCCGGCGCTGGCTGCGGCCAGCGCAGCGCCCGGGCCGAACGCCGGCAGCCGCCGGCCGCCGGTCGGCGGCCCGGCCATCCCGGTCGTGGCGCGCGCCGACCTGCGCCGGCCGCTGCGCGGGCCGCTGGTGGTCGAGGAGCCGACGGCGACGACGCTGGTGCCGCGTGGGTGGAAGGTGGCGCTCGTCGGTGGGGCCCTGCGTTTGGCACGGAGTTGAACGGCCGGTGCGAACGCGGATCGAGGCCCCGGCGGCAGCCGTCGGACGGGCGCGCGCGCGACTGCGGGCCAACGCCAGGTTGGGCGGAATGCCACGGCAATGGTGCCGTACCTGTCGCGACATTGCCCCAGAGCGGGGGCGCGATTTGACTTCCTCGCTGAACGAGCTAGATTGAACGGGTCGGGCGAGCGAACTCCATTCGCGCGCGCGCCGACCAACTTTCAGGGGAACGAGCGCCCGGCGACGCACCAGACACCTGCGCGAGACACCTGCGCCAGACACCTGCACCAGACACCTGCAACCGACGAGAGCGCTGCACACACAAATCAACGGCGACCGGCCGCGCGACAGCAGCGACGACCGCAGCGCCAACCGCACATAGCCGGGGGTTGTCCGCGACGGACGTAAAAACTTGACTCTCCTTCTTCCCCTTTTCCCGAAGTTTCACCCCCGGCTTCTTTTTCCCGCTGGCCCCGCGCGGCAACGACTGCGCGCGCCAGCGAGTGCGGCCTGATCAGCGGCCTGATCAGGGTTCGGATCAGGGTTCCGGTCAGCGCGCCGTGGTGCGCGCCGTAGCGAGCAGCGCGCGCGCGGCAGCGTGATCCGGAGCCAGGCGCAGGACCTCCTCCCAGTCGGCGATCGCCGCGGCCACCGCACCCGCCCCGTAGCGCCCGAGCGCCCGCTGGTGCAGCAGCCGGCCGAGGCGAGTGCGCACGCGCACGTCGTCCGGCGCGCGCACGCAGAGGGCGCCGAGCGCGGCCATCGCCGCGTGCACCTCGCCGCGACCGAGCTTCAGCTCGATGCGGGCCAGCGCCGCAGCGACCCCGGCGGCAACCGGCGCGACGGGTTGGGCAGACGCTGCCGCAGGATCCGGGCGGAATCGCTGGTCCACGGCGATCGGCGACGGCACGGGCGCGCACGCCATCACCGCGGCAGGATGCCCTTGCGGCGCGACCGCGGGCGCGCCTTGGCCAGGGCGAGGAACCCCAGGCGGGACGGCGCATGCAGCAGCGACCGCGAGCACCGCCAGCAGGCAGCGATTGCCAGCACCGGGCCTCATCGCTGCACCGCCTCGTTGCCGTCGACAAGTTCGAGCGCATCGTCGGCGAACGCCGCAACGTCGTCGTCGTCATCGGTCGCGGCGCGCGTTCGCGCCACCGGCTCGGCGCGCCACGGCACCTCGCCGCCGCGCACCAGCAGCACGTCGCGCCGGGCGTCGTCGGGCGGCGCCGCCTCGATCGCCGCCGCCGCGAGGTCGACGACCTGCGGATCGAACGCCGCCCCCCGCTCCTCGCCAAGCCGCGCGAGCGCCGTGCGCCATGGCATCGGCTCGTTCGCGGTGCAGGAAGTGAGCAGATCGAAGCCGGAGGCGACGGCGAGGATGCGCGCCGCCAACGGGATGCGTTCGCCGCGCAGGCCGGCGGGGCCGCCCTTGCCGTCGTGGCGTTCGAGTTGGGCCCGCAGGATGTCGGCGACCGGGCGCAGGGCAGGGACGCACTCCAGCAACTCGGCGGCGCGCACGGGGTGGCAGCGCAGGGACTCCGCTTCGCCCTCGGTGAGCGGCGTGGTCTTCTGCAGGATCGTCGGACGGATCATCGCCTTGCCGAGGTCGACGAGGCGGCAGGCGAGATCGAGGTCGCGCAGATCGTCCGCGGGCAGGTCGAGGCGGCTGCCGATCGACTGCGCGAGGCGCGCCGTGCGCTCGCCGTGACCGGGCACGGCCAGCAGGCGGCGCTCGAGGCCGTCGACCAGCCGCAGCGCCATGGCGACGTAGCCTTCGCAGACGCGCTGCAGGCCGTCGGCCATGCCGCGTTCCAACTCGCGCATCGCCGCCGACAGTTCGCAGAACTCACGTTCGTCGTCGACGGCCCCGCGCGCGCCTGCCCGTTCGCCGGCGGCCAGCCGCAGCAGCGCACCGGTCGTCGTGCGCACGCGGGTCGACCAGTGGCACGCGCAGACCACGGCGCCGACGACGAAGGCGAACCCGATCAGCAGCGCGAGGCCGGCGGCCGCGAAGTCGAAGCCGCCGTGGCGCTCGGGCAGCGGACAATGCACGCGCACCTCGCCGAGCGTCTCGCCGACACGGCGGATCGGCGCCGCGGTCTCGCGCAGCACCGGCTCGTTCGCCGACATCAGCATGCGCTGCAGCGGACCGTCGACCGCCAGCAGGCCGAGGCGCTGCTCGCCGAGCACGAGCGAGGTGTCGATGACGACCTTGCCCTCGGCGTCGAGCACGAGCACGCGGCCGTCGGCGGCGTCGCGCACCACGGCGGCCACCGTCGACAGCCGCAGCAGGTCGCCGGCGGCGAGATGGACGCCGCCGCGGTCGGCGAGCGACTGCGCCAGTTGGCGCTCGCGCGCCGCCGCATCGGCCTCACGGGCTTCGTCGCGCCACTCGGCGCCGAGCAGCCCGAAGAGCACCGCGAGGCCCGCTGCCGTCACCGTCAGCGCGACGGCGATGCGCTGCGCCAGGCTGCGACTGCGGCCACGAGTATGGAGCGCCTCGTCCATCGCCTGCGGCTATCGGCGCGATCCGGCGCGGCCTTCGGCGGCCGCTGCGCCCGGGTCGCGGTTCGGGACGCGGCAGCCGGAGCGGTCGGCGCCACCGCGCTGGCGGTCACTTGAAGCGCAGCGCTTCCAGGCTCTCGACGTGCAGCTGGTAGATGTCGACGCAGTAGCCGTCCATCACCGTCGCCTCGACCTTGAACGTGCCGACGATCTTCAGCGGATCGAAGAAGTAGTCGGTCGTCTTCCCCTTCGGCATCACCACGCGAACGATGCCGTGGATGTCGGGCGGCTGGCCGTAGCAGCACGACCACAGCGACTTGACGAGCAGGAACTCCTTGATGTTCTGCACCTCGTCGATCGGCAGCATGAAGCCGGTCATCAGGACCTTCTTGCCGTCGAGCTCCTTGACGCGCTTGGGCATGCCCTTGAGGCCGTCCTCGTAGGGCCAGCTGTCGAGCTCGTCGAACGGCAGGATCTTGTCGAGACCTGCGATCTTGCCCGCCTTGATCTCGTCGGCGAGGCGCTTCTCGGCCTGCAGCATCTGCTCGGCGCTGCGCATCGCGGCGAGATCGGCCGGGTCGGTGCCCTTGGGGATCGGCTGGTCGGCCGCGGGCCGGTCGATCTTGGGCTCCTCGGTCGCCGGCTTGTCGGTCGCCGGCTTGTCGGTGACCGGCTTGTCGCCGGCCTTCGGTTCCTGCTTCGCCGGATCCTTCTTCGCCGGATCCTGCTTGGCCGGGTCCTGCTTCGCCGGCTCGACCTTCGGCGCGGGCGCCGGCACGGGCTTGGGCTCCTGGGTCGGGGTCTGGGCGGCGAGCACACCGCACAGGGCGATGCATGACAGAAGGAGCTTCATGGCGTGGTCGTGGATGCTAGCAGGAACGGCAGGCGGACGGGCGGGCCCGGGTGGCCGGCCGCGGTCAGTAACTGTTCGCGAGGTTGTCGGCGACCTGGGTCATCGAGCCCTTCACGGCCGGCAGCAGGCCGGCGAGGCCGCCGAGCGCCGTGACGCCGGCCACCAGCCAGAGTTCCCAGGCCTGCACGGCGGTCCAGTCGAGGTAGACGCCGGTCTGGTCCTCGACGAGACCGCGCAGCACGAGGGCGGCGGCGTGGCAGACGACGACGCCGAGCAGCGCGCCGAAGAACGACAGCAGCGCCGCCTCGCCGACGATGATGGCGAGGATCTGCACGCGGCGCGCGCCGAGCGAGCGCATGATCGCGATCTCGCGGCGGCGCTCGTTCATGGTGTTGTAGATCGCCACCGTGATCGACACCGCTGCGACGAGCAGCACCAGCCACGCGATCACCGCCAGCGCATCGGCGACGTTGCCGATCTGGCGCAGGAACCTCGGCACCACGTCCTGCGGCCACGCCACCTGCGCGTCCGGACGCGAGCCGAAGTCGGTGCGCAGGATGCGCGCGCCGAAGTGGTCCTTCGGGTCGACGATGACCGCAGTGAGGCCGAGCCGCCCCGGGCTCACGGGCAGCTTCTTGGCGTCGTCCGGCGTCTTGCCGGGCGGGATCTCCACGACGAAGACGCCGCCTTCGTGGCCGTCGATCAGGTAGTGCACGCCCAGCGGCAGGAAGATCGTCGTGTCGAGCGGCGAGTTGGTCGGCGCCAGCACGCCGACCACCTTGCACGTCGCCTCGGGATGCTCGTGGTAGCCGAACTCGCCCATCTTGCCGTGCACCGGCACGACCTCGCTGCCGACCGACAGCGAGAGCGTGCGTGCGACGCGCGAACCGATCACACACTGCTTCCACGCGGGCTGCAGCGCCGGCCTGGGCGGCGGGTTGGCGTCGCCCGCGCGCAGCGCGTTCTCGTGCGCGGCGAGCGCCTCGGCGAAGGCCTTGAGGTCCTGCCAGCCGAACTGGAAGCCCTGGCCCTGGTCGAAGCGCAGCGGCGCCTTCTGCCACTCGTAGACCGAGAACATCTCGTCGAGCGTGGCGACAACCGGGAAGTTGAAGCGGCTGACGGAGTCGCCGCGCGCCTGCGGGATGGCGTAGCGCACCTGCCCGCGGCGACTGAAGCCCTTGCCCTCGCGCAGGTCGAGGCAAGCCTGCAGCGGAAACAGCGCCGGCGCCTCGCCGACGTTGAAGATGGTGTTGAGCACCAACTCCAGCTGGCTCGCGTCCTTCGGGCCGACGACGGCCTGGTAGCCGCCGATGCTGCCCTCGTAGCGGGCCTTGGTCTGCTCGGCCATCGTCAAGATGCCGGCGTAGAGTGCGGTGGCGACGACGATCGACGCCGTCGTCAGCACGGTGGCGACGAGGCGGATGCGCAGGTTGCGCAGGCTGATCGAGACGAGCCTCATCGGCCACCCCCCGTCGCCGCCGGGGCCACGGCCGCGCCGCGCAGCGTGCTCAGGTCGACGGTGCGCTGCATGCGCGTCGCCGACTCGGGATCGTGCGTGACCATCACGACGGTCTTGTTGCCGTCGCGGGCGATCTGCAGCAGCAGGTCGAGCACCTGCCCGCCGGTCGCCTTGTCCTGGTTGCCGAGCGGTTCGTCCATCAGCACGAGGTCGGGGTCGTTGACGAGCGCGCGGCAGATGGCGACGCGCTGCACCTGCCCGACCGACAGTTCGCGCGGCCGGTGGTGCATGCGCTCGCCGAGGCCGACCTTCTGCAGCAGCGACTCGGCGCGGCCGCGCGCGTCGCCGCCAGCGCCGCGGCCGAACAACGCGCCGAGCAGCACGTTCTCCAGCGCCGTGAACGGCTGCAGCAGGTTGAAGGTCTGGTAGACCATGCCGATGTGCCGGCCGCGGTGGCGGTCGCGCGCCGACTCGCCGAGCTGGTCGAGGCGCGCGCCGGCGACCTCGACCTCGCCACAGTCCGGCCGCAGGATGCCGGCGAGGATGTGCAGCAAGGTCGTCTTGCCGGTGCCGGAGCGGCCGACCAGCGCGACGTGCTCGCCCTGCTGGATGTCCAGGCGGTCGACGGCGCAGGCGAGCACGGACTCGCTGCCGCGGGCGTAGCGCTTCTCGACGTGGCGCAGGTGGATCATCGGGGCGAGGAGGATAGCGGCTCGGGGCGCAGGCCGGCGGCGGCAAGTTCGCCGGCGACCCACGCGAGTTCGCGGGCGATGCGGTCGTGCAGCGGGGCGCTGCCGGCGAAGTCGCCGAGCACGCCCCACGTGTAGGTCTCGACCTCCAGCAGTGGCAAGGGCCCGCGCAGCGCCGGCAGGCTGCGGAGCACGCGCGCGACCTCGCGCTGGGTGCTGCCGAACGCGCCGGCTTCGTCCCAGTCGAGCGGCACATGGTAGTGCGAACGCACGACGCCGGCGGCGGCGAACTGCGCGCGCGCGGCGGCGACGTCCGGCAGGTCGAGCGCGCGCACGCCGCCGCGCGCGACGGTCTGGTGCAGGTAGCGCGGCTCGGCGAACGCCAGCAGCCGGTCGAGGCCCGCGGGCGTGCGCACTTCGAAGCAACTGCTCACCTGGACCTTCGGCACTTCGATGCCGCGCGCATGCAGGTCGGCGAGCGCAGCCATCGCGTCCTCGCCGACGACGGCGAGATGGCAGAGGTCGACGCAGACGCCGAGGTGCCGCCGCAGCGCCGCGGCCGGAACCGTGGTCCACGCGCCTTCGTCGAACAGCCAGCGCTCCAGGAACGCCGCTGTCGCCGCCGCGGTCTCGACGAGGCAGTCGGGCTCGGGCTCGATCGCCAGCACGCAGCGCACGCCGGTGCGCGCTTCGAGCGCGGCGAACGCCGAGGCGCAGCGCGCGAGGTTGCGCGCCATCACGCGCAGGTCGGCCGGCGGCTCGCCCGGCGCGCGGTAGCCGAGCGGCAGCGTCGAGATCGGCACGCACGCGCCCGGCGGCGCCAGCGCGGCGGCGACCTCGGCGCAGCGGCGCGTGTACTGCAGCCGGTCCTCGGTACCCCAGTCGGGCCGATAGACCGCGGTCTTCACCACGGCGTCGTGGAAGTCACCGAACGGGAACGCATTGAGCGTCCAAAGCGGCGTGCCGGCGGCGGCGAGCGCTTGGGCGAGTTCGGCGCGTGCTGCCGGTTCGGCGAGCAGGCGCGCGGCGAGGTCGTCCGGCAGCCAGCCACCCCACCCCATCGGCCGGCCCGCCGCCCGCGCCGCCGCGGCGACCGGCGCGGTGTGCGCGCGCAGCGCCGCCGCCACCGCCGCGAGGTCGGGGGCAGCGTGCACGTTGCTGCAGTAGGTCAGGCGGTAGGTCGACACGGCGGCGGCTGGAGCAGACTAGCCAGTGTGCCACTCGCGCCGGCCGAGTTCCTCGCGCGCATCGGGACGGGTCGCTCTTCCCGCCGCCGGCGCGCGGCCAGGGCATCGGCGCGCGCCACCGTCCGACGGCGGCTCAGGGGTTGCGGGCGACGCGGAAGCCAACCCCGTTGGCGAACGCGGACACGCCGACCGGATGGCGCTGCGAGGCGCGGCAGTCCGGCCGCCCGTCGTTCCAGAAGCCACCGCGCAGGATGCGGCGGTCGCCGTTCGGGGGACCCTTCGGATCAGTTTGCGAAGCGCGCGTGTACTCGCTGTACCAATCGCCGACCCACTCCCAGACGTTGCCGAGCATGTCGTGCAGGCCCAGCGCATTGGCCGCCTTGGTGCCGATCGCCTGATCCTGACCCGCGGCGTTGCCGACGTGCCAAGCGATCGCGTCGAGTTCGCCATAGCGGGCCTGCGGCGCGCCGGCGCGGCAGGCGAATTCCCACTCCGCCTCGGTCGGCAGGCGCAGCCCCGTCGCGCGGCAGAACGCCTCGCAGCGGCCCCACGTCACGGTCGCGGGCAGGATCGGCGACGCCGCGCCCTGCGCCGGATCCGCCTGCGCCTCCGGCTTGCCGCCGATCACGACGACGCCGCCAGCGCTCGACCGGATCTGGACCTGCACGGCCCCCGGCACGACGTTGCCGTCCTGGTCGCGCGCCTCGACGAACGGCGTGACGCCGGGGCGAGCGGGCGCCGACGCGTCGTCGGCCGGCGCTTCGGCGGCCGTCGCGACGCGCGCGATGCCGCGCTGGAACTGCGCCTGCGTCACCTCGTAGCGGCCGAGGTAGTACGGCTCGGTGATCGTCACGGGATGCGCGGGCATCTCCTCCGGCATGACCTCGCTGTCCCCCGGACTGCCGCCCATCAGGAAGCGGCCGGGCGGCACCAGCAGCAGTTCGACGCCCGTCACCTTGTCGCGCACCCGCCACGGCAGACCCGTGGCGGCGATCGCCGAACGCAACGCCGGATCGGTCACGACCTTGGGGTCGGCTTCCTTCTCGACGACCGTCGCCCACGCCAGCGTCGTCGCCAGCCGCGCCTTCGCCGCGGGGGCAGGCGCGGACGCGGCGGCGGCCGCCGTGCCATCCTGCGGCTGCGGCACGACCGACTGCGGCGCGGCCGGCGCGGCCGGCGCGACCGCGCCGCCGACCGTGCGCCTGACTGCGCCGGGCCGCACGCCCGGCAGCGGCGCGGCGAGTGAACTCGGCGGCGTGTTGGCGAGGAAGTCGCCGTACCAGCAGCGGTCGAGTTCGGCGACGCGCGCCGCGAGTTGCGCGCGCAGCCCGGCCGGCGAATCGTCGTTGTTGCGCAGCATCGAGCTGTTGCGGCTCACGGGCACCGCGCTCTCCAGCAACCGCAGGCCGAAGCGGTAGACCGGCGCCACTGCCGCGCCCGCAGCCTTCGTCTCGGCGAGCATCTCTTCGACCACACGCACGGTCTCGGCCCGCGACTCTCCCTCGGCGGCGAGCGCCGTCACTTCGCGCTCGACGTAGGCCTGCGAGCCGAGCAGCTTGCCCTCGAGCGAGCGCGGCACGATCACGCGGTCGACGACGTGCACGAGGCTGCCGCCGACGGCGATGTCGCCGGCGAGCATGCGCGCCTTGAACGTTAGCTCCTGCCGCGCCACGTCCTGCTCCGTGCGCAGCTGGTAGACGAAGACCATGCCGTTGTTGAGCACGTCGAGGACGAAACGGCCGCGGTTGCGCGAGATCATCACCGCCCCGCGCTGCCGGTCGTTGAACTCGAAGCTCCACGGCTGCAGTTCCGGCAGCGCGTGCCAATCGAGCAGTTCGCGCAGGCCGTCGCGATTCTTCGGATCGAGCAGTGCGGCGCGCTCCTCTTCGGTCAACCGCTCGAACGCGTCGTTGGTCGGGACGAAGATCGTCCAGCTGCCGGCGGGCGCCGCCTGCGCCCAGTCCTGGTCGGCGCCGCTGGCCGCAACGGCGGCGAGGAACGTCGAGAAGCGGCCGTCCGGCACGGCGCGCAGCGCGTCCAGCAGGCTGGCCGGCGCGGCCTGCTTGGCCGCCATCTTGATGCCATCCTCGGTGCGTCGCGCCGGAGGCGTCAGCACCTTGTCGATGACGTGGATGACGCCGTTGCTGGCGACGAGGCCGTCTTCGACGACCTTGGCGTCGCCGAAGCGGAAGCCGGCGCGGTCGACGGCGATCCGCAGGCGCGTGCCGGCGGCGGTGCGGGCCCACTGCGGCTCGTCGATGACGCCGATCTCCATCGGGTCGAGCCGGCCCGGCACGACGTGCAGCAGCAGGACCTCGCGCAGCTTCTGTTTGTTCTCGGGCTGCAGCAGCGACTGCAGCGCGCCAGCCGGCAGCGCCTGGAAGGCCGCCTCGGTGGGCGCGAACACGGTGAAGGGTCCCTCGCCCTTCAGCGCTTCGGCGAGGCCCGCGGCCTCGATGGCGGCGACGAGCGTCGGGAAGTTCGCGGCGGCAGCGGCGGCGACGACGTCGTTGCCGGCAGCACGGCGCGGGGCGCGCGGAGGATCCTGGGGGCGCGGCAGCGCGACGGCGACAAGCGCCGGCGCGAGCAGCATGGAGGCGGCGATGGCAGTGACGGTCGGATTCATGCGAAGACTCTACGCTCGGACTGCATCCGGGGTGATGCGGCCGAATGCGCTGTCGAAGTCGTTCGGGGGATTCGCGCGCGCGGATGCGCGCCATCGCCGCCGGCACCGTCGTCCACGCCATCCTCGCCGCCCTGCGCACTGCCGCGGTCGGCGTACAGAGCGCCGCGCACGGCCCCACCGCCGCGCCCCGCGCGTCGACCGACGATGCCGTCGCCGCCGCGTGCGCGTGGCTGGCGCAGCCGGGGACAACGCGCGGACCAGCGCCGGGCGCCGACGCCGGACTCGCCGCCGACTTCGCTCCCGCGCTCGCGCGCCTGTCCACGGCGTGGCGCGCCGCCACCGCTGCGGCGCCGTGGACCGACCTCGCGCTGTGCACGGCCGAGCAGACGGGCAAGTTGCGCGCGGACGGCTTCACCATGCCGCACGTGTTCGGCGCGCTGGCCAGCGCAGTCGCCCGACCACACTCCGCCACACTTCGCTGGCTGGCAAGCAGGCGGAAGCAAGGCCGCGCTCGCTGCACGCGAGGACGAGGTTCGCGGTCACCGGCACGGTTGGCGGGAGCGGTCCTGGGTGTCCAGGGATCGCAACCTGGCCCCCGAATCCCCATCGACTCCGCCATCACGGCCGACGGGTGGGGCTCGCCAGCCGCAGCCAATACGGCGTGATCGGGTTGTGGTCGAGGTAGGCACGCATCTCGTCGGTGCTCAGTTCACGACGCGCGAGATGACCCGGCCGACGGAAGGAGTCGAACAACCACGCGCGACCATCGGCGACACAGGCAAGGGCGCAGTGGTTCGCGTCGTGCGTCGCATCCGGTGGCGCGATCGCGCCGTCGGCGAGGCCGCCATGGCAACCGAACACGAAGACGGCCGGCTCGCCGGCCGCAAGTGCTGCTGCGACCGGCGCGCTGCGATCGTTGCACGCGGCACGCGTCGGACCGAGCAGCGGCTCGGCGGTGAGGCCGAGCGCTGCGAGCACGTGATGGAACTCGTCCTTCGGATTCAGGCGCCAGCCGGTCAGCCGACCGTCGCCGTCGTACTCCGGCACCGTGCTGCCGAGCACGCCGTTGTCCTCCCCGTCGACGTTCGCGGCGCGCAGCAGCGCTTCCTGCAGGCGATGCACGTTGGCGAACGTCAGTTCGGGGCCGATGCCGAACTTTGCCGCGGCGGCGCCGAACGATCCGCCGAGCAGCAGGTAGCCGGTCAGCGCCGCTGCGCACGAGCAGCGTTCGTGGTCGCCGGTGGTGTCGGGCAGCAGGTCGAGCTGGGACACGTGCGCGAATCGGGTCGGCAGATCGGCGCCGGGCAGGGCATCGGTCTCGCTGTACGCGAAGTCAGCCGGCGCGGCGCAGGCGGCGAGGCCGAGCAGGAGCAACGTGAGGTGTCGGAGTCGCATGGAACCCCACCAGTGTGGGGATAGGCAGTTCAAGCGGCGGCCCCGGACCGCCCGGAGCCTACACCTGTCGTCTTCTCGCCCGCGCACGCACCCCGTCCAGGCGGTCGCGAGGGCCCGTTTCGGGCTCGTGCCCGCCAGTTCCGCGCCAGCCGAACGCACCGCTCCCCCGCCACGACCCGCCCGAGGTCACGACACCGATCCCACCGCGACTCCGCGACCCCCTCGTCGACGGTACCGACCCCGACTCACGCCGCCGGCGCCCGGCTCCCCGCCTGTGCCGGCGCCGACGAGCCCAGCCCCATCGCCAGCAGCAGCCACGCGATCGACCCCGGGTCGTGGATCGCCGCCAGCACCCGCCGGACCCCGTCGCACTGCGGACACACCAGCACCTAGATCCCGACCGTGCAAAGCACGTCGCCGAGTCCGCTGACGATCAGGCCTCCGCAGGAGGCCGCTGCATGACAGCCTTGGCAACGTGCGAAGCACGTCGCCGAGTCCGCTGCCGATCAGGCCTCCGCAGGAGGCCGCTGCATGACAGCCTTGGCAACGTGCGAAGCACGTCGCCGAGTCCGCTGCCGATCAGGCCTCCGCAGGAGGCCGCTGCATGACAGCCTTGGCAACG
>JADCJE010000130.1 GCA_020247305.1 Phycisphaerales bacterium | reverse complement strand
CTACCATCGCAAACGCTTCAACCGCGACAAGGAGAACAAGAACCCGGCCGTGCACCTGAACCTGATCCCGCGCAGCCTGACGACCGCCGAACTGCAGCGGTGGCGGCAGGACTTCGGCCTGCACAGCATCCATCCACTCAGCAGCGACGGCGGCCGCCGCGTCGGCACGCCCGCGGCGACCGCCGCGCCGACGGCCGTCGGCGCGTAGACGGTCGACGGGAAGGCGAGAGTGCCGCCGCCCGCGGATCCGACCGCGGGAACAACAATCGAGCGATCAGGTCCTAGTGCTTCTTGGGCGTCTGGAAGATGTGCACTGCCATGCTGTGCACCGCCTCCGCCGCCTCCATCATCGCTTCCGGCAGCGTCGGGTGCGCATGGATCGTCTGGGCGAGGTCATGGACCGTCGCGCCCATCTCGATCGCCAGCGCCGCCTCGGCGACCAGTTCCGTCACCTCGGGGCCGATCATGTGCACGCCGAGCACCTTGTCGGTCTTGGCGTCGGCGATGACCTTGCACCAACCTTCGGTCTCGTTGAGCGAGAGCGCACGGCCCGAGGCGGCGAACGGGAACTTGCCCTCGATCGGCTCGAAGCCGGCCTTCTTGGCTTCCTCCAGCGACAGGCCGACCGATGCGATCTCCGGGTCGGTGAAGATCACTGCCGGGATGCACGCAGGGTCGTAGGCCGCGCCCTTGTCGCCGGCGATCGCGGCGGCGGCGACGAGGCCCTCGTGGCTGCCCTTGTGCGCGAGCATCGGCTGGCCGGCGACGTCGCCGATGGCGTAGATGCCCGGCACGTTGGTCATGCGCTTGTGGTCGACCGGCACGAAGCCGCGCTCGTCGACCTTGACGCCGACGGCCTCCAGGCCGAGGCCCTTGCCGTTGGGGCGGCGGCCGACGCACGACAGCACGACGTCGCACTCGAAGGTCTGCGGCTTGCCGTCGACCTCGGCCGTGACTTCGAGGCCGTTCTTGCCCTTCTTGTAGCCCGTGGCCTTGGTCTTGAGGTGGACCTCGACCTTCTTCTTCTTGAGCGAGCGGCCCATCTCCTTGGACAGCTCCTCCTCCATGCCGGGGAGCACGCGGTCCATGAACTCCAGCACGCGGACCTCGGTGCCCAGCTTGTGGTAGACGAGGCCGAGTTCGAGGCCGATGTAGCCGCCGCCGATCACGATCATGCGCTTGGGCAGCGTCTTCGGCGCCAGTGCGTGGGTCGACGACCAGACGCTTTCGCCGTCGAAGGCGAAGCCGGGGACCTCGATCGGCGTGCTGCCGACGGCGAGCACGATGTTCTTCGCTTCGAGCGTCTTCGTGCCGTCCTTGCCCTTCACCTCGACCTTGCCCTTGGCGACCACCTTGGCGTCGCCGCTGTGCACGTCGACCTTGTGGTTCTTGAGCAGGCCGCCGACGCCCGACGTGAGCTTGTTGACGATGCCGGCCTTCCAGTTGACCAGCGCGCCGACGTCGAGGCCCTCGAACTTGGCCTTGATGCCCATCTGGTCGGCGTGCTGGATCTTGTCGACCAGCTTGCTCGCCGCGATCAGCGCCTTGCTGGGGATGCAGCCGACGTTGAGGCAGACGCCGCCGAGGTTCTCCTTCTCGACCACCGCGGTCTTGAGGCCGAGCTGGGCGCAGCGGATGGCGCAGACGTAGCCGGCCGGGCCGGCACCGATCACGAGGACGTCGTAGGTCATGTTGGGGGCGAGCAGGATACGGGGGGGTGCGCCCCAGTCCAGCCGCCGCGGGCTTCCGCCGCCATCCCTGCGGCCGATCGTGCCGACTGCGCCGCCGGCGCCTGCCGCGCCGTCACGTGCCGGTCAGAACCGCCAGCGCAGCTGGGCGTACCCGAAGGTCACGTCGTCGCCCTGGCCCTGCGAGGCACGGTCCTGGAACGAGCCCTCGGCGAGGTAGCAGATGCCGAAGTCGAAGTCGACCGACTGCGGTGCGACCTCCCAGACCATGCGCAGCTCGTACTGGTCGCCGACGTGGTTGCCGGAGCTGCCGGTGCGGTCGCGCAGGCCGGACGCGGTCCAGGCGTCGCGGTCCTCGGCGAGCATCACCATGCGCCAGCCGACCGTGAACTGCAGATGCTTGCGCGGCTGCAGCAGGAGCCGCACTTCCGGCGAGTTCAGGTTGGCGCGGGCGACGGCGCCGTACAGGCCGGTCGGACCGAACTCCCATCGGCGCGCGCCGAACAGCGTGTCGAAGCGTTCGTTGTCGCGGTCGTTCGGATCCTTGTCGCCGGTGGCGTAGTCGTAGGCGACCTGGATCGCCGGGTTCCAGCGGGCCTCCCATTGGTAACCGAGTTCGGCGTGGGCGAGGCCGGCGCGGTGGTCGCTGACGATCGCGTCCTTCGTGGTCTTCGACTCGCCGGTCTGGCCGATCAGCTCGACGGCGTAGAACCAGTCGCCGGCCTTGCGCGGCTGGTGGATGCGGCCGCCGAAGGTCAACAGTTCGCGTTGGCGGGTGAAGCGACCGCGTTCGTCGAGGCCGAAGGCGTACACCTCGTAGCGGGCGCGGCCGGCGAGGCGGCTGTCGAAGAACAGGCCGCCGAACTGCACGTCCAGGTCCTGGTCGTCCCACTCCTGCCGATTGTCGAGCAGGTCGTCGGCGTCGCCCGGGCGGCGATCGACCGGCAGCGTCCAGAACGCGCGCACCATCGACGCCTCGCCCTGCCACAGCCAGCTCGCCCCGGTGAAGGCGTTGATCGTGTTGCGGAACAGGTTGCGCGCGACGAGCCGCCGACCGCCGAGGTCGATCGTCTCGCGGCCGACGCGCAGCTCGTGCGTGCCGTTGCCGAGCGCGCCGAGTCGCCACGTGCCGTACGCCTGCAAGACGTCGAGCGTGTCGACCATCGTGGCGTCGACGTTGCTGTCGTTCGCCGTGCCCGGTTCGTCGTGCAGACCGTACTGGCGCGCATCGATGCCCTCGAAGGTCGCGCCCAGCGTCTCGCCGCCGCCGGCGTCGACGCGCAGCAGCGTCTGCAGCATCACCGCGTCGTCGTTCTCGGCGTAGCCGCGCACCGGCGGGTTCGCGTTCGGCGAGGGGAAGCGGAACTGGTTGTCGAGCGACTCGTAGCGCGCGCGGTGTTCGCCGCTGACCTTGAGCCAGTCCGGGGTGCCCAGCGCGGCGTTGAGCCGCCACGGCCCGTCGGCCGGCGGCTGTTGCCGCGCGGCTGTCGGCGCAGGGGCCGCGGGCTGGGCAGCCGGCGGGTTGGCTGCGGGCGCGCCCGCGCCGGGCGCCTGGGCGGGAAGGGCCGCGCTGCCAGCGAGCAGCGCGAGGGAGAGCGGGTGTGAGGGACGCAGGGAACGCATGCGTGCGGCCATTCCAAGAAGCGGGCCACGCGCGCGCAACGGCGCGCTCGCGGGATCGCGCGGGGCGGCGCGCTGCGGGCGCCGGACTGCGCCGTCGGCGCGCGTGGCCCGTCGACGCCGCGCTGTCGGGTGGCGCGCGCAGCAGGTGTCGCAGGAAGGCGACACCCGACCGCGCATCGTCAGCGGCCGATGCCGTCGCGCGCGAGTTCCTCGGCGGTCGCGGGGCCGGCAAGCGTTCCCGGTGGCGCCTGGTAGTCGCCGGGGTCGCCGTAGCTGGTGATGGCGTCGCGCACCTTCAGCACAGTGACCATGCCGCCCATCGTGACGTAGCCGTGGCCCGCCGCGCCACCGAGCATCGGCAGGCTGTTCTTTGGCAGCGTCACGTCGGGCGCGTCGGGGTCCATGGCGCCGCCTTCCATCGCCGCGAACGCCGGCACGGTCTCGGCGAGCCTGCGGTCGAACAACCCAGGATCGACGCCGACGAGGTTGGGCACGTCGTGGCCCATCTGCGTCATCACGTGGTGCGTCATGTGGCAGTGCATGCCCCAGTCGCCCGGATTGTCGGCGACGAACTCGACGGTCCGCGTCTGTCCGGTCGCGACCAGCACGGTGGTCTCGGGGTGGCGCGCCGTCGGCGGCACCTCGCCGCCGTCGGTTCCGACCAGCTCGAACGCGTGGCCGTGCAGGTGGATCGGGTGGTGGTCCATCGCGCTGAGGTTGCCGATGCGGATGCGCACGCGCTGGCCGGTGCGAACGACCATCGGCGCGGTCGCCGGATAGACCTTGCCGTTGAGGGTCAGCACGTTGAAGTCCTTCATCTCGACGGGATCGGGCCGTTCAGTCCCGACCTTCACCGACCACTCCGACAGCATGTAGCAGAAGTCGCGGTCGGGCCGCGGGCCGCTCGGCGCGCGCGGGTGCACGACGATCATGCCGATCAGCCCCATGGCGATCTGCGTCATCTCGTCGTGGTGGCTGTGGTACATGAACGTGCCGTGCTGCCGCAGCGTGAACTCGTAGCGGAAGGTCTCGCCCGGCTCGATCGGCCGCTGCGTCAGGCCGCCGACGCCGTCCATGCCGTTGGGCACGAAGAGGCCGTGCCAGTGCACGGTGGTCGGCGCGTCGAGCCTGTTGGTGACGTACACGCGCACGCGGTCGCCTTCGACCGCCTCGATCGTCGGCCCGTGCACGCGGCCGTTGTAGCCCCAGCAGTTGCCCTGCAGGCCGGGGGCGAACTCGTGGCGCACCGGCTCGGCGACGAGGTGGAACACCTTGACGCCGTCGACGACGCGGAACGGCAGGGCGGCGCCGTTGGGCGTCTCGACCGGCGTGTAGTCGACGTGCGGCACCGCGGGCGGTTGCGGCGGCGCGTCGGGCGGCAGCGTGGCGGCGCCCGCTAGGCTGCGCGGCGCGCTGGCCGCAGTGGCGGCGCCGAGCGCAGCGCCGCGGAGGAGGAACTGGCGGCGGTCGTGGCTCATGGCGCGGTCCTCGCGGGCAGACGGACGGACGGGTCGGGAACGACGTCGATCGCCGGCGACGGCGACGGCGTGAACGCGGCGGCCGGAAGCCCGCCGGCGAGCAGGCGTTCGAGGTCGAGGCGCGCGAACAGCGCGTCGCGGCGGACCTGCACGTGCTCGCGTTCGTCGTGCAGCTGCGCCTTGCGCGCCTCCAGCACGGTGAAGGCGCCGACCTGCATGGCGTTGTAGTGCTGCACGACGGCAGTCACGTGCTGTTCGCGGTGCGGCAGGTGCTGATCGCGCAGGAACGCCGCGCGCGCCGCGAGCAGCGTCGCGCGTTCGCGCAGCAGCCGCGCGGCGGAGCGGATGTCGACGGCGAGCTGCTCGGTCTCCAGCAGCGCCTGCTGCAGCTGCAGCTCGGCCCGCTGGCGCGCGGTGCTGCGGTCGTCGAGCAGCGGCAGCGTGAACGCGAAGCGTGGGCCGAAGCCCCAGTCGCCGCCCGGCTCGCGCAGCGCGCTGACGCCGAGCGCGCCGTCGGGCAGCCAGCCTTCCCAGCGCCGCAGGCCGGCGAGGTTGGCGAGCGCGTCGGCGCGGCCGCGAAACACCGCCAGCGCCAGCGACGCAGCGACGGCGCGGCCTTCGACCTGCGCGAGGTCGACGCCGTCCAGCGGGTCGGCGGGCAGCGCGCCGTCGAGCGTCCACTGCGTGTCGGCGCCCCACAGGCCGAGCGCGCGCTGCAGCGGCTCGCGGGCCTCGTGCACCGCGAGCTCGGCGGCGGCGAGGTCGATGCGGGCGCGCGATTCGGCCACGCGATGCGCGGCGAGTTCGCGGTCGCCGACGTTGCCGGCCTGGTGCAGCGCGGCGGCGAGCTCGTGGCCGGCCTGCGCGACCGCGAGTTCCTGGCGCTGCAGCGCGGCCAGCGCCTCGGCGGCGCGCAGCGCGGCGGCGCCGCGGCGCACGGCGAACACGGTCGTGACGAGCTCGTCGGCGAGCAGCGCCTGCGCCGCGGCGAACTCGGCTTCGCCCATGCGCACGCGCAGCGGCCGGTACAGCAGGTCGACGAACGGCTGCGCCAGGCCCATCTCGATCTCGGTGCCGCCGTCGAGCAGGAAGCGCGCGTCGCCGCCGAGCACGGGGTTGCGCAGCAGGCCCGCCTGCACGAGGTCCTTGTGGGCGACGCCCAGCCGCACGTAGACGGCGCGCAGCCGGCGGTTGTGCAGCAGCGCGATGCGGACGGCGACGTCGTCGGTCAGCGGTTCGCGCAGCAGGTCGCGCACGGCGGCATGCGTCTCGTCGCCGTCGTCCTGCGGCGGTGCTGGCGCGTGCGCGCTGGCGCGCTGCTGCATCTCCTGGTGCAGCGCGTCGGCATCGGCGGCCGGCGGAGCCGCGCAGGCGGCGAGCGCCAGCGGCGTCAGGCAGCGGAGCGCGCGCACGTCAGTGCCTCCGCGCGCCCGGCGCTGCGGGCGTCGTGACCGTCGCCGCGTCGGCGGCGTTCGCGGCCGGCATCACCAGCGCGGTGCTCGCAGCCGGCAGCGGCGCGGCGGCGGCCGCCGGGGAGCCCGGATGCGCGGCGGGGAACGGCGGCAGCGGCGGCGCGGTGGCGCAGCCGGCGAGCAGCAGGCCGGCGAGCGGCAGCGCCCTCACTTGCTGGCCTCCTTGGCCTTGGCGTCCGTCGCGGCCTTTGCATCCGCGGCGTCCTTCGCCGGCGCCGGCGCGGCCGGCGCCTTCGCCAGCTCGCGCGCCTTGCTCAGCATGCTCGCGGGCGCCTGCTTCACCGCGTCGGCGTGCTTGTGCGACGCGAGGTGGATCAGCGCGCCGTCGACCAGCACGATCGCGTTGGCGACGACCGGCTCGCCGCTGACCGGGCACGTGGCGTTGCCGACGTCGACGACGTCCGCGCGCGTCAGCTTCACCAGCGTGGTCTGCGAGTGCTGCTGCGCCTTCGGCACGCACTCGGCGCAGCAGACGGCGAAGCGGTAGCCCTGCAGCGTCACGGCGACGGCCTTGTCGCCGATCGGGCGGCCGCTGACCGGGCACTTCGTGTTCTTGCGTTCCTCGACGACCGGGTACGCGGTCTGGTGCGCCTTCGGCACGTCGGCGAGCACCTTCTTGAAGCACGGCTTGCAGCAGACGTAGAAGCGGCCGAGGTCGGTGTCGACCGAAAGCACGGCCGACGCCTTCTTGCCCATGATCGGGCAGGTGGCATTGGGGAACGCCGACACCTCGACGACGGGGGCGGGCGCGCTCGGCGCGGCGGGCGGCGCGGGCGGCGGCACAGGCGCGCCGGTTTGCGCGCCGGCAGCGGCGGCGACGGCGACGGCAAGGGCGAGCGTGCGGGCGAGGGTGAGGACGCAGCGGAACGGACGAACGAACGGACGGAACGATGCGGACATGACGGGTACCTGTGGCTGTGGCGCGCGCGCGGCGCGGCCAGGATGGATCGGGGATCGACGACGACGCGGCAGCGCGTCGGTCAGATCCGCAGCGGCAGGTTGCGGGCAGCGAACGGCGGCGGCGGCGGTCGCTGCTGGCGCGCCGACCACGCGCGTGCAGCGGGCGGTGTGACGACCGTCCACGGCGCGAACGCGAGGCGCAGCTGGGGCGGCAAAGCGGGCGCGGCGTCGGATGGCGGCGACGCCGTCGGGCCATCGTCGCCGAGGTCCGGCAGCGCGCGCCATTCGCACCGGCAGTCGTCGGCGGCGAGCGCCGGCACGTCACTGCGCACCGGCGCGTCAGCGCAGCACGACGGCGTCGCCGCCTTGTCGCTCGACGACGGCGCGCAGCAGGCGGCCGGTTGTGCCGACATCGGCGCCGCGCAGCCGCACATATGCCACCACGCGCCCGCCGGCAACAACAGGCCGGGCAAGGCGAGCAGCAGCAGCAAGAGGGCGGCACGGCGCATCACGGCGGAGGCATCTTCGCCCATGGCCCGGCGCGCGCCAAGGGGCGAAGGCACGCGTCCGGCGGCGCCGCGCCCGCCGGACGCTGCCTCAATCCGGGAGCCAGTAGCGTCGGTTCTTCGCCGGAGCTCAGCCGCCGACGGTGCCGACCGTGATGGCGACGCCGTCGCTGGTGATGGCCTGGAAGGCGTTCGGGGCGGACAGGTCGAACGCCAGCGACTGGCTGAACAGCTGGAAGCCGGCGAGCGACGGCGTGTTCGGGATCGCAAGCGTGAAGCCGACCGTGCCGGCGCCGACCAGGGTCGTGCTGAACTCGGTGCTGGCGAACGACCGGCAGCCCGGCATCCCAATCACGCCGAGGTCGATGCCCGGGTTGATCTGCGTCACGCTGAGGAAGCCGACGCCTACGCCCGGAGCGGCCGGGATGTTGCTCGTGATCGTGCTGCCGACCACCGGCGCTCCGGCGACGGCGAGCGGCGTGCGCGTGACGTCGAGTCGTCGCCCATCGCCGCCGGGGTCGCGGCGTTGTTGAGCTGCGGCACGGTGGTGGTCGGCGGGACGAAGGCGCCGGCGCCCGGCGTCACGAGGCAGCGGGTCGGCGCGCCGACCACGTCGGGCAGCAGCGTGATGCCGCCGCCGAGGTCGAGCGTCGATGCTGCGACCGGGAACAGCTCGGCAAAGGCGCGCGAGTCGTTGTCGTAGCAGCCGGCGCCGTAGCTGGTGACCGTGCTCGGCGCTATCGTCGCGACGCCGCCCGGGCCGTCCGAGATGTTGAACAGCACGAGCGCGGCGTTGGCCGACGTCACACCGGTGAGCGCCGTGTTGCGGTTCTGCGCGATGCGCACGACGCGCTGCGTCGTCTGGGACGAGGCGGCGGCGAGCAGCGGGATCGTGGTCGGCGTCGGCGCGATCGCGTCGAAGTCGAGGTTCAGGTCCTGGCCGAGCGTCGGGTCGTAGACGAAGCCGCCGGGGATCGGGATGTCGATGACGTAGTTGTTGGGCGTCATGCCGGCGCCGGCGGCGGCGACGACGCTGCCGGCCGTCAGCACCTGCTGCATCGTGCCGCGGTTGGTCGCGAACGTGGTGCGAGGGGTCTGCGTCACGGAAGGCCACGCCGCCCGCCACGCGTCTTCGCGCCCGGGGACTCGCCGCCCAGCGTCGGCGGATCAGCTGCTCGGCGAACCCACCGATTCGCCTGCGGTCGTCGGCTTCGCCCCGGACGGCAATCCTCGCACCGGGTCGGCGCGCGTCCCGTGACGCAGACTCCTTGGAGCGAGGTAGTTGCTCGCCGACGTGCCGATGGCGAAGTTGACGTTGTTGTACGTGCCGCCCACGGCAACGTTGTTGTTCGCGGCGCGGAAGCGCACCCGGTCGATCGAGATCGGACCGACCACGCCCTGGTTGGTGAAGTGCGTCGTGTCGTAGATGAGCTGGCAGCGGAACGCCGTCGTTCGCCAGATCAGGCCGGTGGTGGTCGACTGGGTGAAGTAGGTGTTCCCCGGCGCGCCGAGGAGCTGTGCTGCCGCGGAACCGGCGAAGGCCGCCGCGGCAGGCGTCAGAGCGGGAACGCGCCCTGGTTGACGCCGCGGCCTTCGAGCGCGAGCACCTCGGCGAGCTGCTCCTTCAGCGGCTCAGGCACCTGCGCGTAGACGTCGGTGACCAGCGTCTCGTCGGCGGGCGGGCCGTTCAGCTCGGCGGCGGCGATCGCGGCGTTGACGCGCTGCGCGATGTCCTCCTTGAACGCCGCTTCCTTGTCGTCGTTCCACAGACCGCGCTTCTGCAGGTAGGCGCGGAAGCGGTCGACGGGGTCCTTCTTCTCCCACGCCTTGACCTCGGCCTCGTCGCGGTAGCGCGTCGGGTCGTCGCTGCTGCTGTGGCCCAGGCGCCGGTAGGTGACGGCCTCGATGAACGTTGGGCCGTGGCCGGCGCGCGCGCGCTCGGCCGCAGCCTTGGTCACCGAGTACACGGCGAGCACGTCGTTGCCGTCGACGCGCACGTAGGGCATGCCGTAGGCCTTGCCCTTCTGCGCCAGCGTCTCGGACGCGGACTGCTTGCTGATCGGCACCGAGATCGCCCACTGGTTGTTCTGGCAGAACAGCACGCACGGGCTCTTGTAGACCGCCGCGAAGTTCATGCCGCAGTGGAAGTCGTTGGCGCTCGTCGCGCCGTCGCCGAGGTAGCCCAGCACCACGACGTCGTCGCCGCGGATGTGCGCCGCCATCGCCGCGCCGACGGCGTGGCTCAGCTGCGTGCCGATCACCGACGACATGCCGTAGTAGTTGCCTTCCTTGAAGGTGTAGTGGCAGGGCATCTGCCGGCCCTTGCAGCGGTCGGCGCCGTTGCCGATCAGCTGGTTGATCGCCTCGGTCAGCGACAGCCCGCGCATCATCGCGGCCGCGCCCTCGCGCAGCGCCGGGAAGATCCAGTCGCGCGGCTCGAGCGCTGCGACCGAACCGACGGTCGCGGCTTCCTGGCCGAGGATCGGCCCGTAGAAGCCGATGCGGCCCTGGCGCTGCAGCATCAGCATGCGGCGGTCGAACTCGCGCACCTGCACCATCTGCTCGTACAGGAACAGCAGCGTGTCGACCGGCAGATTGGGGTCGCGGCCCTTCTGCACGGTGCCGTCGTCTTCCAGCAGGCGCACGAGGCCCTGCGGTGCCGGCGGCAGCGCGCACGCGTCGGGCTTCACCGGCTTGCCAGGGACCGGCTTCGCCATCGGCTTGCTGGCCATCGGCTTGCTGGCGACCGGCTTGCTGGCGACCGGCTTGTTGGCGACCTGCTTGCCAGGGACCGGCTTGCCGGCCGCCGCCTTGTTGGCGACCGGCTTGCCAGAGACCGGCTTGCCGGCGGCAGCTTTGCCGCGGCCCGCCGCCGCGGCGGCGGGCTTCTTCGCCTTGGCGGCGGCCTTCGCCTTCGCCGGGGCCCTGCGCGTCGTCGCCGGCATCAGCCGAGGAGCAGGCGGTAGGGCTGCTCGAGGTGGTCCTTGACGACGTTCATCCAGCGCGCGCCGGTGGCGCCGTCGACGAGGCGGTGGTCGATCGACACCGACAGGTACATCTTCTTGCCCGCGACGATCTGGCCGTCCTTGACGATGGCCGCGTCCTTGATCGCGTGCACGCCCATGATGGCGACCTCGGGGAAGTTGATCACCGGCGTCGCGAACAGGCCGCCGATGTTGCCGGCGTTGGTGATCGTGAACGTGCCGCCCGTCAGGTCGTCGACCGTCACCTTGCCGTCGCGCGTGCGCGCGGCGAGGTCCTGGATGTCCTTCGCCAGCTCGCCGACCGACTTGCGGTCGACGTCCTTGACCACCGGCACGATGAGGCCGTTGTCGGTGTCGGTGGCGATGCCGAAGTTGTAGTACTTCTTGATCACCAGCTCGTTGGTCACCTCGTCGAGCGAGCTGTTCATCATCGGGAACTCGCGCATCGCCGCGACGATCGCCTTCATCACGAACGGCAGGTACGTGATGTTGATGCCCTTGTCGGCGAAGGCCTTCTTGGCCTCGCCGCGGATCTTCACCAGCTCGGTGACGTCGATGTCGTCGACGTAGGTGAAGTGCGTCGCCGTGAACTTCGACCGCGTCATCGCCTCGGCGATCTTGCGGCGCAGGCCGCGGAACGGCACGCGCTCCTCGCTGCGGCCGGCCGGGGCCGGCGGGATGGCGACCGGCGTGAACGCGCGCGCGCCCGAGGCGGCGG
>JADCJE010000013.1 GCA_020247305.1 Phycisphaerales bacterium | reverse complement strand
GACGCGACGGTGAACACGGTGCAGCGGTGGGAGTCGGTCGTGCTCCGCGGCCGAGCCATCGCGGATCTGGAGTCGTGGGCGAGGCATGTCGGCGCCAACGAAGCCAAGCGACTCCTGGCCCGGTCGCGTACGTGCAGCCGTTGGACCGTCGACGGCCACGCGCCGGACGCATCGGTGGACATCGAGGTCGTCGCGCCCGGCGAAGACTGTGCGCCAGACAGCGGTAGCGTTCGCCTTCCTCGGCCCACCGATGGGCGTGAGCTCGCGCGATGGAAAAAAATTCTCCGCGGCCGTCAGCGCGAGGTCGTCCCCAGGATGCTGCAGCCAGGGATGACGCTAGGTCGTGCCGCGCAAGAACTTAGGATGGATCGCGCGAACGTGCGCCGATCGCTCCGCAGCGCACTTGCGCGCATGAATCGGTGCGAAAGTGACTCCCCCCCCCTCTACCTAGTGCAGGGACGCCTTCGTCCTTGCAAGGTACGGCAACCCTTGGCCTCGAAAAGGCGTTGAGCGATGCACATGAACACGATTTCGTTCTTGCGGGTGGCGGTGGTTGGCTTCGGCGCATTGACAACCTGGGGCGGCGTCGAATGGGGCCTCGGTGGAGAGGAAGCGGCGACTCTGCTTCGTGTCCGGGTCGTTGACGCGGTGACGGGCCAGCCGGTAGAGGGCAGTCCCGTAGAGGTCAGGTCGAAGCAGTTGGCAAGCTCTGGATTAGGCCGGCACTGGGCGGATCGCGCAAATGCGCCATCAGAAGAGTACTGTGCCGCAGATGTTGTCATTGATGCCGGCACTTGCGGCGATGAGCTCTTGCCTACGATTATAGTTCGATACAAAGCGAACAGCAAATCGGGCCTTTGCCCACCAGGTAGCTGTGTCGTGGATGCCGTCGTCAAGTGTGTCCATCTGCCAGAGACGCGGCTCGGCGACAACTACAATGCAAGAACCAAGGAGTTTCGCGTTCGCGCCGATGGGTGTGGCATACTTGGCCCGAAGGTCGAACAGCCTGTATACACAATAAATCCACTCCAGCTCGGCTGCATATTTAGTGTGAGGGCTGTATGCTCGGCATGCGAAAGCCACTGACTGCGGCGTGTTGCGCAGGGCTCGCCATCGCCTGCCTCGTGCTCGCATGGGCGCTCCGCGCTCGTCGTACGGATGCGGCCGCAGGCCATCCGCCGTTCTACGGTCCGGCACCCAGTCCCGCCCCCGACGTGCAGCCCGCCTTGCTGCATGTTGCAGAACGGGCCAGCCGCAGTGTGAAGAACGCGCTGGCGCCTGCGCTTCGGCCGAAGGCGCTGCATTCCAAGGAGTCAGAGTCCAAGGAGTCAGGGTCCGTCGCAGCGCCTGCGTGGTCGAGTGAGCAGGAGCGCTCTGGCTATTCGTTGTTTCCCTACCTCGCGTCTCGACTCGGCGGCTGGGATGCGGACCAGCTGGTCCGGCATGTCGAACTGAACATCCACGACAGGCCGCTGCCTCCGGCTCTGGCGCAGGAATTCGCCGAGATCGTTGCGGGCCTGAACGAGTCCCTGAAGGCGCTGGCGGATGCATATGCGTCGGTGCAGACCGAGGAGATGATCGCCGCGATCGAAGCGGGCGGCGTTCCGCCGGAGGAGGTGACCCGTCCGAATGCCTCCGTGATCCGCGCCCTCGCCAAGGAAGGCATGGCGAATGGAGAGATGGCCGGCCTGACGCTCGACGAGGCGGTCGCGAAGCTGGAGGGGCGCCTCGTGTCGATGCCGGCGAATGGCATGCGGCACAAGGGCAAGGTCTACCGCGCGTCCCGGTTCACCGTGTTGCCGAAGACGGACGCCGCGTTCGAGGCAATTCGCGTGGTCGTGTTCGAGGCCGTTGCCGGACTGGGTTCCTGGTTCGTCGTGCACGGCTACACGACGCCGGCTCGCATCGACGCCGTGCTGCGCGAGGGCAGTGTGCTGACGCGATACGCCCTGGATGATCGTGGCCCGCAAAGACGGACGCGGTAGCGCTGCTGCGCCGGGGTGCGACGCCGAAGCGGCGCGCCGAGGCAGATGCCCCCCCTTGGCGAGACCGCGGCCGTGCTCGACATCCGGCGACGCCGTGCAGGCGGCCGAGCCGCCCCCGCCTCACCGCACGCGGAAGTCGAACGCGCGGCTGAGCGCGAACAGGCCGTTCTGCGGCGGCGGCGTCGACGGCTGGACCGGCAGCATCAGCGCCTGCCAGCGCAGGAACTGCTGGCCGATCACGGGCAGTTGGATGCTGAAGTTCCAGCCGGCGGCCGGCAGGCCGACGACGGTCAGCAGCGCGTCGGCGCGGTCGAGCCACAGGCCGGGGACGCCGAGCACCACCGGCGGCGCCCACGGGTCGTGCAGCTGCAGCGCCAGCGCGCCGATGTTGAGCGCGTGGGTGCCGTTGGGGCTGGTCAGCTCGAAGCGCAGCGTGTCGCCGACGCGCACGTCCTTGCCGCAGGTCTCGTCGAGCGCGCCGTTGTTGACGGCGGTCTTCAGCACGAGGTCCTCGTTGGTGCCCGGCAGGTCGCACCAGCGCGCGGTCGTCATGACCTCGGGGGCGCTGCCGCCGGTCGCCTGATAGGCCTGGAACAGCTCCTGGCCGGCGGTGGCGAGGAACGGGCTCGTGCCCGGATTGGCCAGCAGCAGGAACTGGATGTACTCCCAGCTGGACGTTTGATACAGCAGCTCGACGTCGGCGCGCGTCGCGCCCGCCGGCGGCGCGAGCTGCACGTCGTCGAAGTGCGCGTAGACGCCGTTCGCGGCCGGGTTGCCGTACTGCGTCGCCGGCTCCGGCAGCGCGTTGCGCGTCGTCGCGTCGGCGCGGCGCATGCGCCACGGCGGGATGCGGTTGTCGGACAGCGTCGTGTTGTTGAGCACGAAGTGGAAGCTTTCGTGCGCGCTGCCCGCGGGCTGCGTCGCCAGCTGCGCCAGGGTCAGCGTCGGCTGGCCAGTGGCCTTGTCGAACGCGACTGGCGTCAGCGGCGAGACGCCGAGCAGCAGCAGCTGCAGCGCCCAGTCCTGCGTGATGCCGAGCTTGGTCTCGTAGACGTGCGCGTTCGGGTCGGTGATCGTGTTCACCGTGTGGTTCGTGCCCTGCACGTTGGTCGTGATCGGGCCGTAGCTGCCGTCCGTGCGCAGCACGTTGTTCTGTTCGTCGCGCCACGTCGTGCGCAGCCACATGCGGCGGCCCTCGGCGTAGCCGGTGATCAGCTTGTGGCCGGTCAGGTTGGTGACGCGCAGCGTGTTGCCGGTGATGTCGAGCGCGCCGGCGCGCTGCAGCGAGGCGCGCGCGCGCAGCACGCCGCGGTTCATCGCCGCCGTCTGCGTCGGCGTCAGGCCCTGGCCCAGGCGCAGCAGGCTCGGCGTCTGGCCGTCGAGCCATTGGATGACGTTGGGCACCCAGGTGTTGCCGCCGGTCAGGTCGTGCAGCGGCAGGTCGTAGCGCAGCGGCGCGATGCCGAACGCCGCGCCTTCGCCGACGACCGGCTCCATGTGGCAGCTCTGGCAGGTGAAGAAGCGCGGCGTGCCGTCCTCGTGGTCGCCGCCGGTGCCGGCGAGCATCGCCTGGTCGCGCGCGCGCTTGATCGCGCCGCGCTGGATGTCGGTGGGCAGCGTGGCGTACTGGTTGATGCGCGTCGTCGACAGGTCGCTGGCGACGTGCTCGCTGTAGGTGCGCTCGACGACGCCGTACTTGTACGGCGGGTTGAGGAACGCCGCCTTGCCGGCGACCGGCGAGCCGGCGACGCCGCTGAACTTGCCCGGCGCCAGCGGGATCGGCGCGCCGTGGTTGGGCGCGAGGTCGCCGGTCAGCGGGTTGCTGACCTCGTGGCAGGTGCCGCAGAACGCCGAACTGCGGTGGAACACCGACTGCGCCCACGGGTGGCCGGCGGTGGCGTTGCTGTACGGGCCGTAGCGCGTGCTGTTGCCGGCGAGCACGCGCATGCCGCTGCCGTAGAAACCCTCGGGGTTCGCGCCGCCGGTGTTGGCGACGAACGGCGCGCTCTGCACGCCGGGGTGCTCGCTGCCGTCGGGGTTGACCATGTTGTGGCAGATCGAGCACTCGATGCCTTCATGGTCAGTCGTCGGGTTGAGGTTGCTGCCGTCCGTCGTGTTGGCGCGGCCGTCGTGCCAGCCGCGTGGCGAGTGGCAGCGGATGCAGTAGTTGCCAGCGCCCGGGAAGTCGCCCTCGGCCACGGCCAGCGCCGCCCAGAACAGCGGGTCGCGGCCGGAGTGGGCCATCATGCTGCCCATCCAGTTCTCGGTCGGCTCGACGGCCTGGTCGTAGTAGCCGTGGCAGCCGCCGCACGTGCCCGGGCCGGGCATCAGGGGGGCCTGCAGCGGCTGGGTGCCGGGCTGCTGGATGTCGGTCGGAGGCGCGAACGTGGGCGCGTTCGTCAGCAGCAAGGCAATGGCGGACGAACCCCAGAGGGCAGTGGTGGCGAGGCGCATCGGCGTGGTGGGAACGAGGCGGCAGGCTCTAGAGGGGGCCGGACAAAGGTAACGCACGATGGGCCGGCGGGAAGGGTGCATCCGCGGGCCGTCGCACGGCAGGGACGCGGGCTGCTTGCGGTCGGCCGCCGGTCGGCTCGCGGTCGCCGTGCACGTTGGCGCGATGGGGCCGGCGCCACCGCGTGCTTGCAGGCGTCTGCCCGCCGCCGGCGGTGGACTCGCGCGGGCGCCTGCACCACCATGGCGCGCCTACGGCTGGCGCTCCGGCGAGGAGCGGCGGCGTCCTGCCATCTTGCCGCACTCGACCCCCATGCCCGCGATCCATCTGGCCGACAAACTCGCCGCCTTCGAAGGCTTCTGGCAACCGCGCGTCGTCGGCCAGTTCAACGGCCACGACCTGATGGTGGTCAAGGTTCGCGGCGAGTTCGTCTGGCACCGGCACGCCGACACCGACGACTTCTTCCTCGTGCTGAAGGGCCACGTCACCATCCGCCTGCGCGATGGCGACGTGCGCATGGGGCCGGGCGACCTCTTCGTCGTGCCGAGGGGTGTCGAGCATTGTCCGGTGGCCGAGGAGGAGGCGCACCTCCTGCTGATCGAGCCGACCGGCACGCCCAACACCGGCGACGTCGCGACGGCCGCGCCGCGGCGCGTGCTGTAGCGCCTTCGCGTCGCGCTGCTGCCGCCGCGGCGGCGCTACGGCAGCACGTCGATGCGCACCGCGTGGCTCGCCTGCAGCAGCAGTGCGAGGCACGGGGCGCCACTGAGCCAGACCGTCTGCAGGCCGAAGCTCGATCCCGCCGGCACGCCGACCAGCGGGGCCGGCAGCGCCGCGCGGCCGAGCGCGTCCGCGGTGGCCGGCGCGACGACCGCGAAGTCGAGGCCGAGGTGGCTGGCGAGGTCGCCGAGCGGGATGCCGACCGGGTCCGGGGCGCCGAGCAGGAACACGCCCGGCAGGCCGGCCGGCGCGCGGTCGCAGCGCAGCGCGAAGTCGGCGGCGCCGGTGCGCGCCGGCAGCGTCGTGTTGAGCCAGACCGCCGGCGCGCACGCCGGGCTCGCCGCGCCGACGCAGGCCGTTCCGGCCGGCAGCACCGCGGCGTCGGCCTCGGCCTGGATGCGTTCGACGAAGGGATAGACCGACTGGTTGATGAACTGCACGGCCATCGTCCCGCTGAGGGCGTGCGCGCGGTCGACCCAGCCGTGGAAGCCGAACGCGCCGACGCCGCTGGCGAGCAGCGTGCGGCCCTGGCTGTCGCGGCGGTCGATCCAGATGCCGATGCCGTACGGCGCGAGGTAGGGGTGCGGCGAGCTGGCGATCGGGATGCCGACCGTCTGCGCCGTCAGCAGCGTCTGCACGCTCGCCGCCGACAGCACGGTCACGCCGTTGGCGACGCCGCCGTCGCGCAGCATCGCCATGAAGCGGGCGAAGTCGCGCAGCGTCGAGCGCGCGCCGCCGGCGATGCGCGGGTTCTGCGTCGGCCCGAAGGCCTCGAAGTCCGTCTGCGTCATCTGCAGCGGCCCGGCGATGCGCTGCGCGAACAGCGTCGCCCAGCTCTGGCCGCTGGCGACCTCACAGACGGCCCCGGCGACGTGCATCGAGACGCCGCCGTAGCGGAACTCGCTGCCCGGCGTCGCCAGCAGCGGCGCCGTGGCGAGCTGCTGCGCCGCCTGCCGCAGCGTGATCGCCTCGTCGCTGATCGCGCCGTTGTTGCCGGGCATGCCCGCCGTGTGCGCAAAGCACATGCGCAGCGTGATGGTGGCGCGCGCGCCGCTGTTCCACTCCGGCAGGTACTGGCCGACGCGGTCGTCGAGCGTCAGCACGTTGCTGTCGACCAGCGACATCAGCACCGCCGCGGACAGCGTCTTCGTCGCCGACGCGATCGCCACGACGGTCGTCGGCGTGAAGGTCCCGAACGACTGCTCGTAGAGCAGGCCGCTCGGCAGGTCGAGCCGCACGGCGTGGCGGGCGGAGTTCGGCGCGGTGGCGAGCAGTTGCTGCGAGATCGGCGGCAGCGCCTGCAGGTCGTGGCAGCCGAGCGACTGGGCGGGCAGCGTCGGCAGCGCAGCGGCGAGGCCGAGCAGGCAGAGGGCGAATGGGTGGTTGGGCGTGGACGTCATGGTGCGGCGCGTGGGGTCGTGCGGGGCTCCAGCCGGGGTGTGGGTGCCGGTAACGCGGCCCCGGCGGCGTGTCCCACGCGGCGGGCGGCTGCGGGCCGGCGGCGGCTGGGACACGCGACTTGGTGACAGTAAGTGGTTTTTGGACAAATGGTTGTGGAGCCTCGTGCAAGGTCGGGGTGGCACTCCGAAGTTGCGGAACCGCGGTGCTCACCGCGCCGAGCATGACGGGTGTGTATGCCACAAGTCTTTTCTGGAAAGACCCTTGCGACTATTTATAGCATTACGACTTGCTGAATCGCAAATGCAATGTAAAAACGAGTTATGTACGCGCGACTGCAGCAGCTGCCGGATCGCTCGTTCTTCTTGTTCGGGCCGCGGGGGACCGGCAAGTCCGCGTGGCTGCACCACCACCTCCCGGGGGCGCGCACCTTCGACCTGCTGCGCACCGACGACTACCAGCGCCTGCTGGCTGCGCCGCAGCGGTTGCGCGACGAGATCCCAGACGACTACCACGGGTGGGTCGTCATCGACGAGGTGCAGCGCGTGCCCGCCCTGCTCGACGAAGTGCATGCGCTGATCGAGCAGCGGCAACTGCGGTTCGCCCTGACGGGTTCGAGTGCGCGCAAGCTGCGGCGCGGCGGCGCCAACCTGCTCGCCGGCAGGGCGCGCACCCTGCGCATGCATCCGTTGTCCGCCGTCGAGCTCGGCCACGCGTTCGACCTCGCGCGCGCGACGCGCTTCGGCGGCCTGCCGTTCGCGTGCACGACCAGCGATCCGGCGGGCTACCTGCGGGACTACGTCGTCACCTACCTGCGCGAAGAGGTGCTGCAGGAAGGCCTCGTCCGCAACCTGCCGGCGTTCGCGCGCTTCCTCGAGGCGGCCAGCTTCTCGCAAGGGGCGGCGCTCAACATGGCCGCCATCGCGCGCGAATGCGCCGTGTCGGCCAAGCTGGCCGAGAGCCACTTCACGCTGCTCGAAGACCTGCTGCTGGCGACGCGCGTGCCGGTGTTTGCGCGCCGCGCCGCGCGGCGGCTCGCCAGCCACCCGAAGTTCTACTTCTTCGACGCGGGCGTGTACCGGACGCTGCGGCCCCGCGGACCGCTCGACGGCGACAGCGAGATCGACGGCCCGTCCTTGGAGACGGTGTTCCTGGCCAACGTGCGCGCCGTCAACGACGCCGAGGAACTCGGCTACGGCGTGCACTACTGGCGCACCGCCGTCGGCGTCGAGGTCGACTTCGTGCTGTATGGCGAGCGCGGCCTGCTGGCGTTCGAGATCAAGCGCAGCGACCGCGTGCGCGACGAGGACCTCGCCTCGCTGCGCGCCTTCGCCGCCGACTACCCGGAGGCGAAGTGCTTCCTGCTGCACGGCGGGCGCGAGCGGCGCCATGCCGCCGGCGTGGAGATCGCGCCGCTCGACGCCGCGCTGCGCCAGCTGCCGGAGTTGCTGCGCGACGCCGCGCTGCCGCCGCCGCTGCGCGCGTGATGGACGCGCGCACGCGGCCCAGCGTCGGCCGCGCTCACGCGCCGCAGCACTTCTTCCACTTCTTGCCCGAACCACACGGGCACGGATCGTTGCGACCGGGCACGGCCCGCCGCCGTGCCGGCGCCGGTTGCGACCCGCGCGGCGGCGTCAGCGTCTTCATCTTCTGGCGGCGCGCTTCGAGCTGCGCCACCAGCTCCGGCTGCTCGGCGATCGCCTGCTGCCACAGCGCGCGCAGCGCCGCCGCACCCGGCAGCAGGCCGTTCTCGGTCGCGGCATCGATCGCCTGCAGCGAGGGCAGCGTGACGACGAACGAGCCCGCCAGCGAACTGCCGTCGCCCGACTCGGCGCGATCGACGTCGAAGACCACCATCCGGACGTCGGTGCAGCCGCACGCGGGGTCGATGCAGTGCAGGTCCTCGAGCAGCCAGCGACGGCCGGCGTGGACCACGAGCGGCAGCTCGGCGCCCGGGAACGCGCGCGGGCACGAGACCAGATCGCCGGGCTCCCAACCGTCGAACAGGTCCGCCGCCGGCGCGGGCTGCTTGCGGTTGGACTCGACCGCGCGGCGCAACTGCGCGAGCAGCGCGTCGTCGCACGCGCCGCGCAACCACTGCGCCAGCTCCGCTTCGGCCGCGCTCGGTGGCTCGCTGGTGTGCACGGCGCCGGAGCGGTAGTCGACGCGGATCACCGTCTGCGTGCCGCTGGCCGGCTGCAGCCCGTTCGCGGTCGACTCGACGGCGTCGACGTCCAACTCCATGCGCTCGCCGTCGCTGCGCACCGAGCGCAAGCGCGCGTCGACCCACAGCCCTTGCAGCGTCGCTTCCGTGCATTCGCACGCCGGGTTGGCGCAGCCGAAGACCATCGCGGCGAAGCCTTGGCGGGTCCGCGGGCTGCCGGCATCGCGCCAGAAGATCCATGGCGCGTTCTCCGGCGTCTGGCGCGCCAGTTCGGGGTTGGCGAGGGTCGTGGGCATGGGGGGGCGGGGGTTCTCTCGTGGCGATGGGGGGACGGTCGGGTCGTCATACCCGCCCGCCGTGCCGCTGCTCGGGCATCACCCGCCGGCGACCGGGCGCGGCGCTGGCCTGCCGCCGCCGTGCCGCGACGTCCGTCGGCCGCAGCGCCCGAGCCGGTTCACAGGCTGCCGATCGTCAGCGTCAGCGCGTTGCTGCTGGTCAGCGCCCGCAGATCGCCGGCTGCGTCGAGTTCGATCGGCACGACCTGATGGTGGAACACGCCGCCGGCCAGCGCCGCGACCGCCGGGATCGCGATCGCCGTGCCGACGCTGCCGTTGCCGACCGCGAACTGCAGCACGACGTCGTCGTCGACCCACAGCGTGCAGCCGGCGGCGCCGAGCGGGTGCACCGACGACAGAGGCGTCGCGCGCGTGGCGAGGCCGAAGACGCCCACTGCGAGGGACCCGGGCGCGAGCCCGCTGGCGCGCGCTTCGAAGACCCCGCCGAGCCATGGCAGCCGCTGCGTCGCCAGCGCCACCGGCGCCGTCGCGCCGGCGCAAGCGGCCCCGAGTGCCGCCGCGGCAGCCGCGCACGTCGGCGTGCGCCGCGCGACGTGGTTCGCCGCGACGCCGTCGGCGGTCGTGAACATGCCGCCCGCCAGCAGGTCGCCGTCCGCGAGCCCCAGCAGCGCAGTGACGGACTGGTTCATGCCCGCACCCATCCCCGTCCAGGCGCCGGCGCGCCAACGCGCCAGGCAGTTGGCGGCGACGCCGCTCGCGCTGGCGAACTGCCCGCCGACGACGAGGTCGCCGTCGGCCATCGTGGCCACCACCTGGACCTGCGTCGTCAGCCCTGCCAGGTCGATGCCGCCGCCGAACGCCGACCAGTTGGCGCCGTTCCAGCGGGCCACGCGGTTGGCGGGCACAGAGCCGGCGGTGGTGAAGTTGCCGCCGGCGACGAGGTCGCCGTTGGGCAGCACGCACAGCGACTGCACCCAGGTGCCGAAGATGCCGCCGGCCATGCCGCTGCCCATCGCCGACCACGTCGCACCGTTCCAGCGCGCGATGTAGTTGCCCGGTCCGCCGCTCAGGTTGGTGAAGCTGCCGCCGGCGACCAGATCGCCGCCGGGCAGCGTCGCCAGCGTGCGCACCTCGAACGTGGTGACGCCGATGCCGAGCGGATGCCACGAGGCGCCATCCCAGCGCGCGAGATGCTGCGGATTGCTGCCGCCCATGACCCAACTGCCGCCGGCGACGAGGTCGCCGTTGGGCAGCAACGCCAGCGCCCGCACGATGCCCATTGCGGTCGATCCCATCGTCGACCACGTCGAACCGTTCCAGCGCGCGATCGCGTTGGCCGGCACGCCACCGGCGGTGTTGAAGTTGCCGCCGACGACCAGATCGCCGTTCGGCAACACCAGCATGCACTCCACCGTGGTCACCGTCGGCGGCCCGGAGGACCCGGTGACGCCAGCGCCGAGCGGCCACCACGCCAAGCCGTCCCAGCGCGCGATGCGCGAGGCCGGGGTGCTGCCGGCGGTGGTGAAGGTGCCGCCGGCGACGAGGTTGCCGTTGGGCAAGCGCGCGAAGGCGCGCACGGCGCTGTCCACGCCAGCGCCCAAGGCGGACCAGGGCGTCGGGCACTGTGCCGGCGCCGCGGCGGCAGCCGCCGCGAACAGGCCGAAGAGCGAGACGAGCGCGACGAATCGGGAGCGGCGCAGGGAGTTCAGCATGGCGGGTGGGCTGCGGGCGTCGCAGCGGACCGGGACCATGGTGGCGACAGCCTCACGGCGCCGGCGACCGCACTCGGACGCATTCGGCCGGGACGATCGGCGGGTGACGGCGCGGATGCGGGGCCGGGCGGCGTGCTGCACGCGTTGCTGGCCCTTCGCCATGGCGGCGAGGTCATGGCACAGCCGCGCTTGGGCTCGTTGTGGGGAGGCTTTGCCCTCGAGCACGTGATCCAGGCGCTCGGCGCCGAGGTGGACCTCGTCGTGCCGTGCGGCGGCAAGCTCTGCGGCATCGAGCGCTCGTACGACGACTGCTCGTCGGGGTTGTCAGCCCCCCGCCGCTTCCAGCCGCACCATCAGCTCCACGTGCTCGGTGTGCGGGAACAGGTCGCACAGCCTTGCCGCCGTCACGCGGTAGCCGCTGGCGCACAGCACGCCGAGGTCGCGCGCCAGCGAGTCGGCGGCGCAGGCGACGTACAGGATGCGGCGCGGCTGGCTGCGCAGCGTGCGCAGCACGCCCTTCTCGCCGAGCCCGGCGCGCGGCGGGTCGACGACGAGCAGGTCGGGCTTCTCGGGCAGCTGCGCCGACGCGTACGGCTGCGGCAGCACGCGCACGTTGGCCAGCTTGTTGGCCGCCGCGTTGTGCTCGGCGTCGCGGACCGCGGCTTCGTTGTCCTCGACGATGGTGACCTCGGCGGCGCCGCGGCGCGCGAGGCGCAGGCCGAAGCCGCCGACGCCGCCGTAGCCGTCGACGATGCGCTGGCCCTTGACGTCGCCGCACAGCGCCATCGCCGGCGCGTACAGCAGCGCCGAGGCCGCGGCGTGCACCTGGTAGAAGCTGCCGGCGCTGACGCGGAAGTCGAGGTCGTCGCGGCGGTCTTTGACGTGGTCGCGGCCGCGCAGCGGCATATGGCGGTCGCCGAGCAGGAACTCGTCGTCGCGGTCGCTGATCGAGTGCACCACGCCGACGAGCTCGCGGGCGAAGCGCCCGTACGGCAGCGTGCGCGCGGCCTTGGTCAGCGCCTCGGCGAACGCCGGACCCTGCGGGAACGTGCCGGGCCGCGTCACGACGCCGGCCAGCACTTCGCCGGTGCCGCTGGCGAGGCGCGCCCACACCGCCTTGGCGACGCCGCGCTTGCTGCTCGGGCTGTACGGCTCCACGCGCTGCTCGCGCAGGATCGTCTCCATCGCCTTGCCGAGGTCGGTGAGCCAGACGTCCTGCGTCTTGCACTCCTCGATGCGCACCAGCTTGTGGCTCTGGAACTCGTAGATGCCGACGACCGGCAGCCCGTCGCGGTCGGCGCGCACCGGGTACAGCAGGCGGGTGCGGAAGTGCCGTGGCGCGCGGTCCGGCTCGTCGTGGGCGATGCGCTGGCCGGCGAGGAACGGCGCCAGCAGCTTCTCGGCGGCGGCGAGCTTGTCGTGCAACTGCCAGCGGATCGGCTGGTCGAGCAGCGAGCAGCCGCCGCACGTGCCGAAGTGGCGGCACTTCGGCGTGTCGTCGGGATCGGGCGGCGGCGAGGAACGGCGGGGGCGGGGGCGCACGGGGCGGCGGATGCTACGGCGGCGGGCGCGCGACGGCAGCCTTCGCGGCGGGGATCCTGCGGTCGCTGCGCTGCGGTGGCCGCCGCAGTGGGAGGCGCGCGCGCGGCGCTGCCTCCGGACGCCGCGAACGCCGCGGTCGTCGCGCGCCGAGGTCAGCGACCGTTCACAGCAGCAGCTCGCGCACGAGGCCGCGCAGCGCGTCGATGCCCTGCTGGTCGGTGCAGCTGACCCAGAGCACGTCGCTCGCCGGCAGCTCGCACTTCGTCGCCACTTCCTGCCGGCGCGCATGCCGGTGCGACGGCCGCACGCGATCGAGCTTGGTCGCGACGACGGTGGTCGGCAGGCCGTTCTCGCGCAGCCATGCCAGCATGTCGAGGTCGGATTTGGTCGGGCCGATCTCGCCGTCGACCAGCAGCAGCACCATGCGCAGCGCCTCGCGCTGCTGCAGGTAGTCCTCGATCATCGGCAGCCAGCCATCGCGCAGCGCCTTCGGCGCCTTGGCGAAGCCGTAGCCGGGACAGTCGACGAGCGTGGCCTTGCTGCCCTCGAAGCCGAAGCAGGCGAGCACCTGCGTGCGGCCAGGCGTGTTGGACACGCGCGCGAGGTCCTTCTGGTTGGCGAGCGCGTTCAGCAGCGACGACTTGCCGACGTTGGACCGGCCGAGGAACACCACCTCGGCCTGCGACGGCGGCAGTTGCTGCGCGTCGACGGTGGCGGCCAGGAAGACGAGCGGCAGCGGGGTGGGCATCGGCGCATGCTGGGGCTTGCGGGGGCCCGAGGGAAGGAGCCTCCGCCACGATCGCGCGTCCACGCGTCGTTTGGGCGCGCATGCCGTGACGCCGGCGCCGCGGAGTCTGCGCCACGGCATGCCACGCCGCCCGGTCCGCGTCGTCGCGTCCGGGCGTTCGCCGCCGGGCCGCCGCGAATCCACCGATTCGCCTGCGGTCCAAGGCATCGTCCCGACCGCGATTCCAAGCACCGGATCGGCGCGCATTCCGTGCGGCAGACGCCTACCATCCGCGCCCGTCGTGGACCAGCAACCCAACAACCCGCTGCACGGCGTCACCCTGCAGGCGATCCTCGAGTTCCTGATCGAGCGGATCGGTTGGGACGCGATGGCGCGCGCGGTCGACATCCGCTGCTTCACCCACGAGCCGAGCCTGACGTCGTCGCTGAAGTTCCTGCGCAAGGTGCCGTGGGCCCGCGCCAAGGTCGAGGCGCTCTATCTGACGACGAAGGCGCGCCTGCGCGCGCAGCCGTAGGCAGGGCGCGGGACGCGCCGCGAGGCCACGCGGCTGCGCTTGCGGGGGCTCGCCGCCGAGTTCTGACGAAGCGACCGATGCGTCTGCGGTCGAAGGCTTCGCCCCAGCCGCGAATCCACGCACCCGCTCGGCGCGCATCCCGTGACCCGGAATCCCGGGAAGAGCGCCAGCGCGCGCTGCACACCCCGCCGGCGGCATGGCCCTGCTGCCGCGGTATTGTCGCGCCGATGCTGCCCGTCGCGCTGCTGTGCCTCGTTGTCGCCTTGCCGCAGTCGCCGTCGCAGCCGGTTCCCGCGCCTGCGCCGCGCGACCTCGCCGCGATCCTGCGCGCGGAGCCGGCGTGCGCGGCGGTGCTCGACCGCGCCAAGGAGCATCGCCTTCAGATCGTGCTCGCCGAGTTCGCCGACCCGCTCGCCAAGCAGCCGAAGCTCGTGAAGAGCCGGCTCGGCGACCCGCAGCAGTACTTCTATCCGGCGAGCGCGATCAAGCTCTGCGCCGCCGTCGCCGCGCTGCTGGCGCTGCAAGACGCCGCCGGCCGCGATCCGTCGGTGACGCTCGACGCGCCGGTGGTCATCGCGCCGCGCTTTCGTGGCGATGCGCGCATCGATGCCGACGCGACCGACGTCGACGGCGGGCCGCTGACGTTCCGCCACCTGCTGCGCAAGCTCGTGCTGGTCAGCGACAACGCCGCGCACAACCACTGCGTCGAACTGCTCGGCCAGGACGGCCTCAACCGCCGCATGTGGGAAGCCGGCTTCGCGTCGGCGCGGCTGTGGCACCGGCTGTCCGAGGCGCGCACGCCCGACGAGAACCGGCAGACGCGCGAGGTCCGCGTCGGCGAGATGGTGTTCCCGGCGCGCGAGGCCGGCATCGGCCTCGCCAACGACGGCTGGGTCGAGCTCGACGTCGGCGCCTCGTCGATGCAGGGCGGCAAACGCGTCGACGGGCCGATGTCGTTCGCGCAGAAGAACGCGATCGCGCTCGACGAGCTGCAGGACGTGCTCGTCGCCGTGATGCGGCCGGACGTCGTGCTCGGCAAGCGCGGCTTCCCCGACCTGTCGCGCGCGCACCGGCGGTTCCTCGTGCAGGCGCTCGGCGAGCTGCCGCGCGAGTCCGCCAACCCCAAGTACGACCCGGCGAAGACCCCCGACCACGCCTGCAAGTTCGTGCTGCGCGGCGTGCGCGACGTCGTGCCCGCCGACACGCTGCGCGTCTACGACAAGATCGGTCGGGCGTACGGCTTCTCGACCGAGAACGCGTACGTCGTCGACGCGCGCGACGGCCGCTCGTTCTTCCTGGCGATCACGCTCTACACCAACGCCGACGGCGTGCTGAACGACGACACGTATGGGTACGAGGACGTAGCGGACCCGTTCCTCGACGCCGCCGGCCGGGCCATCGCCCGCGCCGTCTTCGGGCCGCCGCGGTAGAGTCCGCCGCGCATGCTGCTTCGTTGCGCCGCCCCGGTCTGGCTCGCTGCCGTGTTGTGGGTCTCGTCGTCGGTCGCCGACGGCGTCGTCGAGCCCGCGGCCGTCGCCGACCCGCACGGCAAGGACCTGTTCACGACGTCGGACCAGTGCGCGGTCTGCCACCTGACGGCGGTCGGCGCCAAGGCGATGCGCAACGCCGACGACGAGGACGTGTCGCCGTACGCCACGTGGCAGGCGACGATGATGGCGAACTCGTTCCGCGACCCGTACTTCCACGCCCAGCTGCAGAAGGAGACGGCGGCGGCGGGCGAGCAGGTGCAGGAGCTCTGCCTGCGCTGCCACGCGCCGATGCTGCACCACGAGAACGTGCTCGCCGGCAAGCAAGCACCCCGGCTCGCCGACGCGGCGGGCGACGTGTTCGCCGACGACGGCGTCTCGTGCACCGTCTGCCACCTGATGGACGGCGCCAACTTCGGCAAGGACGAGTCGTTCTCCGGCCGGCCGACGTTCAACAAGGACCGCCGGATCTTCGGCCCGTTCGCCAACGTCGCGACGCGGCCGATGCAGATGCACGTCGACTACACGCCGGTGCACGGCCCGCACGTGCAGCAGGCGGCGCTGTGCGCGACGTGCCACACGCTGACGACCGAGCACAACGGCACGCCGTTCAAGGAACAGACGCCCTACCTGGAGTGGCGCAACAGCGAGTTCAGCAACGAACGCGAAGGCGCCGACCCCGCGAAGGCGCGCACGTGCCAGCAGTGCCACATGCCGCGCAGCGCGCCGACGCGCATTGCGCGCAACCCGATGGGCTTCGACTTCCGCATCCCCGAGCGCGAGGGCTACGCCGTGCACGGCTTCGTCGGCGGCAACGCCTTCATGCTCGGCCTGCTGCGCGACCATCGCGAGGAACTCGACGTGCTCGCCGAGCCGGCGCAGTTCGACCGCACGATCGCGGCGACGAAGCAGCAGCTCGCCGAGGCGACCGCACGGCTGGAGGTCACGCCGCTCGTGCGCGACGGCGGCGCGCTCGCGTTCGGCGTCAAGGTCGAGAACCTGACCGGCCACAAGTTCCCCAGCGGCTATCCGGCGCGGCGCGCGTGGCTGCACGTGCAGGTGCGGCGCGGCGGCGAGGTGGTCTTCGAGAGCGGCGCGCACGACGACAAGGGCCGCATCACCGGCGTCGGCGACGAGCTCGCGATCGCGCATCCGGCGGTCGTCACCAAGGCGAGCGAGGCCGTCGTCTACGAGATGGTGGCCGCCGGGCCGGACGGTGCGCCGACGACGTACCTCACCAAGATGACCAGCAAGCGCAAGGACACGCGGCTCCTGCCGCGCGGCTGGCGCCCTGACGGCCCGCACGCCGACGCCACCGCGCCGATCGGCGTCGACGGCGACACCGACTTCGCGGCCGGCGGCGACGTCGCCGCCTTCCGCGTGCCGCTGCCGCCGGGCGACGGTCCGTGCGAGGTGCGCGCGACGCTGCGTTACCAGCCGGTGCCGCCGGCCTGGGTCGACGCGCTGCGCGGGGTCGAAGCCGAACAGGCGAAGCGCTTCGTCGGCTGGTACGACGCCGCCGACAAGACGCCCGAGACCGTCGCCACCGCGCGCCGGGGCGAAGGCTGACGCAGGGCCCGAACCCCGACGGTTGCGCCCGACAGCTGCGCCCGACGACCACACTCCGACGAACCACGCCGATGAACCGTCCCGACCCGAACGAGTACGCGCCGCACTTCCAGGGTTACGTCGACCGCGTCCCCGACGGCGACGTGCTGGCCCATCTCGAACGCCAGGGCGCCGCCACCTGCGCGCTGCTCCGGCGCGTGCCGGCCGAGCGCGGCAGCTTCGCCTACGCGCCGGGCAAGTGGACGATCAAGCGGCTCTGGCAGCACGTCTGCGACGGCGAGCGGCTGTTCTGCTACCGCGCCATGTGCATCGCCCGCGGCGAGGCGGCGTCGCTGCCGCCGTTCGACGAGGATCTCTACGCCCAGAACGACGGCAGCGACGGCCGCAACCTCGCCGACGTCGTCGCCGAGTTCGCCGCCGTGCGCGCCGCCACGCTCGCGCTGTTCCGCGGCTTCGACGCGGTCGCGTGGGGGCGGCGGGGGCTGGCGAACGGCAAGCCGGCGAGCGTCCGCGGGTTGCCGTGGATCACCGCCGGGCACGAACTGCACCACCTCGCGGTGTTGCGCGAACGCTACGGAATCGGCTGATCCGGGCCGCCGGCGGGCGTTCCGCGCGTCCGCCCGGCGGCCCGGCCGATCCCCGCCAAAGGGCGCAAATGGCCGTTTCCAGGCTTGCGGCGAGGGCGTTCCCTGCCATCATCCAGGGCACCTGCAGGGCTGGGCTGGTGCAGCGCGTGTTGCTTCGCCGCCGGATCCCTGCGCGTCCCTACCGATCGAGAATCCGATGGCAGCCAAGAAGAAGGTCAATCCCGCCCTCATGAAGCCCGTGCAGCCCGACGAGGTGCTCGCCGTGATCGTCGGCAGCGCGCCGCTGCCGCGCGGTCAGATCACCAAGAAGCTCTGGGACTACATCAAGAAGAACGGCCTGCAGGACACGAAGGTCAAGACGAACATCAAGGCCGACGACAAGCTCAAGCCGATCTTCGGCGGCAAGGCCGTCGTGACGATGTTCGAGATGACCAAGCTGGTCAGCAAGCACATCAAGGCCTGAGAGGCCTGCTGGCTGCCGCCGCGCTGCGGGCCGCGATGCTCGCCCGCGCGGTTGGTCGCCGCCGCCGCGCGGCGCATGCGCGGCCGTGCCGCGCACGCAGAGAGCCGCGGCGATCGTCCCGTCGCCCGTTGCGCCGCGCTGCCATCCGACGCCGCGCCGCGCCGCCGCATGTTGCGGGACTCCGCATCCGCGGCACGTCTTCACGGCCTCTGCATCGGTCCTGCCTTGTCGGAACGGATGCACGCGCTAGCGTTTCGACGCCCTCCCGAGCCCCAGCCATGCGTCTTCTCGCCACCCTCATGCTCGCCGGCGTCGCTGCCGGCCAGGCGCCCTTGCCCGTCGCGTCGTTCGACGTGGCGTGGAACAACGCCACCGGCGCCGGCTCGGCGGTGCTCGCGACGCGCGTGTTCCTGCCGGTCGTCAGCGCGGTGGGTGACGACGCGGTGAGCGTGGGTGCGACGGCGCTCGCGCCCGCGATCAGGCCGGCGCGCGGTTGGCCGACGATCGTGTTCCTGCACGGCTTCGGCCTGCAGGGACGCGACTACAGTCCGCTGTGCAGGCAACTCGCGAGCCAGGGCCTGCTGGTGCTCGCGCCGGACACGGGGGTCTACGACTACATGACGCTGACGCACGACGCGCTCGCGAACGTCGACGCCGCGCTGGTCGCGAGCGGCGATCCGGCGAGTCCGTTGCACGGCATGGTCGACGTCGGCCGGCTCGGCGTCGCCGGCCACTCCATGGGAGCTGCCTGCATGGCGATCGCCATGACGGCCAATCCGGGCTTCCGCTGCGCCTACGCGATCGCGCCCGTCTCGCCGTTCGGCTACCTGCCCGCGGTCGTCGACGTCCCGGTCGGCGTCGCCGTCGGCGCCGGCGACACGATCACGTCGTGGTCGCAGCACGCGCTGCCGTTCTACGACCAGTCGACGCCGCGCTCGGGCATGAAGATGATCCACTGCTTCGACGCTTCGTCGACGCACATGACCATCGCCGGCTTCACCGGCGACACCCCCGACTTCGCGCGCACGGCCGACATCTGCGCCGGCTTCTTCCAGCATTTCCTCGGCGTCGACGACGGCGGCATGGAGCGCTGCATCGGACCGGCGGTCTTCGCCGATCCGACGCTGGTGACCCATGAGCAGACCGTCGTCGAGTCGCGCATCTGGCTGGCGGCCCCGCCGCGCATCGGCCAGCTGACCCGCGTGTCGGTCGCCGCCGCGTCGGGCAGCCTCGCGATCCTCGTCGCCGACACGCTCACGACCGGCCTGCCGACCGTCTACGGCACGCTGCTGCTCGATCCGGCGGTGGCCTTCGCCTGGGCCATCGGTTCCGCCTCGCGCGGCCGGCGCATGGACGCCGTGCTCGTCGTCCCGAACGCGCCGAGCCTGATCGGCCTGTCGATGGCGATGCAGCCACTCGCACCGACGTCGTCCGCGGCCATCCGCTTTGGCGACGCGACGGCCTTCGTCGTCGGTCCCTGAGCGCGCGGGCAGCCTGAGCGCGCGGGCAGATCGCGGGCTCAGTCGGTGCGCACGAGGTTGGCGGCGAACAGCGCCGCCTTGTCGCGCACGCCGCGCCAGCCTTCGGCGATCACCGTGTGGCCGACCGGCGCGCGCAGCGAACTGCCCGGGCCCGCGCACAGCAGCACGTCGGGCTGGAACTCGCGCATCGCCGTGCGGATGCAGGCGGTGAAGTCGAACGTCTCCAGCACCTGCTCGGTCGTCGTGTAGCGCAGCAGCTCGCGCGGGTCCGCCGACCACGGCGAGTGCACGTTGCCGAAGCCGTCGATCAGGTGGCAGCGCGGCGTCGTCATCGGCAGGTCGGCGAGCAGTTCGGCCGACCGGCGCGCCGTCTCGGCGCACAGTCTCGTGTGGAACGGCCCGTGGCCGGCGAGCCGGAACGGGAACTCGCGCTCGCCGACCTTCACCTTGGGCAGGTGGGTGAGCAGCGCGGTGACCGCCGCCTCGGTGCCGGCGAGCACTTCGTGGCCGCCGAGGCGGATGCTGAAGTCGCAGAAGGTCTCGTCGCCGCGGTCGCGCAGCGCCTGCACGACCGCCTGCGTCGCGACGCGCAGCTCGAGGTTGAGCCGCCAGTCGTCGTCGACGTTGGTCATCAGCACCTGCCCGCCGGCGACCTGCTTCTGCAGCGCGGCCATCGTCGCGACAAGCCGCCAGCCGGACGTCGGGTCGAGCGCGCCGCTCGCCGGCAGCGCCGTGTACCAGCCGAGGGAGTTGCCGGCGACCGCGACGATGTCGTAGCGCTCGCGCAGCTGCTCGACGTGCGCCATCGCGCCGAAGTAGATCAGCTCGGCCGCGTTCTCGCCGTCGAGGTGCAGGCCCGGCCGGTACTTCTCCGCGCCGTCGACCTCGCTGAGCGTCGGGCGGCTCTGCGAACGGCGCCAGTCGTCGCACGCGGCGAGCGCGTCGGCGACGGGACCGGGGCGGAGCGTGCGGCCGACGCAGCCGAGCTCGTCCTTGCCGTACGAGCCGCGGCCGGGGCAGAACAGGACGGCGGTGGGCTTGCTCATCGGACGGCCTCCTTCACGATCGCGAGCGCGGCGGCCTCGATGTCTGGCTCCTGCACCAGCACGAGGTTGGCGGCCGCGGCGAGCGGCACGTAGGTGTCGACGGCAGCGACGCGGCGCAGCACGCAGCCGCGCAGCGCCGGGTCCTGGCACAGCGCCGCAAGGACCAGCGGGCTAGGCCCGCCGTGCGTCGCGCGGCACTCGTCGACGACGAGGCAGCGGCCGGTCGCCTGGACATGGCGCTTCACCTCGTCGATCGGCATCGGCGCGAGCCAGCGCAGGTCGAACACGCGCGCCCGGACACCCTGCGCGCGCAGGCGCTGCTGCACGCGCAGGCTCATCCACAGGCCGTTGCCGTAGGTGACGATCGTCAGCTGGTCGCCGTCGGCGGCGCCGTAGGCCTGCCCTTCGCCGAGCGGCAGCAGCTCGTCGGGCGGCGGATAACCGGTCTGCCACAGGCCGTCGTTCGGCGCGTGCAGGTCCTTCTGCATGTAGAGCGCGATCGGCTCCAGGCACACGCAGACCTTGCCGCGCTGGCTCGCCGCCGCCGCCATCGTGCGCAGCATGCGCACCGCGTCGTCGCCGCGCGCCGGCACGCCGATCACGAGGCCGGGGATGTCGAGCAGCGCGCCGACCGAGTTGTCGTTGTGGAAGTGGCCGCCGAAGCCCTTCTGGTAGGCGAGGCCGGCGACGCGCACGACCATCGGGTTCTGGAACGCCGGCGTGTGCAGCGGCAGGTCGCGGCAGTTCTTGCCGCTGCTGAAGAACTGCAGCGACGCCGCCTCGCCGCGGATCTGGTCGAGCGCGTTGTGGATGTACGCGAGGTACTGGATCTCGGGGAACGGCAGGCAGCCGGCCGTCGCCATGCCCTGCGCGAGGCCAAGGATCGTCGTCTCGTCGAGGATCGTGTTGAACACGCGGCCCGGGCCGAACGTGTCGTGCAAACCGGTCGTCGCGTGGTAGACGCCGCCCTTCTTGGCGACGTCCTCGCCGAAGAGGAACGCCTCGGGGTAGGCGACGAACAGGTCGGTCAGCGCCTGCGGGATGCGGTAGGCGAGGTGGCGCGGCCGCTGGTCGTCCTCCGGCAGCTTGCCGCCGAAGGCCTTGCTGCGCGCTTCGGCGTCGGCGACGCGCACGGTCAGCTCGTCGGCCTGCGGCAGCCGCAGCGGCTGCACGATCGCGTCGACCGTCGTCAGCTTGGGCCGGCGGCTCGCTTCGTCGGCGGCGCGGCGCAGGCGGCGATCGGTGTCCTCGTACAGCGCCAGCAACGCTGCCGGCGCGATCGCGCCGCTGCGCAGCAGCAGGTCGGCGAAGCCGAGCAGCGGGTCGCGCGCCTCGTTCTTCTCGATCGCGTCGAGCGGCATGTAGTTGGCCTCGACGTCGCTGCCGGCGTGGCCCATCAGCCGCACGGTCTTGGTGTGCACGAACGCCGGCCGGCGCTGGCTGCGCACGAACTCGATCGCCTCCAGCGCCGTCGCCCACACGCCCGGATAGTCCTGGCTGTCGCAGGCGAAGTACCGGATGCCGGTGCGGTTCTGCATCATGCGCGCGACGAACGTGTCGGGCGTGCGCACCGAGATGCCGATGCCGTTGTCCTCGCAGGCGAACAGGATCGGGCACGGCTGGCTGTGCAGCGTCGCGGCGCCGGCGGCGTGGAAGCCCGCCTGCGCGGTGGCGTGGTTCATCGACGCGTCGCCGAAGCTGCAGTAGACGACGCTGTCGTACGGCACGCCGGCCGTCGGCAGCCCGAGCCGCTCCATGCGCTGCATCGCCATCGCGAAGCCGACGGCCTTGGGCAGGTGGCTCGCGATCGTGCTCGTCTGCGGCGGCACGTGCGTCGTCGGCGAGCCGAGCACCTTGTGGCGGCCGCCGCTGATCGGGTCCTCGGCCGAGGCGCAGAACGACAGCATCGCGTCGAAGAACGGCGTCTCGCCGCGGCCCTGCCGCAGGCGCGCGGCCATGAACGCGCCGCTGCGGTAGTGCAGGAACGCCGTGTCGGTCGTGCGCAGCAGCGCGCCGAACACCGCGTTGGCCTCGTGGCCGCTGCTGCCGATCGTGTAGTAGCTGAGGCCCTTGTCCTTCATCTCGCGCGACAGCAGGTCCTGCAGGCGCGACTGGATCGCCGACTCGAACAGCGCGACCGCCTGCCGCCGTGTCATCGGCGCGTGCGCGACGATCGGCGCGTCCATCGGGCCGCTCGCCGCGGGATCGGCGCCGGGGTGCGAGCGGAGGAGCGCCAGCAGGCGCTCGGTGACGGGGCCTTCGCGGCGGAGGGACATGGCGGGCGGGGGATCCTACGGACGGCGGCCCGGCGAGGCACGGGCGGTGACGGCGCGCGCGACGGCGGTACAGTCGCGCGCGCCATGCCGTGCCGCCTCGCCGCGTGCCTGCTCGCCATTGCGGCGCCGCTCGCGGCGCAGGCCGCGCGTTGGCAACTGCCCGAACGCGGCGGGCTGCTGTACACGCGGGCGCTGACGGTCGAGTCCAAGGTCGCGCCCGACGGCCAGCACGCGCCCGATCCGTGGCTCGGCGAAGCGCAGCCGGGCACGCTGTTCGCCGGCGAACTCGACGGCGCCGGACTGCGGCGCGCCGGTGACGTGCCCGACCCGCGCGAACTGCTCGCGCACGTCGCGCTCGATCTCGGCGCCGCGCGCGGCGGCAAGGTGCAGCCGGTGATGCGGTCGTTCGGCCGCCACCAGCCGGTGCGCATCGAGGTGGAGTTCGACGCGCCGGCGGCCGGCGAACAGGCGTTCCGCGGCACGATCGCCTTCGACGCCAAGGCTGCGCGCGGCGTCGGCGCGGTCGCGCCGCACGAACCGCGCCTCGACGGCACGCTGCGCGGCCGCCGCACGCTCGATCCAGCCAACGGCCGCGTCGCCGCCTTCGACGGCACGGTCGAACTGGCGCTCGACTACCCGGCCTGGGTCGAGGGCGACCGCAAGCACGTGCAGCGGTCGCGCACGCTGAAGCTCACCGACGCGTGGAAGGCCCCGACGGCCGCCGGCCCCGACGATCCCGCATTCCAGGAACGCATCCGCGCGGCCATCCGCGCGTCGGCCGAGCACCTGCGGCAGAAGATCGGCGAACGCGCCGACAGCACGGTGGAACCCGCCGCCGACCCGTACCACGACATCCGCCCCGGCGAGCTGGCGATCATGCTGCTGGCGCTGCGCCGCAGCGGCGTCGAGCCGCGCGACGAAGTCCTCACGCGCGGCTTCGCGCGGCTGCGCCAATGCCGCATCGAGGGCACATACTCGCTGGCCGTCGCCATCCTCGCCGTCGAGTCGCTGTACACGCCGACCAGCGAGTGGGCCGAACTGCGCGCCGGCCGCCTGAAGACGCCGATGGCGCGGCAGCTGCCGGCTGCCGATCTGGCGCTGATCAAGGAGTGGTCCGACGCGCTGCTCGACAACATCGACAGCACCGTCGACCGCGCCTACGTGCGTCGCTGGCACTACGGCCCCGGCGTCGAGTGGGACAACAGCAACAGCCAGTACGCCTGCCTCGGCCTCTACGGCGCGCAGCTGTGCGGCGTCGAGGTGACGTCGGCGGTGTGGACGGCGGCGCTGCAGCACTGGCTGCAGGAAGCGCGCAACGACGGCGGCGCCGAGCCGTTCGACGTCACGTGGCACAAGGACCTCGGCAAGCCGGGCCGCACCAAGGCCGGGGCCAAGCTGCAGCCGCGCGGCTGGTCGTACCGGCACGACGGCGACGTCACCGGCTCGATGACCACCGCGGGCATCGCCGGCCTGACGCTGTGCGCCTCGGCGCTGCGCCTGCAGAAGAAGGGCAATCCGCGCCTGCTGGCCGACGCCGACGCCGCCGTGCGCGCCGGCTTCGCGTGGCTGCAGCAGCGCGTGAGCGTGCGCGGCAATCCGTTCCCGCGCGACGTGCGGCCGGACTGGCACCTCTACTACCTGTACGGCTTGGAGCGCGCCTGCGAGCTCAACCACGTCGCGCTGCTCGGCGGCCGCGATTGGTACATCGAGGGCGCCATGCACCTCGTCGCCACCCAGCGTCCCGACGGCGCCTGGGGCAACTGGTCCGACACCGCCTTCGGCCTGCTGTTCCTGATGAAGACGGCGCTGCCGGCGATCACGGGACGGTGAGGGCGTGCCGACGCCGCGGCGCCGCCGTCCGCCGCGTTCGTACGCCCCGGCGGCGCGGCGCGCGCCGCGCCTCCCCGCGGCGGCTCGCAGTTGCAGCGGGCGTGCGTCCCCGGTCCGCGGTGGGGCACAATCTGCCGTGTGACGACTTCGCATCGACCCTTCGCCGCCGCCGTGTGGCTGCTGCGTTGCGGCATCGCCGCAATCCTCGTCGGCGCCTTCGCGCCAGCGCCCGCGCAGTCTGACCCGTCTGCGCGACAGCCCGCACCCGACACGCAGCCGCCAGCCGCCGCCGCCGCCGCCGACCCATCCATCACCCTCCGCGTCCACGACCGCGACCGCCGCGCGCTCGTCGTCAACGCGCCGGCGCAGGGCGCGCGGCAGCCGGCCGTGATCGTCCTGCACGGCGGCATGGCCAGCGCGGCCCAGATGCGCGCGACCTGCGGCTTCGACGCAGTCGCCAGGGCCAACGGCTTCACGGTCGTGTATCCGGACGGCACCGAGTTCCGCGACGGCCGGCGCGCATGGAACACCGGCCACCTGCTGCGGCGGCAGGTGCGCGACGCCGACGACATCGCCTTCCTCGACGCGCTGATCGACCGCCTGATCGCCGAGCACGGCGCCGACCCGGCGCGCATCTTCCTGACCGGCGGCAGCAACGGCGGAATGATGACGTTCGTCTATGCGGTCGCGCGGCCGCATCGCCTCGCCGCCGCGGCGCCGGTCGTCGCCAGCATGTTCACGTTGGACACCGCGCCGGCCGTGCCGCTGCCGATCCTGATCGTCAACGGCGGCAAGGACGAAGAGGTGCCGCTCGCCGGCGGCATGAGCGGCAACGCGCTGGTGCGCGGCGCGCAGGCGACGCCGTTCCAGCCCGTGCGCGACGTCGTCGCCTTCTGGGTGAAGGCCAATCGCTCGCGGCCCGCAGGCGAGACGACCGTCGACGGCACCGTGACGACGACGACCTACGCGGCTGGTCCCGATGGCGCGGTGACGGAGTTCGTGCTCGACAGCGCTGGCGGCCACGGCTGGCCGGGCCGGCCGAGCCACCGCACCGACAACACGCCGATCGTCGCATTCGAGGGAGCCGAACGCGTGTGGCGCTTCTTCGCCGACAAGGCGCGCGCGCCGGCGAAGGCGCCGGAACCGGCGCAGGACGCGGACCCGAAGCGAGCGGCGGATCCGACTGCCGCCGCGCCGACCAGGCCCGCGGCGCCGGCGGCGAGCAACGACGCGCCCGCCGCCGGCGGCGTCGCCGCGGCGCCGCTCGCCGTCGAAGTCGTCGCCTTCCCCGATCTCGTCGACGATTCCCGCCGCGGCCCGCCGAGCGCCGAAGCCGAGCGCCCGCGCCGCCTGCTGCGCCGCCGCGCCGAGGCCGCGCCCGCCAGCGGCCGCGCCGTGCCGATCAAGGCGCACGCGCCGACGGCCGGCGGCCCGTATCCCGTGATCGTGCTTTCGCACGGCGCCGGCGGCGACTGGGACACGCACTTCGCGCAGGCGCAGGACCTCGCCGCGCACGGCTATGTCGTGCTGTGCCTGCAGCACGTCGGCAGCGACCGCGAGCGCCTGACGCAGGGCCTGCGGCCGCTGCAGAACCTCGACGCCATGATCCGCGACGCCGACGAGGTGCTCGCGCGCCCGAAGGACGTCGGCTTCGCGCTCGACATGGCCAAGCGGTGGAACGACGCGCACGCGACGCTGCGCGGCAAGCTCGACCTGCAGCATGTCGGCGCGATGGGGCACTCGTTCGGCGCGTTCACGACGATGGTCGTCTGCGGCATGCGGCCAGCGCTCGACTGGCTCGCCCCCGCGGTCGCGCCGGGCGTGGGCCTCGGTCCCGACCTGCGCGATGCGCGCGTGCGCTGCGGCGTCGCGCTGTCGCCGCAGGGCGTCGGCGAGCCGTTCTTCCTCGCGGACAGCTTCGCCAGCCTGCGCGCGCCGCTGCTCGGCGTGTCCGGCAGCGCGGACGCGCAGCAGGCTGGCCAGCCGGCGACCAATCGCCGCGACGCGTTCGCGCTGTGGCCAAAGGGCCCGCACGCCTTCGTCTGGCTGAGCAACGCCGCGCACCTCGACTTCACCGACTCGACCGGCACGGACCGCCGCGCGCAGCCATCGCCGTCGCGCGCCGACGTGCAGCCGATCGCGCGCGCCGCGACGCGCGCCTTCTTCGACCTGCACCTGAAGGGCGACGAAGCGGCGCGCAGCCGGCTGACGGTCGCCGGCCTTTCGCCGTTGCTGCGCGGCGTCGTCGACCGCGTCGAAGTGCTGACGAAGTGATCGCGACGTCCGCGCCGCGGACGGCCACGCCGCCTGCCGTGCGTCTGCGCGCCGGATCGGCGCGCCTTCCGCGACCCAGAATCCTTACGGCCTACGCGGGAGAAGGCACCGCCGAGCCGTTGCCACGGACAGGTGCTGCGACAAACGTAAGGCGTTGTCATTGAGTGCAATGCAGCTTCGACTTGCCGCCGGTCTCTGACTGGCGGCGACGTCAACAGGCATTTTTTGCCGCCGACCTTGGGAATCCGATCTGCGCGACGCTGGACTGGCTGACCGTGCCGACCGGAATGCCGGCGGCCGGTGCCCAAAACCAAGAACCCACGGCCTTCCTCCCGCCATGAAGACCTTCTGCGCCCGACCGTTGCCCTGCACCTTGTTGACGCTCACCGCAGCCGTCCTCGCCGCGGCGCCGCTCGCCGCCCAGAACTGCTTTGTGGGCGATTTTGGCGTGTCGCTCGGACACGGCACGACCGACACGGTCTACGCAATGCGGCCGATCGGCTTTCCGTTCGCGCTCGGCGGCGTGAGCTACACGCACATCCACGTCAACGACCACGGCTTCGTGCAGTTGTCCAACGCCGGCGTGCCGGCGCCGCTCGCTTCCGGCAGCGCGGCGCTCTACACGCCGACCGTCGCCAACTTCATGGCGGGCGGCCCGAAGATCGCGCCGCTGTACAGCGACATGACGCTCGCCGGCGGCGGCGAGTGCTTCTACCGGTCGACGCCGCAGCAGTGCGTGATCACGTGGCACAACGTGCAGTCGTACGGCATCCCGTCGCCGCGCTTCAGCTTCCAGCTGATCCTGACGCCCGACGACGTCGCGACGTTCGTCTATGGCCCCGGCTGCACCAACAACTCGACCTTCGGCGGCACGTCGGCCTCCGGCATCGTCGGCATGACGCCGGCCGGCGGCGCGGCGGCGCCCGCGGCCCGCAACCTGTCGACCAACGGCGTGAGCGCGACGGCGACGACGTACGAGCTGTTCGCGGCGGCGAACACCTTCGATCTGGCGAACAACACGCTGCGGCTGTCGCCGAGCGGCCCTGGCCACACGCATGCACTGCTCGGCGCGCCGGCCGACTGCGCGACCGCGACGCGGTACGGCGTCGGCTGCGACAACCTGAAGCTCGGCGGCGTCGGCCTGCCGGCGCTCGGCAACGCCAACTTCCAGCTGCGCGCCGAATCGCTGCCCGCGGTCGCGCCGCTGGCGTTCTTCGCCTTCGGCACCGTCGTGCAGAACCCAGGCCTGCCGCTCGGGTCGCTGCTCGGCATGACCGGCTGCACGGCGTACTCCAACGCCGACCTCGGCATCTTCGGCGGCTCGGCCGCGGCGCCCGCGCCGTCGGGCATCACGCCGACGAGCCTCTATCCGCTCGGCATCCCGGCGAGCGTCGCGCTCGTCGGCACGACGTTGTCGGCCCAGGCGATCGCGCCGTCGCTCGCCAACCCGTTCGGCCTCGCGGCGAGCAACGGCCTCGAGCTGCGCATCGGCATCGACGGCCCGATCGGCGTCGCCAACTCGCCGATCGAGCTGCAGTTCCTCTCGTACGGGTCGTTCACGATGGGCTCGACGTCGGGCCCGGCGAACGAACAGCCGGCGCGCGCCGTCACGCTGACGGACATCGTCTACATGGGCCGCCACGAGGTGACGCAGGCGCAGTACCAGTCGGTGATGGGAAGCAATCCCAGCTACTTCGTCGGCGCGCTCGCGCCCGACGCCGCCCGCCGGCCGGTCGAACAGGTCAGCTTCGACGAAGCCGTCGCGTTCTGCGCGGCGCTGACCGCCGCCGAGCGCGCCGCTGGCCGCCTGCCGGAGGGCTTCGTCTACCGCCTGCCGACCGAAGCGGAGTGGGAGTACGCGTGCCGCGCGGGCACGACGACGCCTTGGCACACGGGCGCCAGCCTGACGACGGCGCAGGCCAACTTCCTCGGCGCGCGCGCCAACGCCACGTGGACGATGGGCCAGACGGCTGCGGTCGGCAGCTATGCGCCGAACGCGTTCGGCCTCTACGACATGCACGGCAACGTCGCCGAGTGGTGCCTCGACGGCTTCGCCGCGTACACGGCCGGCGCGGTCAGCGATCCGTTCGTCGCCGCCGGCGCCACGCGCGTCGTCCGCGGCGGCGCCTTCGGCAGCGGCTACGCGGCGACCGACTGCCGCTCGGCCGTGCGCAGCGGCGGCCCGTCGACGTTCCGCAGCATCAGCCTCGGCTTCCGCGTCGTGCTGGCGCGGCCCAAGCTCGATCCGGCGCTCAACATGGTCGCGATCTCGCCGGGCACGTTCATGATGGGCTCGATGGCGGGGTTGCTCCAGGAGCAGCCTGTCCATCAGGTCACGCTCACCCGCCCGTTCTGGATGGGCAAGCACGAGGTGACGCAGGCGCAGTACCAGGCGGTGGTGGGCAGCAACCCGAGCTACTTCGTCCTGGGCTCCCTCGCGCCGTCGCGGCCCGTGGAGCAGGTGACGTGGCTCGACGCCGTCGCGTACTGCCAGGCATTGACGGCGATCGAGCAGGCGGCTGGGCGCGTGCCGCCGGGCTACCAGTACCGGTTGCCGACGGAGGCCGAATGGGAGTACTGCTGCCGTGCCGGCACGACGACGGAGTGGAACACGGGGACGAGCCTGAGCATGACGCAGGCGAACTTCAACATTGCCCTCGGCCAGACGGCGGTGGTCGGCAGCTACGCGCCGAACGCGTTCGGTCTGCACGACATGCACGGCAACGTGTTGGAGTGGTGCCTCGATACCTACGCGTTGTACGCGCCCGGCTCAGTCACAGATCCGTTGGTGACTGGCGGCCTCAACCGCGTGATCCGCGGCGGCAGTTGGAACAACATAGACTTCTACTGCCGGTCCGCGACGCGCCACCTCAGCTCGCCCGGCTTCACGCTCAACAGCATCGGGTTCCGAGTGGTGCTCGCGCCTACGCTCGTCCCGTGAGGCGAGTCGGTCCGCGTGCGGGAGCGCGCGCGGCGACGGCAGCAGGCGCGCCGCCGGTCCGGCCCACCCGCACCCCTCACCGCCGCCGGCCGACGATCCCCAGCGCGACCAACGCCACGACCGCCGCGCCCGCCGCCGAATGAAACGCCGCCGCTGCGCCGTGCTGCTGCCACAGCGCGCCGAGCGCGATCGGTCCGGCGAACGCGGCGAGGCCCTGTACGGCGTGGTAGATGCCAAACGCCGTGCCGCGCTTGTGGCCGCCGCTCAGTTCGGCGATGAGCCCGCGTTCGGCGCCTTCGGTGCATCCGGCGTGCAGGCCGAGTCCGAGGAACGCGGGCCACAGCCACGCCGCGTGCTGCACGTCGGCGAACGCGACGAGCACGAGCGCGTGCAGCGCGAGGCCGATGGCGAGCATGCGGCGGCGGCCGAAGCGGTCGGAAAGCCGTCCGAGCGGCGCCGCCAGCCCGGCGCGCACGACGTGCAGCGCGGCCCATAGCAGCGGCAGCGCCGCGTCGGCGACGCCGAGTTCGCGCGCGCGCATCAACGCCAGCAGGTCGACGCTCGCGGCGACCGCCGACGGCGCCACGACCCACAGCAACGGCAGCAGCTTGCGCCGCGCGTCGGGCGGGTCCGGCGCGCGCGTCGCCGCACCGGTGCGCTCGTGCTCGGGCACGAAGCGCACCAGCACGAACACGCCGAGCAGGCCCGGCAGCAGCGCCAGCGCAAAGACCACGCGCAGCTCGACGCCGGCCGCGAGCAGCGCCGCCGCCAGCAGCGCGCCGAGCAGCGCGCCCGCGTGGTCCATCGCGCGCTGCACGCCAAAGGCCGCCCCGCGCTGGTCGGCGCCGGCGAGGTCGGCCAGCAGCGCGTCGCGCGGCGCGCTGCGCAGGCCCTTGCCGACGCGGTCGCCGGCGCGCACGAGAGTCATCGCCAGCGGCGTGCCGGCGAGCGCGAACAGCGGCCGCAGCAGCGCCGAGAGGCCGTAGCCGGCGACCATCCACGGCTTGCGGCGGCGCGTGCGGTCCGACAGCCAGCCGCTGGCGAGCTTGAGCAGCGACACCGCGCCTTCGCTGATGCCCTGCAGCAGGCCGAGGTGCACCATGGTGCCGCCGACCTGTGCCAGCAGCAGCGGCAGCAGCGGCACGATCAGCTCGCTGGCGACGTCGGTCAGCAGCGACACGGCGCCGAGCGCGTACACGGCGCGCGGCAGGCGGTTCGCGGTGGGGCCGGGCATGGCGCCAGGATGCGCCGCCGCGCGATCCGCCGCCACCGCCGCCGCCGCCGCCGCCGCACCGCCGCCGCACCACCGCCGCCGCCGCCAACCGCGCGCTCAAGACCGATCACGCCCGGCGCCGATGTGCCCATGTGATCGGCGGCAGGCGCGCAGGCGAACGGGGCAGCGACCGGACGTGGATCGCCACGTTCCTGCTGGTCGCCTTCGTCGTCGTCGCCCGCGCGCCGCTGGCCTTCGCCTTCCCGATCCTCGAAGCCGACGACGGCGTGCGCCTGCTGTACTGCGCCGAGCACTCCGGCCTCGACCTGTGGACGTGGCGGCACATGGGCTACGTGTCGCTGCTGACCAACGCGATCACCGCGCTCGCCGCCGGCGCCCCGGCGGGACTGCAGCCGATCCTCTACGCCGCCTGCTCTGGCGCGGTGGCGGCGCTGGCGCTGTCGCTGTTCGCCGCGCGGCGGTTCCGCGTCGTCGTTCGCGACGACCGCGTCCGCGCCGGCCTCTGCCTGATGGTCGCGCTCGCCCCGCACGGCTATGCGCGCCTTGTCGCCGCGGCGATGTGGATGCACGTCAACTTCGCGCTGATCGCCGCGTTGCTGGCGTTGACGCCGCCGGCGAAGGGCCGCCGCGCCCGCGTCGGCGAGTTCGCGCTCGTCGCGCTGTTGACCGTCAGCTCGCCGTGGGCGCTGGTCGCCGTGCCGCTGCGTCTGGCACAGGCCTGGTCGCGCCCGCGCGACCGCACCTTCCAGCTCGGCCTCGTCGGCGTCGCGGCGGCCTACGTCCTCTTCGCCGTCGCCAGCGACCCGGCCGGCGTGCGCGATCCGCTGCTGCTCGCCGGCGCCTACGCGCGGCTGCTCGCCCAGCGCGTCGTCGCCGAGGCGATCGTCGGCGGCGTGGCGTGGCCGTCGCTCGGCGCCGCGGTGTGGCCGTTCGCGCTTCTCGTCGTCGCCTGGACGGCGCACGGCGTCGCCCGCCTGCCGGGCCGCCCGCGGCGCGCCGCGTTCGGCCTCACTGCGATCGTGCTCGGGGCCTCGGCCCTCGCCGTGCTCGGCCGCGAGCACATGGGCATGCCCGACATGTGGTGGGGCAACCGCTACACCTTCGTGCAGCGGGTCTGCTTCCACCTGCTGCTCGGCATCGTGCTGGCGCACCGTGTCGCGGCGCTGGGTTCCGCCGCCCGCCGCAACCTCGTCGCCATCGGCATCGGTCACGCCTTCGCCCTGGCCGTCGTCAGCGGCGAGCTCTATCGCACCAGCCGCCGCGACGGCGAGAAGGTGTTCGCCTTCCTGGTCGCGGCCGAGCAGCGGCTGCAAGATATGCCGCACGAACGTGCGCCGCTGCGCCTGCGCCGCCCGGGCGAATGGAACCTCGAACTGCGCTGACCGCTGCCGCCGCTGCCGCCGCCGAATCCCTTTGACCCGCGGTCGCGCCCGGCTTCCCATCGCCGGCACGCGTCGCGTCCGCGGCGCGCCATCGTCCCGCGGTCCTGTCCTGCCTCAATCTCACGCCATGTCCGCCGAGCCCACGATCTTCTACACCAAGACCGACGAAGCGCCCGCGCTCGCCACGTACTCGCTGCTGCCGATCGTGCAGGCGTACTGTCGCACGGCCGGCATCCGCGTCGACCTGCGCGACATCTCGCTCGCCGGCCGCATCCTCGCCGCGTTCGCCGACAAGCTGCCGGCCAGCCAGCGCGTCGCCGACCACCTCGCCGAGCTCGGCGCGCTGACGCTGAAGCCGGAGGCCAACATCATCAAGCTGCCAAACATCTCGGCCTCCGTGCCGCAGCTGAAGGAGGCGATCGCCGAGCTGCAGGCGCACGGTCACGCGGTGCCCGACTACCCGGAGACGCCGGCCAACGACGCCGAGAAGGACGCCAAGGCCCGCTACGACAAGGTCAAGGGTTCGGCGGTCAACCCGGTGCTGCGCGAGGGCAACTCGGACCGCCGCGCGCCGAAGGCGGTCAAGGACTACGCGCGCAAGCATCCGCACGCGATGGGCGGCTGGTCGAAGGACAGCAAGACGCGCGTCGCGACCATGACCGCCGACGACTTCTGCCGCAACGAGAAGTCGGTGACCGTGCCGGCGGCGACGACGGTGCGCATCGAGTTCGTCGGCGGCGACGGCGCGGTGAAGGTCCTCAAGGACAAGACCGCGCTGCAAGCGGGCGAGATCCTCGACGCGACCAAGATGAGCAAGAAGGCGCTCGTCGCCTTCTACGAGCAGCAGGTCGCCAGGGCCAAGGCCGACGGCGTGCTGTTCTCGCTGCACCTGAAGGCGACGATGATGAAGGTCAGCGACCCGATCCTGTTCGGGCACGCGGTCCGCGTCTTCCTCGCGCCGTTCGTGCAGAAGCACGCCGCCGCGCTGGCGCAGCTCGGCGTCGACCTCGACAACGGCATCGGCGACCTCGTCGAGAAGCTCGGCAGGCTGCCCGAGGCGCAGCGCGCCGCGATCACGGCTGACTTGCAGGCCGCGTACGCCGCCGGCCCGGGCGTGGCGATGGTCGACAGCAACAACGGCATCACCAACCTGCACGTGCCGAGCGACGTCATCGTCGACGCGTCGATGCCGGCGATGGTCCGCGCCGGCGGCAAGATGTACGACGCGCAGGGCAAGCTGCAGGACACGCTCGCCGTGATCCCGGACAGCTCCTACGCCGGGATCTACACCGCCGTCGTCGACTGGTGCCGCGAGCACGGCGCGCTCGACCCCAAGACCATGGGCTCGGTGCCCAACGTCGGCCTGATGGCGCAGGCGGCCGAGGAGTACGGCTCGCACAACAAGACCTTCCAGATGGCTGCCGCGGGGCGCGTGCGCATCGTCGACGACAAGGGCGCGACGCTGCTGGAGCACGCGGTCGAGCCGGGCGACGTCTGGCGCGCCTGCCAGACGCGCGACGGCGCCATCGCCGACTGGGTCAAGCTGGCGGTCCAGCGCGCGCGCCTCAGTGGCACGCCAGCGGTGTTCTGGCTCGACCGCAACCGCGCGCACGACGCGCAGGTGCTGCAGAAGGTCGAGCGGTTCCTCGCGCAGCACGACACCGCGGGCCTCGACCTGCGCGTGCTCGCGCCCGCCGAAGCCTGCCGCCACGCGCTGGAGCGCATCGTGCAGGGCAAGGACACCATCTCGGTCACCGGCAACGTGCTGCGCGACTACCTGACCGACCTGTTCCCGATCCTGGAGGTCGGCACCAGCGCCAAGATGCTGTCGATCGTCCCGCTGATGGCTGGCGGCGGCCTGTTCGAGACCGGCGCCGGCGGCTCGGCGCCCAAGCACGTCGAGCAGTTCCAGCAGGAGAACTACCTGCGCTGGGACAGCCTCGGCGAGTTCTTCGCTCTGGCGGCGTCGTTCGAGCACCTCGCGGTGGCGCAGAAGCACGCGCGCGCGAAGGTGCTCGCCGACACGCTCGACGCGGCGAACGGCCGCTTCCTGGAGACCGACAAGAGCCCCGGCCGCAAGCTCGGCACGATCGACAACCGCGGCAGCCACTTCTACCTCGCGCTGTACTGGGCGCAGGCGCTCGCCGCGCAGGACGCCGACGCCGGGCTCAAGGCTGCGTTCGCTCCGATCGCGGCCGACCTCGCCGCCAACGAGCAGAAGATCGTCGGCGAACTGCTCGCCGCGCAGGGCAAGCCGGCCGACGTCGGCGGCTACTACCAGCCCGACGACGCAAAGGCCGCGGCGGCGCTGCGGCCGAGCGCGACGTTCAACGCCATCGTGGCGCGGCTGTAGGCCCGGCGCGGCGGCGCGCGGCCATGGCGCTCAGGCCATGGCGCCGAAGGTGACCACGGCGTTGTAGGCGGCGTGTGCGGCGATGCACGCGGGCAGCCAGTTGGTGCGCTGCCGCAGGAACGCCGTGGCCAAGCCGAGCGCGAAGACCGGCGGCCAGCCGGCCATCGGATGCAGCACGGCGAACAACGCCGAACTCCATGCGGCGGCGACCAGCGGCGTCGTCGAACGGCCGATCGCGCGCAGCAGCAGGCCGCGGAACAGCGGTTCCTCGACCAGCGGCGCGGCGACGACGGCGAGCGCGGCGAACGCCAGCAGATGGCCCCTTGCCGGGCGAGGCGCCGACTCGGCCCAACCGAGCTCGACGGCGAACGGCAGCCACGCCAGTGCCACCGCGCCAAGCCCGGCGCCGAGCAGCAGGCCGGCGACGACGCCGCGGCCCTTCGCCGTCGCGGACGCGCTGTCGAGACCAAGGACGTCGCGCACCTCGACGCCGCGCCGTGCCAGCACGAGGCGCCAGACCAGCAGCGTGGCGGCGCCGGCGGCGGCGAATGCAACGGGCGCGGCGAACGCCGCAAGGCCCTTGGCCCGCAGGATCAGCTGGAGGAGCGACTGCAGCAGCAGGAACGTCGTCACGGCCGCGCCGGCGTCGTAGGCGCTCAGGTGCGAGGTCGGCATGCCGGACGTGTCGAGCAGCCACCGCAGGCGGTCGCTGGCGCGCTGCCAGAGCGACCACGCCAGCGTCACGAAGACGAGCATGGCCGCGAGCCGGCGCGCGATATCGTCCGAGGCGAGGGCGGCGGCGTATGGGGAGGCGAGGAAGAGGTACAGGTAGATGTACCGCCCGCCCGGCATGCGCGGGATGGTGTCGGCCGTGGCGTCGACCGACAGCACGCCGATGCTCGCCGCCAGCCACGCTGCGCCGTGTGCGCCGACGCCGAGGCAGAGCACATCGAACAGGAAGGCGCCATCGATGGCCCGCGACGTGCCGAGGGAGAGGCCGACGAACGCCCCGCATGCGATCAGGATGCCGAAGGTCGTCCAGAGCCGCACCTTGCGGGCCAACATCGCCGCGAGGTCGCCCGGCTGGGACAGCGTGAGCCACAGCGCCTTGCCCTCGCTCGACAGCACGAGGAAGCCGCCCGTCGACACCGCCATCACCGAAAAGAGGTAGCACGTCACGACCGACACGCCGGAGGCGCCGCGCCCGTTCGGCTGCAGGAACAGCTGCACGACCAGCATGAGCAAGGGCGCGAACAGCGTCTGGATGAGGAAGTTGCGGTCGCGCCCGAGGAGCAGCAGTTCCTTGTGCAGGATCCCGAGGGGCGCGAAGGCCGCCGACGCGGCCGCCGGGCGCCGGACGGAGCCGTTGCCGCCCCGGTCGAGGCCGCTCCGCAGGAGCCGCGCGCAGGCGATCGTGGCGAGCGCGGGAACGGCGAGCAGCGCCAGCGCGGCGACGGCGCCGCCGACGAGGTCGCCGCGGGCGACGGCGAGCGGCAACGATGTCGGCGACCAGGCCACGATCGCGGACGTCGCATCCGCGAGGGCGAAGAACCACGCCGGCGGCTCGCCTTGCGCGATCAAGAACACGCCGAGCATGCCTGCCAGCCCGGCGAGGGTCGCGACGCCCTGCACCGAACGGATGCGCTGCACGGGCAGGCGCAGCCGCAGCCACGTCTCCATCAGGAAGCGCAGGCTGCCGACCGCGAGGCAGACGAGAAGCGTCGCGGCGGCGGCGAGCAGCCACGCCGGGCCGTGCCAGCCGAGGGTGCGCACGAACTGCCACGTCGCCGGAAAGAAGAAGAACCAGGGCAACGCCTGCACGATCGTCGACTCGGCGATCTTCGCGAGCACGATGGCGCGGGTCGGCGCGGGGAAGCTGAACAGCCACGGAAAGCTCCAGTCGGCGCGGCCAAGTTCGAGGTTGCTCGCGCCGAGCGAGTTGGCGACGAGGGCCACGACCATGAGTCCAAGCAGCAGGCCGGCGGCGGCGGCGAAGCGCGCCTGTGCCGCTGGGCTCTGGTCGGGGCGAGCCTCGACCAGCAGGGCGAAGTCGATGTCGCGGTCTGGTCGCGAACGGCCGCTCTTGACCCGGCGACCGTCCGCGGCCTCGCCCGGAGGCAGTTGCCGGGTCGCGTGCTCTTGCTCGACCGCCGACGCCAGCTGGGACGTCGCGCTGGCCGAGAACATCAGCGCATTGAGCCCCATCAGCGGAATGAACAGCACGAACAGCAGCGTCAGGCCCATGCCGCCGCGCCGCCGCGAGGTCGAGCGGACCGTCGCGCCGCCCTTGCGCTCGGCGCGCACGGCGGTCGCCATCTGCTGCGCCCGCAGGAGCCGCAGCCAACCCGACCACGCAAACGCCCGCAGCGTCCGCAGCGTGCCGATCGGCGCACCGGTCACGCGTCGCCCTCGGCGTTCGCGCCGGTGACCCGGAAGAACGCGTCTTCGAGCGTGCCGCCCGGGGCGTGCCGGTGGACGATCTCCTCGACCGGGCCGATCGCCTGCAGTCGGCCCCGGTGCAGGATCGCGACGCGGTGGCAGAGCCGCTGCGCCTGGTCGAGCAGGTGGGTGCTGTAGAAGACGGCGCGTCCCGCCGCCGCCTGTTCGCGCACGAGGTCGAGCAGCGCGCGCGTGACCACCGGATCGAGGCCATTGGTCGGCTCGTCGAGGATCAGCAGCTCGGGCTCGTGCAGCATGGCAGCGACCAGCGCGAGCTTCTTGCGCATGCCCAGCGAGTAGTTGACGGCGAACTCGTCGAGGTCGCCGGCGAGATCGAGCCGCTCGGCGAGCGCGTCGGCGCGCGCTTTCGCCGCCGCGCGCGGCAGGCCGTGCATCGTGGCGCAGAACGCCAGCACCTCGCGGCCGCGCAGATGGTCGTGGAAGATCGGCTCGTCCGGCAGGTAACCGACGTGGCGCATGACCTCGGGACGGTCGCTGAAGCAGTCGAGGCCGGCGATGCGAGCCTGCCCGCTCGTCGGCGACAGGATGCCCATCAGCATGCGGATGGTCGTCGTCTTGCCGGCGCCGTTGGGGCCGAGGAGGGCGAGGATCTCGCCGCGCCCGACGTCCAGGTCGAGGTCGGCGACGGCAGGGAAGTGGCCGTACCACTTGCCGAGGCCGCGCAGGCTGGCAATGGGGGCGGCGGACAGTTCGTCGGGCATGCGCGTGAGTATTGCCGATTGCGGCAGGGGGGCGCCGTCGGCGCCGGCGTCGCTTATGTGCAGTGGGACGTCGCGCGCCACAACGACACCGGCGAGCCCTCGGCGCTCACGCGCTGCATCGCCGTCGCGCACGCCGCATGGTCGCGCTGGCTGCGGGGCCGCGGCTAGCATCCTCGGCCGGCATGGACCCAGTGCAACCCGATGACGTCCCCGAGCGCGCCCCAGCCCGCACCGCGCTCGGGACGGTGTCGATGGTGCTCGGCATCGTGGCGGGCGCTGGCAGCGTGCTGTTCGCGCTCGTCGCGTACGGCATGAGCAAGGAGTCGAGCGGCCGCTCGATCGAAGGCGCTGGCGACGGCAGCGAGGAGGTGCTCGGCGCCATCGGCTGCGTCGGCGCGATCTTCGGGCTCGTCGCCGTCGCGGGCCTCGTGCTCGGCGCGCTCGCCCTGGCGCAGCCGGGATCGGCGCGCGGCCCCGCCTGCGTCGGCATCGCGCTGTCGGCCCTCTGGCTCGTCCTCGCCGCCGTCGTCGCGCTCGTCATGGTCTGATGCGCGGTGGTGCCCGGTGGGTTCCGTTTGCCGGAATCCCATGGCCACGGTGGTGCATCCGTCGCTTTGTCGATGCGGCCGTCTCGGCTGCACCCCTGCCACCATGACGCTTAACCGCAACCACCTCCGCATCGTCGCTGTCCTCGCCTTGTCAGCGGCCTCCGCCGCCGCCCAGAGCCTGATTTCCCAAGGCCAGGTCCTGCTCGCCGAAGGCGACGCCGTGCCCGGCCTGCCCGGCGCGGTCCTCGGCGGCGCGTCCGCGTTCGACTTCCCGGTCGCCGACCTGTCGGGCAACGTGCTGTTCCGCGCCCGCTTCACCGGCGGCGGTTCGACGACGCTGACCGACCGCGCGTACTTCCTCGGCCGCACGCGCGAGACGATGCAGATGATCGTGCGCGCCGGCGATCCGGAGCCGACCGGCACGCTCGGCGCCGGCACCGTGCTGATCCAGCAATCATCGGCCACGCTGCAGCTGCAGGGCCTCGGCGGCAGCCCGCGCATCAGCCCCGAAGGCGGCATCCTGGTGTTCGGCGCCAGCTTCATCGGGCCGAGCATCATCACGACGGGCACGGCAGCCACCGGCCGCAACGACTCGGCGCTGTTCTGGGGCCCGCCCGGCGCGTTCATCGTGCTGGCGCAGCGCGGCGCGCCGACGGGCGTCAACGGCACGCTCTTCGACACGCAGTTCGGCGGCGTCGGCTACCAGGCCACGTCGATCAACGGCGCCGGCCAGGTCGCCTTCCTGGCGACGATCGCCGGCGGCGACGTCTCCGGCACGACCAACAACCAAGCGATCTTCGTCGGCACGCCGGGCTCGCTCAACCTCGTCCTCCGCAAGAACGACCTCGTGCCCGTCGCCGGCGGCGGCACGTGCAACATCGGCACGATGGGCTTCAACACGATCCTCAACCGCGTCGGCTGGCTGCTGCACGACCAGCGCTTCGGCGCCGGCGGCACGACGCCGGCGACCGCCGCCAACGACAACATCCTGATGGTCTGGCAGCCCGGCTTCGGCAACACGATCCTCGTGCGCGAGGGCGATCCGGCGCCGCTGCCGAGCGGCACGGGCAACTACGGCTCGCCGTCGATCGCGCAGGGCTTCGGCATCGCCGGCGGGTGCGCGTTCACCTGCACGTTGTCCGGCGGCACGGTGACGACGGCCGACGACAATGCAGTGTTCCTCGGCGGCCTCGGCGGCTTCCAGCTCGTGCACCGCGAAGGCACGCCCGCCCCGGGCATCCCGGGCGCACTGATGGGCACCGCCAACTTCACGCAGTCGTACAGCGATTTCGAGGGCGGCAGCACGGCGTTCTACTGCACGCTGACCGACGCCGGCGGCGGCGTCACGGCGAACAACGACCAGACGCTGTGGATCGGCCGTCCAGGCAGCCTGCGCCTGATCGCTCGCGAAGGCGACCCGGCGCCGGGCTTCGCCGGCGTCCCCGGCTTCGTCAGCGCGTCGTTCGGCGCGATCCAGGCCGGCAGCGTGCAGATGAACGACCTGGGCCACGTGATCGCGTCCGGCGTCACCGTCAACCTCACGACGACCTCCGGGACGTCCAGCCTGAGCTGCAGCTATGCCTGGGACCCGGTCAGCGGCCTGCAGCTCGCCTTCGCGCCCGGCGACACGTTCGCGACCCCGGCGGGTCTCGTCGCCGCGAACACGACCGGCAGCGTGCAGTTCCCGTCGGGCGACGGCTGCCCGCTCAGCCTCAACAACCAGGGCGACGTCCTGCAGCGCGTCAACTTCGCCGTCAACGGCGCCATCGTCCGCGGCCGGCTCGGCAGCAACGACTGCACGCCGAGCGCCGTCAACACGGTGACCGGCGGCGCGCACACGATGCGGCTCAACGCCGGGCAGGCCAACGCCGGCCAGCTGTACCTCGTCGCCGTCGGCGGCTCCGGCTCGCGGCCGGGCCTGCCGTTCGGCGGCGCGATCGTCCCGATCAACCCCGACGCCTGGACGAGCATCGGCCTCGACCTGCTCAACTCCGGCCCGTGGGCGGGCACGTTCGGCGTGCTCGACGCCGTCGGCAAGGCGACGGCGTCGTTCACGCTGCCCGCCGGCCTCGGCTTCCTCGCCGGCGCCGACCTGCGGCACGCGCTGGTGGTGATCGACTTCCAGACGCTCAACGTGCTGTTCGCCGGCGAGCCCTGCGGCGTGAAGCTGTACTGACCGCACGCGGTGAAGGCGGCAGGGATCGCGCCCCGCCGGCAGGCGGGGCGCGGTCGTCTCCGGTCAGTTACGGCGCGGCCGGCTGCGCCCGGCGCGGCGGATCGCCCGGCGCGGTGTTGCGACCCACCGCCCGCTGCGCGATGCGATAGTCTGAGCTGCCAATGCGCGCCGCCCGCTTCGCCGTCGTCACCCTCTGTGTCGCGCTCTTCGCCGCCGCCGCTGCCGCGCAGGGTGTCGGCAAGAACCTGCTGTTCTACGGCAACAGCTACTCGGCGCGGAACGGCGGCGTCGGCGAGCTGGTGCGCCTGCTCGCGATCCAGGCCGGGCTGCCGGCGCCGACGATCGTCACGCGCTACCAGAACGGCGCCGACCTGCAGTACCACGCCACCAACAGCGCGCAGGTCGCCGCGATCACGGGCTCGCTGCCTGCGGGCCAGCGCTGGGACGTCGTCGTCATGCAAGGCCAGTCGCTGGAGGCGACCGCGGCGAGCGGCAATCCGGGGCTGTTCCGCGCCTCGGCGCTGCAGATCCTCGGCAACGTGCGCAACCACAGCCCGCAGGCCAAGGCGGTGCTGTACCAGACGTGGGCGCGCGCCGTCGGGCACTTCCTCTACCCCAACACGTTCGCGTCGCCGCGCGCGATGCACGACGAGATCCGCGGCAACTACCTCGCGGCGCGCAACGACCTCAACGCGGCCTACGGCGCTGGCGCGGCGAGCGCAGCCGGCGTCGGCGACGGCGTTGCGCTGCTCGGCTGGCTGCCTTCGTACTACGACCCCGACCTGTTCCACCCGCTGCCGCCGATGACGCTGCTGGCGGGCATGTGCCTGTTCACGTCGATCTACAGCGTTCGCGTCTGCCCGCTCAACCCGAACCTCGCCGGCAACGGCGCGCTGGCGACGTGGCTCGCCGGCCTCGGCATCACCCAGGCGGACTGGGACCAGATGGCCGGGCTCGCCGACCTGTGCGCCGCGCGCAGCGTGCGGCCGTTCCCCGGTTCGGGCGACTACCTGACGCTCGCGTCCGGCGTCGCGCCGGGCAACGTCAGCGCGTGCGGGACGCGCAGCGTCGGCCTCGGCGCGCCGCTGACGCTGCAGGTGCAGAGCCGCAACGGCGTGTTCGACGCCGCGCCCGCGCTGCTGCTCGTCAACCTCTTCCCCGTCGGCGCGCCGCCGCCGCCGTCACCGACGTGGCCGGAGTTGCGCATCGACGTGGGCAGCATGCTGGTGCTGCTGCAATCGCCGACGCTGCAGCCGCCGCTCGGGCTGACCGTGCCGCTGCCGTTCACGCTGCCCGGCGCGGCGGCGCTGGTGCAAGGCATCGCCTTCGCGCCGAGCAGCGCGACTGGCAATCCGTCGTTCGCGACGACGGACGGCTGCCTGCTGCTGTTCCAGTAGCGCGCGGCATCGCGCGCCGGTGGCCGCGTCCGGCCGCTCAGCCGCCCAGCGCCTTGTCGATCGCAGCGCGCAGCTCGGCGTCGTCCGGCGCCGTGCGCGACGCATAGAACGCGATCGGCGCGCCGTCCTTGCCGACGAGGTACTTGCAGAAGTTCCAGTTCGGCGACTTGCCGGTCGCCTGCTGCAGCGCGGCGAACACCGGGCTCTGGCCCGCGCCCGGCTTGGTCGCGCACTTGGCGAACAGCGGGAAGGTCACGCCGTAGTTCTTGCTGCAGAACTGCTGGATCTGCTCCGGCGAGCCGGGCTCCTGGCCGCCGAACTCGTTGCTCGGGAACGCGAGCACCGCGAAACCCTTGGCGGCGTACTCCTCGTGCAGCTTCTGCAGGCCCTTGTACTGCGGCGTGTATCCGCACTCGCTGGCGACGTTGACGACGAGTGTCACCTTGCCGCGGTAGCTGGACAGGTCGGCGGACTGGCCGGCGAGGGAGGAGGCCTTCAGGGCGTAGACGTCGTTCATGGCAGTCGCGGTGGGCGCGGGGGTGGCGGTGGTCGGGGCCGGGTTGGCGGCGCCGGCGGGCGCTGCGGAAGCGCCGGTCGGCGGCGGGCTGCCGCAGGCGGCGGTGAGCGCCAGCAGGGCGGCGCACAGAATGGGGGTTTGCATCGGAACGGCGTTTCGCCGGCGCCGGGCTGGCGGATGCAACGCCCGGTCCATGCGGCGGTTGGCGCAGCGCAGGACGGTGCGCCCCACCCGGCCTCGCCGGGCCGCCGCCGGCTGCGTCCTTGTCGCGCCGTGGATGGGCCATTGTGCGGAGCACGGGCGACGGCGGCCCGACATAGCCTTCGCCTCCTTCCGGTCGGCGACCCTTGGCCGCCGATACCCAATCCATGTCGGGACACCACCCCGCATGAACGACGACGCCCACGACCTCGGCTCGCCCGCGCTGCGCGAATTCCTCGACGGCGTCAGCGACCTCGTGCAGAGCGTCCTGCCGGACGGACGCATCCGCTTCGTCAACCGCGCGTGGTGCGAGCGGCTCGGGCACGCCGTCGACGATGTCGTCGGCCGCAACCTCTTCGAGTTCATCCACCCGGAGAGCCGCGACCACTGCCTCTACTTCATGAAGCGGCTGTTGTCGGGCGAGCAGCTCGGCGTCATGGCGGCGGTGTTCGTCACCAAGGCTGGCGCAGCCGTGCACGTGGAGGGCAAGGTGACGGTCGCCTTCGCGGACGGCGCGCCGGTCGTCACGCGCGGCGTCTTCCGCGAGGCCGCGGCCGACCGCGCCGACGCGGTGTCGCTCGTGCGGCTGCGCGAGCAGCGCCGCATGTTCCACTCGGTGCTCGCGATCCTGCGCGGCAACATGAGCCGTGACCGCCGTGCCTTCCTCGCGTTGGCCACCGCCCAGGTCGCGCAGGCGCTCGGCGTGGCGCGCGCGAGCGTCTGGTTGTTCGACGACGCGCGGTCCGGCATCGCCTGTGAGGACCTGTGGGCCGACGGCACGCCGCAGGGCAAGGTCGACATGGCGATGCGCCGCGCCGACCACCCCTACTACTTCGTCGCCATCGACTCGCGCGAACCGATCGTCGCCGACGACGCCGTGTCGCATCCGGCGACGCGCAGCTTCGCCGACGGCTACCTGCGGCCGCTCGGCATCCGCGCCATGATCGACCTGCCGCTGCAGCTTGGCGCCGCCATCGTCGGCGTGCTGTGCTGCGAGCACGTCGGCGCGCCGCGCGCATGGACCGGCGACGAGCGCGAGTTCGGCATGGCGGTGGCGGCGATCGTGCTGATCTACCTGGAGAACGAGCGCCGCGTCGCCGCCGAACGCGAGCTGCAGCGGCTCAACAGCGATCTCGAACGCCGCGTCGCCGAGCGCACGCAGCAGATCGCCGCCGTCGAGCAGCGCCTCGCGTACATGCTGACGTCGGTGTCCGCCGTCGTCTTCGCCTGCGAGGCGGGCGGCGATTTCCGCACCACCTTCGTCAGCCCGAACGCCGAGTCGCAGTTCGGCTACTCCTCCAGGGTGCTGCTCGCCGACGCGCGCTTCTGGCGCAGCCGCCTGCACCCCGACGACGCCGCCGGCGGCCAGCGCGCGCTGCGCGAGACGCTGGCGACCGGCGCGTCGACGTACGAGTACCGCTTCCACCTGCCCAACGGCTCGTACCGCTGGTTCCGCGACGAGTACACGCTGATGCGCGATCCCGACAGCCGTCCCGTCGAGATCATCGGCTCGTGCATCGACATCCACGACCGGCGCATCGCCGAGCAGGCGGCCGAAGCCGTCGCTGCCGACCTGCGCCGCATCGTCGAAAACGCCAACGCGCCGATCCTGGGCGAGGACGTGCACGGCCGCATCAACGTCTGGAACGCCTGCGCCGAGCGGCTGACCGGCTACACCCGCGTCGAGGCGCTCGGCCGCGGCCTCAGCGACTTCGTCGTCGCCGAGCGTCGCGAAGCGGTGATCGCCGCGTTCGACGACGCGCTCGCCGGCCGCGACGCGGCGGTCTTCGACCTGCCGCTGCGGGCCAAGGACGGCCGCTCCATCTACCTGCTGCTGAGCGCGAGCGCGCGCCGCGACGCGAGCGGCGCCATCGTCGGCGTCGTCGCCGTCGGCCAGGACATCACCGAGCACCGCGAAGCGCAGCAGCGCGGCCTGCGGGCGCAGCGCCTGGAGAGCATCGGCACGCTCGCCGGCGGCGTCGCGCACGACGTCAACAACACGCTGGCGCCGATCCTGCTGGCGACCGGCCTGCTGCGCGAGCGCCACCCCGAGTCCGGCGAGCTGCTCGAACTCATGGAGTCGAGCGCGCGCCGCGGCGCGTCGATGGTCAAGCAGCTGCTGACCTTCGCCAAGGGCGTCGACGGCAAGCGCGTGCCGGTGCCGCTGCAGATCCTGCTCGCGGAGCTGGAGCGCTTCGTGCGCAACACGTTCCCCAAGAACATCGACGTGCTCGTCGCCTGCGACCCGGCCGCGCCCGCGGTCAACGGCGACTCGACGCAGCTGCATCAGGTGCTGCTCAACCTGTGCGTCAACGCCATCGACGCCATGCCCGACGGCGGCCGGCTCGCGATCGAGGTCGTGCGCGCCGAGCTGACGGCGGCCGACGCACAGGCGCTCGGCGACGCCAAGACGGGGGCCTACGTGCGCATCGGCATCAGCGACACCGGATGCGGCATCGCGCCGGAGCTGCTCGACCGCATCTTCGAGCCGTTCTTCAGCACCAAGAGCCCCGAGCAGGGCACCGGCCTCGGCCTGTCGACGACGCTCGGCATCGTCCGCAGCCACGGCGGCTTCATGCGCGTGCAGTCGCAGCCCGGCGCGGGCACGGAGTTCGCGGTGTACCTGCCGGCGGCGGGCGCCGAGGCGCAGCAGGCGGCGACCGGCGGCGGCTCGGCGGCGCACGTACGCGGTCACGGCCAGCGCATCCTGCTCGTCGACGACGAGCAGATCGTGCGCAGCGTCATCGTGAGCCTGCTCGCCGGCCTTGGCTACGCCGCGGAAGCGGTGGCCGGCGGCGACGCCGCGCTCGCCCTGCTGCGCGACGCCGCGCAGGACGTCGCGCTGGTCATCACCGACCTGCACATGCCCGGCATGGACGGCCTGCAGCTGACGCGCGAGATCCGGCGGCTGCGCCCCGACATGCCGGTGGTGCTCGCCAGCGGCTTCAGCGACAAGGTCGATCCGGCGCAGATCGGCGAGCTCGGCTTCGCCGCGCAACTCGACAAGCCGTTCGGCCTGGACGCGCTGACGCAGACGTTGGCGAACGCGCTCGCCTGACGCCGACTGCACAGCGGCAGCGCGCGGGCGATCAGCCGTGCACTTCTTCGTACGCGTCGTGGCAGCGGGCGCAGTGCTGCGGCTGCAGCGTCTTCGCCATCGCCTTGACGCCGGCGGCGTCGCCGGCGGCGGCCTTCTTGGCGAGGTCGAGGAACGCCGCCTCCGCTTCCCGCGCCAGTTGCGCGAAGTTCGGCACTTCCTTGTCCTCGAACGGGTCGTAACCCAGCTTCATCACGGCGGCGACGCGTTCGGCGGCCTTGGCCATCGCCGGCAGGTCGGCGGTGGCGCCGGCGAGGCCCTGCTCGATCTGCTTCCAGTCGTCCTCGATGCCCTTCATCGCCGACTTCAGCGACTTTGGCGCGGCGGTCGCGGGCGTGGGCGTGGCCGCCGGCGTGGCGGCGACGGGCGTGATCGGCGCGGCCGGCGCGCCGGCGACCACCGGCACGGTTGCGGCCGGTGCGGCTGGCGCACTCGTCGCGGCGGGTT
>JADCJE010000129.1 GCA_020247305.1 Phycisphaerales bacterium | reverse complement strand
CGCCGCGCCTGCCGCGGCGGCGACGCAGCGCCTCGCCTTCGGCTTGCTGCGGCGCATCCCCGCGGACGAAGCGGCCGCCCTGTCGCCGTACTCGGTCGCGGTCGCACTGGCGATGACGGCCGAAGGCGCGCGCGGCGCGACGCGCGCCGAGTTCGCGGCCGTGCTCGGCCTGCCGGCGGGGGACGCACTCCGCGCGCTGCACGCGGCGTTCGCCGGCCTCGCGCACCGCTACCACGCGGCGAGCGGCGCCGGCAATCCGGCAGCGAGGGCGCGCCTTGACGAGCTGCTGCGCCAGTTCGCCGCCGCCGACGCCGAGAGCCAGCGCCGGCAGCAAGGGCGCGACTGGGAGGCCACCAGCACGGCGATGGCCGAGGCGCGCCGGCTCGCCAAGGCCTGCAACGACCAGCTGCGCACGCTCGACTGCTGGCAGCTCGCGATCGCCAACTCGCTGTGGGTCGAGCGCGGCTATCCGCTGGCGCCGGCCTTCGAGCAGGCGCTGGCGCAGGGCTACGGCGCCGGCAGCGCGCGCGCCGTCGACTTCCGCGGCGACGCCGAGCGCGCGCGGGCGGCGATCAACGCATGGATCGCCGCCAACACGCAGGGTCGCATCCGCGACCTGCTCGGCGAGGGCGCGATCGGCAGCGCCACGCGCATGGTGCTCGCCAACGCGGTGGCCTTCGCGGGCGCGTGGCAGACGCCGTTCGACGCGGAGCGCACCGAGGACGCCGACTTCACCCGCGCCGACCGCACGGTGGCGCGCGTGCCGATGATGCGGGCCTACGGCCGCGAGGACGCGCGCTACGGTGCGGTCGCCGGCGACGGCGCGTGGTTCGCGACGCCAGCGACGACGCCGCGCGACGGCGCCGGCCCGGCGCGCTACCCCGGCGCCGACGGCGCGACGTTCGTCGAACTGCCGTACAAGGGCGGCGACCTCGCGATGGTGGTGCTGGCGCCGCAGTCGCCCGACGGCCTGCCGGCGCTGGAGCGGCTGTTGACGCCGGAGCGCTTGACGGAGTGGCTCCGGCGCGCATCGGCGCGCGCGGTCGACATTGCCCTGCCGCGCTTTGCCGTGCGCCGGCAGCTCGGCCTGAAGTCCGCCCTGCAGGCGCTCGGGCTGGTGCGCGCCTTCCTCGATCCGGCGCTCGGCGACGGCGCCGACTTCGGCGGCATGACGTCGTCGGCGGACGCCAGCGACGGCCTCTTCGTCGGCGACGTGCTGCACGAGGCGCTCGTCGAGGTCGACGAGGAAGGCACGCGCGCCGTCGCCGCCACGGTGGTGATGATGGCGGCGACGGCGGCCATTGCCGACGAGTCGCCCTTCGTGCCCGAGTTCCGCGCCGACCGGCCGTTCCTGTTCCTGATCCGCGACACGAAGTCCGGCGCCATCCTGTTCCTCGGCCGCGTGCTCGATCCGCAGCGGTAGCGGCCGTCGGCGTCGGCGGATACTGGTCGGCGCGATCGCGCAGAGGAGAGGCATGCGGAAGCGGAACCCTGGTCCGTACCGTGTCGTGGCTGCTGCTGGCGACGAGCAGTGCGCTGGCCCAGCAGTTCGCCGTGCTGCCGCGTGGCCACGTGCCGGCGCTGCCGGAACCCGCCCACAGCGTGGCGGCCCTCGACGCCGACGGCGACGGCGACGGCGACCTCGATCTGTTCGGCGCCCGCGGCCTGCTCGTCAACCGCCTGCGCCAGCTGCACGCGCCGTTGCTGCTGGGCCCGGGCTACGACTGGCGGATCGACGCCTACGCGCGCTTCGCGTCGAACGGCACGACCGACGTGTTCGTGCCGTGGCTGTCGCTGACGCGCACTGCGATCCCGGTGCCCGGCCTCGGCACGCTCGGCATCGTGCCGCACGCACCGCTGCCGGCCCTCGTGGTGCCGCAGCCGGCCGGCGTCGCCAGCGCGACGTGGCCCGTGCCCAACACTCCCACCCTCGTCGGCCTGACGCTCCACGTGCAGGCAGTGCAGCTGTCGTTCCCGGGCGGCCTGCGGCTGTCGAGCGTCGTCAGCGACACGCTGGTGCGCTGACGCCGCGCGCCGCCCAGCTCCTGCTGCCCCTCGGCGCCTTGCGTCGCGGCGGCGCCACGCCCGCGAGGCGCTGCAGGCGGCCCTGGCCGAGTCCGGGGACGAACGTGACGCCGACCCGGACTGACGCCAACGGCACGCTTTGTTCGCGCGCGGCGGCGACCGCACCGTCGCCGCCCTCGTTCACGGCCAGATCGCGCGCACGCTGTTGCTGCTGCGGAAGGCGCCGAACTGGAGCGCGAGGCCCTGGCAATACAGTTCGGTGCCGGACGGCAACGGCGGCAGCGTCAACGTCATCGCACCGACGGCGAACACGCTGTCGAGGGTGACGAGCTGGGTCACCGACGGCGCCAGCGGCAGCTGGGTCGGCTGCAGGCCGAACGCGAGCAGCACCGGCGTCTGCAGGAAGGTCGGCAGGGCGATGGTCACCGTGCTGCCGTTGGGGCGCGTGATCCCGAGGGTGGTACCAGCGCCTGTCGTGTCGAACGAAGCCACCGCCACCTCGCCGGGAAAGAACTGCGCCGACAGCGACAGGCCATTGCCACCATTGTTCGGCGCCCCCACCACGCTGAACGAGGCGGACAGCGTGACCCGGATCAGGTTGACGCCGGCTGGCACCAGGACGTCCACGGGCGATCCAGCGGCGGACAGCGGCGACGGCACCTGGTACTCGACCAGGCCATCGCCGGCGACATCGACCCCGATGGCGCCGCCGCCACTGCCACCGAAGCTGGTCTGCGTGCCGGACAGCACGAGGCGACCGCCAGTGAGTTGCGGCGCGGCCAGCGTCACGTCGAGCGTCGCCGAGACGTTGGCGCCCACGAACCCGAACCCACTGCCCGAGTAGGACGCACTGGCCTGGCACGACACCGTGAACGCCAGGGGCGCCGTCTGGCCGGCGACGCCAGGCTGCCACGAAGCGCCCGCCGATGCAGAAGCGCCGGGTCCACCACCAGTAGCCGCCACGATCGAGCCCGGCGGCACCGGGCCTACGGGCTGCGTGTTGGTGGTGAGCGACGGGAACACGCCGGCACTCGCGGTGGCGGGCGTAGCCCTCGCCGCAGCCAGGGTCCAGTTCTGGGCAGGTGCGAAGGCAGTCACGGTGGCTGCGAGCAGAATGGCCGAAGACAAGGAACGCATGGGCGGCGTAGGAAGTCCAAGCTGCGGTCGCGGACCACCCGCGACCAGCCGCCCCGACTCTAACGCCCGCACGCACGCCTTTCCGCCGTGCGCGGGGCGCCCTTGGCGCCCGTTGCGGCCACGCTTGCCACGGCGTTCGCGCCCCGAGGGCACACCGCGCCCCCGCTGCGACCTGGACCCCACCATCGCTTGCACCGTGGCGGCAGCTAGCGGCAGCGACTGCCGCCTCGTCCTCAATAGCCACCGTCTGCCGCGGCACCACCTTCGGCCGCAGACCCGACGCCGGCGCCAGCGCGCCGTGGTAGGTCACCAGGTGCTTGCGCGGCGGCGGCACCAGCGCGCACAGGCGCTCCATCAAGGGCGACGGCGAGCAGCGGCAGCAGGCGGGAGAGGCGGGAGGCGGCGAAGGTCGTCATGGCCGGAGGGAGGCGATGGGTGCTGGGTCCAGCGGCGGGCCGCCGGGCGCGCGGGACACCGCGCACACCCCCTCCAGCGGCACGGCGGCGCCGATCCCGAGGGTGCAGCCGCGAAATCCCGGCGCTGGATCCGCCGGGCAGCGTCGAGCCCTTTCGCCGAAACGGGTTACGTCCGGCCCAAGCGCAACGCAGTGGCCGCAAGCGGTCGTCGGCCCCGCCGCCGCGGCGCCCACCCCACCATCGCCGGCAGCAGCGTCGGGCGCCGGCGGGCCCCCTCGGGCTGCGGCCGGCGGACGCGCTCAGGGCACGAGAACCGGCGCGAGCACGACGCGGAAGCCGATGATGTCGTTCG
>JADCJE010000128.1 GCA_020247305.1 Phycisphaerales bacterium | reverse complement strand
GCCCATGCCGGCGCCCGCGCGATTTCGCGCAGCAGGTCCCACGGCACGCGGACCAGTTTGCAGTCGCGCACTCGGCGCAGGGTCGTGTAGCTCGTGCCCGTCTGCTCGGACAGGCGCGACCGTCCGGCGATCCTCCACGAGCTGGCCCAGCGCCTGGGCTGGCAGCCGGCCGACGTGCGACGCGTGACGGCGCGCCAGGTCTGGGTCGGCGCCACACGCGAGCAGGTGCTGGCCGCCTGGGGGCGGCCCTGGTCGACGCTGCGGCAGGTCTCGAGCGCCGGCGAGCTGCAGGTCTGGACCTACGGCCGGCCGGTCGGGCCGCAGTCGTTCGTCGAGCTGCTCGCCGGACGCTGCATCAGCGTGACCAGCTTCGATCGGTAGCGCCGGCCGCGGGCTACGCGTGCGGCCGGCTCTTGAGGTGCGACATCCAGCGCGACGCCGCAGTGCCGGCGGCGCCGGTGCCCGCGCCGACGAGGTAGACCTCCTCGCGGGACGGCATCGCCGCGATCTGCGTCGTGGCGCGCGCGAGCGCGGCGGCCTGGTCGGCGATCTGCGTGCCGACGCCGCCGCGCAGCTGCGCGATCGCGTCGGCGATCGTCCGCACCGCGGTCGCGGTCGCCTGCACGGTGCCGTCGATCGAGGCCGCAGAGACCTGCAGCTTGGCCAAGGTCTCGGGCGGCAGCATCGGCGCGACGGCGTCGACGATCGCCGCCGCGGTGGCGCCGGCGACGGTCACGGCCGCCGCGGTCGCTTCCGGAGTCGAGCACGCGGCGAGGCTGAAACAGACGACGGCGACGAGCAGAAGCAGAGCGTTGAGCTTCATCGGGGTTCCTTGGGTCGGGTGAGGTCGATTCGGGCTTCGAGGACGGCGATGCGCTGGACGACGTCGAGGCGCATGGCGTCGAGCTGCGATCTCATCGCGCGCAGTTCGGCGGTGAGCTCGACGTGCGCCTGCTTCTCCGCGTCGCGACGCGCACCGATCTCGCGCAGCTGCAGGCGCAGGTCCTCGAGGTCGCGGTTGACGCCGACGCCCCACTGGATCGCGGGGACGATCAGGAGAGGCATCAGGACGGACAGCACTCGCCAGTAGCGGTCGAACACCTTGGCGACCTTCTCGTGCGTGTCGTGGGGATCGGCTTTGGTGCTCATTTCGCTGCCCATTCTGGAACTCCGGCCGCGCCGACCGTCAGGACGTCGCCCTCGGCGCCGATCGGCAGGATCTGCCAGGCGCTGCCGTCCCAGTACGCGATGTCGCCGGCGGCGGAACCGGCGAGAGTTGCCAGTCCGCCGAGCCCCAGCTCGGTGCGCGCCGCCGCGGCGTTCGCGGCCGCGACCAGCGCGCGCCCGAACGCCGTCAGCGTCGCCAGCGCGACGGTGTCGCTGCCGGTGAAGTAGGCCAGCCGGTCGGCGGCCGTGGTCAGGCCGGCGAGCGCCGTCAGCAGCGGGTCGACCGGCTGGAACAGGTCGACGGCGACGTCGATCAGCGCGGCCAGCTGCGTGTCGAGGTACAGCTTGTTGACCGCGTCGGCGTCGTCCTCGGGCACGGCGTCGACCTGTGGCGCGCTGGTAAACGGTCGGCTGCCGTCGGTCACGACCAGGTCGTCGACGCGCAGCAGCTGCGCCGGATCGACGCGCAGCACAGAGCGGCGCTCGCCGCTGCCGGTCACGATGGCGACGCGGTTCGCGGCCTCGACGCGGCGCACGATGCCGGCGAGCAGGTACGTCTCGCCGGCCGCAACGGTCCGCCCGCTCTGGTCGATGGCGTTCATGTCAGACGCCGGTCAGCGTCAGGGTGACGCGAATCGACACGTCGGCAACGGCAGTCGGCGAGCCGACGGCGCCGATGGTCAGACGCAGCACATCGCCGGCGGCGACGGCCTTGTTCTGGTTGGCCGCCAGGTTGTAGGTCGCGTTCGCCGCCAGCTCGCCGCCGCCGACGCCGGACACGACCGTCGCCGTCGACGGCGTCGCCGAGAACAGATCGACGGCCTGGGTGTGGTTGCGCAACATCCACGTCCATTCCTTCGTGCCGGCGGCGCTCGTCGACGTCGCGGCGCTGCCGACGATCTGCACTTTCTCGACCCGGCCGGCCATGGGCATGGGGATCTGCAGCACCTCGGCCGCGAGCGCGCCACTGCAGCGGAACGCCAGCTGCAGGCGCACCGAATCGGCGAGCGGCAGCAGGTCGACCCACGCGGAGTTGGCGGCGTTCCGCTGCTTGAGGATCTTCGTCGCCGAATCGGCCCACAGCTGGTAGGCGACGGGACTCGTCGGCGCCGTCGCGCCGCTGAACAGCGAGCGCAGCGACTCGTCGCGGTCAGGGAGCGCGACCTTGAGCGCGAGATTGGCCGGGTCGGTGCCGGCCGGGGTCGTCCAGGTCTGTGCCATTAGAGGATTGTCTCCATGCGGAAGGTTCGAGCGCGCACCGCGCGGGTTGCGCTGCTACGCGCCATGATCAGACGCGCTTCCCAGCGCGAGCAGACGGCCAGTCGATCGACGTGCGGCGCCCAGGCCGACCACGTGCTGCCGGCGTACGTGCGGGACTCGACGCGGCAAAGCACGTGCGAGCCGGTCTCGCCAAGCGTCCCGCCGACGCGCAGGTCGTCTGGCAGGTCGTCGATCTGCTGCGTCAGGTCGTCGACGATCGTCGACCAGTCGATACCAGGCAGACCTGCGGACGCAGGACGCGTGTCGACCGTTCGCCACCGCGCTTCGCCGCTGTCGATGCCGAACGTCCAGTCGTCGACGGTGGTGCCGTCGAGCTCCTGCGCTGACAGGCTGACCCGCAGGAAGAACGGCGCGTCGTAGCCGATGTCGACCGTCGAGCTGGTGAACGTGCCGGTCAGCACGCCGGGCTGCAGCTCGAGGAACGGCGCGGCCGGCTCGGCGGTGGTGTTGCGCTGCGTGCCGCTGTGCGTGCCGCCGGTGCCGCTCGGCGCAAACGACGTGTCGTCGACGATCTCGGCGCCGAGGTCGTGCACGGCAATCAGCGCGACCGTGATCTGCGCGCGCGCGCCGTACAGGCCGGACGACGACCGGGCGGCGACCTGGTACGTGCGGTGGCCAGACGGCGGCCGCAGGCGCGCCTCGGCGAGCCGGCCGCGGTAGACGACTTGGCCTGCGGCCCAGTCATCGCCGCAGCGGACCTCGTAGTGCTCGACGTCGCTGGCGTCGCCCTGGTCCCACTGCAGCACCAGCAGGTTTTCGCCGGCGGACTCGCTCGACCGTAGGTTCGTCGGAGCCACCGGCGACCACGGCACGAACTCCTCGGGGATGAACGACAGCCGCGCGCCGAGCTCGGGGGGCTGGTAGTCGCCGCCGCCGTTCTCGAGGCAGACGGCGAACTCGTACGGCTTCCACGCCTCGAGCTGCGGCAGGTCGAGGTACGTGGCGATTGTCTCGCCGACGAGCCCGAACGACGCGCCGACCTGCGGCTGACGCAGGTAGACGCGTGCGCGCGCCGTCGAGCGGCTCGGGGGACGCACCCAGGCGACGCGCTGCACGGCGCCGGGCAGAACGATCGCGCACAGGTCCGTCGCCAGCTGCGCGCCGGACTCCGACGACGGCTGCGCCATGACGAGGTCGAGGTCGATCTCGGGCTCGTCCAGGCCGTCGGTCCCGGGCAGCGGGACGTCGTCGAAGACCTCTGGCACCCATTGCAGCGCGCGCACCGATCGCCGCAGGTTCTGCCCCAGGGTGACGGCGACGATCTGGTACGTCTCGACGATCTTGTCGACCAGGCCGACGGCGACCGCCGCGCCGGTCGGGATTGTCACACCGCCGGTGAACGACAGCACAGTGCACGTCCGGCCGCCAATGGTTACCGGAGTCGTCGACGTCACCGTGCGGTGTACCGGCTTGCCGTCGCCGTCGCGCGCGGCGATCGCGATCGCGCCCGAGACGGCATGGTCGACCGTCAGGGACGTGACGGCGACGCCGCCGGCAAGGACCTGCATTGCCAGCGGCACGTCGGCACCGAACGGCCGCAGCAGATCGTGCTCGAACTCGATCAGGTCGCCGACCTCGGCAGCGAGCAGCCACGGGCCGCAGTCGAACGTCAGCTCGCGACGCACGAGCCGGTTGACGCGGTGCATGTACTGGCCCTCACGGATCAGCTGCGTCGCGCGTGTCACGCCGTACGCCTGCACGATCTCCGGTCGCCACTTCTCGCGGTTCGGGTCGCTGGGGTCGTTGATCGCCGACTCGTCGTCTTCCTTCGTGACCACGTCCTGCGCGTACAGTTGCTCGCCGTTGAGGAACTGAAACGAGTACGCGGTCGAGCGGCCGCTTTTCTGCAGCCACCGCACCTGGACGTTGTCGCACAGGCCAGACGTGATGAGCTGCACCGGCGCCTTCGCCGGCACCGAGACACCGGCGTCGCTGTGCCCGTCGCGGTACTGGTAGACGACGGCGAGCTTGCCGTTGCGCCAGATCGGCGCGGCGCGTCCTGTCGCACAGATGGCCAGCACGGTTTCCCAGGCCGGACGCGGAGCATCCAGCACGATGTCGCACTGAAATGCGGGTTCGTTCCAGTTTGCGAGCTGCTGCTCACAGAACGCCGCCCAACGACGAAGCGAAGCCCAGTCGATTTGATCGTCGTCGAGGTACGGGCCCAGGCCCCAGCGCGAAGTCAGGAAGTCGCCGAGAATCCATGCCGGATTGCGGCCCGGCGGCTGCGACATGAAGTTGAACGGGGCCGCCGGGATGTCCCAGCACCGAGGCGAGAACCCGTGCGTCGGGTCCCACACACGCACGAGCGCGCCGTCGACGCGCACCGAGAAGTTCGGCACGTTGCCGCTGTACCGTTGGCCGGCGTACAGCTGCAGGCCCAGCAGAGCGCAGGCAGGGTAGGCGAACTCCTGCCGGATGTTGAAGGCGATGCTGCGCCAAACAACCGCAGAAACGGTCTGTCCGCTACCTGCCTGCGCAGGGGTCGTTCGGCGAGCTCGAAACTCAAACGGACCCCGAGCGGGCGCATTATTGGGCGCGAGATTGAAGGTGTACGTCCTAACAAAAGGCTCGGCCGCACCTGTGCCGATGCTTACGCCTCCTGGGATCCAGCCGCCGGGATTACCGTACAGCTGGGACCAGCTAGTCGCGCCGACAGGGCGGAACTCGAGCTGCACCTGCACCGGATACGACACGATTCCGCCGGTTGCGGTTTGCTGATAGAGACCCGACGGCGCAGCAAAGACAAAGGTGACGCTCGCGGTCTCCTCCGTGCCGTTGTACGTGAAGATCGACTCGTCGCCCTGGTTGTTCAGCTGCGCGGCGACCTGGAACAGCGTCTTCGCACCCTCGAACGGATCGGTCGGCAGCGGAGGCTGGTCGAACGTGCCGGGACGTAGCCACAGCCGCGCGCCTGGCAGCGGGTTCGTCGATTCCAGCAGGTTTTCCGCAACGCGGATGTGGTCTGGAATCGTGCCGCCGCTCAACCCTGGGTTGAATCCGCCAAGGCCATTGGCGACGCGCGCAAGCTGGTCGCCGATGCGGTAGATCGGTCCCTCGCTCAGGAACAGAACGACGTTGAGCAGTTCGGTGGTCGACGAGCTGGACAGACCAAACGCAAACACGTCGGTGTAGATGACGTGGCCGCCGACGGCGTGCCGGCCGTAGACGATGGCTAGCGGGAATCCTTGGCCGAAGCCCGTCTGGACGCCGTCCCACGCGTACGTGGGCGACGAGTCGTCGCCGCGCTCCTGCGGCACACCTGGCGGCCGCGGCTTCGGCGTCAGTGCCTGTATCAGCAGCGAGATGCCGACCGAAACGACGGCCGACACCAGCGCGTAGATGATGAACGGCACCAGCACGGCGCCTGGGTCGGCGGCGACCAGCACGGTCGACCCGTCTGGGACCTCGTCGTCGTCGGCGAGCAGTCGGCCGTCAGCGGCGACGCCGACGCGAGAACCAGCCAGGGTCTGCTCGACGTGCAGGCGGACGTCGGCCGCGCGCAGACCGGGTCGCCACTCGACCAGGTGCTCGTGGCGCTCGCCTTCGCCCATCAGGCCGGACTTGACCCAGACGCGGATCATCGGCGCCAGACCTCCGAGGGGCGCGGCTGCACGCGGTCGGGCGGCAAGGCGACGACGCCGCCGGCGCGCGCCGTGGCTGACCAGAACCGGCCGCCGGCGATGATGCCGACGCCGGGGTGGTCGTGGTGGAGCAGCCAGACGTCGCCGTCCTTCGGCTGCTGCAGTGCGGTGCGCAGCGCCTCGCGGCGCAGCCTGTGCCAGCCGGCAGGGAACCCGGTCGCCGCATCGAGGCCGCCGCGCCGCCACTGGTCGCACACCGTGGCCCAGGGATCGCGCGCCGGCAGGTCGAGGCCGAGCTCGGCGGCCTTGGCCAACACGACGCCCAGGCAGTCGATGGTGCCGTCCTCGCCGCGGCCGCCCAGACGGTAGCGCATGCCGAGCAGCGTCATCGTGGCCCCCGCTGCGTCGGGATGCCTGGGAAGCCGCCGAACCGACGAGGGTGCAGCACTGGCAGATTGCGAAACGCCTCGTCCATGCCGCGCTGGATGCAGTCGTCGATCGTCTTCGCGCAGCTCGTGTACGCGGCAGCGGTCGTGATCGGGTAGCCGCACTCGGGCCCGCCGAACTCCCAGCGGCACCTCCTGGCCACGAAGCGAGCGGACGGCACGCGGATCTGGAAGAAGTTCGGCTGCTCGAGGCGCATCGTGACCGTGGCCTCCGTCGCGACGGCGCTGGACACGATGAAGTCGAAGCGCACGAACTGGTGGTTCGGGAAGGCGGGAGTCGTCAGCGCCTCCTGGTGCGTCAGGTAGACCGTCGCGCGGTTGCCCTCGAAGCCTCGGCCGGCGTGCAGGTAGCGCATCAGCGTGCGCGCCGTGTTGTCGATCGCCAGGTCGACCGACGGCAGGTCGCCTTCCTGCGTCTGCTCGATGTCTGTCATCTCAAACGCGAGAGGATAGAAGGTGGCGCCCTCGGTCGGGTCCGGCGGCCAGAGCACGTTGTTCGCCGCGCTGGTGAACCGCAGCACGACCGCCGGCAACGTCTTCGTTCTCCTCTCGACCTCGAGGTCGACGAGCCAGACCCACGGCGCCCGCGCGTGCGGTCGTTCGCTCGCGGCCTTCAGCGTCGTCGGCAGGATGAGCGGCATTACCCGCTCGTGTAGACCAGTTCGGCCACCTCCAGATCCACGCGAAAGGTCTGCCCCGATGACTGCGACCACCGCAGCTCGGCGATCGGCACGACGGCAATCGCCGACTCACGCGGCGGCGTCAGCTTCCACGCCTGGTTCGCGTTGAGGAAGCCGACGAGCTGGTCGCGCTGCGACGCCGACAGCGGTCCCCAGGTGACCTGGAACGACCGCCGCGGCCGGACGAACACGCCCCACGTGCGGACGTATCCCGTGCTGCCGCGCAGCTCCTCGCGCTTCCAGTTGATGGCCTCGCCGACGGCGACGTCCGGTGCGATCGGCGGCGCGGGCAGCGACGCCGGCGACAGCCCCTCAGTGCCCGGCACGATCGCGGTAGGCGGGCCGACGCTCGGAATGCCTGGCGGCAGGTTGTCCGGGTTCTTGGTGGGGAAGAAGCTCAGCACGTAGACGTCGCGGACGTCCAGGTGATTGCCGCCCAGGACCTGCTCGAGCCACCGCGCGCGGTACTGAATCGACGGCGACGTCGGCCCGATCCCGAACGCTCCAGACCCGACGACCGGCAGCGACTCGAAGAACCCGTCGGTGGTGACGGCACCGAGCGAGTAGACGGGCAGCTCGCCGCCGTCGGTGTCGACCCACGACGAGAACGACCGACGGGTCGAGCTCGTACGGATCGGCGTGCCAGTCGCCAAGATCCAGGGGTTGACGCTGCGCTGCTGCCCGACGAGCTCAAGGTTCCAGCGCCGCAGTCCGAGGAACAGCGTCGACAGCTCGTCGGTCAGCGTTGGGGCTGACTGCGTCGAGTTCCACGCGACGCCGGGAAGGTCGTCGAGCTTGATCGAGACGCACGCGAACCGACGAACGACTGTCGAACTGGGTCCGGTGTACTGGTCGCGCCCGCGCACGCTTGGCAGGTTGACCGAGCCGGCGTTGGTCTGGACCCAGAACGAGCCGTGGTGCATCCGTACGCCGGCGACGTTGGTGCCCCGGTGCCCGATGCCGATGGCGTACTCGAGCCCCGTCGACGGATCGATGCCGCCGCCGTGCTTTGCTGCGAAGCCGGCCAGGCTCAGGCCGGTCGAGTTGCCGACCTGGAACTGCGGCACGACGTCGACGCCTGGGTCGTAGGCCAAGCTCCAGAAGTGCACCCACGTCTGACCTGCGCCGCCTGCGGAGTTGATGCCGCTCGCGACGTTCTGGAAGCTCGGAGACGTCGTCAGCGAGACCGGCGTCGTCGTGACCGTCACCATCTGGTCGGTGGCTGGGATTGCATCCAGGTCGGCCCAGACCCAGCACAGATCGACGACGTCGAACTCGACAGCGTAGGCCGGCACGTCGTTGCGCCACCAGGTGCGCCCCAGCAGCTGCAGCGGCGCAGAGTTTGGCCACGTTGGGCCCCAGACTGGATCGCTGACCGCAGGCAGCGACGAGAACACCAGCAGGAACGAGAACGGCAGGCCCTCGCCGGCGGCGAGCGTCTCGCCGGCGCCGATCTGCACGAGCTGAATCGGCGACTTCGTGCCGCTTCCGTCGCCGAGGCAGAGCTGGATCAGCCCCGACACCGGCGCGGCGCCAGTCCGCCGGATGTTTGCGATCTTGCCGGTGACCAGGAACGCGTAGTGGTGGTTGGCCTCGAGGCGCGCCGTCGGCAGCTCGGCCACGACGGACCAGCCGTCGCCGCCGACCGGACCAGGCTGCAGGCCCATTGTCGACACCGTCTTCGCGCCTTGGTCGTCGATGCGCCGCAGGTAGACCGTCTCGCCGCTGTCGACGCCGACGAGGTCCCCGGTCGTAGCATCGGCGGCCGGCGCGCTGTCCGTGACGGCGGCGACGGCGGCCAGGCTGTCGGCGAGCGCCTCGCTCGCAACGACGGGGTCGGAGACGACGACGGGTGCCACCAGAGCGGCCGCGACGGCCTCGCCGGCGGTCGCCGCGTCGGCGACGGTGCCAGTCGTGACCCGGCCGACCGTGACGGCGTCGCCGGCGGCGGCGGCGTCGCTGGCGGCGGCCGCGGCCTGCAGGGCGGCGACGAGCGCCTCGACGGCGGCGGCGCTGTCCGTGATCGTGGCGACCAGGCTGGCCGTCGACGTCGTGCTGTCGCTGGCCGTGACCGCGTCCGAGATGGTCTCGGAATACGTGGTGCCGCCGCCGCCGCCTGGTTGGAACAGCGTCAGCAGCACGCGACTACGCCAAGGTCAGAAGCTGGTTGAGGGTCGTCTGCGTCGCCGCGATCTTTGCGTCGACGGCGTCGAGCTGCTCGACATCGCCGAGCGCGGACGCAGACGCGCGCACGCTTTGCAGGTGAAGGATGCGGCGGCGGCAGAGTTCGATCAGTTCCTGGAGCGTCATCAGATCACCATCTGGCGCAGGTGAATCGTCGACGTGTTCAAGAGGAAGTGCACGTAGAACAGCTCCGTCGCGCCGTCCTTGTAAATCACGTCGAACGCCGTGTCGCCGAGCACTGCCGCGCCCTGGGTGTAGAGCAGTGTCGACCACGGAAGCATCTCCGACCGCGCGAAGTCGAAAGCGAACCACCGGCCGGTCGCATCCTTCTGGATGTAGAGCCGGTCGTCGTGGTACGCGTACTTCGTGCCAGTCGTCAGCGTCTCCGTGTTTGGCGAGTACGTGATTGCCGCCCACGTATTGCCCGCGATGTCGTAGCGGTCGAGCAAGGCGCCAGCAGCGCCGCGGAAGCTGAAGACGTAGCGCCCGTTCAGGATCGCGTTCTCCGCCGTCCAATCGTTCGCCGTGACGCTGTGCACCCAGTGCCCGCTCATTCCAGCGCCTGGTGCGCCGCCGCGCGCCGTGCCCGGCGTGAGCGTCGTCCACGTGTTGGCGCTGATCGAGTAGCGGTACAGGGTCACCGCGTTGTTGCCGATGAAGTAGAGGAAGTCGTCGTTGCCTTCGATCGAGTAGACCGAGGTCGCGTCGGGGTTGGTCGTCCAGGCCGCGCTGACCGTGAGCTGCGTCCCGGTGTTGCTGGCAATCGTCCGAATCTGGCCAGCTCCGGTCCCGCTGACGATGCGCAGCTGACTGTTGGCCCACTGGTTGGTGGCCCAGGCCTTTGCGCTGTTGTCGAGCGTGGTCGATCCGCCGGCCGTCGCCGTGCCGGTCGCGAACTGGCGGTACTCGCCGTCGAGAACCGACGGCGTGGCGATCAGTCGTCCGTCCGTGCCAATCGACGCTGGGAGACCCGTCTGGCTGAGCGTCTGGTACGTATTGGTCGCCCAGTCGTAGACGCGGAACGAGCCGCTGGCCAGCGTGCCTGCGCCGAGCAAGTAGAACCTTGGCGTCAGCAGTCGGTAGACGGTCGAGGCGGAGAACGCCGAGCCCTGTGCGTCGACGGTGATCGTCGCGTTCGTGCCGATGGTGTTCGACCTGATCGCCAGCGTGACTCCGGCATTGGGACCGGCCAGCACATGCACTTGGTAGCCGCGCAGGTCGCGCGCGAGCGTCTGGTTCGTGACGATCGTCGAGGTCGTGCCGCCAGTCGCGGTCAAAGACGTGACCGCAACGGTTGCGCCAGTCGACCAGCCGCCGGCGACGCCGCAGGCTCCTGCGCCGAACGTGCCGGCCAGGGCCGGAGACGCAAGCTGCACCCAGCTGTCCTCGCTGGGCAGGTACATCCAGGCCTCGGTGTTCGAGCGCACCAACATCTGCTGCTGCCGGAAGTGCCGGCTGCTGATGACGAACTGCGCGGCCGCCGTGGCGCTGGGTGCCGGCGCGCACATTTCCCACCGCTTCAGGTCAAGGATCGGACGGTTTCCGTTGGTGGTCGGCATGGTTCAGGTCACTGCGATGTTTCGGCGCAGGTTGTCGGCCTGCAGGTGGTACAGGGCGGGCACGTATTCGTTGACGTTGAGGCCGCCGATCTGCGTCTGGTTCGTCAGTGTGCTGACGGTCGTCACCGTCGCGAGCGTCTGTGATCCTGCGATGCTGGCGGTGACGGCAAGGTTGGCGGCCGTCGCTTGCCGCGCTTCCATGATCGGCTGGCCGGATGCGTTCGGAAGCGCCTGGCCGATGCTGCGGGTCAGGGCTTGCAAGGCATAGCGCAGCGCCGAGAGCTGCTCGAGCAGCTCGCCTTGCGTGACCTCGACGGGCAGCGGGTTGGCGTTGGCCGTCTCGTGCGCGATGCCGTCGGCGCCGTGGATGAGCTTCACGCGCTGGTAGAGCACGCCGCCGATGTCGTCGGCGGCGATCGTCTCTCCAGTGCCTGGCAGTACGACGTTGTCGGCCATCAGCTCACCGAGATGGTCACGGTGACGTTGAGCGTGTCTCCGTTCACGACGCTTCGCGCCGTGGCGAAGTCGGCGGCGTTGTAGAGGATGCCGCTTGTGCCCGTCTGCACGTTGGCGATGCCGGCGCCGGCGACGGTCGCGGTCGCGTTGATGCTGACAGCGACCGTCGTCGACGTGTTGCTGCCGCCCGAGGTCGTGCCCCAGGTGATCGCGGGACGGTTGCTGCCCGAGTATGGCTGCAGCTCGGTCCAGCCCGCGTGCGACGCCAGCGTGTCGCCGGCGGCGATGGTGCCCGTGCCCTTGAGCAGCAGATACCACGCCGCCGAGTAGCTCGCCGCCTTCAGGAACTTGTCGACGATCTCCGTCTTTCCGGCGTTCAGCACCAGGTTGTCGACGGTCTCGGTCCACCGCTCGTTGCCGGCGGCGTCGAGGCACTGGATCGAGAAACGCGCCCGCGGCGCCCGCATCGTTTCCGCCTGCATGGTGTCTCCTGTGGTCATCGGGCCGCCCCCGCGACGTTCTGACGAACCGCGCGCACGCGCGAGACGTCGTGCTGCCAGACCGCGCGCAGCGTGCCGCGGTTCTGCAGCAGGACGCGCGTCACGTCGGCTCCGTCCATGGCCTGGATCGTGACGTTCATGGTCGAGCCGCCGCCGCCGGACATGGCGACGGGGATGCGGCGGCCGTCTGGCAGCGGCACGAACGCTTCGCCGCGGCTGGCGCTGCCTTCGCCGAACAGCGCCAGCGTCGGCCGCTTCACGACGCCGCCCATGGCGAACTTGCGAAACGGCACCGTGCCCTTCATCTGGCCGGGGTAGATGCCGCCGGTTTCGAACGTCGCGCCGACGCCGGCGGACGGGCCCAGAAAGGTCTGGAGCGTGCGCATGATGAGGAGCTTCGCGATGATCCGCGCCAGCTCGGCCAACATCGTCTTCGCCAGGTCGCGGAACGCTTCCTTCGCCGACTTCTGGCCGGTGACGATGTCGGCAAACGCGTCCGTCAGGCCGTTGAGGCCGCCGTCGACGATGCGGAGCGCCGCCTCCTCGCCGGCCGCCCCGAAGTCGGTCCACCGCTGCGCCACGCGATCGAGTCCGTCGGACACGCCTTCGATGAACGACCGGGTCTTCTGCTCGACGCCGGAAATGCCGTCAGCGCCGAACAGTGCCTTGACGATCGGCGCCAGGTCGGTGGGCGGGGCCGGCAGGTTGTCGAAGTTGGCCAGGCCGGCGATCGTTGCGGCCGTCTGCCGGATCTGCGCGGCTTCCATCTGCCGGCCGACCTCGTCGCCGCTGGCGCCGCCCCCTCCCTGCTGCTGGGCGGCGTTGAACTGGTTCTGGAGCTCCAACAGGCGCTGGTAGTTCTCCAGGCGACGGCGCTCCGTTTCCTCGATCTGCCGCTGCACGTCCGCGACCTGGTTGGGCGCGAACTCCTGCGGCAGCTTGCGCATCATCTCGCGCTGTTCGACGAGCTGCTGCGTCTGTCGGCGCGCGCTCGCGACCTGGTCGGCGACTTCCTCCATCTCGTCGCGGAACGCGCGCGCGCCCGGGACGACCGTGCGCGCGTCGAACAGCTTGCGCAACATCTCGCCGAGCGGCTTCCCGACGACCCAGATCTGCTCGAGGGTCTCGATGATGCGCTCGCCGTTGCTGCTCAGCAGCGCCGTGAAGCGCAGCAGGGCGGCCGTGAGCAGCAGCACGAGGCGAGAGATCGCGGCGACCAGGTTGCCGATCGCCTGGCCGATCTGGTCGCCGTTCTGCGCGAGGAACGTGGCGATGCGCTCGATGATCGGCGCCATCTTCTCGGCCAGCGCGACGGTCGCCGACCGGCCGACGCGGTCGACGGCGAGTTTCATCAGGTCCAGCGAGCCGTTGAACCTGACGACCGACTCCGTCGCCTGCGTCGTCAGCGTCCCGCCGAAGAACTCGGCCGTCGCGACGAGGTTGCGAAACGATGCCTGGCCCTGGCCAAGCAGGTCGACCAGCAGTTCGACCTGGCCCGCCATCTTGGGGAAGACCTCGATGATCGCGGCGGCCTTCTCCTGCGGCGACGCGAACCGCTCGAGGCTGCCGGCGAGGCGGTCGAACAGCTCGACGGGGTCGGTGCTGCGCAGGTCCTCGAGGGTCAGGCCGAGCTGGCCGAGCTGCTGCGCGGCCTTGCTCGTCCGATCGGTCAGTGCCTGGCCGATCGCCTTCGTCAGGCTGCCCAGCAGCGCCCGGAACTGGTCGCCCTCGATGTTCGACAGCTTGAACGCGTTCTGCAGCGTCTGCAGGCGCTCGACGGTCGACCCGGTGCCGCGCGCCAGCTTCGCCAGCTCGTCGACGCTGGCGGCGATGCCGGTCACCAGCTGGCCGCCGCGGAACGCCGCGAAGCCGCCGACGAGCGCGGTGACTGCCGTCCGGATCGAGACGATCGACTTCGCGAACTCGATGCCCTGCCGCGCGCCGTCGCCGAACGCCTTCTTGACCTCGCGGCCGATCAGGCCGAGAGGCCGGCTGGCCTGGTCGGTGACCTTGGCCAGGATCTCGAGCGTGCGTTTCTCAGACGCCACGGCTCACTCCTGCGTCGCGTGCTTTGCAGCGACCTGCCGCCAGTGCGAGATCTCGTTGGTCAGCACGGCGAACGCGTCGACGAACGTCGCAGACTGGTCCAGCCAGCCGCCGCCAGCCGGCAGAATGCCGCGCTCCATCTGCAGCGCAGCGTGAATCGCCGCCTCGTGCTCCGGCTTGACTCTGTGCCGCGGGCATCCCGGTATCTCGACCCGGTTGGTGCCGCCGCAATCCTGGCACTCGGAGTCCTTGCCCGCGCACGTCGGGCACGCAATGACCACGGGCCCGAGGGGCGGCCCGGTGCATCCTGCGGCGTCGTGCTTGTGGCGATGGGGGCATTCTGTTCCGCAAAGGCCGCCGCCGCGGCAATCCAGCAACGACGCGGCGGCCAGGATCAGTTTTTTACGCTGTCTCGGTCGAGCTGGTTGGCCTCGATGATCTTCTGCGCAAGCTCGACGATGACCTCGTACGGCAGCGCATCGAGCGACGCGGCCGACGCGCCACCCTCGACTTCGATGCCGTGCACCAGGCGCTTGCCGTCCTTGGCCGGCTGGAACGGCGCGAGCTCGCCGTCCTGCTCGATGTTCACCCAGCCGACGAGTCCGACCGAGGCGACGACATAGAACGCGCGCGCCGCGTCCGTCTTCATCAACTCCAGGAGGTCAGCGAACGTGCGCGAGCTCAGGTAGCGCAGCCGGAACGTCGGGACGACTTCGCCGGCCTTGGCGGCGTCGGCGTGACGCGCCAAGGTGAAGAAGAACGGCCGACCCGAGATGAGGGAGAAGCCCATGTGGTCAGATCTGGTAGATGACGACCTCGTCGTCGCCCGACTCGAGCACGCGGCGCGGCCGCATGTTCAGGTCCCACGCGGCGACGCCGTCGGCGTCCGCGACCGCTGCCTCAAGGACCTGCACGTTCGGAGCGACAAAGCCGACGATCTGGCCTGGCGTGTTGCCGCCGCATTGCACGGCGATGCGGCACGCCCGCGCGTTGTCGCGGAAGTCCTCCCAATCGAAGCCGCCGTGGATCTGGTCGATCGTCGCCGAGATCTGCGGGTCGCGGTCGGTGACGTTCGCGCCGGTGCTGCCGTTGGCCGCGTTGGCGTCGAGGTTGGGCGCGACGGTGTTGCCGGCCTGCAGACCGACCGACTTGGTCGGCAGCCGGAAGAAGTCGACGGCCGAGTCGCCAAGGGTCGTGTTGACGGTGCGGCCGACGGCGACGATGGCGCCCAGCAGGCGCGGCGGGCGGATCGAGCTCAAGCCCGACGTCGCAACCGGAACCGCATCGAGCGACGCCGTGGCCTCGCCGTTGAAGGTCCAGCTGAACGACAGCGGGCCGCCGGAGTCGCCACGCAGCTCGAAGTCGCCGCGCGCGCCGACCAGTCCGCGGCGCCGGCCGTCGAGGTTGTGCCGGAACGACAGCGACGGCGTGCGCTTCTGCGTCGGGCCGGTGGCGATCGTGGCCGTGCTGCCGCCGGTGTCGGCGGTCGCCAGCGTGTTGCCGGTCGCGATCGTGCCGGCAAGCAGCGTCACGTCGAAGTCCAGCATCGTGCCGACGGAGTTCTCGGCAATGATCTGCGCGTGACCAACGACCACCGAGCCGTTGCGGACGCGCAGGACGTCGCCGACCGCGGGCGCGCTCGACGACCAAGACGACACCGTCAGCGTGACGACCTTTTCGCTCGTCGGCATGTACGCCAGGCCGGGGTAGTTGGCGACCGTGCCGAGCGTCGCCGTGGTGCCGGAGCTTTCTCCCGTCAGGGTGCCCGACGACGTGAAGGTGCCCTGGATCGGAGCGACGACGACGTCGCCGGCACTGCTCAACCTGTGGGTGACGAAGTTTGGAACCACTAACGTGTTGATCAGGCCGATGACCACGCCTCGGATGGTCGACGACTTCTGCACGATCTCGCCCAGCTGGAAGCCGGTCCCGGTCGGCGACGTGATCGGCAGGCGGATCGGCGTCACCGACTTGTAGGCGCAGGCCTGCAGCAGCGTGCCCCAGTCCGGCACGGTGATCGGAATCGAGGTGTCGGCCGAGCCGCGGAAGTCGCTCGTGAACGTCATCGTCCGCGACTTGCGGCCCATCGGGACGAAGTCGCGCGACAGCGTGGCGCCGGCAGGGACGCGGTCGGTGTTCGCGACGTCGTCGGCAATCGTCGGATCGAACACGAGCATGGCGTCGGCGGCCGCCGGCGACGAGTCGACGCCCTCCGACGTTTCCAGCTTGGCCAGGATCTGCTGCTTGCGGGTGAGGGGCATCGGGTCTCCGGTGGGGGTGCTAGGCGAAGGCCAGGAGTTCTTCGAGGTAGACGCGGACGGTCGCCGTCGTCGAGCTGTCCCAGTCGATCGACGGGGGCTCGCGATGCATCACCCGCAGCGGCGATGATGCACCAGGGGGGGTCCAGGCGAAGTCCGCTAGGCTGTGCTGCTGAAAGTGGGAGCGGATCGCTGCGGCGACCGCACCGTTCGCGGCCTCGTAGGTGAGCGACCAGCGTCGCGGCCGGTTGACCTGGTCGACCGCGCGCGTGCGCAGGATGCTGCCGCTGCGCCAGGCAGCCGACCGCTGCACGGTGTCGAGCTGCTCGAGCTCGACCTTTCCCGGCATCGGGAGGAACTCCGGCGCGATCGTCACGGCACGTAGCCGGGCGCGTAGACGTCCGGGTCGTCGAAGTTGTGCCGGTACTCGACCGTCAGCTGCAGCGTCGCCTCGAGCACCGAGGGGTCGTCGCTGGCGTCGACGGTGTGCCCCGTGATCGACACGACCTCGTCGTTCGGCCATGGGTCGGCGTGCACGACGCGCTCGGCCGTGGCAACGAGTCGGTCCATGTACCGGACCGGGTTCTCGCCATCGAGCGTCGGGTCGGCGTCCTCGCGGCGACCTCGGATCAGGACGCCGAGCGTGAGGGTGCACGCGTACATCAGCGAGTCCCGTGGCCGCTTGCTTTCGCCGAGGATCGCGACGATCGCCAGGACGGCGACGTTGGTCACCTCCTCGCCGCCGCGCAGCACGGCCTTCCAGCCCGTCAGAGCGTCAAGACGTGCGACCAGCTCGGTCGCGATCTGGTCACGCAAGCTTGCCACGGGCGATATCCTTGGTCAGGCGGTCGGCAATGCGGCTAAACTCCTGGTTGCGCTCGCCGCCAAGCGCGTCCCACGACTCGTAGAAGTTCAGCGTCGGGTCCATGTTCACGGCCTTGAGCAGCAGGAAGCGACGGCGCAGGAAGTCGCGGACGACCTTCTTCGCGTTGCGTTCTCCCGGCAGCAGAGCCTTCCGGCGGCCTCGGTATCGCTTGCGCTCGGCCAGCCACAGCCGCTCGCTGTTCCTCGGATCGGGCACGACGACCAACACCTTGCCGGGGTTCTTCGCGCGCCAGGCCTTGGGGCTGCGTTCGCGCGTGCGGATTGGCACGGCCATCCACTTGCTGGTGCGGATGTCCGTGCCTCTCTGGTGCACCTCGAGAACGATGGAGCCAGCGCCGGCGACGCCGGCGAGCTGCTGCAGCAGCGCCGCCGCGCGCGTGGGGTTCTTCTCGCGCTGCTCCTTCGGCGTCACGTGGTACGTGACCCAGTTCGGCCGGATGCCCGTCAGCGGCGCTTCGTTTACGCGCCAGACCTTGATCGCGCGCGAGTTGGCGTCCTTTGCACGCCCGAACCGCGTCGACTTGGCCTTGAGCCAGTAGGTGCGGTGTTTCAGCAGCGAGCTGAAAAGGAAGGTCCGCATCCAGTAGTAGCTCGACGACGGCGCGACCGCGAACGACTGCTGCAAGCCCGACGTGTCGAGCTTCAGCACGATTCCGTCGCGCTCGCTGCCGATCGTCGTCACTGCTGGACCCTCACCAGGAAGCCGCCGGCGTCCTCGTTGAGCGTCTCGACGATGCGACAGCGCACTGGCGTCTCGCCCTCGACCAGGCTGCACCACAGCTCGTCGCCGTCCTCGACCCACAAGACGCCCTGCGTCGGGTCAGTCGAGAACGGCAGGAAAACCAGCGCCTCGAACGCCACGGCGCCGATTTCGCGGTCGCCGCCGAGCGGCTCGCGCCGTTGGCGGTTCACGACCGCCGGAAACGTCTGCGGTCCCTCGCCGATGGGCGCCAGGATGGCGTTTGCCGGCAGCTCGCCGCTCGGGTGCGGAACGAACGTGACGAGCTCGCCGGTATGCTCGACGCGCACCAGCGCCTGCGCATGCCGTCGCATCCTGCGGCCTAGTCCGCCGGCCGTCTCGCTGCCCTGGTCGACGTTGACGCCGTCGATCGTGACGTTGTACGGGCAGACGTTCTGCAGGACGTAGGTGCCCCAGTTGGCGGCCGTGACGCGCACGCCGGCCAGCACGATGTTCTGAAACGCGACGTCGTGCGGCGTGTTGCGCCGATCGCGGCCAATGAGCCGCGACCGGAAAGGCGGCATCTGCTGCGTCGTCACGTTGCGGACGCGGATGTCCGACGCGCTGCCTGCCTTGTCGAAACGTACGGTCGGAGCGGTCGGCGAGTTTTCGTCCGTCCACGGGTAGAACGCGTTCTCGATCGAGAACAACGCGTAGGGCACGACGCCCTCGACGCGCAGCCCGTCGATCGTAAGTCCGTGAATGCCGACGCGCAGCGGGACGTCGTCACTACCGTCGAGCCAGAGCTTGACGATGCAGTTCGTGAACGTCGAAGGCGCCGCGAAAGGGTGGACGTTGCGCCACTCGCTTTCGGTCGCTCCCCACAGCGCGTTCGTGCCGGTGTGCAGGTCCGGCCCTCCCGCGCCAGTCGGTGCGTTCGATTGCGCGACGCAGTTCGTCACCGAGCGGGTGATGCCAGGCAGGTCGACCTCGAACGGCCGGTAGGTGACGTGCAGCGGCGCGCCATTGTTGGTGATCGAATGACACTGGTCGGCGGTGAAGTTGGCCGACGAACCGTTGCCAATCAGAAGCGCATCGTCGCCCATGTAGGCGAAGCACTTCACGATGCTGTGCAGTCCGGTCGCAGCGTCCGGGACAGTGCCAAATCCGTCGCAGTTGTAGAGCCACGGCGACAGCGCCTTCGCGCGCAGGTAGTGGTTCCACGGTCCTACCTGCAGGTAGAACGGGCTGCCGACGACCGTCACGTCGCGGCAGCTCATGCTCGGGTACGCGAAGTCCGTCGGATCGACGCCCAGGAACTGCGACCACGCCGTCTTCTGCTCGGTGTTCAGAAACTGCCCGGGCGATTGGTGCACGCTGTCGTCGCCCTGCAGGACGTTGACCATGTCCGACCAGGTGGCCCACTCGCCGGCCAGCGTACCTGGACCGCTCAGCGTGATGTCGTTCCCCTGGCGCAGGTCGAACGACCCGACGACGTACGCGCCGCGCGCCAGGTGAATCCTGGTGAACGGCCGCACCAGCCACAGCTGGTGGTCCTTCTCGCGGATGATGCCAGGCGTCCTGGCCGGCGCCGTGCTGGTGCCTGCAGTCGTCGGGAGGTCCCAGACGCCTGGCGGAAAGACGATGACCAGCGGGTTCGAGGCGGTGCGAGATGGATCGCCTAGGGTGCTCAGCGTGCCGATGTTGCCGGCGTCGACGGTGATCGTCTGACCCGGAGTCGACGGCTCTTCTTCGACCTCCAGCGGATCGCAGAACAGGCACAGCACGTCTTTCCGGTTGCCGTTGACCTCGACAAGCAGCCGAGAGTCGACCGGAGCAGTCAGCACGAGCGCGCCGCCGACGAGCTGCACCGACGTCGCCACGTTTGCCGGCGCGAGGCGGTAGGACGTGATCGGAGCGCCACCGTAGAGCGTGACGGTGACGACTGTCGGAACATCGGCAGACCAGCCAGACCAGGACAGCTCGACGCTGTCGCCGGTTGTCCAGCACTGGTTCCCGTAGAGCTGCGGGCCGCGCGCCGTCGTCGTGCCGACCTTGCCGAAGCCGTAGACGTGGTTCCAGTCGAGGCCTGCGCCGTCGTCGACTCGAACGCGAAAGCGCGAGCTGGCGCGGCTCAGCGCGTAGTAGCTCGCGTCCCAGACGGTCACGTCGTCCGAGGCCTGGCCGTCTGGGCCCTTGTCGCGGTTGATCGTCACAAGTCGCAGCGGGTCGTATGGGTGTCGCCCATCGCCCCGTGGTCAGCGAGGCGATGGGCGAGCGCGATGCGCAGCGCGTCAGCGATGCGCGTCACGGGCTCCCGCGACGGCGACCGGCCGGGCGATGGGCTGGTGCTGTCGGGGAGCTGGTGTGCTGGTCTTCTGCCACGGACGTGGCGGCCGCCTCAGCGGGCAGCTGCTGCGCCGCGGCGGCGGTCTGGACCGCCGGCGTGACGTAGAGGCGGTGTCCGCGCAGCGCGTCGAGGACGTCGGCCAGCACGACGCCGTCGGCGAGCTTGAGCTCGCCGAGGTCGCCGGCTGGCGTGTAGACGCGCACGCGCATCAGATCGACCGCTTCGCCTGGCCCTCGAGGAAGACCCAGACGGAGGCCGTGGTCGTGCCGATGCCGGAGACGATCTCGACGACCTTGCCGACGGCCTGGT
>JADCJE010000127.1 GCA_020247305.1 Phycisphaerales bacterium | reverse complement strand
GTGTCGGTGGGCGAGGACATCGTCGTGGAGCAGGCGGCGAAGGCGAGGGCGAGGGGAAGCGCGCAGGTCGCGAGGGGAACGAGCTTCATGGCGGCGCGAAGGTAGCGGGCGCGCGGGGGGCGGGGAAGCGGGCGGGGTGTGCGGCGCCGACTCCGATTTGCCGGCCGTCAGGCCACGTCGTGCCTGCGTGGCGCACCGGCTATTCAAGGTTCTTTCATGCCGGTCCGGCTTGTTAAAGGAACCGGCCCATGGCTTTAACAACGAAGGATCCGAGCGTCGGTTGCCGGCCTGTGCGATCGTGGCGCACCGCGGCGCGGCAAGTCTTCCCAGGGAACTCGGCTGGAGGCCTCTGGCGCGCGGCCGCTACGTCGCCCGCTCCAGGCACGCGACCGCTTCCACGTGCGCGGTCTGCGGGAACATGTCGAACGGCGACGTGTTCTACGACGACGAACGTAGCCCTGTTCCGCGCAGCGTGTTGCGCGCGGGTGAGTTTCAGCGCCGACCGTCGGCCCCTCCAAAGTGGACAGTGCACTGTCCAAATCGAGGCCAAGGCGATGGTCACGAAACGAACGAAGGGACACGAAGGCGCGCCCTCGCGGGCCGTCGAGTCGATCGACTGCACCGACATGCGCACGACGAAGAACGGGCAGGGCAAAGTCGGGCAACGCCCCTCGTTGCCCGAGGCCGCTGCACCCTGTTGGGGCATGGCCACGGACAGCAGCGCGAAGACGACGGCGACAGCCGGCACGACGACGAGCACCACGGCGCAGAAGGCGAAGCGCCGCCGGCTGCCCGGCATGACGATGCACAGCACCGGGCAGGCGCGCGTCCGGCTGAGCGGGAAGGTGCACTACCTCGGCCCGTGGGGCTCGGCAGAGTCCCACGCTCGCTACGCCGAACTGATCCGCGAGTGGGAAGCGAACGGCCGCGAGGCGATCGGGCCGCGCGCGCTGACGGCTGCCGAGGCGACGCTCACGGTCCGCGACCTGGTCGCGCAGTACCAGGGCTGGATCGTCGCGACGGGGCGCTTCCTGAAGAACGGCCGCGACACGTCGCGGCGCCGGCTGACGCGCCGCGTGCTCGCGCTGTTCGAGGACTTCGCCGGCGCTGTGCCCGTGCGTCGCCTGAGCGAGTCCTTGCTCGTTCAGTGGCGCGACCGCATCGAGGTCGACCATCCGACGCTCGTGCGGGCCACGATCAACCGCTGGTGCTGGCTGGTGAAGGACGCGCTGCGGTGGGGCAAGTCGCGCGGCCTCGTGCCGAAGGCCGTCTGGCTCGACTGCGCCAGCCTGCCGAACCTCAAGCGCGGCGAGTGCTCCGGCCGGCCGGAGCGCGGCAAGCGCGCGCGTCGCGCCGTGGCCATCGAAGACGTGGAGCGGGTCGCCGCGCACTGCCACCCGCAGATCGCCGCGATGATGCGCCTGCAACTCTGCACGTCGATGCGGCCCGGCGACGTTTGCCTTCTGCGCTGGGCGGACATCGACAAGAGCGGACCGAGCGGCACCTGGGTCTACACCGTCGAGGGCGCGAAGACCGAGCACCTCGGCCACGTCACGCGCTACCTGCTCGGCAGCGCCGCGCAGAGGATCCTTGAGCAGTTCCCGGCGCTGCCCGCGGCCTACATCTTCAGCCCGGCGCAGCGAATGGCGGACCGCCACGCCGCTGGGCGCCGCAGGAAGGAACCGATGCGCCGCCGCTTCAACGCGCGGTGGAACTCGCTGGCGTATCGGTTGCACGTCGTCACCGCCTGCGCCAAGGCCGGCGTCGAGGTCTTCACGCCCCACGAACTGCGCCACGCGGCCGTTACCTCCGTGGTGAATGCCGAAGGGCTCGCGGCTGCGTCGGCCGCCGCGAACCACCGGAACATCGCGACGACGAGCCGCTACTACCACAGCAGCAGCGACGAGAAGCTGCGCGCGGTGCAGGTCCTCGATCGCATCGTTGGGGCCAGCTAGCTTTCCTGCCGGTGGCAACGGTTGCGGGTAGCTCCTGCGCCGGGTCGCGCTCGCCTGCGCGACTGCCACCGGCTTTCTCTGCAGGCGACGTGAGGCGACACATGGCGAGCAAGAAGAAGGGCGGCGTTCCACCGATTGCGGCGCGCGCCGCTTCCTTGTCGGCGAAACAGGCGCAGCGCGACGACGTCGACCGCAGCGCGGCCGACTACACCGACGAGCCGACGCGGCCGCCGCCGGCGCAGGCCCTTCGTGACCTTCTCGGCGTGCTGCAGGCGATCGCGCCATGGGAGCGGTTCCCTGCCGATCCTGGCGAGTGGACGGCGAGCCAGGTCCAGGCGCGCGCCCGGCCTTGGCCTGGCTTCCTGCGAGTCGCTGGGCGCGACCAGGCGGGCCGCGCGTTCGAGCTCGAGCTCGAGGACGAACGCGAGTTGCGCAAGGAGTGGGCGCGGCGCACTGGACGACGCGCCACAGCAACGGCGCCGAGGATCCAGCGCAGCCCGACCGACGAGCGCCGCGCGTTCGTGCGATCGCTGCAGCCTGGCTTGTCGGTCCTCGTGGCGTCGGCGGTTGCTGCAGTGCTCGCCGCCGGCGGCAGCGCTGCGCCGCTGCGCGCACTTGAGCTCGACGCCGAGCTGCACGCCGACACGGTCGAGGCCGCGGTCGCCGAGGTGCGCGCGCTGACGGAACCCGACGCCGCGGTGTCCGCAAGCGCGCCGCCGCTTGCTCCTATGCCTTACCTTGGCGACGCCGAGCGAAGGACCCTGCAGGCGCTGCGCAAAGAGCCTCGTACGACAGCCGCACTCAAGAACCGGGGCTTGCCGAGGCGCGCGCGAGAGAAGTTGAGGACTCTCGGCCTGATCGAGCAGTGCGGCAGTGGGCCGAAGTCGGCGCGCGGTGTCTGGCGGCTGACGTCTCCGGCAGGGCGCACCGTCCTCGCTCGAATCGACGCCGGCGAGTAGCGACGAAGGCACGCGAAGGGACAACGAAGGCGCGCCTTCGTGTGCGCATCGCGCCGCTCTGCTTCGCGCCATGAGCACCGCTACCGCCGTCCGTCGCCGTCCTGCGTCCGCTGCGTCCTGGTGGGAGGCCGAGCAGGCCGTTGCCCTCGTCGACGTGGGCGGGCTGCTGCCGCCGCGCCCGGGTGGCGCGCCGCCTTCGCTGGCGACGGTCCGGCGCTGGGTCCGGTCCGGCGTGCACGGCGTGCGCCTGCGCGTCTTCGCCAGCGGGCCGACGGCGCTCGCAACGACGCGCGAGGAGGTCGCGCGCTTCGTCCGCGCGCTGTCGGCCGTTCGAGGGCTGGGGGCGTGAAAGCGCCGACCGTGGTGGCAAACGCAGCGAGCCGCGGCCCACGGTTCGACGAACTTCGGGGCGGGCACGATGCGCACCGCAGCGCCGAGGAGACGCTCACGCTCGCCGCGATGGCCGCGCTCAACGGGCTCTACGCGAGCGGCGAGCCGTTCACCGACGCGCGCGGCGCCAAGCCCGCGACCATCTCGGCGATCGCGCGCGAGCTCGGCCAGCATGTCGGCGCAGCGCGCCGCGGCGTCGCCGGCAACGTGGCCAACGGCGAGGCGTATCGCGACGGCGACGGCTACCGCGCGCGCCCGGAGGCGCTCGCGCGTCGCTGGGCGGACTACCGGCGACGCATCAGTCTCGACAAGGCCGTGCGTTGCCTAGGGCTTCGCGCCGCGCCCCTTCTGGTCGCCGGGCTCGTTCGGGGCCAGGTCGACAAGCGGGGCCGCCTAGTTCTTGGCATGGGCTTTCTGTGCGAGCGCTTGGGCATCGCGCGACGTTGTCTGTTCCGGCACCTCGCCGCTTGCGAGCATGCTGGCGCTCTCCATCGGTGGGTCGCCCCTCTGGGACGTGGCCAACTGATCATGGCCCCTGGACCGTCGCGAAGCGGCACACGAGACGAAGCGGCACCGGTCGCGCATGGCGGCCGTCGTGAAGCGGCCGCGCAGCCGTCGCAAAGCGGCACACGAGACAGCGACGAGCAGCACGGCGACCCCTGTCGCGAAGCGGCACCGGTCCCTGTCGCGAAGCGGCACCGGTCCCTGTCGCAAAGTGGCACCGGTCCCTGTCGCGAAGCGGCACCGCATCTGTCGCGAAGTGGCACACGCCATCCGGATTGCACCCGGACTACTCCCGGATCACCTCCGGAAGCGCCGCGAGGTGAAACGACCGAGCAGCAGCAGCAGCAGCAGCAGCAGCAGCAGAACCAAACCGCGCCTGCGGCGCGCCGGCAGAGCCCGGGAGCCGACGACGTTCGCGGCGCTGCCGGTCGCTGGGCCGCCGACATGGTTGCCCGCGGTACCGAGTCGCTGACGGCCGACCACGCGGCGGACGTCGCCCGGCTGCTCGAAGAGCTCGGCCCGCTGCCGGGCTAAGTTCGCGACCCTGCGCGCCTTGCGGCCG
>JADCJE010000126.1 GCA_020247305.1 Phycisphaerales bacterium | reverse complement strand
GCAGCTTGCGTTCGCGATCCCGAACACGCCGGCGCTCGCCGGCGCGGCGTTCCGCGAGCAGTTCGTGCACTTCGCGCTCGACCCGAGCCTCGCCGTCGGCGCGACCAACGCGCTCGACCTCGTCGTCGGCAGCTACTGAGCGTTCGGCGGCGCGCCCTAGTCGCCGCGCATCGGCCGGTACGGAATCGTCGGCGGCCGCTTCTCGCCGTCGTCGCCCATCAGGTCGACGAAGGCGAAGCCGAGCAGGAAGTCGGCGAACTCGGCGACGTTGAAGCCGACGCGCGCGCCCCAGAACACCGGCACGGCGCCGACCTCGACGCCGAACAGGTCGGCGATGCGGCGCTGCGGCGACAGCACGTACGGGTAGCGGCCGTCGAGGTCGAAGATGTCGCTGAGGCCGAGGTACGCGCGCGCGTCCTGGAAGGTCTGCGGGTCGGCGGGGTGGTTGCCGAGCGAACTGGTGGCGAAAAGCTGGCCGAGCGGCGCGCGCCACAGGAACGGCCCGAGCGTCGTGAACGGCACGCCGAGGCCCTGCCGCGTCAGCGTCTCGCCGGGCGTCTGCCAGAACGTGTCCTTGCCCCAGCCGGTGTCGGCGATCCACGCGCCGAGCGCGGCGTCGAGCGGGCCGAGCTTGGCTTCGAGCGCGCCGCCGAGCGCGCCGTCGTGCCAGCGATAGAGCACGCTGTCGTGCAGGTCGGCCGTGCGCGCCTGCCAGTACGCACAGCCGGGCAGCGCTGCGACGACGGCGAGCGGCAGGAGGCGGCGGAAGCGGCGGTCGGCGCAGCGCATCGACGGGACGGTAGCGCGGCGGAGAGGGAGCGGCCACGCGGGGGCGCTGCGACCGAAGGGACCGGCCGGCCGTCGCCGGGGGCGCGTTCGGCCCCCACCCGGACGGATCGCTCGGTCGTCGTTGCGGCCGAAGCTCCGCCGCGACCGCGCCGCCAGTCGTTGCGCCCGCCGACCGGCCCGCCCTACAACGGCGGCGCGGCCCGCCCCGCCGCGCTCCCACCCGTGAATCCCACGTCCCCCATCGTCCGCCGCGCGCTCGTCACCGGCGGCAGCCGCGGCATCGGCGCCGCCGTCTGCAAGCGCCTCGCCAAGGCCGGCCATCCCGTCATCGTCAACTACCGGCGCGACGCGGCGGCCGCGGCAGCGGTCGTCGACGAGATCACGCGCGCCGGCGGCGAAGCGGTGGCGGTCGCGTTCGACGTCGCCGACGGCGCGGCGACGGCGGCGGCGCTGAAGGACCTGCTCAAGGACCCGCGCCCGATCGGCATCGTCGTCAACAACGCCGGCGTCACCGCTGATGCCGCGTTCCCCGGCATGAAGAAGGAGCAGTGGGACGGCGTGCTGCAGACCACGCTCGGCGGCTTCTTCCACGTCACGCAGCCGCTGGTGATGCCGATGGTGATGCAGCGCTGGGGCCGCATCGTCAACATGGCCTCGCTGTCGGCCGTGCGCGGCAACCGCGGGCAGGCCAACTACGCCGCCGCCAAGGCCGGCCTCGTCGGCGCGACCAAGACGCTCGCGCTCGAAGTCGCCAAGAAGGGCGTCACCGTCAACGCACTCGCGCCTGGCCTGATCGCCACCGACATGATCGCCGGCGTGCCCGACCAGATGGTGCAGCAGATCCCGATGCAGCGGCTCGGCACGGCCGACGAGGTGGCGGCGCTGGTCGCGTTCTTGTGCTCGGACGACGCCGGCTACATCACCGGCCAGTGCATCGGCATCGACGGCGGCTTCGGGGTGTGAGCGGCGGTCGGCGGGTGGCCAGCGCCGCATGCGCCGTGCTGCGTGCCTGGCGAGTGCGGCGCGGCGCGGTCTTGGCCGCGCCCTGCGAACCGCCGGCTCCGTTACCATCGCGCGCCCCCTCTCGCCCCACGGAGTCCCGATGCCCCGCTCGCTTCCTGCCGCCGCGCTCGCGGCCGCTGCCCTGTTCGCCGCCTGTGCGTCGTCGCCGCCGCCGCTGCCGCCGCTCGCGCTCGGCGAACGCTTCGACGTGGTCTACGACGGCCGCGTCGGCGTGCTGCCGCCGATGGAGCCCGCGGTCGCGGAGGCGACGAGCGCGCTGGCGGCGCTGAACGGGTCGACGGCGGATGCCAAGGCCGCCGCGACGGACGACGCCGGCACGGGCACGGCCGCCGTGCGGCTGTGGCTGATCGAGCTGCCAGCCGACGACCCCGACGCGCGCGCGCTCGCCGACGGCGCTGCGGTCAAGGCCGCCCGGCCGATCCACGCACGCGGCGCGCACATCACGCCGAAGGCGCTCGTCGAGCGCATCGAGTCGTGGCACGACCGCGCCAACGTCGTGTCGGCGCCCTTCCTGGCGACCAAGCTCGGCGAGCCGGCGATGCTGCGCATCAGCCAGCAGCGCGCCGCGGTCTCGGGGCTGCGCGTGCAGTCGCAGGCCGGCGTGCTCGCCGTCGATCCGCAGGTCGACACGTACGAACACGGCACGCGCATCGAAGTGCGCGTCACGCGCAATGGCGAAGGCGACGGCGTGACGGCCGCGATCGTGTGGTCGATGATCGACATGAACGAGCCGCGCACCGTCGCCGCGGTCGACGGCGGCGCCTTCGGCAGCCTGGAGGTCCCGATCGCGCTGCAGCAGACGACCAAGGCCGAGGTGAAGCTCGCCACGCATGGCGCGCTGCTGCTCGGCCCCGTGCCGACGACCGACCGCCGCTTCGTGCAGGCGCTCGCGGTCGAGATCGAGATCAGCGCGCAGTAGCCGCGCCTCCTGATCGGCCGACGCGCGCCTAACGCACGCGCAGCCGGACGAGCAGCTCGCGGCCCGGCCCGAGCAGTTGCGCCGCCGCGCGCCGCACGACGACGACGCCGGCGTCGTCGAGTTCGAACGCACCGGCGAGGCCGACCGACCGCGTCACCGGCTGCTCGACCTGCACGACCTGACGCGGCAGCACGACGCGAGCCGAATCGGCGACGCCGACGGTGCCGTCCGCGATCCGCAGCTCGCTCTGCGACATCTTCACGAAGTCCGTGCGGTCGAGCGCGAGCTCGATCCGGCGCCGGGAGCCGGTCGACGCCGGCAGCACCTTCACCGTCGCGAACCAGCCGTGCTCGCAGACCTCGACCTTCGGGTCGGCGATGCGCGCGATCTGCGCGACCTCGACGTCCCAGTCGCGCACGTAGGTGAACTCGCGGCCCGAAGTGAAGCAGTTCGGCAGGCCGACGACGGCAGGCCCAGCACAGCTCCAGAGCGCGCGCACGCCTTCAGGCATCGCGCCGCTTGCCGGCAGCTCGGCGCCCGACGGGGCGTCGAAGGCCTCGATCGCCACATCCGCCGCCGCGAGCGCCTCGTCGATACGACGGTCGAGATCTGCCGCAAGCTGCTGGCCGGCCTCGCCCTGCAACGCGAGGGCCGGACCGTTCTTGGCATCGCCGACGATCGCCGCCGCGGACGCCGCCTGGCCGCCGCTCGACAGCACGGTGCGGACGAGGTCGTCGACATCCAGATGTTCCTCCGGCTCGCTGGCGCCAGCCGGACGCGCGCTGCGGAAGCCGAGCAACGGCGTGTGCAGCAGTGGCGAGATCCAGGCGCCGCGGGCCTTCAGCGTCGACGGCGTTGTCCAGTCGAGGCGACAGACCAGCGCCAGCCGCTGGCCGTCGAGCGTCGTCCACTCGTGGCGGCGCTCGCTCCCGCGCGCGGCCCGGAACACGACGCCGGCTTCGTCGACGCGCCTGTCGACCCGTTGGCACGAATCGAGGTCGCCGCTGCCCGGCAGCACGCCTGCAGCCTCCGACCGCGCGATCCGGACGAAGGCTTCGACGACGGCCGCATCCCCGCCGGGCAACGGTCGGGCGCGCAGCAGCACCGAACTGCCGTATCGCAGCTCCGACGCGATGGGGTTGCCGCTGACCGCACCCTGCGCAATCTCGACGTCCATGTCCGTGATCGCGGAGCAGCGCTCGACGTCGCCGACCGCCACCGCTTCGCCGTTGCCGAACCACTCCTCGCCGCCGAACACGACGACGGGTCCGGCGTCGGCGATGCGCTCCAGGCGGAAGCGGCAGCGCACCGTTGGCGGCAGCGCGCGCCGCAGTTCGAGGAGCGCCGCATCGACCTGCTCGGTCGCGGGCGAACGCACCACCGTGCGCGCACCGAGGGGCAGCACGTCGCAGTCGACGCCGAGACCGCCGCGCATCGCTTCGAGCTGGGCCACGAGCGTCGTCGGGGTGAAGAACGGCCGGACCGGACCGGATCCATCGCGCAGGCTGCTGATCAGCTGTCCCTCGGACAGGACGGCGTGCCGCTGTCCGCTCGCGCCGGGCAACTCGGCGCGCACCACCAGCTGGTCGCCGCCGCCGCGGCTGCGCGACGACGCAACCGCGACCAGATCCGTGACTTCTGCGAGCCCGCGCTGGGCGGGGAGAACGGCGCAGCAGAGCGCCAACGACAGCGGCAATCGCATCATGGTGGCGCCGCGAAGCAAGCTTCGTGCCCGGGCCGGCACGCGGCGGCCACGCCAGTTGGCATCGCCTGCATGACGCAGGTGGCCGCCCCGCACGCACGGCGCGGCGGCGAGGGTGGCGACCGCGACCCGGGCCGCGACGGCAGACGCGCGGCCGCAGACACCGAAACTTCACGACGCGGCCATGGCGATCCTGCGCGTCGCCGCGACGCTGACCGGATGCTCGTCGCTCGTCTCTCGTGCCTGCTCGCGCTCGCGGCGACGGCGTTCGCGCAGTCGCCCAGGATCCACACCGACCGCCCGGCCGGCGCGCAGCTGCTGCGGCTGCCCAAGGAAGAGGACGCGTTCGGCTTCGTCGTCTTCGGCGACCGCACCGGCGGGCCGGCGGCGGGCATCGAGGTGCTGAAGCAGGCGGTGGCCGACACCAACCTGCTCGATCCCGACCTCGTGCTGACCGTCGGCGACCTGATCAACGGCTACAACGCCCAGGCGGCATGGGAGGCGCAGGCCAAGGAGTACAAGGACGCGATGGTGAAGCTGCGCATGCCGTGGTTTCCCGTCGCCGGCAACCACGACGTCTACTGGCGTGGGCCGGGCAAGCCGGTCGGCGAGCACGAGGCCAACTTCGAGGCCACCTTCGGCCCCCTGTGGTACGCGGTGCAGCACAAGCAGTGCTGGTTCGTCGTGCTCTACAGCGACGAAGGCGATCCGAAGACCGGCGAGAAGGACTTCAACAAGCCGGAGTGCCAGCGCGTGAGCGAAGCGCAGTTCGCGTGGCTCGAGCGCACGCTGCAGCAGGCCAAGGGGGCGCGCCACGTGTTCTGCTTCCTGCATCACCCGCGCTGGCTCGCCCAGTACGGCGACGACTGGCAGCGCGTGCACGGCCTGCTGGCCAGCGCCGGCAACGTCACCGCGGTGTTCGCCGGCCACATCCACCGCATGCGCTTCGACGGCGTGCGCGACGGCATCCAGTACTACACCGTCGCGTCGGTCGGCGCGCACCTCGAGATGGACGCGCCGCAGGCCGGCCACCTGCACCAGTTCCACGTCGTCACCGTGCGCCCGGAGGGCATCACGGTCGCAGCCCTGCCGGTCGGGACCGTGATCGACCCGCAGCAGATCACCGGCGAACTGAGCGACGACGTCGACCGCGTGCGCGCGAGCCTGCGCGCGACGGTCGCCAGTTGCGTCGCCGCGGGCAGCGGACCCGCGGTCGGCGCCGACGGCGTCGTCGACGCCGTGGTCACGCTGCGCTGCGACAACCCGGCCAAGCGCGCGCTCGAACTGGAACTGATCCCCCACGCCGACGCCGACTGGACCTTCTCGCCCGACCACCAGCACCTGGTGCTGGCGCCGGGAGAGGGCGGCACGACGACCTTCGCGGTGCGCCGCCGCAACGCCGCGGGCATGCCCTTTTCGCTGCCCGAGCTCGAACTGCGCTGCGACTACCTCGCCGCCGACCGCCGCATCGGCCTGCCGGCGCAGCGCGGCGAACTGGCGCTGCCGCCCCCGAGCGACCTCGGCGTCGTTCCGGCCATGACCAACGGCATCCTGCAGCTCGACGGCAGCGGCTCGTGCCTGCGCCTCGAGGCCGCAGCGATCGAACTGCCCGACGGCCCGTTCACGGTCGAGCTGTGGGCCCGTGGCGAGGACTACAAGGGCCTCCGTGCGCTGCTCGCCAAGACGCAGGCGAGCGAGTACGCGCTGTTCGCCAGCGACGGCGTGCTCGACATGTCCGTGCACCTTGACGGCCGTTACGTCAGCGCGCGCAGCGACAAGGCCGTCCTGCAGCCTGGGCGCTGGCACCACGTGGCCGGCGTGTTCGACGGCGAGGAAGTGCGCGCGTACGTCGACGGCCGTCTGGTCGCCCGCGCCCGCGGCGCCGGCAAGCGAACGGTCAACACGCTGCCGCTGCTGGTCGGCGCCGATCCCGACGGCAACGGCAAGGCGACTTCGTGCCATCTCGGCGCGATCGACGACGTGCGGATCCGTCGCGGCGCGCGTTACACGAGCAACTTCGAGCCCGCGGCGACATTGGAGCCGGACGCCGACACCGTGCTGCTGCTGCCGTGCGACGCCGACTTTGGCCCGTGGACCACGGACCGCTCCGGCAACGGCCGGCACGCCCGGCGCGTCGCCGCGGCGCACTGCACCGTCGCCTCGCGCCCTGGCGCGCGCTGACGGCGACGCTGTGCCGCCAGCCGCTGCGCGCACTGGCGGTCGCCGCCCTGCCTACCGGAGCCATCGCCCGCCATGGCCGCGTCCTCGCCCCTGACCCTGGTGCTGCTGCCCGGCATGGACGGCACCGACGCGCTGCTGGGGCCGATCGCGCGGGCGCTGGCGCCCGACGTGCCGACGCGCGCGGTGACCTACCCGGCGCGCGGCGGCGAGGACTACGAGCGCACGCTGCCGCTGGTGCGCGCGGCCGTCGCCGCCGTCGGACCATGCGCCGTGCTCGGCTGGTCGTTCTCTGGGCCGTTGGCGATCCGCATCGCCGCCGAGCGGCCCGACGCCGTGCGCGCGGTCGTGTTGGCGGCGTCATTTGCGACCTCGCCGCTGCCGTGGCTGCGCTGGACCGGCCCGCTGCTGTGCACGCCGCCGTTCGCGCTGTTGCGCACGCTGCGCCGCCTGCCGCTCTGGCTGCTGCGGCCGCCGTCCGATCCGCTGCGCGCGGCGAAGGCGCGCATCTGGCGCGAGGTGCCGGCCAGCTCGCTGGTGGCGCGGGCGCGCGCGATCCGCGGCGTCGATGTGCAGACCGAACTGCGGGCGCTGCGGCAGCCGGTGCTGTACCTGCAGAGCGCGCGCGACCGCGTCGTCGGCCCGCACAACCTCGCGCGCATCCGCGCACTGCGGCCGGACACCGAGGTGGCGACGCTGCCCGGCGACCACTTCGCGCTGTTTCCCGAGGCGGCGCTGGCTGCGGCGGCGATCCGCCGCTTCCTGCAGGCGCACGCGATGCCCTGACTGGAGTGCAGTGGCGACGGCGGCGATTTGCGCCGACGGCCGGGCGAACACCAACCGGCGCTGCGCTGTGGTCAGCGCACCGACGCCGCGGGCGCGCGGCGGCGCAGCGCCAGCACGACGTCCGGGTGCTCGGCCCGCGCGGCGGCGGCGGCGGCATCGGCGCGGGCGACGGCCGGCAGGCGCGCCATGCGGCGGCTGGCGGCGAGGCCAAACCACACCATGGCGGCGCCGACCGCGGCGGCGCCGAGCATGAACGGCACGACGTGCCAGCCGACCTCGGCGCGCGGATCGTCGGTCGCCCACTGCACCAGCTTCCACGGCAGCGTCACGACAAGCGCGAGCGTCGCCGCAACGCCGGCGATCGCGCCGAGCAGGGCGAGCAACACGGGAATGGCCTGCAGCACCTGCACCGCGCGCAACGGCGGCTTCGGCGCGTCGTCGTCGTCGGGCGCCAGTTCGTGCACCGCGAGGTCGTAGTCGCCGGGTGGCACGTCGACGCGCGCGCCCATGGTGTAGCGGCCAAGGCCCCCTCGTGGCGTCGCCGCACTGCCGCGCAGCGGGTCGTTGGCGACGTACTCGGCGCCGCACACCCACAGGCCACCGCTCGGCACGGCGAGGCGGCCGCAGTGCGCCGGCGCGCGGGAGGCGAAGCCCTGCGGCTCCTCGTCGACGACGACGCGCACGACGTGCGTGCCGTCGCCGCCCGTGCCGCCGACCCACATGCGCCCTGCTTCCTGCAGTTCGGCCATCAGGTCGGCCGGATCGCCAACTTCGATGCGTGCATCGAAGTCGGCCGGCAACGCCGCCGCATCGAACGCGGCGAGCGTCGCGCCATCGGTGCCGGCGGTGACGGTGTATTGCATGGCGTGACGGGGCGATGCCGGCGACGAAGGCTGCGCCGACGGAGCGGATCATCGGCCCCGCGCAGCCGCGAACTGCAGCAGCGGAACCCGCCGGACGCAGCGTCGGGCGCGTTCCCCAGCTCACCGGATGGACGCAGGCACGGCGGCGCCACGCTGGGCGCCCGCAGTTTGTTTTTTGGCAAGCGTGCAACGGCGACGGTGGCGCGGGCGTGCCGGCGTGCCAGCAGCGCGCCGGCCGCCGTGCGGCCACCACCGCTGCCCAATGTGCATTGCCGCACATGCGCCGTAACGGCGTTGGCACGGCAGCTTGCACGCACGGCATCGCAGCGCGCAGGCCGCAACCCCGCCGCCCTCCGGCCCGCACCGTGGTGGCGCGCGGGCTTGCGCGCATGGCAAGGCATGCGGCGCCCAGCAATGCACGTGCACGCCGCGAGCGCACCGGCGGGATTCCCTGATCGTGGTTCGGCGGTAGACTGCTCGGCCCGGCGCGTCCGACGTTGTGGTCGGCGATGCCCCATGCCCCTGCGGCATTTCCTTCCCTAGTTCTTCACCGAGGCTCGTACTCGCACATGAATCGTCTCCTTGCTTGCGCAACGGTTGCCGGCCTGCTCGCCACCGCGGCGACCGCCCAGGTCAACTACTCGTTCAACTTCGACGCCAACGCGACCGGCTGGACGGGCAACTTCACCCGCTTCAGCGGCACGACGGCGTGCGGCGGCAGCGGCGGCGCAATGCGTCGCAACCTGTACAGCGGGGCGACCACCGGCAGTCTGGTCTCGCCGAGCACCGGCACCTCGACCGGCGGCACGACGACGATCACGTACGACTACAAGGTCGCCAACTGGAGCGCGAACAGCGTCGCCACGCCGGCGTCGTGGGGCTCCTTCGACGTGCAGTACGGCGCGACGGTCGCGGGCCCGTGGACGACGTTCGCGACGGTGAGCAACGAGGCGCAGCTCGGCAATCCGTGCCAGCAGAAGACCCACTCGTTTACGCCGCCGGCGGGCCCGCTGTTCATCCGCTGGTCGGCGACGCTGCCTTCGGGCTCGCCGCTCGACTACTACCTCAACTTCGACAACGTCGCCCTCGTTGAGTCGGCCTCGCCCTGCTCGGGCACGCCGGCGCCGGGCAATACGGTCGCCCCGACCAACGTTTGCCCTGGCACCAACTACGTGCTGAGCCTGCAAAACAGCACGCCCGGCAACGGCGTGACGTACCAGTGGTACAGCAGCACGACCGGCGCGACCGGCCCGTGGAACGCCGGCCCGACGTCGCCGACCTGGTCGACGAACCAGACGGTCGACACGTGGTACTACTGCGACGTGACGTGCTCGGCGGGCCCGGCGACGGGCAGCAGCGCCGTCGCCGCGGTCGCCACGAACCCGCTCCCGGCAGCGTTCCCGCGCGACTTCGAGGGCTGCGGTGGCCTCACCGCCGCTGGCTGGACCGTCGCGGGTTCCAGCACGATCCTGCCGACGCTCAATGCGGTCAGCGCCTTCGGCGTCGGCGCGGGTGCGATCGGCTTCAACTTCTACAACGCCAGCAACGGCGCGACGCTGACGCTGACCAGCCCGACGTTCCCGGCGGTCGGCGCCGGCACGCAGATCTACTTCGACGTCGCTGGCGCCACGTACACCGGCGGCGAAATCGACCAGATCGTGCTGGAGGAGTCGAATGACGGCGGCACGACGTGGACGGCGGTCACCACGATGACCAACGCGCCGAACGGCGTCGGCGTGCTGAACACGGGCGGCGCGCTCGCTCCGGCGTTCAACCCGACGGCGGCCCAGTGGGCGAGCCTCGCGTACCCGCTCAGCGCGGGCGCCAACCAGATCCGCTTCCGCGGCGTGTCGAACTTCGGCAACTTCGTCTACCTCGACAACATCTCGGTCGGCATCCTGCCGTCGGCGCGCCACACGGCGTACGGCGTCGCCTGCTCGACGGGCTTCAACCTGAGCGCCGCCCCGGCCCCGGTCGCCGGCTCGACGTTCACCTACGCGCAGGCGGGCATCCCGGAAGCGGCCCCGGCCTCGGGCGTCTACTTCGGCGTCGTCGTCATGAGCCTCGGCCAGCTGCAGCCGGGCGTGCCGCTCAACACGCTGACGGCCGGTCTCGTCGACTCGCCGTGCAACCTCAACGTCGCCGGCCTCGACGTCACGCTGACCTACGTCAGCGCGACGCCGACGGACAGCTCGGTGACGTTCGCGGTGCCGCTCACGGCCCCGGCGGGCATCCTGCTGTACGCCCAGTCGGCGGCGCTGATCGTCCCGGTCGCCCCGAACAACGCGGGCGTCGTGACGAGCACGGCGGTCCGCACGTTCATCAACGCGTTCTGATCGCCGGCGGCGACTCGCCGCCCACCGCCCGGTTCGCCGGGCGAACGACTCGCGGCCGACCGCCCCACCCGGGGTGGTCGGCCGCGATCGTTTGCGCGCGGCGCACTCGGTGCCGGGGTCGCCGTGCCGGGGCTTCTGTCGCAGGCCCGAGCGCAGGCCCTAATCGACCTCAGTTGGTGACGAGCAGCACGGCGTTGCCGAGCGCGAGCCCACCCCCGACGTCGAGGATCGCCGCCTGCGCGGCGACGAAGACGCCGGGCACGCCGGGCGGAATGGCGATCGTCGTCGCCGCCGCGCCCACGCCGCCGGTCAGGAACAGGTCGCCGGCGATCAGCGGCTGGCCGGCAGGCAAGTACGCGAGGCAGCCCGGCGAGAGCGCGACGCCGACCGGATCGAGGCCGAAGGCGAAGAAGTTGGCGCCGATGCTGTTGGCGGGCGCATTGGCGTGCGCGATCACGGTCGCCGCGCCGCCGGCCGGAGCGGCAGTCCAGGTCGAGGCCACCGCGCCGCCGCCGGCGCGGCAACCGACGCCCCACGCGCCGGTCTGGCCAGGCCGCAGGTAGGCGACGTGCAGTGCGGGGCCGCCGGCCGGGGCTTCGCGCGAGTGGATGCGCCGCGCGCGGCCGCTGAGCGTCGCTTCGTCGGTCTTCAGCAACCAGCCGAAGTTGCCCGCGGGTTGCGCGAGCCAGTCCTGCACGTCGGCCGCGGCGACCCGCAGCGCAAACGGGCCCTGCGCCGGCATCGCCACCACCGCGGACGGCACGGGCGCGAAGTCGCCGCCGGGCGCGGTCCACGGCGTGTTCGGATACTGCGCGTGGATCCACGTCGCGTCGTTCGCGGCCGACGGCGCGCCCTGGCCGCCGCCGCCGCCGGTCGCTTGCGAGCTGCCTTCGCCAAAGGCACGCAGCAGGCGGTGCACGCCGACGGCGCCAGGACCGGGGGCCGTCGAGATCACCACTTCGCCGGTGAACGTCGCCGCGACGACGATCGCGTCGGCCGGCAGCGCGCTCGCCACCGGAAAGCGCACGACGGCGCGCCGCGCCGCACCTTGCGCGGTGAGGCCGCAGAAGATGCTGTCGCCCGCGCCATTGCTGAAGCTGCCGAACGGGTGTTCGTAGAGCGTGTTGTCGCGGTCGGCCGGGACGACGACCATCGTCTGCGCGGCCGCGACGCCGAGGCACGCGGACAGGCAGGCGGGGAAGAACACGACGGCGCGCAGGCTCATGAGCATGGTGCATTGTTCTCACGCCGACGCGCACCCGATGTGCAGCCGCGATCAAGATGCGGCCAGGAATCGCGGCGGCGGCCGGCCTTGGCGCGGTTCGCGTCGGAACGCCAGCGCGCCCGCCGTCGTGCGCCCGACGGCGCACTGCGACGGCAGGCGCTGGCGGCCCGGCGAGCGGCCGAGTTCGCGCGCGCCGGCGGCGCTCAGAACCTGAGAGAGCAACTCTCGAAGGCTCGGCGCGGCTGCGACGGCAGCCGCCAGACGTGACGCCGAGAGGCCGTGTGCTGGATTCGTTCTCGGCCTGTCAGCGCAGGTCCCAGCGCACGCCCGCGCCGGACTTGCGGCTGCGGGTGCGCGCGGCATCGGCGGCGGGCACGCCATCGATGCTGCGCAGGATGTCGTCGTTGATGCGGCCGTCGAGGTAGTAGCTGTGCTCGACGAGGCCCTTCACGAGGCCGCTGCAGTCGATCTGCTCGACCTTGTCGGGCAGCGCCGCGGCGCGCGCAGCGCCGTGGCTGCCGAGGCGATCGGGGTTGCCCTTGGTGTAGTCCGACACGTGCAGCGCGACGTCGCCGGTGTTGTGGTAGACGGCCACGGCGCGCGCGAGTTGGTGCAGGTCGTGCATCGGCTGGCCCGGCTCGAACACGTCGGCGTCGACGTCGGGCGCGCACAGGAAGACATGGTCGAACAGCCGCGGCAGCGCGGTGCCCGGCGTGAACTCGCGCAGGCGCTCCAGGGCGTTCTGCAGCACGTAGTTGCCCATCGAGTGGCAGAGCAGGTGCAGGTCCTGCGGGCAGGCACGGCCGCCGGCGCGGTCGGCGAGGCGCGCGAGATGGTCGCGCAGCTTGAGCAGGCCGCGCGCGAACGCGTAGCCCGAGCCCTTGGCCTCGCTGCGGTCGGACTTGTAGCTGACGAACGGCAGCGCGAGCCCGTCCGATGGCCAACTGAACAGCACGACCGTCGTGCGCTGCGTGGAGTCGCCGACGCCGTCGCGGTCGAACATGACCTGCAGCGCGAGCGCAGCCCCCACCGCGTCCTCCCACGACACGTTGAAGCCGTGCACGTAGGCGAGCACGTCGCTGCGCGCGAGCATGTCGCGCTGCACGTCGGCGAACATCGCCTTGCTGCCGAGCTTCGCGCGCGGCTGGCCGGTCTCGGCGCGCTTGGGGTCGAGGCTCTCGGGATACGCCTCGATGCGCGCACGCTTCGCCGCCTTGGCCAGCAGCGCCGCGAGCGCGTTGCCGTCGCCCGCGCCGAAGCCGGTGTCGCGCCGCAGGCAGCGGGCGACCTCGGCGTCGGCGACCTCGACGGTCAGCCAGCCAAAGCGCAGGTTCTCCATGCCGTCGCCGGAGAACGCGCGGCCGTAGCGGACGGGATGCCACCGGTCGCGGCCTTCGTGCGCGCGGTTGGTGGCGAAGTAGAGGCCGAGCTGCATCGGCGCAGTGTCGCGCGTGCGGCTGCGGCGAGGCAAGCGCGGCGCGCGGCGCGCGCTACGGCGCGACGCTGCGCAGGCCGGCGCTGGCGGTGAGGCCCGCCGGCCCCGTGTTGTCGAGCACCGCGAGCTGCCTCCAGAAGCTCGCCCCCGTCGACACGCCCGCGGGCCACGGCAGGCCGAGCGACCAGCGGCCTTGCCCATCGAACTCG
>JADCJE010000125.1 GCA_020247305.1 Phycisphaerales bacterium | reverse complement strand
GTCGCCGCGCTGCGGCGGCACGGCCAGCACGTTCTCCGGGCGTTCGCGCCGCAGCCCCGCCAGCAGCGCGGGATGCAGCACCGCGATCGCCGCCGGCGCGAGGTCGCAGTAGCTGGTTGCTGGCCGGTACTCGCCGGACTCGGTGGCCTGGAACAGCCGGCCGAGCCGCCAGTGGTAACGCTCGGGTGGCTGCCCCGGCGCGTCGGGTTCGCTCCATTCGAGCGTGGCTTCGCCGGTGCCCTCGTCGTACGCGAGGCGCAGACGCACGCGCACGGTGGTGACGTCGCCGGGGCGCTTGGGATGCGTGCCGTCGGTCAGCGTGCCATCGGCGACTGCTTCAAAAGCGCGCTGGGCCACGGCGGGCGCGCCGCTGGCGAGTGCCATGGCGAGCGTTGTCGCCAGCGCCATGGCCAGCGCGCGGGTGCCGCGGGCGGCGGCGACCATGCCGCATTCGCCGCGCGCGCGCGTCCAAACGGCCGGCCACGCACGGCGACGGTGCGTCGGTGGGATGGTTGGCATGGCAGGCAGCAACGGCGACGCAAGGGTGAAGCGAGGCATGGCGATCGGGGATGGGCCGCGTTGGCGGCAGGCCGGACAACGGCAGGCGGGAAGGGCGCAGCGGACGGTCGCCGCGGTGCGAAACTCCGCGGTGCGGCGGCTGCAGCGCGTCGCGCTGCGCGCCGTGGACCCCGCCGCCTGCGGCGACGGCCACCGCCGCGCGATTCGCCGCCGTGCGGCCCGCGCGGCGGGAACCGGCGCGCACGCTTGCTAGACTTCGTTCCGGCATGAGCGCCGACCCCGCCGCCACCGCGCCCGACTGGGAGGCGTTCCACCGCAACCTGCGCCAGCCGGGGTACGTGCGCGGCTACGAGATCCTCGGCAAGCTCGGCAGCGGCATGTCGGGACAGGTCTACCGGGCCCGCAAGGCGTCGATCGGCAAGGACTACGCCATCAAGTTCCTGCAGATCGACGACGCCGAGGTCGCGCGCGCGGTGCAGGCCGAACTGGACCAGCTGCGCCACTTCGCGCAGATCGACCATCCCAACCTCGTCGCCATCGAGGACCGCGGGCTCGTCGACGGCATCCCGTTCGTGGTGATGGCGTTCGCCGGCAGCGAGACGCTGCGCGATCGCATGCCAAGGGGCGCGCCGCCCGCGCCCGCCGACCTCGCGCGGCTGCGCGCGTGGTTCGCGCAGGCGGCGGCCGGCGTGCAGGCGCTGCACGACCACGGCCTCGTGCACTTCGACGTCAAGCCGCAGAACGTCTTCCTCAAGGGCGACGTCGCGCGCGTGGGGGACTTCGGCCTGTCGAAGCTCGCCGACGGCAGCCGCGCCAGCCTGTCGGCGGCGCGCGGCACGCCGCACTACATGGCCCCCGAAGTCCTCGACCGCCGCGGCGACCGCCGCAGCGACGTCTACTCGCTGGGTTGCATCCTCTACGAACTGCTGTGCGGCCAGACGCCGTTCGTCGGCGACGACGCGTGGCAGGTGATGAAGCAGCACGCGTCGACGCCGCCGACGCTGCCGCCGCACCTGTCGGCGCGCGACCGCGAGGCGCTGCAGCGCTGCCTCGCCAAGGACCCGGCGGCGCGCTTTGCGTCCGTGCGCGACCTGCTCGCGGCGCTCGGCGAGCCGCTCGCCGCCCCTGCTGCCGCGGCCGCGGCCGGTGCGCCGATCGCGCCGATCGCGCCGACCGCCGCCGTGCCACCGCCGAGTCCCGGCGCGCCGCGCGCACCGCAGCCGCAGCCACAGCCGCAGCCGCTGGCGCCGGCGGTCCGTGCCGATGCACGCGGGGGCAACGCGGCCGCCGCAGCGTCGGTCTGGCGGCCGCGCCTCGCCGCCTTCCTGCGCCGGCTGGAACCGCTGCACGGCGGCCTTGGGATCGTCGGCCTGATGGTGGCGCTCGCGGTGTTCGCCGCGCTCGCCGCGCGCTGCGGCGGAGCTGGCCGATGAGCGCGCCCAGCTATGGCGGCGTGTCGCTCGACGACTTCCTGGTCGTGCACGCCGCGCCGGTCGAACGCGGTGGCGACGGCCGGCTCGCGATGCACGAACTCGGCGTCGGCAAGGTCGCAGCGGCGATGGAGCTGTACTCGCTGTTGATCCGGTTGGAGTCGGTGCGGCCGGCGCGCGGCGTGCTGCTGATCGGCGTCGCCGGCAGCTACCCCGAGCGCGTGCGGGGCAGCGCGCCGCCGGTCGGACCGGGCGACGTGTGCATCGTCGCCAGCGACGTGCTCGCCGACGAAGGCGTCGCCACGCCCGCCGGCTTCATCGACTTCGGCAAGCCGCGCGAGCACGGCATGCGCCTCGTCGACACCGGGCCGTTCCCGGCGAGCCCGCGCATGGCCGCCGAAGCGGCCGCGCGGCTCGGCTGCCCGCTGGTCAAGGGCGCCACCGTGAGCACCTGCAGCGGCGTCGACGCGCTGGCGCACGACCTGCACGCGCGCACGCACGCTGACGTCGAGACGATGGAGGGCGCCGCCGTGGCCGCGGTGTGCCGCCGGCGCGAGACGCCGCTGCTGCACGTGCGCGCGATCAGCAACTGGACCGGCGACCGCGGCCGCGGCGAATGGAACCTCGGTCGCGCCGTCGACGCGCTGCACGCCGCGCTGCAGCGCCTGTGCGCGCCGTGACCGGCGCCGGCCGCAGCGTCACTTCCAGGCCGTCGCCGCGCGCTCGACCTTGCCGTCGACCTCGATCTCGATCCACAGCTTGGCGTCCGCCGCCAGCGTCGCGGGCGCCGGCACGTGCGCGTGCAGCCCGTGGTCGCCCTCCTTGCCGAAGCGCACCTTCATCGAGCCCTGGCCGGACTCGACGCCCAGCCACGCGCGCGCCAGCGGCGGCACCTTGGCGTCCTTGGCGAACTCCAGCTCGAACACCGCTTCGCCGCCGGCCTTGACGTCGCCGAACTGCACGACGTCGAAGCGGTAAGCGCCGATCGCCAGCGGGCCGATCGGCTTCTTCTCGCCGTGTTCGTGGTCGTGGTCGTCGGGCGCCACGGCGCCGGGCTTGACGGCCGGGCCGGCGGGCGCGTCCGACTTGCCGCAGGCGGCGACGGGCAACAGCGAGAAGAACAGGAACAAGGGCAGCGTCTTCATGGATCGAGCAGGTCGGCGTCGTCGGAGCGCGCCGCGAGGGGACGGTCGTGGAACAACAGCAGGAACCCTGCCGGCACGACCAGCAGGTTCAACAGGGTCGAGGTGACGAGGCCGCCGAGCACGACGACCGACAGCGGCGCCAGGATCTCGCTGCCGGGTTCGCCGGCCGCGAGCACGATCGGCAGCAGGCCGAGCGTCGCGCACAGCGCCGTCATCAGGATCGGCACGAGGCGCTCGTGCGCGCCGCGCGCCACCGCCTCGGCGGCGGGCACGCCCTCGCGCATCAGGTCGAGGAAGTGGCGCACCATCAGGATGCCGTTGCGCACGGCGATGCCGAACAGCGTGATGAAGCCGACGAGGCTGGCGATCGAGAGCACCGGCGCCTCGTAGGCGCGGCCGGAGATCCCGAGCAACGCCAGCGTGTTGGCGAGGCCGCCGGGGCCGGCGGTCAGGTACACGGCCGCGACGCCGCCGATCAGCGCCAGCGGCAGGTTGACCATCACCAGCAGCGCCGCCGGCAGCGAGCCGAGCGCGCCGTGCAGCAGCAGCAGCATGACGACGAGCGCGATCGCGCCCATGCCGAGGATCGTACGGCTGGCGGACTGCTGCGCCTCGAACTGGCCGCCGAGCGCCAGCGCGCAGCCGGCCCCGGCGACGATCGGCGCGACGGCGCGCTCGATGGCGACGGCGACGTCGCCGAGGTTGTGGCCGTCGGCGACGTTGCACGAGACGACGGCCTTGCGGCGGCCGTTCTCGCGCGCGATCAGGTTGGAAGCGCGCTCGCGGCCGAGGTCGGCGACGTCGCGCAGGCGCACGCGCGCGCCGGAGCCGCCGCGCAACTCCAGCGCGCCGACGTCGTCCACCTCGGCGCGTTCGTCCGGGTGCAGCCGCACGGTCAGCGCGATGCGGCGGCTGCCGTCGATGACGTCGACCGCGTGCGCGCCGGCGATCGCGTGCTGCACCTGCCGCGCCGCCTCGGCCGGCGACAGGCCGGCGGCGGCGAGGTCCTGCGGGCGGTAGCGCACCGGCAGCGAGGTGATCATCACCTCGCGGTTGGCCAGCACGTCGCGCGTGCCCGGCACCCCCTTGATGGCGGCTTCGAGCTTCTTGGCGAGGCTGCGCAGCACGGCGAGGTCGTCGCCGTAGGCGGTGACGGCGATCGCGGCGGGCGTGCCCGACATCACGTGCGACAGCCGGTGCTCGATCGGCTGGCCGACGGCGGTCGTCACGCCCGGCGCCCTGCCGAGCACGGCGTCGATGCCGGCGCGCACGGCCTTGCGGTCGGCGTCGGCCTTGACCACGACCTCGATCTCCGAACTGCTGACGGGCTCGGCGTGTTCGTCGCGCTCGGCGCGGCCGGTGCGGCGCACGACCGTGCGCACGCCGGGAACCGCGCACAGCTGCGCCTCGATGCCGGTCGCGAGCCGGTCGCTCTCCGCGAGCGACGTGCCTGGCGGCGCCATCAGGAACACCGTGAACGTGCCCTCGTGGAAGCTCGGCAGGAAGCTGGTGCCGAACGTCGACGCCAGCGCGATGCTGGCGGCGGCGGCGAGGCCGGCGGCGGCGAGCAGCGGCTTGCTCCGCCGCAGCGCGGCCTGCAGCACGCGGGCGTAGCGGGCTTGCAGCCAGACCACGAGCCGGCTCGGGCCGTGCTCGCCGCCGGCGCCGAGCTTGCCGAGCAGCAGCCGGCACAGCACCGGCGTCACGGTCAGCGCGACGACCAGCGACGCGAACGTCGAGGCGATGTACGCGATCGCCAGCGGCCGGAAGAAACGGCCTTCGAGTCCGCTGAGGAACAGCAGCGGGACGAAGACCATGCCGAGGATCACCGTCGCGAACACGACGGCGCTGCGGATCTCGTTGCTGGCCTGGAACACCACGCGCAGCACCGGCGCGCGCTCGCCGGCCGGCCGCGCACCGTTCTCGCGCAGGCGGCGGAAGACGTTCTCGACGTCGATGATGGCGTCGTCGACCAGTTCGCCGATCGCGACGGCGAGGCCGCCGAGCGTCATCACGTTGATCGTCAGGCCGAGCGCCGACAGCACCAGGAAGGCGACCGCGAGGCTGAGCGGCAGCGCCGTCAGGGTGATGAGCGTCGTGCGCACGTCCATCAGGAACAGCACGAGCACGATCACGATGAAGATCGCCGCGTCGCGCAGGACCTTGATCAGGTTGTCGACCGAGCGCTGGATGAAGTCCGCCTGGCGCATCACGTGCGTGTTGAGCGCCATGCCCGGCGGCAGCGCCGCCTGCGCCTCGGCCAGCTTGCGGTCGATGGCGTCGGTCAGCGCCAGCGTGTTCGTGCCTGGCGACTTCTGCACCGACAGCACCACGGCCTTGCGGCCGTCGTCGGCGGCAGCGCCCCGGCTCGGCGCAGCGCCCAGGCGCACCTCGGCGACCTGGCCGATGGTCACCGGGTGGCCCTCGCGGTGGGCGACGACGGCGCCGGCGAGGTCGGCGAGCGAGCGCACGCGGCCGGTCTGGCGGATCGGCAGCTCCAGCCCTTCGACGTCGGGCAGGTAGCCAGCGCCGCTGGTGGCATGCGCAGCGCGCGTGGCGGCGAGCATGTCGTCCAGCGTGAGGTCGAACAGGCGCAGGTCGTCCTGGCGCACGAGCACCTGGTACTCGGCGAGTTCGCCGCCGATGGCGACGACCTGGGCGACACCCGGCACCGCCATCAGGCGGTTGCGCAGGTCGAACTCGGCGTAGGTGCGCAGCTGCTGCGGGCTCGCGCGACCGTCGGGCGACGTGATCGACAGCAGCATGATCTCGCCGGTGATCGAGGTGATCGGCGTGATCTCGGCGTGCACGTTCGCCGGCAGGTTCTCGCGCACCGAGCCGAGCTTCTCGGCCACCAGCGTGCGCGCGCGGAAGATGTCCTCGCCCCAGTCGAACTCGACCCAGACGATGCCGAGCCCGATGGCCGAGGCGCTGCGCACGCGGCGCACGCCGGGCAGGCCGGCGGTCGCGGTCTCCAACGGGAACGTCACCGTCTGCTCGACCTCGTCGGCGGCGAGCCCGGGGCTCTCGGCCATCACCACGACGGTCGGCGCGTTCAGCTCGGGGAAGACGTCGACCGGCATCGTGCCGACGCGCCAGGTGGCGGCGAGCAGCAGCAGCGCCGCGCCGACGAGCACCACGAACGGCCGCTGCAGCGCGAATGCGATCAGTTGGCGGAACATGGCGGCCTACTCGTGGTCCTCGTGCCAGGTGCCGTCGGCGTGGAAGTGGCCGCCCTTGGTCGCCTGCGCCGAGCTCGCCAGCACCAGCTCGTAGGCGCCCGTGGTCACCACCTCGTCGCCATCCATCAGCTCGCTCTTGACCTCGACCCAGCGGCCGTCGTCGACGCCGAGGTCGGCCTCGACGCGGATCACCTTGTCGCGGTCCTTGGGGTCGCGGCGGAAGAACACGCGCTGCAGACCGTCCTGCAGCACGGCGCTGCGCGGGATCGCCAGCACGGGCTCGGCCGTCCCGACCGTGGTGATCTCGACGAACACCGCCACGCCGGGCCGCAGGAACTCCGCCGGCTGCAGCGGCGTCGCGCACAGGTCGAACGTGCGCTGCGCCGCGTCGCCGCCGGTCGCGAACTGCAGCGTCGCGGCGACGCGCAGCGCCGGGTCGGCGGCGCCGGCCGGCACGATCGCCGTCGGCAGGCCGTCGCGCAGACGGCCGAGGTCGCTCTGCAGCGCGCGCACGCGGCAGCGCACCGCCGTCGGGTCGATGATCGTCGCCCAGACGTCGTGGCCGTCGACCAGCGCGCCGTCGGCGCCGGCCATCGTCTCGACGACGCCGGCGCGCGGCGCGCGCAGCTCGATCGCGTCGATGGTCTTCCAGCGCGGCGCGCCGTCGGGACCGGCGGTCGTCAGGGCATCGTTCGTCACGCCGAGCGTGGTCGCCGCAGCGGCCAGCGCGAGGCGCAGCCGTTCGCGCTGCCCCGTGGTCGTCGCCTCGAGCTCGATCTGGCGCGTCTGCGTTTCGGCGTGCTTCTCGTTGGCTTCGGCCAGCAGCGCGGCATTGGCGGCAAGGCTGGCGCGCGCTTCAGCGAGGCGCGTCGCCTGGCCGCCGACCTGCTGCTGGCTCTGCTCCAACGTCTTGACGAGGCCCTGCAGCGCGTCGGCGGCGGCGCGCAGGCTCGCTTCGTGCTGCTCGCACGCGGCGAGCAGCAGCGGCATGGCCTTGCGGTTGGCTTCGGTCACTGCGAGCGCGTTCTCCAGCTCGCCGAGCTCGCGCTGCAGCGTGCGCCACGCCGGCGACGCGATGGTCGCCAGCAGGTCGCCGGCGACGACGCGCTGGAGC
>JADCJE010000124.1 GCA_020247305.1 Phycisphaerales bacterium | reverse complement strand
CTCAGCGTCTTCGGCCTGTGCGCGCTGAGCGCGCTGCAGTACCTGCCGCGCGCGGCCCGCGACGAACGCGCCTTCGCCGCCTTCCTCGACGGCTGGCACGACGTCCAGGAGCAGGCCGCGCGGCTCGGCGACGCCGGCGGCGGCCGCGGCGGCCGCGACCTGTTCGACGCCCTGGTAGACTACGTCTATGCGACGTCCGGGCTGCCGGTCCCGGTCGTGCAGCGCCAACTGGCCCACCGCTTTCGAGATCCCGCCATGAAGAACAAGTTCGTGTCGACCGCGCAGCAGATCCGCAACGAAGGCCGGGCCGAAGGCAAGGCCGAGGGCAAGGTCGCCACCCTGCTGCGCCTGATCACCCGGCGCTTCGGCGCTCCCGACGCGGCCGTCGCCTCCCGACTGCACGGCGCCACCACAGACGAAATCGACCGCTGGACCGATCGCATCCTCGACGCCACGTCGCTCGCCGAACTGCTCGCCGACTGAACGAGCGCCGCCGCGGCGACGCACGGCGATCACCCTAGGAGTCTGCGTCACGGAACGCGCGCCGATCCGGCGCGTGGATTCGCGGTCGGGGCGAAGCCGACGACCGCAGGCGAATCGTTGGATTCGCCGAGCAGCTCATCCGCCAACGCTGGGCGGCGAGTCCCCGGCCGTGAAGACGGGCGGCGGGCGGCGTGGCCTTTCGTGGCGCAGACTCCGAGGTCATCCCCCGGCGAATGCGAGCGGCCGCAGCGCCACCGCGCGCGGCTTGCCCGCGACGCCCACCGCCACCCGCTCCGCGAACTCCCGCCGCAGCGTCGCCACCGCCGCGCGCAGCGCCGCGAGGTCGCCGACGTCGAGCCCCGCGCGCAGTTCGCGCCAGCGCGCCAGCACCGGCTCGGTGCGCGCGCGCAGCGCCTGGTCTTCGGGACGATCGGGCGCGTCGGGCGGCACGGCGTAGACGAAGCGGCCGGTCGGGCTGGCGAAGGTCGGGATCTGCACGAAGCGGCGCTGCGCCGGCTTGCCGCCCTCGCCCGGCGTGTCGGCGACGGCGACGAAGAAGTCGACGGCGTGCACCGGGTAGCCGAACAACAGGCCGTGGCCGCGGTGGCGGTCGAGCTTGGGCATGCGCTCGACCACCGCCATCACCTCGCACGGGTGCGCGCTCGGCGCGAGGCCGTACGGCGCGAAGAACACGGCGTGGCGCGTCAGCGCCGCGGCCAACGCGCGGCGGTCGATGACGAAGGCCTGCGCCGCGCGCTTGCCGTCGTGCACGGCGTCGAACACCGTCACGTCGGCGTACAGGTCGTCGGTGCGCAGCGGCGCCAGCGCGGCGCGCACCGCCTCGACCTCGGCGAGGTCCGGCGCATCGACGCGTACCCAACCGTGCCAGAAGCCCTCGCTCACCGGCTTCGTGCCGTCGGCGAGCGTGTACAGCGCTTCGCCGTCGAGCGCGGCGAGCAGCAGCTTCGCTGCGCGCTCGGCGTCGACCGCCGGGGCCGCTGCGACCGCGGCCATCCGCTCGACCGCAGGCGGCGAAGCGACCGGGGTGCACGCCCACGGCGCGGCGACGAGCAACCAGAACCACCAGACCGTGCGCAGGGGAACCACGTCGGCAGTGTGCCGCAAGCGGCCCGCCGGTTCCGCCGGGAACTCGCGCGCAGCGAACGGCACTCCGCTGGGCCATGAATCCGCATCTGCTCCGCGCCGTGTTCCTCCTCCTCACAACCGCCGCCGTGGCCGTCGCCCAGACCGCCGTGGTCGTGCCCAACGGCTACGCCGACCTCGAAGGCACCAGCGCCTCGCGCACGCCGTTCGGCTGGTCGTCGGGCCGCGTCCAATACCTCGTCGACGGCAGCCAGTTGTGCGCGTCGACGGCCGTCGTGACGGAACTGCAACTCCGCCTCGATGGCGGCAACTTCAACGTCGACGCGCCGGTCGCGAAGACGTTCCAGTGCCGCATCGACGCATACGAAGTGCCCGCGACGCCCGGGACGATGTCGTCGAACTGGGCCGTCAACATCGGCACGGCGACGGCGCAGACGCTCTACGACGGCCAGCTGGTCGCGCCGGCCGCCGTGCGCACGTTCCCGTACCCCAACCCGTGGACGTTGACGATCCCGCTGCAAGCGCCGCTCGTCTACCTGCGCGCCAACGGCAACCTGCTGCTCGACCTGACCGTCACCGGCGGCGCCGGCGACAACTGGCCGGCCGACGGCTTCTTCTTCCACGCCACCGAGGCGCGCGGCGAGGTCACCCGCATCGTCGACGACGCGGCATGCAGCGTCGCCGGCAGTGCGCTGGCGATCGACGTGCCGCAGGTCGCGGGCAACGGCGTCGTCGGCGGCAGCCTCAACGTGACCCACACCGCCACCGCCGGCGGCCCACCGATCGCGTTCGTGTACCACGCGCTCGGCCTCGACAACCGACAAGCGGGCGGCGTGCCGCTGCCGGTGTCGCTGGCGGCGCTCGGCGCGCCGGCGTGCGCGCTGCACGTCGACCCGCTGCTCGGCGCGCTTGTGCCGACGTCGGCTGGCGGGCAGGTTTGGCCGCTGCCGGCCACGCCAGCGGCGGTCGGCGTGCCGCTGTTCACCCAGGCGATCGGCATCGACTTCGTCAGCGGCGCGCTGGTGCCGTCGCGCACGGCGTGGCAGGTGCGCATCGGCGCGGCCACAGCGCCAGCCGGACCGGCACAGATGGTGCACCGCTCGAACTACACGACGCAGACGACCGGCTCGCTGTCGCCGACCGGCTACTACGGCCTCGTGATGCGCTTCGTCGGCGCCTTCCAGTGAGCCGGGCGAACGGCCGCGCGACGGCGCGGCGGCGCGGGGCAGATTCGTGACCTCGGCGGCGTCGGAAGCTGGCTAGACTCCGGCCTTCCTCTTCCCGTCCCGAGGCCATGACCGTCCCACCCGACCGCGGCTTCAGCCGCCGTTCCTTCCTCAAGGGATCCGCCGCCGCCGGCGTCGCCACGACCGGCATTGCCGCGGCGCCGGCCGCCCCCGCCGGCCCGACGACGTTCGGTCCCGGGCTGCACGAGATCGAACTGCGCATCAACGGCAAGGCGCGCAAGGTCGAGGTCGAGACGCGCACGACGCTGCTCGACGCGCTGCGCGACGGCCTCGACCTGACCGGCGCCAAGAAGGTCTGCGACCGCGGCGCCTGCGGCGGCTGCACGGTGCTGGTCGACGGCGTCACCACGACGTCGTGCATGACGCTGGCGATGGACGCCGTCGGCAGCGAGGTCACCACCATCGAGAGCCTGTCCGACGGCGACGCGGTGCATCCGCTGGTGCAGAACTTCGTGCGCTGCGACGCCATGCAGTGCGGCTTCTGCACGCCGGGCATGGTGATGAGCTCGCTCAGCTGCCTGCAGCGCCGCGGCCAGCCGACGGTCGCGCAGATGCAGCATGACCTCAGCGGCAACCTCTGCCGCTGCGGCACCTACGGCCGCGTGATGCAGGCGATCCAGCGCACGGCGCAGGGAGGAGGCAAGTGAACGCCCGCACGCCGCAGGAGGACGTGAAGATCACCGTCGGCTACAAGGCGCTGCCGGGCCAGAAGGACGACCGCCTGGAGCAACGCACGGTGCAGCCGGCCGCCGGCGACGCGCCGCCGTGGGACGCGACGACGCAGTTCGCGCTGGTCGGCACCGATGTCGACCGCGTCGACGGCCTCGCCAAGGCGTCGGGCCGCGCCAAGTACAGCTACGACGTCACGTTCCCCGGCATGCTGCAGGCGATGATCCTGCGCAGCCCGGTGGCGCGCGGCAAGTTGACCGTGCTCGAACTCGACGAGGCCGCGCGCATGCCTGGCATCCAGGCCGTGGTCGCGCTGAAGGAGATCGGCAACAAGGTGCGCTTCGTCGGCGACGCCATCGCCGCGGTGGCCGGCGTCAACCTGCACCTCGTGCGCGACGCCATCGAGCGGATCCGCGCCGAGTACGAGCGCGAGGAGCACAACGTCGACTACCTCGTCGCCAACGACGCCCCGATGGTCGACGACAAGGGTCTCGTCACCGAGGACTGGCCGGCCGACGAAGGCATGACCGCGGCCCTGCTCGACGCGAAGGTCACCCACGACGCCACCTACCGCGTCGAGGTGCAGACGCACAGCTCGCTGGAGACGCACGGCGGCGTGGCGCGCTGGACCGGCAACGACCTGGAGGTCTGGCTGTCGACGCAGGCGACGTTCGGCTGCCGCGGCGAGCTCGCGCGCGCCCTGCAGGGCAAGAAGGTCGACGTCGGCTCGGTGACGATCCACTCCGAGTTCGTCGGCGGCGGCTTCGGCAGCAAGTTCGGCGCCGGCATCGAGGGACTCGCGCTGTGCCTGCTCGCGCACGCGGCCAAGGCGCCGGTCAAGCTGATGCTCGACCGCTTCGAGGAGCACACCACCACCGGCAACCGCCCGGGAGCCCTGATGCAGGCGCGCGGCGGCGTCGACGCCGAGGGCCGCATCGTCGCGTGGGACTGGCGCAGCTTCGGCCACGCCGGCTTCAGCGGCAGCGGCGGCAGCGTCGCCGTGCCCAACTACTACACCGGCGACGCCAAGGTCCGCCGCAGCCACAAGGACCTCGCGATCGACGCCGACCCGCCGCGGCCGATGCGCGCGCCCGGCCACCCGCAGGGGTGGTTCGGCGCCGAACTGTTCCTCGACGAACTGGCGGCGAAGGCCGGCGTCGACCCGCTGGCATTCCGGCTGCAGAACGACCGCGAGCAGATCCGCCTCGACCAGTGGCGCTTCGCGGCCGAGCGCTTCGGCTGGGACGCGGCGCGCGCGCGCGCGAACGCGCCCGGCGCGCGCATGCGGCGCGGCGTCGGCCTGAGTTCGGCGCGCTGGGGCAACCTCGGCAACCCGGGCCGGCCGGCGCACGGCATCACCTGCCGCATCCACCAGGACGGCACGGTCGAGACGCGCAGCGGCGCGCAGGAACCGGGCGTGGGCACCAAGACGATGCTCGCCGTCATCACCGCCGAGGAGCTCGGCGTCGACCTCAAGCTGGTCAAGGCGACCGTCGGCCACACCGGCGACCCGTCGGGCCCGGCGAGCGGCGGCAGCACGGTGACGCCGAGCCTCGCGCCGGCGGCGCGCCACGCGGCGTTCCTGGCCAAGCAGCAGCTGTGCGAACTCGTCGGCAAGCACCTCGGCGTGCCGGCGAACGAGGTCGTCTGCGCCGGCGGCCTCGTGGGCCTCGGCAAGTCGCAGCTGCGCTGGGCGGAGGCCTGCAAGCTGATCGGGCCCAATCCGATCGACGTGCGCGGCCAGCGCTTCGCCAACTACGACAGCAAGCCGTTCCACGGCAGCCAGTGCGGCGTGCAGATGGCCGAGGTCGAGATCGACGCCTGGACCGGCTTCGTGCGCGTGACGCGCATGTTCGGCATCCAGGACTGCGGCCTCGTGATCACCAGGAAGCTGGCCGAGAGCCAGGTGCTCGGCGCGATGATCCAGGGCGTCAGCTACGCGCTGCACGAGCAGCGCATCCTCGACAAGCGCACCGGCCGCATGCTCAACGGCGACTTCCTGCGCTACAAGGTCACCGGCGCGCGCGACCTGCCGGAGCTCGAGTGCCACATGCACTCGATCGCCAACGGCCACGACAGCGTCGGCGCCGCCGGGCTCGGCGAGCCGCCGTCCGTCGCCTCCGCCGCCGCCATCGCCAACGCCGTGTTCCACGCGCTGGGCACGCCGGTCCGCCACCTCCCCATCACGCCCGACAAGGTCGTGCAGGCCCTCGCCAAGAAGGGATGAACCGATGAAGCCGTTCACCTACGTCGTCCCGAAGGACCTCGCCGAAGCGGCGGCGGCCGCCGCCCAGCCCGACACCGTGCTCAAGGGCGCGGGCGTCGACCTCGTCGACCGCATGAAGGAGCGCCTGCAGACGCCGCAGCAGGTCGTCAACCTGCTGCCGCTCAAGCAGCAGCTCGCCGGCGTCGCGCGCGCCGCCGACGGCGCGCTGCAGATCGGCGCGCTGACCACGCTGACCGAGCTCGAACAGCACGCCGAGCTGGCCGACCCGGCGCTGCAGGCGCTGCGCCAGTCCGCCGGCATGACGGCGACGCCGCAGGTGCGCAACCGCGCCACCGTGGCGGGCAACATCCTGCAGTTCACGCGCTGCTGGTACGTGCGCAGCGAGGCCTTCCGCTGCCTGCACGGCGGCCGCGGCCCGACCTGCCTCGCGATGACCGGCGAGAACCGCTACCACGCCGTGCTCGGCTGGACGGACTGCGTGCGCGTGCACCCGAGCAACCTGGCGCCACCGCTGCTGGCGCTCGGGGCCGAGTACACGACAACGCTCGATGGCGCGACGCGCCGCCGCGCGCTCGCCGAACTGTTCCCCGCCGAGCCGCGGGCGCAGAACCCCGAGCACACGCTGCAGGCCGGCGAGATCGTCACGGCGCTGCACGTGCCCAAGCAACCGTCCGGCGCGCGCAGCGCCTACTGCGAATCGCGCGAGAAGCAGTCCTTCGACTGGGCGACGACCGCGTGCGCCGTCCGGGTCGTGCTGCAGGCCGGCAAGATCACCGCCGCCGACCTCGTGCTCGGCGCCGTGGCCCCGAACCCGCTGCCGCGCCCGAAGGCAGCGGCCGTGCTGGTCGGCGAAGCGCCGAGCGCGGCGCTGTTCCAGAAGGCGGCCGAGCTCGCCTTCGCGGGCGCCAATCCGCTGGCGCACAACGACTACAAGCTGACGATCGGCAAGGCGATCGTGCGGCAGGCCCTCGACGAAGCGACGCGGTGACGCCATGACCGAGAAGACCAAGACGCACGAAGACCTGCTGCCGAAGGACCTGTGCCCGTCGATGCTGATGAAGCATCTGCTGACGCACTCGCTCGGCGAGCGCGTGTACGACGACCGCAAATGGCCGGGCGACGGCTACTACTGGTGCGCGCGGACGTGCACCTGCGTCGGCCCCGACGACGACATCGTGCACCCGCGCGACTGCCGTCCCGGCCGCACGTGCTACGAAGGCCCGCTGCCGCAGGCGTGACGGCGCGGCCGGCGATCCGGCCGCGCGCGGGGGCTCACTTCGCCGCCGCCGGCGCCAGCAGCTGCCTGAGCCGGAGCCACTGGAACTCCTGGCTGTGCGCATTGACGCGCGGATCGAGGCCGTGGCGCGAGCGCGGATAGACCATCAGCTCGAAGTCCTGCGCGCCGGCCTTCTGCAGCTCCCAGGCGAGCTGCATCGTGTTCTGCAGGTGCACGTTGTCGTCGAGCTCGCCGTGCAGCAGCACGAGCCGGCCCTTGAGGCGCTTGGCCGCCTTGATCACCGACGTCGCCGCGTAGCCCTGCGGGTTCTGCTGCGGCGTCTGCATGTAGCGCTCGGTGTAGATCGTGTCGTAGAGCTGCCAGTCGTATACGCCAGCGCCGGCGAGCCCGAGCGCGAACGTGTCGCTGTGCGTCAGCGCGTAGGCGCTGATGAACCCGCCGTAGCTCCAGCCGCTGATCGCGACGCGCGCCGGGTCGCCGCCGTGCTCCTTGCAGACGAACGCGACAGCGTCCTGCAGGTCCTTCAGCTCCTGCACGCCGAGCTGCTTGTAGCACGCGCCGGTGTGGACCTGGCCGCGGCCGCTGGCCGTGCGCACGTTGACCTGCAGCACGACGAAGCCCTGCTGCGCCAGGAACTGGTGGTAGGCGCTGTGCTGCCAGCCGTCGCGGACCGTCGGCGCGTCGGGGCCCGAGTAGGTCGGCAGGAACACCGGCGCGCGCGCGTCCGCCGGGCGGCCGGGCGGCAGCATCAGGCAGGCGTCGAGCTCGTAGCCGTCGCGGGCCTTGATCGTCGCGCGCTGCCGCGCGACGAGACCGTGCTTCTTCGTCGCCGGGCCGTCCTCGGCCGCGCCGACATCGCGCAGGACCGCGCCGGTCGCGCCGTCGAGCACGCGGACCCTCGGCAGCATGTCCATCGCCGACCAGCGGTCGAGCACGAACGCGCCGCCGTCGCCGAGCTCGTACTGGTGCGTGCCGACGCCCGGCGTCAGGCCGACGAGGCCCGTGGCGTCGAGGCCGACGCGGTAGAGGTGACGGCCGGTCGCGCCGTCCTTCGTGCCCTCGAACCACAGCAGGCCGCGCGCCGCGTCGACGCGTTCGATCGCGCGCACCTGCCATTCGCCGCTCGTCACCGCGCCCACCAGTTCGCCGCCCGGCTTGTAGCGGTAGACGTGCTGGTAGCCGGTGCGCTCCGACAGCCACAGGAACGTGCCGTCGGGCAGCCAGCGCGGCGACTCCGGGCGGTTGACCCACGTCGGCGACTCCTCGCGGATCCACTTCGTCGCCTTGCCCGTCGCCGGGTCGATCGCGGCCAGTTCCGCCCAGGTCTGGATGCGGTCGCTGATCGTCGCCAGCAGCGTCCTGCCGTCCGGCGTCCAGTCGACGCGCACGACCAGCAGGTCCTTCGGGTAGGCCGACAGGTCGACCGGGACGATGCGCTGGTCCTTGCTGTGCGCGACGAACAGGCTGGCAAACGGATTGGGGTCGCCGGCCTTCGGGTAGTTGCTGACCTCGGTGCGCACGCCGCGCTCGGTCTCCAGGAAACCGTCCGGCACGTGGTCGACGAGCGCGAACTCGCGCACCGGCGCCTCGTCGAGCGACAGCCATGCGCAGCACGAGCCGTCGCCGTTCCACCAGTGGCCCTGGAAGTCGCCGCGGCCGTAGAGCTCCTCCTGGTAGACCCAGTCGAGCAGGCCGTGGAAGCGCTCGGGGCCGCCGTCGCTCGTCACGCGCCACACGCCCTTGCTGGCGACGTCGACGACGTGCAGGTCGTTGCCGCGCACGAACGACGCCTTGCTGCCGTCCGCCGACAGGTGCGCCTCCTCCTTCTTGCCGGCGGCGGCGCCGTCGCTGGTCAGCCGCACGCTCTGGCCGTCGTCGCCGCCGCCGCCGTCGGCGCGGCCATCGGCGCGCGCACCGCCGCGGCGACGGCCGCCGCCCGCCGCCGCCGACGCGGCATCTTCGAGCCACAGGTCGCCGTCGCGCACGACCACGACCTTGCGCGGCGCGGCGGGCGTTACAGACGCCGGCGCCGCGTCGGGCTTCGGCGCGAGCGCGCCGGTCGCCGGGTCGAACCACATCGCCTTGCCGTCGACGAGCAGTTCGACCTGCTTGCCGCCGTCGACGAGCCGGGCTTCGGGCAGCGGCCCCTGCCACTGCAGCAGCTTGCGCGTGTCGGCGTAGGTCAGCGGCTCGCCCCCCTGGGCGGCGGCGAACGCGGCGAGCAGGAACAGCGGCAGGATGGTCGTCGGGCGCATGCGCGGATCGGTGCGGTCGAAGGGACCGCCGATGCTACGTCCTGCGCCAGCCGCCGCGAGCGCGGCGCGGCCGCTCCACGCGCCGTTGCGCCGGTCCGCGCCGCCGCGCACGATGCGGCGATGACCCGCATCGTCGCCGTCTCCGATCCCAGCAAGGCCGTCGCCCAGAACGGCGGCTTCGACGCCGTCGTCGTCGTCGCCCACGCCCCCGCCGGCGTCGGCGGCTACGTCGCCGCGCTGAAGGCGCCGCTCACAGCGCTGGCCAAGGCCGACGCGCGCATGGCGAGCGCGGTCAACCTGATCGCCGCCGAGGGCGTCGCCGGCCACCGTCTCGTCGTCGCGCCGACGGGCCCGCTGCAGCGCGACCACGACGACGTGCGCCGCTACGCCGAGGCCGCCAAGGCCGGCGTGCGCCGCGCCCGCGACGCCGGCGCGACGGCGGTGCTGCTGCTGCTGCAGAGCCCGCCGAAGAACCCCGCCTACGCGCACTTCGCCACCGTCGCCGCGCTCGGCGCCGCCGGCGGCCTGTGGGAACCGCTCGAAGCGCGCGAAGCGCTGGGCGCTGCAGCCACCGAGCCGGTCAAGACGCTCGGCGTCGGCGTGCTCGGCGGCGCCTTCCCGGCCGAAGCGGCGGCGTGGGTCGAGGCGACCGAGGCCGGCCTGCGCCTCGCGCGCGACCTGTGCGGCACCGAACCCGAGCGCATGGCGCCGCCGCGCTTCGCCGCTTACGTGCAGGACGCGTTCCGCGGCAGCAAGGTGAAGATCACGGTCCAGAAGGACGTCAAGAAGCTGCAGCAGGAGTACCCGCTGCTGATGGCCGTCGCGCGCGCGTCGCTCGCCGTGCCGCGCCACCGGCCGTGCGTCGTGCGGCTGGAGTACACGCCCAAGGGCAAGATCGAGCGCACGCTGCTGCTCGCCGGCAAGGGCCTGACCTACGACACCGGCGGCGCCGACCTGAAGACCGGCGGCTACATGGCGGGCATGAGCCGCGACAAGGGCGGCGCTGCGGCGGTCGCCGGACTCGTGCTGGCGGCGGCGAAGCTCGGGCTCAAGGGCGTGCGGCTCGTCGCCGAGCTCGGCGTGGTGCGCAACAGCATCGGCAGCGACGCATTCGTCAGCGACGAGATCATCACGAGCCACGCCGGCTGCCGCGTGCGCATCGGCAACACCGACGCCGAGGGCCGGCTGGTGCTCGCCGACCTGCTGAGCCACCTGCGCCTGGAGGCCGCGCGCGCCGAACAACCGCACCTGCTGACCGTCGCGACGCTGACCGGCCACGCCGGCCGCGCCGTCGGGCCCTACAACATCGCGCTCGACAACGGCCCGGCGCGCGCCGCCGCCGCCGCCGAGACGCTGATGCAGGTCGGCGACGCCGTCGGCGACCCGTTCGAGGTCTCGCGCCTGCGCCGCGAGGACTTCGACTTCGTCGCGCCGAAGAGCAAGGCCGACGACACGCTCTCGTGCAACAACCTGCCGAGCAGCGGCACCGCGCGCGGCCACCAGTTCCCGATGGCGTTCCTGTGCCTCGCGTCCGGCCTGCAGAAGCACGGCGGCGACAGCGCCGTGCCGATGCCGTTCACGCACGTCGACATCGGCGGCAGCGGCTGCGAAGGCGGCGACTGGCAGCACGGCCGTCCGAGCGGCCGGCCGCTGGTGGCAATGCTCGCGGCGCTGTGCGGCGCGATGCCGCCGGCGTGATGGCCGCGCGCGCGCAGCCTGCGTCGGCGCGAGCCGGCGCGAGCGGTTCGCGCGGCGCGCGGGCAGGCGCCGCCGTCGCGCTGCTCGCCGGAACGGCTGCGGCACAGACGCCGCCGCCGCAGGCGACGCACCCGGACTGGCGTTTCCTGCGCCAGAACGAGGACTGGTCGAAGCCGCGGCCGGAGCCGCGGACGGCGCTCGACGCCATCAAGCACGTCGACCTGTCGGCCGACG
>JADCJE010000123.1 GCA_020247305.1 Phycisphaerales bacterium | reverse complement strand
GGCCTGCGGCTGCCAGCGACCATCGCCGCCGACGCGCCCATCGCGCCGGCCCGCGCGCGCACCGAAGGCCGCGCGTCCAGCCACCGCCGCGGCGGCGAGGCCGGGCAGCAGGTCGTCGGCAGGGGCACCGTCGGCGTCGGCCGCGGCGTCCTCGTCGACCTGCTTCCCGGCCTTGCGCAGCGCCCGCAGCACGCGAACGTGGATGCGCTACACGAGCAGTTGCACGTCGGCGTCCCGTAGGCAACGAGGCCCCCCATTCACTCCGCAAACGCGCGCTGCAACCGCGGCGGCACACCCAGCGCCCGAACCACGTCCCCGATCGCCGCCATGCGCTCGGGGTCGCCGTCGGCGGCGGCTTCGCTCCAGCCAAGCAGGGCGCGCTGCAGCGGAGTGGCGTGGTCGGCAGCGCCGAGCGCTAGCGAAAGCCAGGGGCGGGCGGCGGCGGGGCCTTGGGCCAGCAGCACGTCTTCGCCGCGCTGCCACGCCGCCGGCCACAGCGCGGCGCGCGCGGTCGGCCAGTCGGCGGCGGCGGGGGCCAGGGCGCGGACGACGGCGAGGTCCTGTTCGACGAGGGGCCAGACTTGGCGCCAGTGCGGCGGCGGCGGGCCGAGGTCGGCGGCGAGGCGCAGCGCCGCGGCGTGGTCGCCGGCGTGCAGCCGCCAGACGACCTGTTCGTGCGGCCAATCGCGCGCCGACGCGCCGACGAACGCGAGCGCGGCGAGCGCGGTGGCGGCCGCAATGCCCACGCGGATGCGGCGGCTCTGGCGGTCGAACGCGGCGCGGAAGCCGGGATCCTCTTCGTAGCGGCGCATCGTCCGCCAGCGGTCCTGTTCGTCGGGGTGCAGGCTGCTGAGGCGCGTCAGCAGGCCGTGCGTCGCCATCGGCGCGAGGCGCGCGACCGTCAGCAGCGCGCGCGAACACGGCCCGGCGCCGAGCGCCACCACGGAAGCGACGTCGGCTTCGTGCTCAAAACGGTGCGCGAGCGCGCGCAGCACGAGCCACGCGACCGTCGCGCCCACGGCCACGACGAACGCCTGCAGCGCGGGATCCAAGGTCTCGACGCCGGCCCAGCGCAGCGGCGCCAGCAGCAGCAACGGCGCCACCACCACCAACGTCAGCAGCAGGGTCGGATGGCCGCAGCGGGCGTGGCCGATCTCGTGCGCGACGACGCCGGCCAGCGCGTCGACGTCGAGTTCGCGCACGATGCCGTCGGTGAGGCACAGGCAGCGGCCGTAGGGCAGCGGGCCGACGAGCATGGCGTTGAGCGCGCGCATGCCGGTCGGCAGCAGTTCGACGCGGTGCGGCGGGAAGCCGAGCGCCTCGGCGACCGCGCCGAGCGGTGCGGCGGCGGCCGGCGGCAGCGGCCGAACGGCGAGCGCGTGGCGGAACCACCACGGCAGCGCCGCGACGACCGCGAGCAGCAGCGCCAGGGCGCCGAGCGTCGTGCCCGGCGTCGTCGCCAGCGCGAACACGCGCAGGCTGCGGTCGGTGGCCAACAGTTCGAGGCCAGCGCCCAGCACCAGCACGGGCATCGCCACGAAGGCCACGCCACCGAGGCGCAAGCGCGCCAGGCCGGCAATGCCGGCAGCGCCCGGCAGCACGGCGATCGCCGTCGGCTCGGCGCGCAGCTCGTCGACGACGTCGCACAGCGCGGCGGCGCGCACCGCGGCCGGCGCGCGCAGGGCCTCGGCGACGAACACCGGCAGCGTGGTCAGCACGATGCCGAAGAACGGCCCGCCCTGCGTCAGGTCGTCGACGAAGTCGCCGTAGGCGCCAAAGGCGAAGAGCGCGTGCACGGCGAGCGGCACGGCGGCGAACGACAGGCGCAGCAGCGCGCGCGGCGGCGCCAGCGGGGCCCGGCCGGACAGCAGGCTGCGCCGGGCGCCGGCGGCCGCGGCGGTCGCCAGCGCCATCGGTGCGAACAGCAGCGGCAGCCACGGGCCGGGGCCGACGCCGACGGCGGCCGAGCCCGGCAGCGCCGGCAGCAGTTCGCGGTGCACGGCGACGACGAGCAGCCCGAGCAGCAGCGGCAGCGACAGGAACACGATCAGCGGCCTTGCGCGGCGGGAGAAAAGGCGCGCTGCAGGGCCGCGGCGAAGCGCGGGTCGCCGCGCAGCGCCGCCAGCTCCGGATCGGTGTCGAACATCGCGCGCTGCAGGCGCAACGAACTGTCGAGGTCCGGCGACGCCAGCAGGGTGGCGCACTGTTCGACGGCGGCGAGGCCGCGTTCGACGTCGCCGGCCAGCGCGTGCACGCACGCGGCGCTGTACCAAGTCAGCGGCTTGAGCGTGAGCTTGCTGGCCTTGGCGAGCACCATTGCGGCGCGGTACGTCGCGGCCGCGGCTTTGTGCTCGCGCAGCTGGTTGTGGAAGTCGGCGAGGGCGAGCAGCGCCGCCAGGCGGTCTTCGGCCGCGCCGTCCGCGGTCTCCGCGGTGAGGCGCGCGAGCGCGCGCTGGCCCGGCTCCTTCAGGTCCCACTGCCACAGCAGCGCCGCGAGCGCGTGGCGCAGCGGCTCGGGCTCGCTGCGTTCGTCCTCGGCAATCCGCACCACGCCGTCGACGCGCGCCGCCGCCGGGATGCGCGGCTGCAGGTCGCGCAACGCCGGCACCAGTTCGATGCGCTGCGTGGTCGGAAACCAATCGGGCGGCTCCAGCAGCAGCGTGAAGAAGAACTCGCCGACGCGCGGCTGCAGCATCGCCAGCGGCTCGTACTGGCCGCGGTAGGTGATGTTGGTGGCGCGCTGGAGCTTGAGGAAGGCGAGCGCGAAGTCGCGTTCGGCCTGCTCGATCGCCTTGCGGCGCGCGGAGTCGTCGGCGGCGCCGGCGTGCGCCGCGGACAGCCAGCAGAGGCCGTCCACCGGCGCGGCGGCGAGCGCGGCGAGCAGCGGCTTGTTGGCGTCGGCCGCGGCCCCGGCGGCGAACCACGCGGCAAAGGCGTCGCTGATCGACGGGCCCTGCGGTGCGCGCGCGGGGGCGGCGGGGTCCTGCGCCGCGGGGGCTTGCTTGGCGGGTGCAGGCTGGGGGTCTTGGTTGGCGGCGGGCGGCGCGGGTGCGACCTGGGCAGCCTGACTGGCGGAAGCCGCGGCGAAACCAGCTTGCCGTTCCGGATTGGCGGGACTCGGCGCTGGCGCATCCCGGAAGCAACGATCGGCGGGCATCGGCGCAGGCGCCCACTGCGGGTTGGGATCGGCGGTTGCCGTCGCGGGGGCAACCTGGGGCACCGCCACCGCGGCGGTCGTCGGCCGCGCAGTCGGCGTGAGGAGCTCGCACGGGCCGCATTGCCGACCAGCGAGCGTTTTCTGCCCCACCGGCAGCTGCCCCACCGGCCCCGACGACCCACATCGCACCTGCGGCACCGGGGGCGACTGCGCAGGCTGCGCCCGCGCAGCAACGCCCGGAAGCGCCGCCAACGCCGCCAGCGCGGGCGCAACGAGCGGCCATGCGCGGGAGCGTGCCATGTCGTTGGCTTCTAGCCGGTGCCGGTGCGCGGCAACAGCCCCGGAACTGCGGCGGCGGGCAGCGCGAGGTCGACGAGGCGGGCGGCGACCGCGTCGACGTCGGCGGCCAGCGCTGGATCGAGCGGCATGCACGCGGCCGCCACGCCGTCGGCGGCGAGGTCGCGCTGCAGCGCGCGCACGAATTCGTGCACGCCGACCATGCTGGCGGCGAACGCAGCCGAACCGGCAGCCAGCGCGGCGTCGGTCGCGCCGACGAACACCAGTGCGCCGCGCCGCTGCCGCCGGAACAACGGCAGCGCAGCGCGCGCCAGCAGCGCGTTGGCCTGCAGGTTGGCGGCGAGCAGTTCGGCGAGGTCGCCGCCGGGTTCCTTGCCCGGGACGCGTTCCTGCCAACGGCCGGCGGCGCCGACGAAGCCGGTCAACGGACCGAGCGCGTCCTTGGCGCCCTTGACGAAGCCAGCCGCCGCTTCGGCGTCGCCCGCAGGCACGAGGCCGACGAGCGCGCGGTCGCTGGCGAGGGCTGCGCGCAGCGTGTCGACCTGCCACGGCTTGCGCACTGCGGCAGCGACGCGACCGCCGCGCGCCAGCACGGCGCGCGCGACGGCGCCGCCGATGCGGCCGGTCGCGCCGGCGACCACCACCACAGGAGCTGTCACGGTCAGAACTGGACCTTGACCGGCTTGCGTTCTTCGGCGACCTCGACCTCGAAGAACTCCAGCTGCTTGAACTGGCCGAAGCTGGCCAGGATCGAGCTCGGCCATTGCTCGATGCCGTTGTTGAGCCGCATCGCCGCGTCGTTGTACGACTGCCGCGCGAAGCCGACGCGGTTCTCGGTCGACGTCAGCTCTTCCTGGAGGGCCAGCATGTTGGTGTTGGCCTTGAGGTCGGGATACTGCTCGGCGACCGCGAACAGGCTGCGCAGCGACTGCGTCAGCGCGCCCTCGGCCTTGACCAGTTCGCCGACCGAACCGCCCTTGCCGACGTCGACGCAGGTCTGGCGCGCGCGGATGACGGCTTCGAGCGTCTCGCGCTCGTGCTTCATGTACCCCTTGGCCGTCTCGACGAGGTTGGGGATCAGGTCGTAGCGGCGCTTGAGCTGGACGTCGATCTGGCTCCAGGCGTTCTTGGCCTGATTGCGCAGCGACACGAGCGAGTTGTAGGTCGCGACGGCCCAGAGGGCGATCAGGACGACCAACGCGACGGGGACGATCCAGACGAGCTGTTCCATGGCAGGTGCCTCCGGCGACGGGCCACGCCAGCCGAACCTCCCGGTTCGCGCGACGACAGCCGTGTCGGAGACGCTACGTCACACGACACCCTGCGCAAGCGCGCTGGCCGGTTCCGCGGTGGACGACGGCGCGCGGACGGCCCTTCGCCCGCCGAGGGTGCAGCGCCGGACGCGCGCGATCGCGCGGGCGGTCGCCCGGCCGCGATGGCCGCCGTCTTGAACCTGCGCGCTGCGGTCGAAGGACCGTTCGCGGGCGCGGGATGTCCAGGCAACGAATGGCGCGCCGACGCCGCCCGTTCGCGAACATCGCGACCACGCGCAATCCGCGCGCCGCTCACCGCGCGCCGGCAGCCTCACCCGATCGGCACGCGGTCGAACTTGCTGGGCACGACGACGTCGCCGAAGCCGGCGTCGCGCAGCCGGTCGGCATAGGACTCGGCGGGCGCGTCTTCGCCGTGCACGACGAAGACCTGCTTGCAGCGGCCGGCGAGGTGGCGGGTCGACGCCAGCAGCTCGGGCCAGTCGGCGTGCGCCGAGAAGCCGGAGATCGTGCGCACCTTGCAGCGCACGTCGTGCTCCTCGCCGTAGATGCGAACCTTGGTCTCGCCGTCCTGCAGACGCCGGCCGAGGGTGCCCTGGCCCTGGTAACCGACGAGCAGCACGCAGTCCTCCTTGCGGCCGATGGACTGCTCCAGGTGGTGCAGCACGCGGCCCGACTCGCACATGCCCGAGGCGCTGACGATGATGCCGCTGCGGACGTGATTGAGCTGCTTGCTCTCCTCGACGTCGGCGACGTAGGTCACACCCTCGAACAGCAGCGGGTGGTGGCCCTGGCGGATCAGCGCGCGCGTCTCGTCGTCGAACAGGTCGGGATGCCGCGCCATGATGCGGGTCGCCTCGCGGCTCATCGGCGAGTCGACCCAGATCGGCAGCTTGGGCAGCGCGCCGGAGCGCATCAGCTGGCCGAGGAACAGCACGACCGACTGCGTCCTGCCGACCGCGAACGCCGGCACGATCACGCGGCCGCCGTCGTGCAGTTCCTCGGTGACGATGCGCGCGAGGTCCGCCATCATGTCCTCGCGGCCGGCGTGCTCGCGGTCGCCGTACGTCGACTCGGTGATCAGCGCGTCGCACTCGGGGATGCGCTCGGGGTCGCGCAGGATCGGCAGGTTCTTGCGGCCGTGGTCGCCGGTGAACACGACGCGGCGGCGGCGCGGCCCCTGCTCGACGTCCATCACGACGATCGCCGCGCCGAGGATGTGGCCGGCGTCGAGGAAGGTGACGCGCAGCTCGGGCGTGACCTCGAACTGCTGGTGGTACGGGACCGGCTTGACGAGCCGCAGCGTGCGTTCGACGTCGACTTCGTCGTACAGCGGCTCGAAGTCGTGGCCGCGCTTGCGCAGATGGCGGGCGTCCTGCGCCTGGATGTGCGCGGAGTCCATCAGCATCATGCGCAACATGTCGGCCGTCGCGTCGGTGCACCAGATCGGCCCGGAGTAGCCGTCGCGCACGAGGCGCGGCAGCGCGCCGCAGTGATCAATGTGCGCGTGCGAGAGCACCAGCGCGTCGACGTCGCGGCCGGCGATCGGCAGCTTGCGATTCTGCGCGTCGGCCATCCGGCGCGGTCCCTGCACGAGCCCGCAGTCGAGCAGCACCTTGCTGTCCCCCACCTCCAGCAGGTGCTTGCTGCCGGTGACGTGGCGGGCGGCGCCGAGGAACTGCAGGGCGAGGCGCGGTTCCATCGCGTCAGGTCCGCACGGTGACGGTGCGCGAGGTCGCGGTCAGCGGCAGCAGGAGCGGCGCGAGCAGCAGGTCGACGAAGGCACTGCGCGTGTGCACGGCATAGCTCGTCAGCTCCGGGGCCAGGCGCTGCGTGTCGACTTCGTTGAGCGCGATCAGGCCGAAGAAGATGTAGTACTGGCGCACGCTCGTCTCGCCGGTCCCGGTCGGGCCGAGGCCGACGACGTGGGTGTGCGACGCGCAGCCGGCGAGGCAGGCGGCAGTGGCGAGGGCGGCGGTGGCGGCGAGGCGTCGGGCGGACGGACGCAGGATCGGCTTCACGGTTCGGGTTGTACCAACGGAGGGCGCACGTTGGCACCATCGAGCGGCGGCGGCGCTTGCGCGGGCTCGGCGGCCAGCGCGGCGGCGGCGGGCGGCCACGGCAGCGGTGGCGGTGGCGGCGGCGGCGGCGATGCGGGCGGTGATGCCTCGATCGCGGCGAGCCGGCGGCGGGTGGCGGCTTCGCGGGCGAGATGCCGCCGCAGGCCAAGCACCAGCACGGGCAGCAGGGCGACGAGGAGCAGGCTGAACCACTGGTCGAAGACGATGCGCCACGGCGCGCCCGAGCCGTGCAGGACGTAGGCGCGCCAGTTCTCCTCCAACCAATAGGTCGGACGGCGCAACCGACCGGCGAGCGCCGACGGAAACGGCGTGATGTCGTCGGCTGCGGCGGCGACCGCGACCAGTTCGTCGAGGCCGTGGCGCGCGGCCAGCCACGCGACGTAGGAGAAACTCTGCGCGTAGGCCTCGCGCCGCGCCGTCGTCTCCGCCGGGAAGTCGCGGTCGAGCTCGGCGAAGTTGCGCAGCCGCTGCGCCAGCAGCGCAAACGTCAGTTCGTCCTCGCGGGCGCGCAGGTACGTCTCCCCCGCCAGCACCTGCGCGAGGCCTTCGTGGAACCAGCGCGGGATGCGGCGGCCGTGCGGGGCGACGTGCTGGTCGAGCAGTTCGTGGGTCAGTTCGTGCCGCACGACGCTGCGCAGCGGCAGACCCAGGCGACCGACCTCGTCGAGCACGAGGTGGATCTGGTGCGCGCCGAGCAGCGCGAACGCCGGCGCGTCCGGGTGCAGGTGCGGGGCGAGCGCCGCCGGCAAGGCCGCGCGGTCGGCGTGCACGTGGACGAAGAACGGGTGCTTGGGCGCGCCGGGGAAGACCGGCGCGAGCAGCGGCAGTTCGGCGGTGACCGTCGCTTGCACCCGCGCGAGGTCGGCGGCGGCGACCTCCCCACCGCCAGCGACGACGTGCGCCAGGGTCGCCGGCGCGGGCGGGGGCGCTGGCGGCGTGCCGTGTCCGCCGCACGCCGCGGCGAACAAGCAGGCAGCGGCGAAAACAGCGATGCGGACGGGCAGGAACACGGGCGAGCCGCGTCATAGACTGCGCCCGCCGGCCGCCAAAGGGGCCGGCGTCAACTCTCGGAGGAACCGTGAACGCCTGGAAGCTGCTCTTCGCCGTCCCCATCGCCGCCGCCTTCGCCATGACGCCGCAGGATCCGCCCACGAACGACACGTCCGTCGCCGACGTCGTGGTGGTGCGGACGATCTCCGAACTGCAGTACACGCCGCTGAACGGCGCGTCGGTCAGCGTGCCGGCGCGCAACGTGGTCGAGGTCCGGCTGCTCGAAGACCGCGGCGAGCACATCCGCCTCGAACTCGTCTACGAGAACGGCGACTACTCGCTGCAGACCGTGCAGGGCTTCCACCTGCTGCACAACGGCACCGGCACCAGGGAAGTCCGCCTCGTGCGCGGCGCGTCGACGCGCATGCGCTTCCCGCGCCTGCCCTGAACCACCGACGGCATCGGCGCCTCCGGACGGCACGCGAACCGGTTCAACCGGTGACCGCGGCGGTCCGATGACAGCGGCTGGAGACGGGCGCGCTCAGCAGCGCAGCGCCCGTTTGCCACTGCTGCCACTGCCGTGCCGCCCATCCCGCAACCTGCCAAGCCGCGCAAGCTCAACGTCACCCTGAACCTCAGGGCGCCGTCGCTCGGGTTTGTGGCGCCCGGCATCGCCAACTTCCTGCGCAGCGATGCACGGCTGGCGCACGTCGCGCCGCCGGCGCCGCCGACGCCGCGTGGCAACGCGACGGCGGCGACGACGGATACGCCGAGCCGCGAGACGAAGTCGGCGGCGGATTCGGTGGCCGGCTCGGATTCGACATCGAGTTCGGCTTCGGAGTCGGGCTCGGCAGCGTCGGGCTCGGCAATCGAACCGACGCCAGCGGCGGACTCGGTGCCCGGCACAGCTCCAGGGCGGGAGACGAACCCACCGGCCCCACCTGCGGATGCCTCGCCGGCGACGGAGAACGCTGCAGCCGCAGGCGCGGCTGCGCTGACGTCGGCGGCGGCAGCGCCCGCGCCTGCCGACGCAGCGACGCCGGCGAAGCTCACGGACCCGCAGCCGGGGGCTGCGGCCGCCGCGGCCGCGCCGGAGTCGGTCGACGGCACCGCGCGAGAATCCCTCGATGACGACGCGCTGCGCGCCGCCGAACGCGCCGTCGCCGCCGCCGAGGATTCGCTCGCCGACGCGTTCCTCGAACCCGCGGCAGCGAGTGCGCCGCCGGCGGCGGTCACGGACGACACCCTGGCAGCGGATGCGACACCGGCGCCAGCGACCAGCGCGGCTGCCGCGCCGGACGCCGCCACGCCGTATGCCGACGACGAGTTCGCCGATTACGCCTTCGGCGACACCAACGACGTGCAGTTCGCCGTGCCGGCGGACGCAGCGACCGGCGCGGCCGGCGCAGCGAACGCCCGCTTCCCCGGCGGATCGACGCTGTTGGTCGTGCCGCAACCGCGCCCGGAACGGGCCCCCGACTTCGCCGAGGCGGCGATCACCGCCGCCGAAGCGGTCGCCGACTTCGCCGCCGACATGGCAGCCGAAATCACCGACGGTGACGTCGCGGCCCCGCCGCAGCACGCCAGCGACGACGACGATCGCGACCTCCGCGACGACGATTACACGGGTTCGACCTCGGGCGCGATCGAGGACGCCACCCGCGCGCTCGCGGACTTCATCGCGCCGCGCGCGCTGGCGCTGGCAGTCGACATCGACGCGCTCGTGCAGAACTGCGACGCGCTCGGCAACTCGGCGGCGTCGAGCGAAACCGGCCTCGACGACCTGCTGGACGCAATGGGCCCCGCAGCCGAAGCGATGGCCGCGGCCGCGGCGGCCGAGGCGCAGGAAGCAATGCCGCCAGTGGTCTCGCAGGCGGACGGCGGCGGATTGGATGAATCCCTGGCGGCGACGACCGCGACGCCGCACGCAGAACCCGACGCGGGTGCGACGGAAGGCGAGCGGTTTGCCGAATCGATACCGGCGAACGACGCGGCGCCATTCGCAGACGCCAACGCGGGCGTGACGGACAGCGAGCCGTTTGCGGAATCGACGCCGGCGAACGAAGCGTCGCCGTTCTCAGATGCCATCGCGGGCGCGACCGACAGCGATCTGTTTGCCGAATCGACGCCGGCGAACAACGCGGGGCCGTTCGCGGAAACCAACGCGGGCGCGACGGACAGCGAGCCCTTTGCCGAATCGAAGCCGGCGAACAACGCGTCGCCGTTCGCAGATGCCATCGCGGGCGTGACCGACAGCGATCCGTTTGCCGAATCGAAGCCGGCGAACAACGCGTCGCCGTTCGCGGAAACCAACGCGGGCGCGACGGACAGCGAGCCCTTTGCCGAATCGACGACGGCGAACAACGCGTCGCCGTTCGCGGAAACCAACGCGGGCGCGACGGACAGCGAGCCCTTTGCCGAATCGAAGCCGGCGAACAATGCGTCGCCGTTCGCAGATGCCAACGCGGGCGTGACGGACAGCGAGCCGTTTGCGGAATCGACGCCGGCGAACGACGCGGGGCCGTTCGCGGAAACCAACGCGGGCGCGACGGACAGCGAGCCCTTTGCCGAATCGAAGCCGGCGAACAATGCGTCGCCGTTCGCAGATGCCAACACGGGCGCGACCGACAGCGAGCCGTTTGCCGAGTCGACGCAAGCGAACAACGCGGCGCCCTTCGCTGAAGCCAACACGCGCCCCACGCCGACACCGCCAGCCGCTACGGACGCGCAGCTCGGCGCGGCGATGCGCGCGCTCCAGGACGACGTCCGCGCCACGCTGGCGCCGTGGCGCGAAGGCGTGCCGCCGGCGCTGGCGACGGCGCTCGCACCCATCCGCGAGCAACTCGATCGCCACGGCGAACTGCTGGCCCAGCACGCGACCGGGCTGCAGGGGCTGGAAACGAACGTGGCGCGCGCCGCCGCCGCTGCAGCAGCTGCGACGCCGGCCGCTGCGACGCACCCCACCGCCGCGCCCGCACCGGCCGGAACCTCGCCAACGAGCCCGACGGTGCCCGCAGCGATCGCCGAGCCGCCGGCCGGCGCATCCGCAGTCCACCGCGCCATCGCCGTCAGCTGCCTCGGCGCGGCGTGGTCGGTCGTGCTGTGGTGGAAGACGGGCTCGGTCGCGCTGGCGATGGGCATGAGCGTCGCCGCCACCGCGCTGAGCACGTTGTTGGCCCGCAAGTCAGGGCCGCTCGCCTGATCAGCGGCGAACAGCCGGCGTCAGCAAGTTGGCCAGCAGGCGCACGGCGCCGGGATGCAGCTTCTTGAGCTGCCGCCACAGCGACAGCGCGCAGTAGACGTATTCGCCGTCGCCATGGCGCGCGTAGAGCAGCGCACCGCGCTCGGGCGGCTGGTCGGGATCGCGCAGTTCGAGCACTTCCTCGCAGGCGTCGCTCCACGCCGAGGGCAGATAGAGCGCGCGCTCCTGCTCCCAGCCGTCCCAGTCCTCCGCGCCGATGCGGTTGGGATGCGTGAGCAGCGGATGGTCGCGCCGCAGCACGCGCACCGGCGCGTCGGCGCGGGTCACACGCGCCTTGCCGACGACGAACGGCCGGAACGGCGCGCCGACGAAGCCCTCGCCGGGCGTCTGGAACTCGACGTCCTTCTGGTAGAGCACGACGAGGCGCTTGCCGGCGCCGGACGCGAAGTCGAGCAGGCGATCGAACGCGCGCCGCGCCGCCGGCCGATCGCGCAGCGCGCGGATGTCGACGACGATCGCGTCGAGACCGGTGAACGACGCACTGGCGATCGCGGCGTCGTCGAGCACGGTCAGCGCAATGCCGAGTCCGCCTTCGCCCAGCACGTTGCCGAGGGTGTCGTCGCTGCCGCGCACGATGCCGACGCGCAGACCGAACGGCACCACGACGTCGACCTTGTGCACCGGCAGGTCGAGGCGCACCGCGCCGAGGCCGATGCGCAGCACGTCGACGCCGGGGCGACGGCTGACGGGCGCGGTGACGGCGAAGGGCAGCGCGACGGCCGTCGCCGTTCGCAGGTCGGCGAGCTGGCGGTCCTTGGCGATCGCGTAGCCAGCCGCCGCGCGCACCTCGACTTCACCTTGGAACGGGTCGGCCCCATGGCGCGTGGCCTCCACGGTGAACCGCAGCGTGCGCCGGCCGGTCGGCAGCAGCAGAGCGCGCGGCGTCGGGCGCAGCGTGATCGGCGCGCGCACTTCGACGGGCAGCGCGAGGTCGATCGGCACGACGAGGCCGCGGACGCAGACTTCGATGCGCAGGCGCAGCGGCGGCACGAAGCACTCGGCGCGGAAGCGCGGCGCCATCGGGTCGTCACTGCGGTCGTCGGCGGCCCGCACGGCCAACGCCGCCGCTGGCGCGCCGTGGAAGTCCGCGGCACCGTCGACGCTGGCGCCGTCGAGCGCGCTGGCGCGCCAGGTCACGGGCGCTTCCGCCTGCACCGACGCTTGCACGCGCAGCGGTTGGCCGGGCACGGCGACCGCCGACGGCGCGACGGCGAGCGCGACACGGACGCCGGCGGCCAGCACGACGAGCTGGCGCGCTGCCGCGAGGCGTCGCTCGAGCCGCACCGGATCGACCGCAGCGCCGGCGGCTGCGGTCGCGCCGTGGTTGGCGCGCACGATCTCCAGGGCGTGCACGGCGGCGACCGCGGCGGCGGGCAACTGGTCGCCGGCGCCGTCGAGTTCGCGCAGGCACCGGGCGGCGTGGTCGAGCCAAGGCGACGACCCGGCGCGATCCCACAGGCTCGGCAGCGGCAGCGGACGCGCGGCGGACGTCTGGCCGGGCGTGCGGCAGAGGAAGCGCATCGTCGGCGGGAACACTTCGTCGAGCGGCGCGGGCGCGCCGGGGCTGCGGTGCGCGTCGCGCAGGATGGCGTAGGCGTGTTCGCGCAGGGGCTGGCCGAGTTCGGCGTCGGGCGCGTCGACGCGCATGTCGAGTTGGCCGTGGGCGGGCAGGTCGTCGGGGCCGGTCCAATACGCGCCGACGTCGTGCGGCGGTTGGTCGGTGCGGAAGGCCGCGTCGCGCGCGCGTTCGAACGCGGCCGGCAACAGCTCGATGAGCGCGAGGTCGTGGCCGTGCTGCTCGGCGGCGTGGTGCGTCGTCATCACCACGTCGGGGCGGATGCGCCGCAGCAAGCCCGCGAGGTCGTCGACAGTGGCCGACTTCCCCCACTCGGCGAGCGTGTCGGCAGCCGAGCGCCGGAACCCGGCGTCGGGACGGCCAAGGTGCCAGACGTCGACGCCAAGGCGCGCGCAGCCGACCTCGGCTTCGAGCGTGCGGATGCGTTCGAACTCGTCGCCGGTCTCCGGCCCGGCGCTGTTCTGCGCGCCGCCGCCGCGCGTCGCCAGCAGCAGCGCCACGCGCGCGCCGTGCACGCGGCGCAGCCACGCCGCCGGCAGCAGGTAGCGGTCGTCGGGGTGCGACGCGACGAGCAGCACGAGCGCGTCGCACTGCACGTCGCGCAGCGCCTGCGGCAGGGCGTTGGGCGCGGCGGGAAACACGGCCGGCACGTCGTGCCAGTTCTGCGCGACCGCGCCCGCCGCGCAGCCTGCGGCAACGGCGAACGCCGCGAGCGATCGGCGCCAGCGCACCGCGTCAGACTCCGAGGGACAGGCGATTGGCGAGCACGTCCGGCAGGCCGACGCTGCGGATCTTCGCCTGCACGGCGGCGATGTCGTACGGCACGCGGCGGACGTGCACGATCTGCTGCTCGGTGTCGACGAGGCCGTAGGCGGCGCGCGGATCCTCGTCGCGCGGCTGGCCGACGCTGCCGACGTTGACGAGCACGCGCTCGTGATCGCGGTAGCTGATCTCGATCTCGGACTGCGGGCAGACCACCAACTCCGTGGCGTTCGGCGTGCGGCGCATGTAGACGGCCGGCGCGTGCGAGTGGCCGACGAAGCACAGGCGCGTCTGCTGCTGGTCGAGCGCCTCGCGCGCCTCGACGGAACTGATCACGTAGCCGTACTGCTCGGGCAAGTGCAGGCTGCCGTGCACGACGGTGAACTCGTCGCGCTGGATGACGAGCGGCAGGTTGCGGAGGAACTCGAAGTCGCTGGCGCGCAGGTGGGCACGCGTCCACACCATCGCCTGGCGCGCGAAGTTGTTGAAGTACGCGATGTCGAGCAGGCCGAGTGCGGCGGCGTCGTGGTTGCCGAGGCAGGTCAGGCACCCGAGCTCGCGGACGAGGTCGATGCAGGCCGACGGTTCGGGGCCGTAGCCGACGATGTCGCCGACCTGGACCCACGTGTCGACGCCGTCGTTGCGCATCGCCGCGACCACGGCGGTGAGCGCTTCGAGGTTGGCGTGGATGTCACCGAGGATGCCGATGCGCATGGTGGCCGGAGGCAAAGGCGCGCGCGGCGGCGGTCGCCGCGAGTGCAGCGAGAAGCGTGGCAGCGAGCACGGGCGCAGACCAGTCGCGGCCGTCGAATCGCACGGCGAGGACGACGGCGAGCAGCGCGGCGGTGGCGAGGGCGGCGGCGGCGAGCGGCCAGCGCGCGCCGCGGGAGGCGACCTGCACAATTGCGAATTGGTAGAAGCTGAGGACGAAGCCGAGCCACCATAGCAAGGCGTTGGCCAGCGCCCCGGCGCGGCCGAACGACAGGTCGACCATGGCCAGCAGCGCGGCCAACGCCAGTGCAACGAGGGACGTAAGTGCCAGCGATGCCGACACTTGCGTCCCAGCGAAACGAGAGCCGGGCAGGCCGGCGGCAAGCACCGCAACGAGGCCGAAGCCAACTGCCCACGCCGCCTGCCACGGCAGGCGGATGCCATAGGCGCGCAGCATCGCCGGTTCCTGCAGAGCGGCGATCGCCAGCACCCCCATCGCCAGCAACCACGGGGCGTAGCCGGCGCGGCGCAGCGCGGCGGCGAGCGCAAGGCGAACCTGGCGCGCGCAGGGCGCGGCGCGGTTCGGCGCAGGCAATGACGAGGATGTGGCCAGAAGTTCTGCGAGCGGAGGATTCTCGCCCGCACCATAGGTAGCTAGCATGCGGCGCTCAAGCAGCGTCGGCGCTCCCGCGGTCACGGGAAGCGGGCGGCGCCTGCGGCACCGAGGCGCTGAGGCGGGCATGCGTTCGATCGTTCTGGCGAACCAGAAGGGCGGCGTCGGCAAGACCACGACGGCGATTCATGTCGCCCACGGGCTCGCCCTCGCTGGCCACCGCACGGCCCTGTTCGACCTCGACCCGCAGGGCAACGCCACGATTGCGGTGCAGTCGATCGCCCGCGAGGCGGTCCCCGACGACGCGCTCGAAGGGCTGTCGCTGCTCGACGAGCGCTTCTGGTTGCTGCCGTCGCCGGGGGATGGCTCGACGCTGGCGCGCGGCGCGACGATCGACGTCGAACGCCTGAAGCAGCTCGTCGAGCGCATCCGGGGGCAACTCGACTGGCTCGTCATCGATTGCCCGCCGCGCCTCGATGAGTGGGGGTGGGCCGGCATCCAGATCGCCGACGAGGTCGTCGTGCCGGTTCAGCCCGAGTTCTTCGCCATGCACGGCCTGTCGCAGATGCTGGCCAGCATGGAGGCCGCGGCGCGCGAGTTTCCCGGCAAAGCCGCCCTGCGCGGGGTGCTGCCGACGATGGTCGACCTCCGCGAGCCGGTGACCATGGAGATCCTCGACGACCTCCGCAAAAATCTAGGGGACCGGCTGCTGCAGTCGGTCATCCTGCGCGACACTGCATTGGTTGAGGCGTCCAGCTTCGGCCAGTCCGTCTTCCAGCACAGTCCCCAGTCCAAGGCAGCACGCTGCTACGCCGACCTCGTGAAGGAGCTTGAACATGGTTGATCGTCGTTTGGGTCGTGGCCTCGATTTCTTCCTCTCCGGTGGCCGCGGCGCCCAGCCGCAGGCTGCTGGCCGCGCCGATGTCGCCGACCTGAAGAAGCAGGGCGACGATGAGGTCTTGATGGTGGACGTCGGCAGCCTTGACGTCAGCCCCTACCAGCCGCGCAAGACGATCGGCGAGGCGGAGCTGAAGGAACTGGCTGAGTCGATCCGCGCCAGCGGCATCCTGCAGCCGATCCTGGCCCGGCGGGTGGGCGAGCGCTTCGAGCTGGTCGCCGGTGAACGCCGTTGGCGCGCTGCACAGTTGGCCGGCCTGACCAAAGTGCCAGTGCTGGTGCGCGCGATCACCGACCAGGACTCGGCGGTGTTCGGCCTGGTCGAGAACCTGCAGCGCGAGGACCTCAACGCCATCGAAAAGGCGCAGGGCTTCCGCCTGCTGATGACGACCCTGGGCACGACCCAGGACGAGGTCGCCAAGAAGGTCGGCCTGGAGCGCTCGACGGTCGCGAACTTCCTGCGCCTGCTCGACCTGCCCGACGACGTACAGGCGCATGTTTCACGTGGAACATTGTCGATGGGCCACGCTCGCACCCTGCTTGCCCTGCCCGACAGCGCCACGGCCTCCGCCTTCGCCAACGAGTGCATCAAGGGCGGCTGGTCGGTGCGGGAGACCGAGACCAAGGTCAAGGCAGCCCAGCAAGCGGCGATGGGCGAGGCGAGCAAGCCGACCGGCAAGACGAAGGCTCGGCCGGTCTGGCTGAACGAACTGGAGGAGACGCTGGTGGAGACCTTCGGCATCAAGGTCGCCATCCGCTACGGCCGCAAGCGCAGCCAGATCATCCTGGAGTGCGCGGGCCGCGAACAGTTCGAGCGCGTGTTCGCGCGACTGAAGGACGCCTGAGCGTCCTTACTGCAGGACCGACACCGCGGTGACGCGGATGGTGTCGCTGGGCTTGCCGCGACCCTGCTCTTCTTCCTGCGCCGACATCGTCGCTTCGCAGACCTTCTTCAGGTTGTCGAGGCCGTCGACCACCCACGCGAAGACGACGCGCTCGCCATCATACCGCGGCGTGTCGTCGACCGCGATCCAGAGCCGGTCGGCGCACGACTTGCCGTCGGCCTCATTGCGCGCCGACACGGCGCCGGCGAAGTGGCTGAGCGGGTTCTTCTCGAACTCGACGAGGTTCGTGCTCGGCTCCTTGTCGTTCCACTTCGTGCGGTCGTCGTCCTTCGTGGACGCGAAGCCAAAGTGCAACTCGTGCGGCAGCTTCTTCATCGTCTTGGTCGGGCGGCGGATCTCATCGATTGCCAATCCCTTCCAGAACGGGTTCTCGCCTTGGGCGAGCTTGAGGAATGCCTCGCGGTGCAGGGGGGCCTGCGGCAGTAGCGCGATGGTGAACGAGCCGTAGTTGTTGGACAGCTCGAACTTGACCTTGGTCGCGTCCGCCGGGATCTGCGGCTTGGCGAAATGTGCCGGCTCGGCAAAATTCTTGGCGGCGGCGATCTGCGCCCGCATCAGGCTGACGGCGCTGCCTTCCTGGGTGGGCTTCCACTGCGGTTCGTCGCGTTCGCCCGCAGGCTTGGCCAGCTCGTCCTTGTCCTTCTTGATCATGTCGCGCGACTGGATCGGGTACTTGGACGCCCGCACCAGCGAGTGGTTGGGGAAGTCCTTCTCCAGCGTCGCGAGCTGGGCGTCGGCCTCCGCCCAGTCCTTGTCCAGGATGGCGCGACGGGCCAGGGTGAGCAGCACGTAGGGCTTCTGGGCGGCGTCCGCCTTGGCCAACTCCGCCTTCAGGGCGGCGGCGTCGAGCGAAGTCAGTTGCTCGGTCAGGCTGGAGAAGCCGCCAGTCAGATCGACGTAAGCCTTTTCCAGGCCAACGCTTGCGCTGAACTTTGACCACTTCTCATCGTTCGCCTTCCGCTCCATGTACGCAAGAGCGTAATTGACGCCGAGGGCGACCACGATCGCCAGCACGATCACGTTGGCGAGCGACTTGTAGCGTTCCCAGAGCAGTTCGATCGCGTTCGGCGCCTGGGTTGCGGCGGTCGTCGGGGGCGGATTGGAGGTCATGGATTCGCTCGGTTAGCGGCGCGTGTAGTCGGTGGTGTAGTCGACGACCATCACGGTCGCGCCGTCGCTGCGCGCGAACGTGTATTCGGCGCGGTAGATGCCGCGTTCGAAGCGAATCTTGGTCGCCGCCTCGGCGGCCTCGTCCTGGGCCTTGCTCCAGCCGTGCTGCGGCATGCGCTCGCGCACGTAGTCGGCCGCCGTCGTCACTTCGACCTGCCCGGCGTACTCGAAGCGCGCATGCCGCCAACCGGCTTCCTCGCGCGAATAGCTCTGGTGCTGGCCATCGCGGATCCTGAGACCGTCCGGGACGACGACGTCCTGAAACTGCACGGCCTGGACGGTCGTGCTCTCATCGGGTTCGACCGCACAGGCGGCCAGGCCGAGCACGCAGGCGAACAAGGCCGACCCGGCCAGGGCGGCGCGACAAGCGAGCGATCCGTTCATGCTTCCTCGCGGGGGGCGGGCACGGGCAAAAGGGGCGGCGGAGTGTAGCCACGGCCCGCGGGCAGGGCAACGCCTGCGGGGGGCCCGGACCGCGTGCGGGGCAGTATCGCCCGTTCCCGGCGCGACCTACAATCCCGCCGCCGCCATGGGCGGCAGCCAGCGCGACCCCTGCCATGCGGCCCACCAACCACGCCCGCCGGACAGAGCTGCTCGACCGAGCGACCCTGGTCCTCAACCGCTCGTGGCGGCCCGTGCACGTCACAACCGTGCGACGGGCGCTTTGCATGGTCTTCCGCGAGGCCGCGCGCATCGTCTGCCCGCAGTCGCTGACCGTCTTCACCTTCGACGAGTGGCTGCTGCGGCCGCTCGCGTCGGACGCGCCCGCCATCCGCTCGCCGAGCGTCCGCGTCGAGGCGCCGGAAGTGGTCCTGCTGGCGCGCTACGACCGCGTGCCGTGCCACGAGGCGCCGTTCACCCGGCGCAACCTGTTCCTGCGCGACGACTTCACCTGCCAGTACTGCGGCCGCCACTGCGCCAGCGACCACCTCAGCATCGACCACGTGCTGCCGCGCTCACGCGGCGGCGCCACGAGTTGGGAGAACTGCGTGCTGGCCTGCGTGTCGTGCAACGCGCGCAAGGCCGACCGCACGCTCAAGGAAGCCGGCCTCAACCTGCTGCGCGCGCCCGTCCGGCCGCGCTGGTCGCCCTACCTCAACCTCCGCCCGAGCCAGCGCATGGAGTCGTGGACGAGGTTCACCGCCGAATCGCGTCGTCGGCAGGCTTGACCGCCGACCGCCCACCTGCGCACGTACGCATCCAACCCAATCCCATGATCCATCTGCTGCGTTGTTGCCTCGTCCTGCTGCTCGTCCTTGCCGCCGCAACGGGCCAGTCGGCGGCCCAGTTGAAGAACGAACTGAAGACCAAGGAGACGGCGGCGAAGAAGGACCCGCAGAAGCTCTACGAGGTCGGCGTGTGGGCGAAGGAGAAGGCCCTCGCAGTCGACGCCAAGCGCATCTTCGAGGCTGTGGTCAAGATCAAGCCCGACCACGCCGGCGCGCACGAAGCGCTCGGCGACGAATTGGTCGAGGGCAAGTGGATGTCGGCCAAGGACGCCGACGCGCTGCGCAAGAAGGCGCTGGCCGCCGAGTACGCGGCCAAGGGCTTCGTCGACGTCGCCGGCGTCTGGGTCGAGAAGGAGAAGGCCGCGGACGCCAAGCGCGGCGTGTTCTGGCACGACGGCCAGGTCGTCGGCAAGGAGGAGCTCGTCGCGCTGCAGACCGGCAAGGTGCGGCATCCCGACACCGGCGAGCTGATCGACGCCAAGAACCTCGAGAAGGCGCAGGGCAAGTACTACCCGGCCGGCAGCGACCGCTGGGTCGACGTCAAGGAGGCGGACACGTTCCACAGCGATCCGCGGCGGCCGTGGGTCGTGCGCAGCAAGCACGGCACCTTCGTCAGCACGCTGGGGCTCGCGAAGATCGACGAGCTAAAGGGCCTCGTCGACGCGGCCGTCGAGAAGGTGCAGCCCGTCGTCGGCGCGCGCGTGACGCCGGCGTCGCTGCGGCCCTTCGTGATGGTGGCGGCGACGGAGGCGGAGTACCGCGAGCTCGGCCAACAACTGGGCGACGGCACCGACGCGTGTGGCGTGTTCCTGATGAACGAGGAGGCGACGCTGAAGCTGCCGGTGATCGGCGACGTGCGCGCGGCGATCTGCTTCAACCACAAGGAATGGGGCCAGCGCTACATCCGCCACGCCGCGGCGATCGCGTACGCGCACGGCGTCGCCGAGGACGGCGGCCACGATCTGCCGCCGTGGCTGCTGCAGGGCATCGGCGCGTACACCTCGCGGCTCGACAACGACCACGACGCGTCGTGGTTCGGCGATCAGCACGTGAAGAAGGGCGGCGTGCGCAACCTGAAGTCGTTCTTCGCCGGCTTCGCCATCAGCGGCGAGATGGAGTCGAAGGAGATCGACTACAACATCTTCCAGGCCGGTCTGCTCGTCGCGTACTGCCTGCACGGCGGCGACGCCAAGGCCACCGAGGCGATGAAGGCCGTCACGGACGTCCTGTCCGGGACCGCCAAGGGCAGCCTCGACAAGGCGGTGACCAAGCTGCAGACGCAGCTGATGGAGGACGAGGCCAAGGTCGCCGCGTACCTCCAGCAGGTCATCGCCAAGGGTTCGTGAGCTGGCGCCGGCCGGTCGCCGCGTCGCGGCCGGCGCGGCGGGCGGCGGGGCCGCCGCGCCGATGCCATCGCCGCGGCCCGCGCGCGCCGCGGCGACCCCGACGCCGACAGGATTCCGCGCCGCCGGTCCACGAATACGGTTGCGCCCGGCCGATAGGTCCCGTTCCGTTCCCATCGCACTGCAAGACGCCATGAAGCCGTTCCACCCGTTGCTCCTGTCCGCGCTGCTGCTGGCGCCGCTCGCCGCCCAAGGCAGCGTCCTTCCCTACCTGCCGAAGAACACGCTGATGGCGGCGAGCCTGCCCGACATCACGACCTCGATCGCCGAGTTCCAGGCGATGCCGTTCGCGAAGATGTGGGCCGAGCCGGAAGTGCAGACCTTCGTCGGCGACGCCGTGAAGATGCTCCGCAAGCAGGTCGACGAGGCGCTGGCGCAGGCGCGCGAGCAGCACAAGCAGGGCGGGCTGCCGGTCGATCCCGACGAAGTGCTCAAACTGCGCGTGGAGAGCGCAACGCTGGCGGTGACCAAGCTCGCGGTCAAGACGACCGAGGACGGCCTCAAGCAGGACATCGGCCTGATGGCGCACTTCCACTTCGGCGCCAGCGCGTCGGCGTGGCTGCCGCTCGTGCGCACGGGCATCGACCAGCTCGTCGCGGCCACCGAGGGCGAGCTGGAGCGCACCGACGGCAAGCTCGACAACGAGACGCTGATCTCGCTCAAGCTGAAGCAGGGCTCGGCGAACACCAGCCCCGACCTGCACTTCGTGCTGCTGGCGGACGGCCTGCTGACCGGCACCGACCTCGACGAGGTGCGCGAGACGCTGGCCGCCATGAAGGCGAAGACGACGATGCTCGGCGCGACCGCCGACTACCAGGCAGGCTTCGCCAACCTCGACACCAAGGGCGCCGAGCTGGAGCTGTTCCTGCGGCCGTCCGGCCTCGTCGAGTTTGGGCTGTCGGCGATGCAGGTCGCCGAGGACATGGGCGGCCTCGAAGGCCTCGCCATGGACGGCGTCCGCCGTGCCGTCGACGCGCTCGGCCTGCGCAAGCTCGGCGCGCTGAGCCTGACGCAGTCGTACACGGACGGCAAGGCGGTCAACCGCGGCTTCATCGGCGCCAGCGACGTCGGCGCGGACAGCGTCGGCGCGGCCGCGACCGGCGCCACCGCCGCGCCGGCGCGCAAGGTCGACATGGCGATGCTGAAGTGGGTGCCGAAGGACGCGGCCAGCTTCGCCACCGGCTCGTTCGACGTCGAATGGCTCTACGGCATGCTGACCAAGGCGCTCGACGCATACGGGCCCGAGGCGGCGAAGGAGTTCCAGTCGGCCCTCGCGGCCAGCGAGAAGGAGCTCGGCTTCAGCCTGCGCGACGACCTGCTGCTCGCCTTCGGCGACCACTACGCGATGTGGGCGCTGCCGCAGGCCTCGCTCAACACGCCGCCCGAGTCGACGATCCTGATCAAGGTCAAGGACGACGCCCGCGTGCTGAAGGCGATCAAGGGCCTCGTCGCCGCGAGCAACGGCCGCATCGAACTGGAGGAGGGCGAGAAGCGCGGCATCATGGTCTACCAGCTCAGCGTCAACGCCGAGGAGATCGAAGGGCTCGGCGGCATGAACCCGCTGGAGGCCTACATGCCGACGTTCTCGTTCAAGAACGGCTACCTCGTCGCCTGCTTCTCGCCGAGCGACGTCAAGCGCGCCTTCGCGCGACTCGACCGCAAGGAGGACGAGCCCAAGGGCGACATCCGCGGCAACAAGGAGTTCGCGTCGATCGCGGCCTCGATCCCGGCCGACGTGACGTACTTCAGCTACGTCGACTGGAAGGCCACGTTCGAGGGTTACTACCAGATCGCGACCGGCCTGCTCGGCTTCATCCCGATGGGCGAGGACGTGCCGCTCGACATGGCGCAGATCCCCGACTCGGCGACGCTGACCAAGCACCTGTTTCCGTCCGTCTCGTACGGCCGCGTCAACGCCAACGGCACGGTGACGACGTCGATGAGCCCGATCGGGCCCGAGGTCTACGCGCTGTTCCTGGCCATCGGCGGCGCCGGCGGCGTCGCCATCGCCGGCATGCGCGGCTTCTGAGCGGCGGCGCCCCCAGCTGAGTGACCTGCGCCGGCCTCAGCCGGGCAGGCCGGCGCCCAAGTAGTCGCCGCTGAGCCGATCGGCGAACAGCAGGCCGCTCGCCGACAGGCGCACGACGTCGCCGTCGCACACCACGTCGCCCGCGGCCGCCTGCCGGTCGCGAATCGCGCCGAACGCGGCCTCGACGTCGACGTCGAGCCGCGCGCCGATCGCCGCGAAGTCGACGCCGTCGCGGCGGCGCAGGCCAAGCCAGATCGCCTCGGCGGCGCGCTGCCGCGGGCGCAGCGTCTCGGCGCTGCCGGCCGCCGGCGCGCCGGCGAGCGCCGCCTTGGCCCAGGCCTCGACCGGCTTGAGGTTGGTCCAGCGCACGCCCTGGCGATGGCTCGACGCGCCTGGCCCGACGCCGACGTAGTCACCCTGCAGCCAGTAGTGGTCGTTGTGCCGGCACGGCCCGCCGGCGCCGGCGAAGTTGCTGATCTCGTAGGCGTCGAAGCCGGCTTCGGCGAGGCGCTGGCGCGTGTGCAGGAACATCGCGCGGTCGACGGCGTCGTCGTTGGGCTGCACGCGGCCCTGCTCCATCGCATGGTGCAGCTTCGTGCCCGGCTCGAAGGTGAGGTTGTAGCAGGACAGGTGATCGGGCCGCAGCGCGAGCGCCCGCTCGAGGTCGGCCGCCCACTCGTCGGCCGTCTCGCCGGGGATGCCGAACATCAGGTCGACGCTGAGGTTGGCGAAGCCGGCGGCGCGCAGCTCCGCGAACGCCTGCTCGGCGCGCTCGGCGGCGTGCGCGCGGTCGAGGAACTGCAGGTGGCGCGCGTGGAACGTCTGCACGCCCATGCTCATGCGCCCGACGCCGGCGGCGCGCGCGATCGCGGCCTTCTCCGCCGTCACGCTCTCTGGATTGGCCTCGACCGTGACCTCGGCGCACTCGCGCAGCGCCACGTGGCGGCCGAGGACGTCGAACAGGCGTTGGAAGCGCGGCGGATCGAGCAACGTCGGCGTGCCGCCGCCGACGAAGACCGAGGTCGGCGCGCCGCCGCGCCAGGTGGCGGCGAGCTCGGCGTCGAGCGCGTCGAGGAAGACGTCGTGCACCGTGCGGTCGGCGACCACGTACGAGTTGAAGTCGCAGTAGCCGCACTTCACGACGCAGAACGGCACGTGCACGTACAGGGACGCGCCGTCGGCGGATCGATGCTGCGTGGCCGCTCGCACGCGGCCACGCTACGGGCGGCGACCGACGCCGTCACGCCCCCGAGGCGACGCGGCGGCGGACCGGCGGCGGGCCGACCTCCTCGCCGAACTCCTGCGACATGATCGCCGCGAGCCGGGCGAGCGCCTGCTGCTCCATCTGCCGCACGCGTTCGCGCGTCAGGCCGAAGCGCTTGCCGATCGCCTTCAGCGTCATGGGCTCCTCGTCGCCGATGCCGAAGCGCAGCTTGAGGATGCGGCTCTCGCGGCTGTCGAGCCCTTCGAGCAGCTCGCGCAGCCGGCTGATCTCCATCGACGACAGCGCCTGCTGCTCCGGGCTGGGCTGGCGCGTGTCCTCGATCGACTCGGCGAAGCCCGCCGTCTGCTCGTCGCTCATCGAGAACACCGGCTGCGAGGTCGCCTCGACGGTCTCGCGGACGACGTCCCAGTTCGCCTCCGGGATGCCGAGCAGTTCGGCGATCTCCGACGTGCGCGCCGGCCGGCCGAGCTTGTAGCCGAGCTCCATCGCGGTCGCCTTCCAGCGGGACACCAGCTCCGCCATGTAGCTGGGAACGCGCACGGTCTTGACCGTGTTGACGAGCGCGCGGCGGATGCCCTGCTTGATCCACCACGTCGCGTACGTCGAGAAGCGGCAGCCGGCTGCCGGGTCGAACTTCTCGACCGCGCGCACGAGCCCGATGTTGCCCTCCTCGATCAGGTCCATGAAGGCCAGGCCCCGGTTGACGTAGTTCTTGGCGATCGACACGACCAGGCGCAGGTTGGCCCGGATCATGTGTTCGCGCGCGGACATGTCGCCGCGCTGGATGCGCGTGGCGAGCTCGATCTCCTGCTTCGCCGTCAGCAACGGCACTTCGTTGATTTCGGACAGATAGGTGTCCAACCCGTGATCCCGCATGCGGTCCTCCGTCGTGTGTGTGGCGACGGGGCTATCGGTCCGGGCGCTCGGCCGGAGTGCGGTCACGATCTTCGTCCGGCCCGTTGTGGGACACGGCGACGCCGCTGCCGCGTCAGCGGCCGGCGGCAGCGAGGGAAGCGGAACGCGCGGCGGGGACGCGGCGCGCGCCGCGATCACCACATCGTGTAGATGAACGGCGCGAAGCCGGTGGCGCCGAGCAGCAGCAGCACGCCGAGCAGGCCGAACACGACCAGGATCGGCGTCATCCACCACAGCTTGTTCTCCGCCATGAAGGCGATGAACTCGGCGACGAGGCCGCGCTCCTTGCCCTTGGCGGCCTGCAGGAACTCCTCCTGCGAGGACTTGTCGTCGGAAGGGTTCATCGTTGGATCAGTAGAGCTTGAAGTAGCTGGTGGCCGGCCGCGGCGCGCCGCGGACGTGCCAGTAGGTCGCCGCAGACTTGTCGAGGCGCTTGCCCATCACGTCGCGCCCGATGAGGCGGAACACGAGGCCGATCGGCGTGATCAGCGCGTAGAAGATGACGCCGATCAGCACCGTCGAGACGACGAGCCCGATCGGGTAGGCGACGAGCATGAGCCCCTGGAAGACGGGCTTGCTGACGAGCTTCTCCAGCGCGGCGCCGAGCGACTCGCTGACGAGGAAGGCGCCGATCTGGGCCAGCGCGACGAGCACGCCGACGCCGCCGACGGCGAGCGCCCACGGCGTCGGCAGGCCGTGCCGCCACGCCAGGAAGAACGCGACGGCGGGCAGCAGGACCAGCGAGGCCCAGGCGAACTGGCGCAGCATGCGCCGATCGGGCTGCATTTGGAGCTTCATGGCGGTCAGTCCAGCTGGAACGACGCGAGGTACTTGTCGCGGTCGATGACCGGCAGGTTCTTCTGCTCGGCGCGGCGGATGACGAAGTTCTCCAGCACGAGCACGTCCATCTCGGTGCCGAGGCAGCAGCGCAGCGCGTCCTGCGGCGTGCAGACGATCGGTTCGCCGCGGACGTTGAAGCTGGTGTTGATCAGCACCGGGCAGCCGGTGCGCTCCTCGAAGCGGCGCATCAGCCGGGCGAGGCGCGGATTGCGCTCGCCGTCGACGGTCTGCAGGCGGGCCGAGAAGTCGACGTGCGTGACGGCGGGCACCACCGAGCGCAGCTGCTTGAGCTTGTCGAGCCCGACGGCGCCGGCCTCGACGGGCTTGCGCTTCTCTTGGCGCACGGGCGCGACGATCAGCATGTACGGGCTGTCGTGCTGCGGCTCGATGTCGAAGTACTCGCTCGCGCGCTCGCGCAGGACGATCGGCGCGAACGGCCGGAACGACTCGCGGAACTTGATCTTCAGGTTCATCACGCTCTGCATCTTGGGCGAGCGCGCGTCGCCGATGATGCTGCGCGAGCCGAGCGCGCGCGGGCCGAACTCCATCGGACCCTGGAACCAACCGATCACGTTCTCCTGCTCGATGAGCTGGGCGACGCGATCGGCGAGCGCGTCCTCGGACTTGTGTTCCTCGTAGACGACGCCCTGCGCGTCGAGGAACGCCTTGATGTCCTTCGACTCGTACTTGGGTCCGAGCAGGCTGCCGCGCTGGCTGTCGGTCGGCTTGACCGTGCGCGGCTTGCCGAGCAGGTTGTGCCACACCAGCTGTGCGGCGCCGAGCGCGCCGCCGGCGTCGCCGGCCGCCGGCTGGATCCAGATCTTCTCGAACGGGCTCTCGCGCAGGATCACGCCGTTGCCGACGCAGTTGAGCGCGACGCCGCCGGCGAGGCAGAGGTGCCTCTTGCCGGTGACCTTGTGGGCGTGCCGGGCCGTCTTCAGCATGACGTCCTCGGTGACCTTCTGGATCGAGGCCGCGAGATCCATGTGCACCTGCTCCAACTGCGACTCCGACGTGCGCGGCGGCATGCCGAACAGCGCGTGGAACCTCGGGCTCGTCATCGTGAGCCCCTGGCAGTAGTTGAAGTACGACAGGTCGAGCCGGTAGCTGCCGTCGTCGCGGATGTCGATCAGGTGGTCGCGGATCAGCTTCTCGAAGCGCGGCTCGCCGTAGGGCGCGAGGCCCATCAGCTTGTACTCGCCGCTGTTGACCTTGAAGCCGCAGTAGTAGGTGAAGGCGCTGTACAGCAGGCCCAGCGAGTGCGGGAAGCGGATCTCCTGCAGCAGCCGCATCCGGTTGCCTTCGCCGACGCCGAGCGACGTCGTCGCCCACTCGCCGACGCCGTCCATGGTCAGCACCGCGGCCTCCTCGAACGGCGACGGGAAGAACGCGCTCGCCGCGTGGCTCTCGTGGTGCTCGGGGAAGATGTAGCGGTTCTTCGGCTTGCAGCCGAGGCTCCGGGTCAGCAGGCCGCGCATGTGCAGCTTGTCGCCGAGCCACACCGGCAGCATGCGCTTGAACGACGCCAGTCCCGCCGGCGCGAACGCGAGGTACGTCTCGAGCAGCCGGTGGAACTTCAGGATCGGCTTGTCGTAGAAGGCGACGAAGTCGAGGTCGGCGGCGGTGATGCCGGCCTGCTGCAGCGCGAACTCGACCGCGCGCGCGGGGAAGCCTGGGTCGTGCTTCTTGCGCGTGAAGCGCTCCTCCTGCGCCGCCGCCACGATTTCGCCGTCGCGCAAGAGCGCGGCCGCGGAGTCGTGGTAGAAGGCGGAGATGCCAAGGACGTAGGTCGCCATGCCGATCGGCGGCCAGCGCGCGCAGGTACGGCGCACCACTGGCAGCGCAGGAGTCTACATGGCGGCGATCGCGGGGTAGTAAGGTTCCTCCATGGCCGAGACCAAGATGCGTCGCCGCCGTGGCATGGCAGCCGCCGCCGTGGCGCTGGCAGCGACGGTTGCCGCGCTGGCACTGGCCGAATTGGCGCTCCGGCAGCTGCCGGCAGCCAGGCCGCTCGGCGAACTGTCCTACGAGCTGCCCGACGGCACGCGGATCGAGTTCATGAAGGCGATCGAACAGGGTCGCATCGTGCCGGTGCCGTGGGAAACGCCGCGGCCGCGCTACATGATCGGCCCCGGCCAGCAGTACTTCCTGCGCTACACCGACCAGGACGTGCTGCGGCGCGACTGGCTCGACGAGCGCGGTCGCGTCGGGGTCGAGAACAACCGCCTCGGCCTGCGCGAGCGCGCCGACCTCGACGAGAACAAGACCGCCGGCCAGCGGCGTGTTCTCTGCTTGGGCGACTCGTTCACGTTCGGGTGGGGCATCCCCGTCGAACAAAACTGGGTGCGGCTGCTGGAGGACGAACTCCGACGCGACGGCAAGGACGTGCGCACGGTCAACTGCGGCGCCGCCGGGACCGTGTGCGTCGACGAGTACTGGTACGGGCTGAAGAACCGTTTCCACGTCCTGCAACCCGACGCCGTCGTCATCACGATCTGCCTGAACGACCTGATTCCGAGCAGCGGCCTCAACGTCCTGGTGCCGCCGCCGGCGACGGGGCTGCAGCTGCTCGATCGGCTGCGTGCGGTCGTCGGTCGGCGACCGATCGACCTCGACCCCAAATTCGACTGGGTCGGACACCTGCTCGCCATGCCGAAAGAAGAGGGCCTTGCCGCGGGCCTCTACGACCCCTCTGACAAACCGTTCGAAGCCATGTGGTCGCAAGGGGTTCCGCAAAAATCGCTGCGCGAGGCCAAGGCCTGGTGCGACGCCCGCAAGGTGCCGCTGCTCGTGGTTCTCTGGCCGTTCTTGCAGGGGCTCGGTCCGGGCAGCTGGTACCCGTTCACCAAGTTGCACGAACTGGTCGCCGCCGACTGCCAGCAGGCGGGCATCCCCTTCCTCGACGTGCTGCCAAGCCTGCAGGCCACCCCGTCGGAGGACCTCTGGGTGACGCCCGCCGACCCGCATCCCAACCCGCTGGCGCAGCGGCTCGCGCTGCCCGCGATCGCCGCGTTCGTGCGCGCGCAGACCGGCTGGTGAGCCGCCCCGGGCCGACCAACTTCCCACAGTCCTCGCGGCGTTTCTCACAAGTCTGAAATTGACCCTGGTGGGTCGGTCTTTTAGATGGGTCGCCCTTTCTGGGCCGACGCACGTGCCCCGCGCCCGTGTTCCCGCACCGCCAACCGGTTTACGGCGGACGGGGACCGAGCGTCGGGCGGCCCCACGTGCCACCGGCCCCACAGTCAGTTTCTGCGTCTGCAACCCCCCAGCCCCCATCTCGGAGGGGATCCAACTTGACCGCTCTGTTCCCCAAGTGGACCAACAAGCTGCCCGCCTTCCTGGCTCTCGGCGCGGCGGCAACCGGTCTGTTCGTGGTCTTCGTCGTCACGTACTGGTTCTCGCCGAAGCACACGGACGTCGGCTACCAGCCGTTCCAGCCGATCGACTACAGCCACAAGCTGCACGCCGGCGTGCTCGGCATGGATTGCCGGTACTGCCACCGCATGGTCGAGAACGGCCCGCACGCCACCGTGCCGGACGCCGACACGTGCATGGGCTGCCACACCAACGTCAAGAAGGACAGCCTGGCGCTGGCGCCGCTGCGCGAGGCCTACGGCGACGGCAAGGGTGACAACAAGCCGGTCGAGTGGGTGAAGGTCCACCTGCTGCCGCAGTACGCCTACTTCAACCACGCCGTGCACGCGCGCGCGAACGTCGGCTGCACCAGCTGCCACGGCCGCGTCGACCAGATGGAGATCGTCCGTCAGGTCGAGCCGCTGAGCATGGGCTGGTGCCTCGAGTGCCACCGCGACCCGACGCCGCACATCCGGCCGGCCGGCGTGGCGACGACGCAGATGGACTGGCAGCCGACCGCCGACAGCGTCGCCGCCGCCAAGAAGCTGCTCGACTGGCAGGGCGACAACGCCCCGGTCCTCAACCCCCCGACCCACTGCTCGGCGTGCCATCGATGAGCACCTTCCCGCTTCCGACCGTGTCGCCCATGAACGCTACCCAGACGACGGAACCGACCTACTGGCGCAGCCTCGGCCAGCTGGAGAACTCGCCGGAGTTCCAGGCGACGCTCGCGCGCGAGTTCCCCGAGGGCATCACCGAGGCCCCTGACGACGTCTCGCGCCGCGGCTTCCTCGGCGCCGTCGCCGCCTCGGTCGCGCTCGCCGGCCTGACCAGCTGCCGCAAGCCGGTCACCAAGATCCTGCCGTTCAACAAGCGCCCCGGCGGCTACACGCCCGGCGTGCCGCACTTCTACGCCACCACGCTGCTGCGCGGCGGCCGCGGCATCGGCGTGCTGGTGAAGAGCAACGACGGCCGGCCGACCAAGATCGAAGGCAACCCGGCGCACCCGAGCAGCCTCGGCGGCTCCGACCTGCAGCTGCAGGCCGAGCTGATCCAGCTGTACGACGTCGGCCGCAGCCGCAAGGCGCGCGGGCCGATGAGCCACGCGCACGACGCGCACGACGACCATGGCCACGGCCATGCGCACGCCGAGCCGGACATCTGGGCCGAACTCGACAAGTGGACGCAGGGCGACGAGTACAAGGCGCTCGTCAACGCGCAGGGCGAAGGCCTGCACGTGCTGCTCGCCCCGACCTCGTCGCCGTCGCTGCAGGCGACGATCGCGCGCATGAAGTCGGGCAGCTTCCCGAAGGCGAAGTTCCACTTCTGGAACGCGCTGCACCAGGACAACGAGCTCGACGGCGCGCAGCTCGCGTTCGGCAAGCCGCTGGCGGCGCAGCACGACTTCAGCAAGGCCGACGTCGTGCTGTCGCTCGACAGCGACTTCCTCGGCGTCGACGGCAACAACCTGCGCTCGGCGCGGCAGTGGGCGGAAGGCCGCCGCGCGCCGGCCAAGGGCAAGAAGCTGTCGCGCCTGTACGTCGCCGAGTCGATGTACTCGACGACCGGCACCGCCGCCGACCACCGCTTCCGCGTCAAGGCGGGCGACGTGGCCGCGGTCGCCGCCGCGCTGGCCAAGGAACTCGGCGTCGGCGGCGAGCTCGCCGCCGCGGTCGCCGGCGCCGAAGCCGGCGCGTTCGAGAAGAACGGCCAGAAGTGGCTGCCGATCGTCGCCAAGGACCTCAAGGCGCAAAACGGTCGCGCACTCGTCGTCTGCGGCCCGCGCCAGCCGGCCGCCGTGCACGCGCTGGTGCACGCCATCAACGGCGCGCTCGGCGCCGTCGGCCAGACGGTGAGCTACACCGCGACGCCGGCGGGCCTCGACCAGAAGTGCCTGCCATCGATCCAGGAACTCGCCGCCGCGATCGCTCAGGGCGCGTGCAAGCTGCTCGTCTGCATCGGCACGAACCCGGTCTACGACGCGCCGGCCGACCTCGGCTTCGGCGAACTGCTGAAGACCAAGAAGCCGAAGACGGCGATCCACGTCGGCAGCCACGACGACGAGACGTCGCAGCTGTGCGACTGGCACTTCCCGATCGCGCACGATCTGGAGAGCTGGGGCGACGCCTGCGCGCACGACGGCACCGTCTCGCTGCAGCAGCCGCTGATCGCGCCGCTGCACGGCGGCGCCAGCGCGCTGGAGTTCCTGGCGCTGATCAACCAGGAAGGCAACCCCGCCGACCTCGTCGCCGCGCGCGACACGACGTACGGCTACGCGATCGTCAAGCAGCACTGGCAGGACAAGACCGGCGCCGCCGACTTCGAGGCCAACTGGTGGCCGAAGGCGCTGCACGAGGGCGTGGTCGCCGGCTCGGCGTTCGCCGCCGAGGCCACGACACTCAACGCCGCGGGCATCGCGACGGCGGTCGCGGCGCTGCCGAAGTCGAACGGGACGGAAGTTGTGCTGCGCGCCTGCGCCAAGATGGGCGACGGCCGCTACGCCAACAACTCGTGGATGCAGGAGATCCCCGAGCCCGTCACCAAGCTGTGCTGGGACAACGCCGCATGCCTGAGCATGGCGACGGCGCAGAAGCTCGGCGTCGAGAACGGCGAGATGCTGACTGTCACCGCGACGGTCAAGGGCGCGCCGGCGACGCTGCAGATCCCGGCCTGGATCGTGCCGGGCCACGCCGACGACAGCGTGACGATCAACCTCGGCTGGGGCCGCAAGTTGCCCGAGTCGTGCAAGGTCGCCAAGGAGACCGGCTTCAATGCCTACGTGCTGCGCAACGGCGGCGCCTGGATCCTGACCGGCGTGCAGGTCGGCCGCGGCCAAGGCCGCTACGACCTCGTCACGACGCAGGAGCAGGGCACGATGGCCGGCCGCGCGATCGTGCGCGAGGCGTCGGCCGCGACCAACGAGACCGACCCGCGCTGGGCCCAGAAGATGTCGCCGCTCGACAAGGCGGCGGCGCTCAAGGGCAAGGTCGAGAAGGACCTCAACAAGTCGCTGTGGACCGAGCGCTTCGACCCGTCGCGCAAGGACCCCGAGGTGATGAAGTCGCCCTACCAGTGGGGCATGGTCATCGACCTCAATGCGTGCACCGGCTGCAGCGCCTGCATGGTCGCCTGCGTCGCCGAGAACAACGTGCCGATGGTCGGCAAGATCCAGGTGCGCCGGAACCGCGAGATGTTCTGGATCCGCACCGACCGCTACTTCAGCAGCAAGTCGAACGACAAGCTGAACGCGGCGGAGGACCCGCAGGTCGCGCACATGCCGGTGCCGTGCATGCAGTGCGAGAACGCGCCGTGCGAGTCGGTCTGCCCGGTCGCGGCCACCGTCCACAGCCCCGACGGGCTGAACGACATGGTCTACAACCGCTGCATCGGCACGCGCTACTGCAGCAACAACTGCCCGTACAAGGTCCGCCGCTACAACTACCTGGACTACATCGGCAACGTGCCCGACACCAAGCGCATGGCGTTCAACCCGGACGTCACCGTGCGCAGCCGCGGCGTGATGGAGAAGTGCACGTACTGTGTGCAGCGCATCAACGGCGCGCGCATCCAGGCCAAGCTGACCAACAAGAAGGTCGGCGAGGGCAAGGACGACGTGCAGATGACCACGGCGTGCGCGCAGGCCTGCCCCACGCAGGCGATCACGTTCGGCAACCTGCTCGACGTGAACAGCGGCGTCGCCAAGCTGGCGAAGCTGGACCTCAACTACGGGCTGCTGTCGGAGCTCAACACGAAGCCCCGCACGACGTACCTCGGTCGCGTGCGCAACACGAACCCCGAACTGCTGGAAGCGAAGGCCTGACCCCGATGACCGCCATCCAAGTTGTCGACGAACCGGAGAACCCGCTGGCGCGGGCCGCGCTCGTCGAGGGCAAGAACGACTTCACGTCGGTCACCAACACCATCGCGCGCGTCGCCGAGGCGAAGACGCCGAAGGGTTGGTACCTGATGTTCGGCGTCGCCATCGCGCTGCTGCTGAACCTCGGCGCGATGATCGGCTACCTGGTCTTCAACGGCATCGGCGTCTGGGGCAACAACATCCCCGTCGGCTGGGGCTGGCCGATCGTCAACTTCGTCTTCTGGATCGGCATCGGCCACGCCGGCACGCTGATCAGCGCCATCCTCTTCCTGTTCCGGCAGAAGTGGCGCACGTCGATCAACCGCGCCTCCGAGGCCATGACCATCTTCGCGGTCATGGCAGCCGGCATCTTCCCGGCGATCCACGTCGGCCGCATCTGGGTCATCTACTGGGTGTTCCCGCTGCCCAACCAGATGGCGATGTGGCCCAACTTCAAGAGCCCGCTGCTCTGGGACGTGTTCGCCGTCAGCACGTACTTCACGATCTCGGCGTTGTTCTGGTTCGTCGGCCTCGTGCCGGACCTCGCGACGTTCCGCGACCGCGCCGCCCAGGCCGGCCGCACCGTCGCCGCCAAGATCTACGGCGCGTTCGCGTTCGGCTGGCACGGCAGCAACCGCCACTGGGTCCACTACGAGAAGGCCTACCTGCTGCTCGCCGCGCTGAGCACGCCGCTGGTCCTCTCGGTGCACTCGATCGTCTCCTTCGACTTCGCCGTGTCGCTGCTGCCCGGCTGGCACACGACGATCTTCCCGCCGTACTTCGTCGCGGGCGCCATCTTCAGCGGCTTCGGCATGGTGCTGACGCTGATGATCCCGGCGCGCAAGTGGCTCGGGCTGCACGAGCTCATCACGCTCAACCACCTCGACAACATCGCCAAGATCCTCCTGCTGACCGGCACGATGGTCGGCTACGCGTACGGCATGGAGTTCTTCATCGCCTGGTACTCGGGCGTGGAGTACGAGCAGTTCGCCTTCATCAACCGCGCGACCGGCCCCTACTGGTGGTCCTACTGGATCATGGTGTCGTGCAACGTGATCAGCCCGCAGTTCTTCTGGTTCCGCAGCCTGCGCCGGAACCCGACGGTGCTGTTCGTCATCTCGATCTTCGTCAACATCGGCATGTGGTTCGAGCGCTTCGTGATCACGGTCACGTCGCTGCACCGCGACTTCCTGCCGTCGAGCTGGGGCTACTTCTCGCCGACGCTGATCGACATCCTGACGTACGCCGGCAGCTTCGGCCTGTTCTTCACGTTCTTCCTCCTGTTCTGCCGCTTCCTTCCGATCCTCGCGATCAGCGAAGTGAAGGGCGTCATGCCGGAAGCCGACCCGCACCACGGGCACGGCCACGGCAGCAACCACGGCGCGCACCACTGAGGCCCACGCCATGACGAACACGCAGAAGTGGGGCATCGTCGCCGAGTTCGACTCGGCACGTGCCATCTACCAGGCGGCGGAGAAGACCACCGCCCACGGTTACACCCGCGTCGACGCGCACACGCCGTTCCCGGTGCACGGGCTCGACAAGGCGCTCAAGCAGGGGCCGAGCCCGCTCGGCTGGCTCGTGCTGTGCGGCGGCATCACCGGCATCTGCCTCGCGCAGCTGATGATGTGGTGGATGAACGGCGTCGACTACGTGATGTGGGTGTCCGGCAAGACGCCGTACGCGTGGGAGACGACGATCCCGATCACGTTCGAGCTGATGGTGCTGCTCGCGGGCATCACGGCGGTGTTCGGCATGTTCGGCCTCAACAAGCTGCCGCGCCTGCACCACCCGATCTTCAGCCACAAGACGTTCTGGCGCGTCACCGACGACCGGTTCTTCCTGTCGATCGAGGCGACCGACCCCAAGTTCGACAGCGTGCAGACCGTGCGCTTCCTCGAGAGCCTCGGCGGCAAGAACGTCGCCGTGGTGGAGGACTGATCCGATGAACCGATTCCTCGCGAAGGCCTCGCTGCTGGCCCTGGCGCTGCTGCCCGCGTTCGCCGGCTGCATGCGCGGTGGCATCTCCGCCGACCCGCCCGTGCACCTGGTGCTCGACATGGACTTCCAGCCCAAGCTCCGCGCGCAAGGCGCGGCGGACTTCGACGGCTGGAAGGACGGCCGCGCCTCGCGCCTGCCGGTGATCGATCCGGTCGCCATGGAAGCGAGCGGCAAGCCCGCCGTGCGCCCGATCGTCGTCGCCCAGGGCTCGCTGGAGAACACCGCGCTGGCGTCGAAGGACGCTGCCGGCAACTGGGTGAAGAGCAACCCGCTGCCGCTCGACCACAAGTTCATGGTCCTCGGCAAGGAGGTCTCGACGATCGACCGCGGCAAGGAGCGCTTCGGCATCTACTGCGCCATCTGCCACGGTACGAGCGGCCTCGGCGGCAACGGCCCGACCGGCCACGGCCTCGTCGGCCGGCGCTGGCCTGCGGCGGTGCCGAACTTCCACTTCCAGCCCGGCGAGGGCAAGGACAACCGCGTCGCCAACCTGAGCGACGGCGAGTACTTCGACACCATCACCAACGGCAAGGGCACGATGCCGGGCTACGGCGCGCGCATGTCGGTGGAAGACCGCTGGGCGATCGTGCACTACGTCCGCGCCCTGCAGTCCCTGAGCAAGTAACCGAGCGAACCGCAACCCAGCGATCCGGCCCATGACCGCAACCGCACACCACAGCGCCCAGAGCCTGCAGCAGCTGGCGCCCAACGTCACCGCCAAGGTTCGCGACGGCGACCTCGCCAAGGCGCAACTCGCGCTGCTCCTCATCGGCGCCGCGCTCATCGGCGCTGCCTGGGCGACCGGCGGCAAGTCCTTCTTCTTCTCGTACCTCGTGGGCTACATGGGCGTGCTGGGCATCTGCCTCGGCGCCCTGTTCTTCACGATGATCCAGCACATCACGCGCGCCGGCTGGAGCGTCGTGGTGCGCCGCACCGCCGAGAACATCGCCGGCGCGCTGCCGGTGATGGCGCTGCTGTTCGTCCCGGTCCTGGTCGGCTCGCACGACCTGTACCACCACTGGATGGACGCGCAGATCGACCCCGCCAAGCCGAACTACGACTCGGTGCTCGCGGGCAAGAGCGCCTGGCTCGACACGAACTTCTTCTTCGTGCGCGCCGCCATCTACTTCGCGATCTGGATCGGCCTCGCGTCGTACTTCCGCGGCCAGTCGATCAAGCAGGACGAGAGCGGCGACCCGGCAATCAGCCTGCGCCTCGCGCGCGTCGCCGCGCCGGGCCTGCTGCTGTTCGCGCTGTCGACGACCTTCGCGGCGTTCGACTGGATCATGTCGCTGGACCCGCACTGGTTCAGCACGATCTTCGGCATCACGTACTTCTCCGGCGGCGTGATGGCGTTCTTCGCCTTCACGATCCTGCTGACGCGGTGGCTGGGCAGCAAGGGCTACCTCACCGGCGCGATGACGACCGAGCACTTCCACGACCTCGGCAAGTTCCTGTTCGCGTTCATGGTCTTCTGGACCTACACGAACTTCAGCCAGTACATGCTGATCTGGTACGCGAACCTGCCCGAGGAGACGGTGTGGTACGCGCACCGTCAGCACGGCGGGTGGGCCATCGTCGGCACGCTGCTGATCGTCGGGCACTTCCTGTTCCCGTTCGCCTTCCTGATGTCGCGGCACGTCAAGCGCCACCCGCTCGGCCTCGCCTTCGGAGCCATCTTCCTGCTGGTCATCCACTGCATCGACATGCAGTACCTGATCCTGCCGAACATGGAACACGGCGATCACGCCGCGCCGGCTGGCGAAGCTGCCCACGGCGGCTTCGCGCACGAGTTCGGCGCGTACCTGCACACGATCAGCTGGGCGGACTTCGGCTGCTACGTCGGCCTGCTGGCCCTGCTCGGTGGCTTCGTGCTGATGAACGTGCGCCGCACCAACCTGGTGCCGGTCCGCGATCCGCGGCTCGCAGAGTCGCTCAAGTTCCAAAACATCTGACCCGAGGCGCACACACATGGCTCACGGCCACCAACACGGCGACCACGCTCCGGGCGCGACCCACGAGGCCGTCGCGCTCGACCCCGAGAACGAGATCGACGCCCGCTCGGCGACCATCTGGGTCGTCGCCGGCGCGATCGTGACATTCCTCTCCCTCTGGCTGATGGTGCCGATCTTCATGCGCGTCCTCGACGAGGAGCGCATGAACAAGGTCGCGCTGGCGCCCAACACGGAGCTCGACGCGACGGTGAAGGCCGAGAACGCCTTCCTGAACGGCGAGAACCCGAGCAAGAAGAACATCCAGACCGTCGTCGACGGCCTGCGCAAGTGACCTGACGTGCGCGCCTTCCTCCTCAGCCTGCTGTTCATGACCGCGAGCCTCGCCGCGCAAGGGCCGGGCCACGCGCCGTCGCGGACCGTGGAGAGCAAGGAGGATGCGGCGTCGCAGGTCGACGTCGTCGGCGCGCAGATCGACGCGACGCTGAAGTTCACCGACGAGCGCGGCTACCCGTTCGAGCTCAAGCAGTGGTTCCCGGGCAAGCAGCCGGTCGTGCTGGTGCTGGGCTACTACAGCTGCCCGGCGATGTGCGGTCAGGTCCTCGACGCCGCGTTCGCGGCGCTGAGCGACGTCGACCTGCAGCCGGGCGAGCACTACCGCGTCCTCAACGTCTCGATCGACCCGAAGGAGACCCCCGAGGTCGCCAAGGCGCGCAAGGACTCCTTCCTGCCGCGCCTGCGCAAGACCGGCGGCGAGGACGCGTGGCGCGTGCTCGTCGGCGACGAGGCCAACACCAAGCGCCTCGCCGAGCAGATGGGCTTCCGCTTCTACTGGTCAGACGCCACCGGCCAGTACGCGCACCCGCCGTCGCTCCTGTTCCTGACGCCGGAAGGCAAGGTAAGCCGCATCATCGTCAACACGTCGTTCGATCCGAGCGACGTCCGCCTCGCCATCGTCGAGGCGAGCGGCGGCGCGATCGGCGGCTTCTGGGACCAGGTCCGGCTCAACTGCCTGACCTTCGACGCCCGCACCAACACGTACTCCCTCGCAGCCATGACCGTCATGCGGATCGCCGGCGCCGTCACCGTCGTCGCGCTCGCCGCCATGATCTGGGTGATGGCGCGCCGCGAACGCCGCCGACCCGCCGCGGCCGCCGCATGAACCTCCCGACCAGCTTCCCGCCCCGCATCGAGGAAACCCCCGTGCTCGCCCAACTGATCCAGGACCCCGCGAAGGCAGTGAACGCGATCGCTCGCGCCAAGCCGCCCGAGCTCGACGAATACGGCCAGCTGCCGAAGCTGGCCAGCACGTTCGACCACGTCGACGGGCTGTTCTACTTCACGTACGCGGTCTGCATCTTCTTCTTCGTCCTGATCCTCGGCGTGCTGCTCTTCTCGGTGGTCAAGTACCGCCGCAAGACCTTCGACCAGCCGGCGGCGTCGAACTCGACCCACAACACGCCCCTCGAGGTCGTTTGGACCGTGATCCCGCTGATCATCGTCATGATCATGTTCGCCTGGGGCTTCAAGGGCTGCCTCGACATGACGACGGTGCCGCAGGCCGCTAGCCAGAACACCTACAAGGCGACGGCCGCGCAGTGGAACTGGACGTTCACCTACCCCAACCACCCGGAGAAGAGCCGCGGCGAGGTATGGCTTGAGGTCAACAAGCCGGTGCAGTTCCTGTTGGAGTCCGAGGACGTGCTGCACGCCTTCTACATCCCGTCGATGCGCGTCAAGCGCGACGTCATCCCGGGCCGCTTCCAGACCGTGTGGTTCACCCCGACGCAGCTCGGCGACTACCACCTGTTCTGCGCCGAGTACTGCGGCGACTCGCACTCGCTGATGTACGCCCAGGTCCACGTGGTCACCGCCGAGGAGTTCGCCAAGGCGCCGTGGTACACGTTCGACGACAGCACGCCGGCGAAGGCCGCGGCGAGCGGCGAGAGCATCTACAAGGGGCAGTGCTCGGCCTGCCACTCGGTCAACGGCGTCGCTGGCGCCGCGCCCAGCTGGGCCGGTGACAAGGGCCTGTTCAAGAAGGACGGCGACAAGGTCGTCGGCCGCGAGCGCCAGGTGGTCGAGAACGGCGCGACCAAGACGGTGGTGGCCGACGAAGCCTACATCCGCGAGTCGATCCGCATGCCGTTGGCGAAGCTGGTCGCCGACTACGCCACGAAGGCCAACATGAACGCCTTCGGCCCCGACAAGCTCAGCGACCGCGAGCTCAATGCGGTCATCGAGTACATGAAGACGCTGGCCAAGTGAGACACCCATGACCACCCACGCTCCCGTCCTCGACGCGCACAAGTCGCACTCCGAGAAGCCGAAGCACTACCTGAACTGCAGCAGCGGCTTCTGGTCCTGGGCGAGCACGCTCGACCACAAGCGCATCGGCCTCATGTACCTGATCGGCACGGGCCTCGCGTTCCTCGCGGGCGGCCTGTTCGCCCTGCTGGTCCGCCTGCACCTGTGGCAGCCGGACGGCATGCTGTTCAGCAACGATCAGTACAACCAGATCTTCACGCTGCACGGCGCCTTCATGGTGTTCCTGTTCGTGATCCCGGCGATCCCGGGTTCGCTGGGCAACATCGTGCTGCCGCTGATGCTCGGCGCGAAGGACGTCGCGCTGCCGCGCCTCAACCTGCTGAGCTTCTACCTGTGGCTCAGCGGCGCGGTGCTCGCGGCGCTCGCCATCGTGATGGGCGGCTTCGACACCGGCTGGACGTTCTACGCGCCGTACAGCCTGTACACGAACAAGGCCGTCGTCACGATCGGCCTCGCCATCTTCATGCTCGGCTTCAGCTCGATCTTCACCGGGCTGAACTTCATCGTCACGACGCACAAGCTGCGCGCGCCGGGTCTGACGTGGTTCCGCATGCCGCTGTTCGTCTGGGCGCTGTACGCGACCTCGCTTCTGCAGGTGCTGGCGACGCCGGTCCTCGGCATCACCATCCTGCTGGTCGCGTTCGAGCGCCTCTACAACATCGGCATCTTCGACCCGCGGCTGGGCGGCGACCCGGTGCTGTTCGAGCACTTCTTCTGGTTCTACAGCCACCCGGCCGTCTACATCATGGTGCTGCCGGCCTTCGGCATCATCAGCGAGCTGGTGACGGTGCACAGCCGCAAGCCGCTGTTCGGCTACAAGCTGATCGCGTTCAGCTCGCTGGCGATCGCGATCATCAGCTTCCTCGTGTGGGGCCACCACATGTTCACGTCGGGTCAGTCGACGTACGCGATGTTCGCGTTCTCGTTCCTGACCTTCTTCGTGGCGATCCCGACCGCGATCAAGGAGTTCAGCTGGGTCGCGACGATCTGGAAGGGCTCGATCGCGCTGAACTCGCCGATGCTCTACACGCTGGCGTTCCTGATCATCTTCGCGATCGGCGGCCTCACCGGCGTCATCCTCGGCTCGCTCAACGTCGACCTGCACCTGCACGACACGTACTTCGTCGTCGCGCACTTCCACTACGTGATGATGGGCTCGATCGCGCTGGCGTTCTTCGCCGGCCTGCACCACTGGTGGCCGAAGATGTTCGGCGTGATGTACAACGAGACGCTGGCCAAGATCGCGTGCCTCGTGATCTTCGTCGGCTTCAACGCGACGTTCATCCCGCAGTTCATCATGGGCAGCCAGGGCATGCCGCGCCGCTACGCGACGTACGTGCCCGAGTTCCAGCCGTACCACAGCGCCTCGACGATCGGCGCGATGATCCTCGGCTCCGGCGTCGCCCTGATGGTCTTCTACCTCGTGGCCTCGCTGCTGACGGGCAAGAAGGCGATGCAGAACCAGTGGGGCGGCGTCACGCTCGACTGGATGAGCCCGACCCCGCCGCCGCTCGAGAACTTCGCGCACACGCCGAAGGTCACGACCGAGGTCTACGACTACTCGACGCTCGACCTCAAGTCGACGCAGACGCCGATCGGCTGATCGGCGCGCGAGCCCAACTTCACGCCACGCCGCTACAGGTACCCACGATGAGTCACGACGGTCACCACTCGGTAGTGATCCCGGCACCGGGACCCGAGTTCGTTCCCCACACGGTGGCGCACCACTTCGACACGCCCGTGCAGGAGTTCCAGGCCGCCAAGCTCGGCTTCTGGCTGTTCCTGGCGACGGAAATCCTGCTCTTCGGCGGGCTCTTCGCGGCGTACTTCTACTACCACGACCTGTACCCGGAGACCTTCAAGGTCGGCGGCCAGCAGCTGGACTGGAAGCTCGGCGCGATCAACACGTCGGTGCTGCTGCTCAGCTCCTGGACGATGGCGATGGGCGTGCGCTCGGCGCAGACCAGCCAGAAGCAGAAGACCATGATGTTCTGCGCGCTCACGGTGGTGGGCGCGGCGATCTTCATGGTCATCAAGTTCTTCGAGTACAAGGCGAAGACGGAGCACGGGCTGTTCGTGTTCCCGCACATGTTCGACGGCTACCAGGTCGACACGACGACCATGACCGGCTCGCTGCCGTGGTTCACCGACGTGCACAACGTCATGGTGGACTCGACCGGCGCGCCGCTCCCGCACGGCCACCTGTTCTTCGCCATCTACGTGACGATGACGGCCATCCACGGCCTGCACGTCATCATCGGCGCCGGTCTGATCCTCTGGGTCATGAAGGGCGTCGCCAAGGGCCGCTTCCACGCTGGCTACTACCTGCCCGTCGACCTCGTCGGCCTGTACTGGCACCTCGTCGACCTGATCTGGATCTTCCTCTTCCCCCTGCTGTACCTGGTGCCCTGATGAGCGCGCACGCCCACAACGACGATCACGGTCACGGAGAGCTCCAGATGGGGCACCACCACGTGTCCAGCAGCGCGATGTTCTTCAACGTGCTGGTGGCGCTGCTGATCCTGACGGTGGTCACGGTCGGCGCCTCGCGCATCGACTTCGGCCCGGCCAACATGCTGATCGCGATGCTGATCGCGAGCGTCAAGGCGAGCCTCGTGATCCTCTTCTTCATGCACGTGAAGTGGGACACGGCGATCAACAAGATCGTCTTCCTGAGCTCCTTCCTGTTCCTGTCCCTGCTGTTCGTCTTCACGCTCGCCGACCAGGCGACGCGCCGCATCGACCATCCGATGCACGTCACGAAGGCGAAGGTCAGCAAGGAGTGGGCCTACCCCAAGCCGGCGTCGTCCGAGAAGCACTAGCCTGCACGCCGCCTACCTGCACTCCCGGCAGCCCGCTGATGCGCGGATCGCCCTGTGGTCCGACGATGGCGCCGGGGTGGGCGAAGCCCTGCCTGCCGAACTCGCAGGCAAGCTGGAGGCGGTCGACGCGCAACTGCTGATCCCGGTCGAGGAGTCGACGCTGCGGCCAGTCGGGCTCGTCGCGGCCACCGACGACGACGACGACGACAGCGACCGGCCGCCGGCGCGCATCGCGCCGGCCCTCTGGACGATCCCCGCGCGCGGCCTGCCGCTCGCGGCCGCGGTGAAGTGGCTCGCGGCTCTGGACGCCAGGAAGCAGCCCCCGGCCCTGCGCGCGCTCGCCGCCGCCAGCCAGCTGGTCCTGCGCATGGTCACCCGCGGCGACTACGCGCCGGCGCCACAACCCGGCGTGCTGCGCTGGGCGCCGCACTGGGCCGTCGACACGCAGTGGGCGATGGCGGCCATCGCCGACCTGCTGCCGGGCGCCCTGTGCACGGCGCGCTTCGCGGTCCCCGACGATCCGGTGTACGCGGTGTCGCCGCGCAACTTCCTGGTCAGCTTCGTCGGCCACGCGCTCGATCAGGTCGTCGCCGCCGCCGAGGCCGCCGGCACGCCGGCGAAACCCGCGTTCGCCAAGGCCGAGCGCCTGCCCAAGGAGTACTGGCAGACGCCGATCGCGCCGGTGCTGGAGATCCTGATCCCTGACACGCCGCTCGAAGAGGGCGCGCCGTGGGGCCTGCAGGTGCTCGTGCGGCCGATCCCGACGGTGCCGTTCACCGAGACGATCGAGAGCCTGCACCAGCGCCTCGCGGCGTCGCCGTTCCGCAACGACATCGCGGTCGACAACCTGGTCAAGGTCGAGCAGACCATCGACCGCGTCGCCGAGAAGATGCCGGCGCTGCGGCGCGCCCGGAACCTGAGCGACGGCCGCGCCAGCCTGACGCGGACCGAGCTCGACCAGATCCTCGACCACATGCCGCTGCTCGAGAGCGAGGGCTTCGAGCTGCAACTGCCCGGCGTCGAGTCGATGCAGCGCCTGTCCGCGCGCGTCGCCATCGTCGAGGGCAAGGGCCAGCAGGACGAGCCGCGGCCGTGGTTCGAGTTCCGCTGGAGCCTCGCCGTCGGCGACAAGGAGCTGACGCAGTCCGAGTTCGAGCAATTGGTCGACGCGCGCACGCCGCTCGTCTTCATCGACCGCCGCCCGGTGCTGCTCGCCCCGAAGGACCGCGAGGCGCTGCGCGACTTCAAGGCGCGCATGGAGGAGGGCGGCGAGCGCATCAGCTTCTTCGAGGCCCTGCGCCTGCGCCTGGGCGGCGCGTCGCACCTGCACGGCCTCGCGATGGAGTCGATCGCCAGCTCGCCGCGGCTGGAGAACCTGCTGCACAACCTGGAACAGGCGCGTGCAGTCGAGAACCTGCCGCTGCCGACCGAGTTCCTCGGCGAGCTGCGCCCGTACCAGGCGCGCGGCCACGCCTGGATGCACTACCTCGTCGACCAGGGCTTCGGCGCGTGCCTCGCCGACGACATGGGCCTCGGCAAGACCGTGCAGGCGATCACCGTGATGCTCGACTGGCGCCGGCAGCGCAAGGACGCCAACGCGATCATGATCGTGTGCCCGGTGTCCGTGCTCGGCAACTGGCGCCGCGAGCTCAACCGCTTCGCGCCGACGCTGAGCGTCACGCTGCACCACGGCAAGGGCCGCGCCGAGACGCCGGACGCCTTCCGGCAGATGCTGCGCAGCACCGACATCGTGCTGACCAGCTACAACCTGCTGCAGCGCGACGAGGAGATCATGCAGGACGTCACGTTCGATGGCGTGATCCTCGACGAGGCGCAGAACATCAAGAACCCGACGACGCGCCAGTCCAAGGTCGCGCGCGCGCTGCGCGGCCACTTCCGCGTCGCGCTGACGGGCACGCCGCTGGAGAACCGGCCGCTCGACCTCTGGTCGATCATGGACTTCCTCAACGAAGGCCTGCTCGGCTCGCGCACGCAGTTCCTGCAGACGCTGGAGCACCCGATCGTCAAGCAGCGCCGCCAGGGCTCGATGTCGGCGCTGGCGCGGCTCGTGCGGCCGTTCGTGCTGCGCCGGCTCAAGACCGACCCTGAGATCGTCGCCGACCTGCCGGAGAAGACCGAGCAGATCGTCACCGCCACGCTGACGCGCGAGCAAGCGATCCTCTACGAGTCCGTCGTGCGCAAGGGCCTGCAGGAGGTCGAGAAGGCCGCCGAGGGCATCCAGCGCCGCGGCGCGATCCTCACCACGCTGCTGCGGCTCAAGCAGGTCTGCAACCACCCGGCGCACTACCTGATGGACGGCAGCGCGCTGCCGAGCCGCTCGGGCAAGCTCGACCTGATGAGCGAGATGATCGAGGAGGCGCTGGAAGAGGGCGACCGCTGCCTGATCTTCACGCAGTTCAAGGAGATGGGCTCGCTGCTGAAGACGCACGCCGAGACGACGTTCGGCGGTCCGGTGCTGTTCCTGCATGGCGGCGTGCCGCAGAAGGAACGCGACCAGATGGTCACCGACTTCCAGGCGTCGAGGCCCGACGGCCCGAAGCTGTTCGTGCTCTCGCTCAAGGCGGGCGGCACGGGCCTCAACCTGACCGCCGCGAACCGCGTGTTCCACTACGACCGCTGGTGGAATCCGGCGGTCGAGGACCAAGCGACCGACCGCGCGTTCCGCATCGGCCAGCAGCGCAACGTCTTCGTGCACAAGTTCGTCTGCAGCGGCACGCTCGAAGAGCGCATCCAGATGATGCTCGATCGCAAGCGCGAGGTCGCCGACAACCTGCTGGCCGCCGGCGAGAACTGGCTGACCGAGCTCAGCAACGACGAGCTCAAGCGCCTGCTGACGCTCGACCGCCAGGAGGCCCTCGCGTGAACGCCGGCGACCGCAAGTCCGTGACGCTCGGCGAGCGCTGGCGACGCGAGGCGACGCGCAGCGTCGACGATGCGCGCCTCGCCGCCGCACTGGAGGCCCTGCCGAGCATCCGCAAGCCGATGGTGCGCATCCGCGCGGGCTCGATCCGGTGCGAGATGGAGGGCGCGATGGGCTCGATCCACGAGGTCAGCCTGCAGATCCGCACCCTGCCGACGCGCGACTGGAACACCCTCGTGCGCGTGCTGCGGCGCAGCAAGTCGATCGTCGAAGCCTTGGACAACGGCCGCGTGCCGCGCAGCTTCGACCGGCTCGTCGCGCGCATCGTCGGCGAGCCGCTGTTCCCCGAGGCGCGCAGCGTCACGTTCGGTTGCTCGTGCGACCTGCCGGAGAAACCCTGCCGCCACGTGCTGGCGCTGCACGAACTGTTCGCGCGGCGGCTCGACGAGAAGCCGTGGGAACTGATGCTGCTGCGCGGCATCGACCTCCAGGGCCTGTTGACCAAGGTTCGCCAGACCGAGACCGACGGCGACCTGCCGCCGCTCGCCTACGGCGTGCCCGAGGAACCGGTGCTGTTCCCGGACGCCGAGGACGCCGACCTCGGCCAGATCTTGTCGTCGGCGCAGGTGCGCTGGCTGACCGGCGAGGTCTCGGTCGCGTGCGTCGACGCGGCGCTGAAGGCGTTGGCGCAACTGCCAGACGTCGCGCCGCCGCCGGCCGCCGCCGCCGCCGCCGTGGCGCCGAAGCCAGCGAGCAAGGCCGCGCCCGGCGCGGCAGCCGTCCCCGCCGTCCCCGCCGTCCCCGCCGTCGCCGCGGACGACGAGGACGACGACGAGGACGAGAAGCCGGCCCGCAAGCCGAAGCCGCGCAAGCAGTCGACTGCCGAGGCCATCGAGGCCGACGTCGAGAGGGTGCGCAAGTCCGTCAAGCCGGACTGACGGCGCCGGCGCGCCGCGCCGACGGGAGGAGCTACTTCAGCTCCTTCACTTCCTTCACGATCCCTTCGAGCGCTTCCTTCGCGTCGAGGAACACCATCAGCGTGTTCTCCGCCTCGAACAGCGGGTTCTTGATGCCGGCGTAGCCCGGCGCGAGCGAGCGCTTGATGACGACGACCGTGCGCGCCTGGTCGACGTCGAGGATCGGCATGCCGGCGATCGGGCCGCTGTTCTCGCGCGCGGTGGGGTTCACGACGTCGTTGGCGCCGACGACGATGACGACGTCGGTGTTCTTGAAGTCGCCGTTGATGCGCTCCATCTCCCAGAGCTGCTCGTACGGCACGTCCGACTCGGCGAGCAGCACGTTCATGTGGCCCGGCATGCGACCGGCGACCGGATGGATGGCGTAGCGCACCATCGCGCCGCGCTTCTGCAGCAGGTCAGCGAGCTCGCGCACGACGTGCTGCGCCTGCGCCACCGCGAGGCCGTAGCCGGGCACGAACACCACCGACGTCGCGCCGTCGAGCAGCATCGCGACCTCCTCGGGCTGCGCCGACTTGATCGACTTGTAGTCCTTGGCGTCCTTGGCGACCGTCTCCTCGCCCATGCCGCCGAGCAGCACGTTGCCGAGCGAGCGGTTCATCGCCTTGCACATGATCTGCGTCAGGATCAGGCCCGACGTGCCGACCAGCGCGCCGACGACGACCAGCAGCGGGCTGTTGATGACGAAGCCGGCGGCCGCGCCGGCGACGCCCGAGTAGCTGTTGAGCAGCGACACGACGACCGGCATGTCGGCGCCACCGATCGGCAGCACGAGCAGCGCGCCGAGGCCGGCGGCCAGCAGCGCCAGCAGCGCCGTCGCCACCGACATCTGTGCATGGCTGCCGCTGACGATCTGCCAATACCCGAGCGCCACCGCGGCGAGGCCCAGCGCGGCGTGCGCGAGGTGCCGGTTGGAGCCGGCCAGCGGGTGCACGAGCTTCTTGCCGGACAGCTTGAAGTAGGCCACGAAGCTGCCGGTCAGCGTGACCATGCCGATGACGATCGTCGCCGGCGTGCTGATGGCGTTGACCGCGCCGGTGTCCCACAGCGTCTTGGCCGGGTCCTTCAGCGTCTCGTCGATCAGCAGGAACGCGATCGCGACGAGCGCCGACGACAGGCCGCCGAAGCCGTTGAGCGCGGCGACCATCTCCGGCATCTGCGTCGTCGGCGTCTTCTTGGCGATCAGCGCGCCGATCGCGCCGCCGACGACGACGCCGGCGAGGATCAGGCCGATGTTGAGGTTCGAGAAGATCAGCAGTGTCGCGACGATCGCGAGCAGCATCGCGATCTCGGAGATGCGATTGCCCTGGCGGCAGGTCTTGACGCTCGTCAGCTTCTTGATGCCGAAGACGAACAGGAACGTCGCGAGGAGGTAGAGGTAGGGCACCTTACTTCTCCTTCTTCTTGAACGAGGCCAGCATGCGGTCGGTCACCATGTAGCCGCCGACCACGTTGATGGTCGCGAGCACGATGGCGAGGAAGGCGAGGCCCTGGGCGACCCAGCCCTCGCCCGACTCGGCGCAGATGATCGCGCCGACGACCGTGATGCCGGAGATGGCGTTGCTGCCCGACATCAGTGGCGTGTGCAGCGTCGGCGGCACCTTGTTGATCAGCTCGAAGCCGAGCAGCGAGGCGATCACGAACACGAAGATCAGCAGGAAGACCGGGTCCATGGCTCAGCCTCCGTGCGCGGCGAGCGCCAGCGCGGTGGGTTCGTGGCGGACGACGCCGTCGTGGACGATCGTCACCGCCGAGAGGATCTCGTTGTCCATCGCGACCTTCGCCGCGCCGTCCTTGACGAACTCGCCGAGGAAGGCGAGCACGTTGCGCGCGTACATGCGCGAAGCATCGCTGGCCACCTGGGCCGGCAGGTTGGCGTCGCCGAGGATGGTCACGCCGTCGACGACGACGCGCTGGCCGGCGACCGAGCCCTCGACGTTGCCGCCCTGGCCCGCCGCCATGTCGACGATCACCGAGCCCGGCCGCATGCCCTTGCGCATGTCGGCGGTCACCAGCACCGGGGCCTTCTTGCCCGGCACCAGCGCCGTCGTGATCAGCACGTCGGCCTGGGCGATGTGCGCCGACAGGATCTCGCGCTGCTTGCGCAGGAACTCGGCGCCCGTCTCCTTGGCGTAGCCGCCCTTGGTCTCGGCGTCCGGCGGCGTGCCGGTGTCGACGAACTTCGCCCCGAGCGACTCGACCTGCTCCTTGACCGCCGGCCGGATGTCGTTGGCCTCGACGACCGCGCCGAGCTTGCGCGCGGTCGAGATCGCCTGCAGGCCGGCGACGCCAGCACCCAGCACCAGCACGCGCGCCGGCGTGATCGTGCCGGCTGCGGTCATCATCAGCGGGAACAGCTTGGGCAGGTGCACGGCCGCCAGCAGCACCGCCTGGTAACCGCCGCAGGTCGCCTGCGAGCTGAGGATGTCCATCTTCTGCGCGCGCGTGATGCGCGGCATGAACTCCAGTCCCATGGCGGTGACCTTGGCGTCGCGCAGCGCGCGCACGGCCGGCAGCTGCGCGCCCGGCGTCAGCGTGCAGATCAGCAGGGAGCCGGGTTTCTGCGCCGCCGCCACCGCGGGCGGCGGGCACTGCACGCCGAGCACGAGGTCGGCCGCGCTGCGGGCCGCGGCGTCGACCAGGGTCGCACCGGCCGCCTGGTAGTCGGCGTCGGCGAAGCCGGCGTGGCCGCCGGCGCCGCGTTCGACCTGTACTTGCAGGCCGAGCTTGGCCATGCCTTTGACGGTCTCGGGAATCGCCGCGACGCGCGTCTCGCCGTCGGCGCATTCCCGCGGCACGTGGATCACTGCCATGTAGGGTCTGCCTCCGTAGGGCGGCAAGAGAAACAGAACCGCGCCGCTCGCGCCACGACGAATCACAGCTACTCTCCCGAGCCGCATGCAGAGCTTCGTCGCGGCCTTGGCGGAACGCGTCCTGGGCGGCCAATCCCCGATCGTCATCGGCCTCGATCCGCGCCTCGACGCGCTGCCGACGAGTGTCGCGCCCGGCGCCGAACCGGCGGTGCGCATCACCGCGTTCTACCGCGAAGCCTTGCCGGCGATCGCGCGCCACGCGCCGGCGGTGAAGCCCAACATCGCGTTCTTCGAGCAGTACGGCAGCGCCGGCTACGCCGCCTACGAAACGACCTGTGCCGAAGCGCGCCGCTGCGGCCTCTTGGTCGTCGGCGACATCAAGCGCGGCGACATCGGCTCGACGGCCGAGGCCTACGCCGAGGGCCACTTCCGCCTCGCCAACGCGGTCACGCTGCATCCCTACCTCGGCCTCGACTCGGCGCAGCCGTTCCTGGCCCACTGCCGCGCCGACAAGGGCCGCGGCGTGTTCGTGCTGGTACGCACCAGCAACCCGGGCGCGAAGGACTTCCAGGACCTGCCGGTCGGCGGCGAACCGCTGTGCGACGTCGTCGCCCGCGCCGTGACCCGCTGGGGTCAGGACCTGCCGCAGGCGCACGGCTACTCGCCGGTCGGCGCGGTGGTGGGGGCGACGTGGCCGCAGGAGCTGGCCCGCCTGCGCGCGCTGCTGCCGCACAGCTGGCTGCTGCTGCCCGGCGTCGGCGCGCAGGGCGGCAAGGTCGCGGACCTCGCCGCCGCCTTCGATCGCCACGGCCTCGGCGCGCTCGTCAACCAGAGCCGCGGCGTGATGCAGTGTTTCCAGCCCGGCGACCGCGACTGGCTCGACCGCGTCGAGCAGGCCGCCGCCGCCTTCGCCACCGAGTGCCGCGCCGTGGCGCTCGGCCGTTCCTCCAGGCAAGACCAGCAGTGACCTCGACCATCCGACCGATCTCGTTCCGCCGCCTCGGCACCGCCGAGGTGCACCAGCGCTACCTCGAGAACGACACCGACCTGACCGCGTTCCTCGGCGCGCGCCCGCGCACGATCGCCGAACTGCTGCAGCGCGCGCCGAAGCCCGGCGACCGCCTGCTGCCGCGCGCGGCACTGTGCGATGCGCTGCAGGCGTACGCCGAGCGCCACGGCGCGCCAGCCGAGTCGCTCGCCAGCATCGCGGCGCTGCGCGCGCCGGCGACGCAGTGCGTCGTCACCGGTCAGCAACCGGGCCTGCTCGGCGGGCCGCTGTTCACCTTCCACAAGGTCGCCACCGCGATCCGGCTGTGCCGCGAACTGGCGGCGACGCCGGGCGCGCCGAAGGCCGTGCCGGTGTTCTGGAACCACAGCGACGACCACGACCTCGAGGAGGCCAACCGCCTGTTCCTGATCAACCAGCAGCAGGAAGTGCAGCGCTTCCGCCTGGAGATCGACCGCACCAACGAGCCGTTGTGCGCGATCCCCGCCGGCGCTGCCGTGCGCAAGCTGCTCGCTGAGATCGAGCCGCTGCTGCCGGCGTCGCTGCACCGCGACTGGCTGCTGCAGCTGCTGCAGCCACGCACGGGCGACGAGACGCTGGGCGCGCAGATGGCGCGGCTGCTGTTCGCGGCCTTCGGCCACCACGGCCTCGTCGTCGTCGAGCCGCGCGACCTGCCGGCGGCGGCGTTCGAGCCGCTCAAGGCCTGGTGGCAGAAGAGCAACCAGATCCGCGACAAGGTCAAGCAGGCGTGCGACGACCTCGGCGACGTCGGCATCGACGTCACGCTCGACCCGGCGACGACGATGATGTTCGAGCTGACCGGCGGCATCCGCCAGCCGCTCGGCGACGGCGAGGAGTACGGCGAGCTGCAGAAGCTCAGCCCCGGCGTGCTGCTGCGGCCGCTGTGGCAGGACGCGTGCCTGCCGACGCTGGCCTTCGTCGTCGGCCCCGGCGAGCTGTCGTACCTGTGCACGATCGCGCCGCTCTACAAGCTGCTCGGCGTGCCGATGCCGGCGTTCGTGCCGCGCGCGTCGCTGACGCTGGTCGAGCCGGCGATGCAGCGCCTGCTGTCGCGCTTCTCGCTCGACCTGCCCGACCTCGACCAACCGCCGGAGAAGCTCGCCGAACGGTTGCTGTCGGGCGACGACGGCGACGAGATCGACGAGGCGCTCGACGGCCTGCAGGCGAAGATCCAGGAGAGCCTCGCCGGCGTCAGCAGCAAGCTCGCGGCGATCGACGCCTCGATGCTCGCCGCGCTCGACCGCGCCCGCAGCAAGGCGGTCGAGGAGATCGAGCGCCTGCAGCAGAAGGTGCGCAACGCCCGCCAGAACCGCGAGGGCACGGGCATCAAGCAGCTGCGCCGCCTGTGCAGCACGCTGCGGCCACGCAACCGCATCCAGGAGCGCGTGCTCGGCCCGGTGCAGTACCTCGCCGCGTACGGCAACAAGCTCGCCGACGTGCTGGTCGACGCCGCCGATCCGTTCCTCGTCGAGCACGGCATGCTCGAACTCGGCGCGTCATGAAGCCCGACGGCGTCGTGCCCTGCGACGTCCTGGCGATCGGGCCGCATCCCGACGACGTCGAGATCGCCGTCGCCGGCGCGCTGCTGCGGCTGCGCGACGCCGGCAAGCGCATCGGCATCGTCGACTGCACGCGCGGCGAGAAGGGTTCGCGCGGCACGGCCGCCGAACGCGCCGCCGAGGCCACGGCCGCGGCGCAACTGCTCGGCTGCGCGTTCCGCGGCAACCTCAGCCTGCCCGACGGCGGCGTGCGCGCGGACGACGACGACGCCTGCGACGCGCTGGTGGCGATCCTGCGCGCGAGCCGCCCGGCGCTGCTGTTCGCGCCGCTGGCCGACGACGTGCACCCCGACCACGTCGCCGCCGCCGGACTCGTCGGCCGCGCGTGGTTCCTCGCCGGGCTCAAGAACCACCAGCCGCAGCTCGGCGCGCCGCACCGGCCGCGCCTGCTGCTGCGTTACCCGGGCAACCGCCAGCCCGTGCCGACGCTCGTCGTCGACGTCACGGCGGTCGCCGACCGCAAGGCAGCGGTCGTGCGCTGCTACCGCTCGCAGACCAACCCGCCGGAGCGCGCGCACCTCGTGCTCGGCCTCGACGTCGTCGAACGGGCCGAGGTCCGCGACCGTTTCCACGGCGCGTCGATCGGCGTCGCGCGCGGCGAAGCGCTGGTGCACGACGGACCGCTGCCGGTAGCCGACCTGCTCGGCCTGATCGGCGGCTGACCGGCGAACACCGCGCCGCCGCAGCCCCGGTCCTCGCCGCGGTCGCAAGCGCCGCCACGGGCGACCCGACGCGACGGCTGCCCGCGCGGCGCGCTCGCCGCGCGACCGCCATGCCGCCGCAGCGCATCGCATCGCATCGCGTCCGTCCGTACGGCCGCCGGCGCGAGGGTTCGCGCTGGCAACTCGCCACGGGACGCGCAACCATCCCAAGCGAGGCAACCATGAAGCGCATCGCGGTCATCAACCAGAAGGGCGGCGTCGGCAAGACGACGACGACCGTCAACCTCGGCGCGGCGCTGGCCCGGCGCGGCCTGCGCGTGCTGATGCTCGACATGGACCCGCAGGCCAACCTCACGGTACACGTCGACAAGCGGCCCGACCTCGAAGGCCAGACGATGACCAACCTGCTGGTCGAGGACGCGCCGCTGCAGGGCCTCGTGCAGCCGACGGCGACGC
>JADCJE010000122.1 GCA_020247305.1 Phycisphaerales bacterium | reverse complement strand
CGTGCTGGTTCGGCCCGTTCGTCGGCGTGGCGCTCGGCCTCGCCGTCGGCTGGCTGCGGCTCGTCATGCGCGCTGGCCGCGCCGGCCGCGATGGCGCGCAGGCGATGCGGGCCGGCGCGGACACAACGGCGCGCGCCGCAACGACCGCGACCCCCGCCGCGACCCCCGCCGCGACCCCCGCCGCGACCCCCGCCAGCCCACGCGCCGGCGCCCCCGCACCCGTCTCCACCCCCGCACCCGACCCCGCCCCGACCATCGTCTGGGTCGCCTGGGGCCTGTGCGGCGTGTTCGCCGCGATCGGCTTCACGGTCGTCACCGGCCCGGCGCTGTTCGCCGTCGTGCTCGGCTGGCTGCGCTTCGCTGACTAGGTCGCGCCGTCGCGCTGCGCCCCGAGCCGCCTCGTCCGCCGAACCGTCAGCCACGTGCCGAGCGCGATCGTGCCGCCGCGGCCGACGTTGGCCCACAGCCCGCCGCCGGCGTCGTTGGCGACGGCGAACACCATCCACGCGGCGTTCATCGCGGCGTGCAGGCCGATCGTCGTCCACAGGTTCCAGCCGTGCGCACGCAGCAGCCAGCCGTACCAGATGCCGCCGGCAGTGGTGGCGACGAGCACGCCCGCGTGCCCTGCTCCGAGCGTGCCGTCCCACGGCACGTGCATCGAGCCGAACAGCGCGCCGAACCCGATGGCGGACGGCCAGAACGGCAGCGCGGCGAGGCGCACGGCGACCGCCAGCATCGCGCCGCGGAAGAGCAGCTCCTCGATGAACGGCGCGAGCACGACGCCGCGCAGCGTGCCGGCGTCAAGGCGCAGGCCATCGCTCGCGAGCGCGCCTTGCGCCAGCATCGGCAGCCCGGCGAGCGCAGCGAACGCGAAGCCGCGCGGCAGCGAGCCGGTGAGGCCGAGGTTCGCCGCGGCGCGGCGCCAGCCGCCGGCGATCACCGCCGTCGCGACGGCGAGCAGCGCAGTCAGCGCGAACCCGTCGAGGTTGCGCGCGGCGTCGGGCACGCCGATTTCGCGTAGCCAGCGGTGCAGCGCGACGTACGGCTCCCACTGCCCGCGCAGGCGCAGCGCGACGAAGCCGAGCAGCGCCACGGCGAGCGCGCCGCGGGCTCGTCCCGGCGCGGACGTCGGCTCAGCGGCCACGCGGGAAGTCCTCTTCCCGCAGCGCATACGCCGCAAACTTCTGGCGCCACACCTCCGGCAGCGGCACGCCCTTCAGCGTGGCCATGTCGACCGTTGCCGTCAGCACGCGCGCGCGGCAGCGGGGCTTGGGGTCCTGGTCCTTGGTGATCCAGAAGCCGAACTCGACCGAGCTGCCGCCCATGCGCAGCACGGCGAGGTGCACCGTCAGGTCGTCGCCATACCGGATCGGCGCGAAGAACTCGGCCTCCAGCTTGACCGCCGGAAAGCCCAGCTTGTCGTCGTGCAGCAGCCGCGGGTATGGGTGGCGCAGCGCGTCGCTCCACCAGTCCTCGAACGCGCAGTGGAAGCAGTGCAGGAGCTTCGGGTAGTACGCGATGCCGGCGTCGTCGATGTCGCCGAAGCGATACCGCAGCGGCTGCGAGAACGTCATCGGCCCGCCGCGTTGGCCTTCGCCGCCGGCTCTTCGTCGCGGTTCTTCTCGCTGTTGCGCGCGCAGAAGTCGGCGAGGCCGGGCACGTCCTTGGGCAACTGCGGATGGCGCTGCAGCTGCGCCAGCAGCACGTCGATCGTCGCCTGCGTGTCGGCCTCGGCGCTGTGCGCGCCTTCGAGTTCGCGGCCGCAGTAGTGGCGCACGGCGGCGCTCAGGTTGCGCGGCCCCATCAAAAAGCGGTCCCAGGCGGTCTCGCAGACGTTGAAGATCACCTTCGCGTCGACGAGGTTGCGGCCCTTGAGGTCAAACGCGATGCCGTGGCGCTTGCACTCGTTGAGCCACAGCGGGATGTCGTAGCCGATCTGGTTGAAGCCGCCGAGGTCGCTGTCGCCCAGGAACGCCAGCAGCTCGGGCGCGAGCTTGCGCAGCGGCTGCGCCGGCTTCTTGCCGCCGTCGCCAAACAGCCCGCACGCGTCCGCCGAGTGGATGCCCGTCACCTTGGTCGCGCCCTTGCTGAGCGCGATGCCCGGATTGACCGGCCGCACCAGCGCCTCGCGGCTGCCGTCCGGGTTGAGGCGGACGAGCGCGAGCTCGACGATGCGGTCGTTGTGCACGTCGAGGCCGGTGGTCTCGAAGTCGAGGAAGACGATGGGGCGCTTGAGTTGCAGCAGCATGAGGCGAACAACGCTCGAAGACCGCGCGGCGCGCTGCGCGAGCTGACCGGCTCGCGGACCGCAGCGGGACCGGCGGGCCATCATGCGGACCCGCCGTGCCCGCACAAGCCTCGGCGTGCGCGCGGTGAGGTGGTGGTTGGGAGGTGGGGGAAGGTGGGCGTGGGTGTGAGGGGTGCGAGGTGGGGATGTGGTGGGGTGGTGATGGGGGTGGTGAGGGCGACGGCGGTGTGGCGAGGAAGGCGACGGCGGCGACGCGGCGGCGAGGCAGGCGGCGACGACGCCTGCGAAGACGGCGACGGTGCCGATGGCGACGGCCCGACGACGAAGGCGGCGGCGACGACGGCGGTGCAGCGGGGCGAGGAAGGCGCTGACGGCGCTGACGGCGCTGACGGCGGCACGGTGTGGAAGGCGACGGCGGCGACGGCGGCGACGGCGCGACGAAGACGGCGACGATGGCGACGGCGACGGCGACGGCGGCGCGGCGAGGGCGGAGGCGGCGACGGCGGCGACGCCGGCGCGGTGAGGAAGGTGGCGCCGGCGACGACGACGGCGGCGCGGCGAGGGAGGAGGCGACG
>JADCJE010000121.1 GCA_020247305.1 Phycisphaerales bacterium | reverse complement strand
CTGACGGCGATCGTCCTGCTTGCGGAACTTGCCCATGCAGCCGGTACGACGCCCGCTGCCGCGGCAGAGTTTCGTGGCTATGCAGATTCGGGCTTCGTGAGGGGATCCGTGACGCAGACTCCTAGGTAGTGGCCGAGGTGCGCGTGCGTCGTCAGCACGCCGTCGACCGGCTGGCGGCCGCGGCCTTCCACGCCGGCCATGGCGTGAAGCAGGTCCACCTGCTGCTCGATCGCCGGCGTCGCCTCGACGAGCAGCAGCTTGTTCACCCGCTTGTCGACGACGCCGAGCGCCGCCGGATGCAGCGCCCGGCCGTCGAGGCGCGCCGCCTCGCAGCACCACTTGTCGCAGCCGAAATGCGGCACGCCGCCGTCCTGGGCGATGCCCAGCACCACCACCTCGACGTCGCTCGCGCCGAACAGCGGCTCGGCCGCCGGCTTGGCGAACGCGCCGAGTGCGCGCTCCGGGGCGGCGCAGGCGGCGAGCAGGGCCGCACAGACGACGAGCAGCCCGACCACGCGACGAGGCGGCAAGCTCCACGCGTTGGCCATCGGCGCACTCTACGTCGTGCAGCTCGGCCTAACGAGCCGCGCCGCGCGGCCCATTCGCACGGCAATCAGCGCCACAGCACGCGCGCCGCGGTCGGACGCACACTGCGCGTCGGACCAGATCCATGAAGAATCGGCACACCCCTACCGATTTTTCATGGAAGGCATCCCGCCCGACCGCCGCCTGCCGCGGCGGCCGCGGCAGCTCACAGCATGCCGACGACGTTGCCGTCCTGGTCGATGTCCATGCGCGCGCCGCCCGGGACCTTGCCGAGGCCCGGCATGGTCATGATCTCGCCGGCGAGCGGGTAGACGAAGCCTGCGCCCACCGCGACGCGCGCATCGCGCACCTTGAAGCGGAAGCCGGTCGGGCGGCCCTTCAGGTTCGGGTCGTGGCTGAGCGAGTACTGCGTCTTCGCCATGCAGATCGGCAAGCGCCCGTAGCCGCACGCCTCGAACTTGGCGAGCTGCTGCTCGGCCAGCGGCTCGTAGTCGACGCCGTCGGCGCCGTAGACCTTGGTCGCCAGCGTCTCGATCTTCTCCTTCAGGCTCGCCTCGTCCGGGTACAGCAGGCGGAACGAGCTCGGCTCCTCGGCCGCCTTCACCAGCGCGTGCGCGAGGTCCTCGCCGCCCTTGCCGCCGTCGGCGAACAGCGTCGACACGTGCGCCGCCGACGCGCCGGCTTCGACCGCGGCGTTGCGCACGAACTCGATCTCGGCGTCGGTGTCGCCGGGGAAGCGGTTGACCGCGACCACCACCGGGATGCCGAACAGCCGCACGTTCTCGATCTGCTTCTGCAGGTTGCCGATGCCGGCAGCAAGCGCGTCCAGGTCCTCCTGCTTGAGGCCTTCGGGCAGCGGCTTGCCGGCGACGATGGTGAAGCGCCCACTGTGCATCTTGAGCGCGCGCACCGTCGCGACCAGCAGTGCTGCGTCCGGCTTGAGGCCCGACGCGCGGCACTTGATGTTGAAGAACTTCTCCGCGCCCATGTCGGCGCCGAAGCCGGCCTCGGTGACGACGAAGTCGAGGCTGCGCAGCGCGATGTAGTCGGCGACGATCGAGCTGTTGCCGTGCGCGATGTTGGCGAACGGGCCGGTGTGCACCAGGGCCGGCGTGCCTTCCAGCGTCTGCATCAACGTCGGCTTGAGCGCGTCCTTGAGGATCGCCGTCATCGCGCCCGCCGCCTTGAGGTCCTCGGCGGTCACCGGCTTGCCGTCCGTCGTGTAGCCCACCACCATCGCGCCGAGGCGCTTGCGCAGGTCGTGGATGTCCTTGCTGAGGCCGAGGATCGCCATGATCTCGCTGGCCGACGTGATGTCGAAGCCGGTGCGGCGCGGCGTGCCGTTCTTGTCGCCGCCGTGCGCGACCTCGATCTCGCGCAGCGCGCGGTCGTTCATGTCGAGCACGCGCCGCCACGTGATCTGGTCGCGGTCGAGGCCGAGCTCGTTGCCGTGGAACAGGTGCGCGTCGAGGAACGCGGCGCACAGGTTGTGCGCCGCCGTCACGGCGTGGAAGTCGCCGGTGAGGTGCAGGTTGAGTTCCTCGGGCGGGACGACCTGCGAGTAGCCGCCGCCGGCAGCGCCCCCCTTGATGCCGAACACCGGGCCCATCGACGGCTGGCGGATGACGCACGCCGTGCGCTTGCCGATGCGATTGAGCGCCTGGCTGATGCCGACGGTGTGCACCGTCTTGCCCTCGCCGAGCGGGGTCGGCGTGATCGCCGTCACGACGACGTACTTCGCGGCCTTGCCCTTCGCCGGCTGCTTGAGCAGGTCCAGCTTCACCTTGGCCTTGGCGTTGCCGTACATCTCCAGGTCGTCGGCGCCGAGGCCCATGATGCGGGCGACCTCGGACAGCGGCCGGAGCGGGATGGAACGAGCAATGTTCAGGTCGTTGAGCGACATCGTGAGGGGCTTTGGGGCCGGCACGATACCGAGGCCGGGCGGCGAGGGCACGCTTCGAGGGTGCGAACGGCGCCGCACCGCCGCCGATCAGAGCGACTTCGTGCAGCGCGTGCGCCCGGCAAACAGCAGCCGCAGTTCGGGGTCGACGACCAGCTTCCCCGGCGCGAACGCCGTCGGGATGCGGAACGCCGCCGGCCCCTCGCCGGCGAGCCGCACCGCGACGTCCGCGAACGGCGCCGCGCCGCCGTCGGCGGGCTTGCGGCCGATCACGCGCACGACCACCTCGACCGGCAGGTCGACGCGGCCGCGGCCGGTGGCGATGTCGCGCAGCGCGCCGGTGACGGCGTGCCCGCCGCCGTCGACCGCCTCGGTCCGCACGTCGTCGAGCTGCAGGTCGGGCAGCTTCGTGCCCAGGATCCAGGCGCCGACGAACGCGTCGAACGCCGCCGGATCCGGCGCCTGCTCGCGCAGGCTGGCGACGAGGTCCTCGATCAGCGGGAAGTCGAGGCCGTCGGGCGTCGCGACGCCGTTGCGCCACTTCGCGACGAACGCGCGCAGGCCGGCGAGCATCGCCGCCTCGCCCATCTGCTCGCGCAGCATCCAGAACACGAAGCCGGCGCGGTCGTAGGTGACGACCTGATCGCCCGGGCGCGAGCCGTCGGTGCGGTGGATCGGCCGCTCGTCGTCGGCGCTGCGCGACAGCGTGTACTTGCGCTCCCAGCGCCGCCGCACCTCCGCGCCCTGGGCCGCGCCCAGTTCGTGGTGCATCAGCAGCAGCGCGCTGAACTCGGCGAGGCCCTCGCTGATGATGTTGCCGCCAGGGCCCTTGCCGGGCGTGACGATGTTGCCCCACCACTGGTGCCCGGACTCGTGCGCGACGATGTAGAACGCGACGTCGACCGCGGCGGCCTCGGCGTCGGCGGCGTCCTCGGCGACGGCCAGGGGCTTGGCGAGGTAGCCGATGCCCTCGGCGAACGAGATGTTGCCCGGGAAGCCCTGCGCGTAGCCGGCGAGACCCGGGAACTGCGTGACGCGCAGGTTGGTCCACGGGTAGTCGCCAAACCACGCGCCGTAGCGGCGCCGCGCCGCCGCCAGCGCCTTCACCATGGTGTCGACGTTGTGCGGGGTGCGCGGCGAGTAGAAGACGCGCGCACCGTCGCCGTCCTTGGCCAGCAGCGGCCCGCCGACGAGGTTGAAGAAGCGGACCGGATGCTCGGTCTGCCACACCGTGCGCCGGCGGCCGTCGACGACCGTCGACTCCTGCTCGACGCCGACCGCGTTGATGGTCCAGTCCGCCGGCCCTTCGACCGCGAGCCGCACGTCGGTCGCCCACGCCGGCCCGAACAGCGGATCGACGCGGCCCTGCCAGTGGTCGAGCGGGTAGTCGCGGGCGTCGCGGCGGTTCTTCTCGTCGACGCCGATGTCGTCGAGGAAGCCGACCACCGGCAGGAAAGACGGCCCGAAGCTCGTCAGCACCACGCCCGACGGCAGCAGGAACTCGCCCGTGCCCGAGGTGATGCGCGACCAGCCGCGCGGATAGACACCGTCGAGCTGGAACGACACCGTCACCGTCGCGTCGCGCGCCAGCGGGCGCGCCGGCCGCACGACGAAGAGCCGGCTGCGGTTCTCGATCGTCGGCGGGAGCTGATCGCGCTGCTCCGGATCGACGGCGACGCCGTCGACGGTCCAACTGCTGGTCTTGAAGTGCGACCCGACCGTCAGCGGAACCTCCGCCATCGGCCGCGTGTGCGGGTTGCGCAGCACGTACGTCGCCTTGACCGCCAGCGACCGCGTTTCGGGAAACAGCTTCACTTCGCCGTCGACCTTGTCGAGCGCCGGCGACGGCATGTCCGTCCACGTCGACGAATTCCGCCGCCAGTACGCCTTGGCGGCCTCGCGCTGCGGTGCGCCTTCGTAGCCGGCGCGCACGGCGAGGCCGGCGTAGAACGCGAGCGCGACGACCGGCGCGGCCGCCAGCGCTGGCCCCGCCGCCGCGCGCAGCAGCAGCCGCGGCCGCCACCGGTCGGCGACGGCGCGCAGGTCGGGCGTGCGCCGCGGCCACAGCCGGATCGCGACGACGACGAAGAACGCCGCCAGCGCCAGCACCAGCAGCCGGTTGGCCACGATCGCCGGCCACATGAACTGCAGGCGGTCGAGTTCGCTCCAGGTGAGGACGCCCCAGAGGTGCCACATCGTGACCCAGTTGAGCAGCCCGAACTGCGTCGCGAAGCCGGTGCCGACCAGCGCTGCAAGCGCGACGCCGTAGACGACGAAGCGGTTGCGCAGCAGCGCGTACAGCAGCGCGACGAACGCCGCCCACACGACGAGCGTCGGCGTCAGCAGGACGCCGAAGACCAGCGCCAGCACCGGCGCCTCGAAGCCGATCGGCAGGCCGGTCGCTGCGTACTGCTGCAGCAGGACGCCGCCGATGGCGAGCGACGCACAGCCGACGATGACCGCGGCGAGCGCGGCGTTGGCGAGCACCTTGCCGGCGAGCACGGCGGCAGCCGGCACCGGCGCGCTGCGGAAGATGCCGGCGAGGCCGCAGCGCTCTTCGCGGACGAGGCTCTCGACGGTGTAGAACAGCAGCAGGAGGCACAGCGTCAGCGTCAGCGTCTCGAACACGCTGGTCGCGGCCGCTCCGGTCGTCATCAACGCCTCGGTGTCGAAGGGGCCTTCGCGGAAGCTGACGGCGGCCCACGACTGCAGCAGGATCATCGGGCCAAACAGCCAGACGCCCGGCGAGCGCAGCAGCGCGCGCGTCTCGACGCCCAGCACGTGCCACGTCGTCGCCACGAAGCCCGGCAGGCGCACCGTGCACGCCGGCAACGCGCCGCGCGCGGCGACGCCGCCGGGTGCTGCCGGTCCGGCCGCGGCGGCCGCCTGCGCGGCCTGTGCCAGCAGCGTCGCCGGGTCGCCGACGCGCAGATCGTCGTGGCCGGTGCGCGCCAGCCGCCGGCCGGCCGCCCAGACGGCGAACAGCCCGACGGCGAGCAGCGCCAGCCGGCTGCCGAGGAACGCCGCGTCCGGCGCGAACGGCGCGGTGTTGTAGAAGCCGATGCCGCGGTCCTCGTCGACGAAGGTGCGCAGCAGCCAGCGCACGCCCGCCGGATCGGCGAGCTGCAGCACCTGGTCGACCGAAGCCGGCAGCCAGATCGGGTTCCACCGCCAGACGAAGAACAGGCTGACCACCAGCAGCGCCACCGGCAGCGCGAACACGAGCACGGGCTGCCGCGTGCGCACGCCGAGCCACGCCGACACGCCGCCGACGAAGACGACCTGCGGCAGCACCGCCACCAGCAGCGGCTGCAAGTAGTGCCACAGGCTGAACGGGCCGCGCACCCTCTCGTTGGCGTCGAGCGGCACGAGTTCGCACAGGCCGATCTGCACCAGCAGCCAGGCGCCGAGGATCGCAGCCAGCACCGCGAGCGACGCCGCAAAGCGGCTGAAGGCGTAGCCGACGTGCGAGATCGGCGTGGCGTGGATCAGGCGGTCGACGCGCCGGTCGGCGTCGCTGAGCATCGGCATGCCGCACACCACCGCGACGAAGAACGGCAGCAGCGGACCGAACTGCAGCATCGCCGCGAACGCGAGGTTGAACGCCGAGTTGATCGACGGCTTGGCCCCGCCGGTGTCGGCGCTGCCGGTGCTGATCTGCACGCCGCCCAGCACGAGGCCGAGCGTCAGCAGCGCCAGCAGCGCGAACATCACGACGTGCACCGGCCGCCGCCAGACGCTGCGCAGCTCCAGCAGCGGCAGTGCGAAGAAGCGCCCGCTCACGCCGCACCTCCGGCGCGGACGCCGGCGGCGCTGCGCGCGAGCGCGGGCGGCAGTTCGTCGGCCGGGCAGCGCATCAGCGCGAGGTAGGCGTCCTCCAGCGTGCCGACGCTGCGCTGGAACCCCGGCGGCGGCGTGCGCCCCGGTGCTACGAACACGCGCACGCGGTTGTTGCGGCCCTCGTCGAGCACCGCGCTCAGGACCCGGTGGCTCTGCGCGAACGCCGGCAGGTCGGCGTCGGCGACGTGGCCTTCGTGGACGGCGCCGTCGACCGCGCGCCGCGCCGCGCCCGGCGAGGTGTCGGCGACGACCTCGCCGGCGCGGATCACGGCGAGGCGCGGGCACAGCGTCGCGACGTCGTCGACGATGTGCGTCGACAGCAGGACGACGCGGCCCGAGCTGAGTTCGGACAGCAGCCGGTAGAAGCGCTGCCGCTCCTCGGGATCGAGGCCGGCGGTCGGCTCGTCGACGATCAGCACGCGCGGGTTGCCGGCGATCGCCTGCGCGAGCCCCAGGCGCTGGCGCATGCCGCCCGAATAGCCGCCGACCTTGCGCTTGGCGGCGGCGGTGAGGTTGACGCGCTCCAGCAGTTCGTCGGCGAGCGCGCGCCGGCCCTTGGGCCCGGTCACGCCCTTGAGCTTGAGCAGGAACTCCAGCATCGCGCGGCCGGTCTGGTCGGGATAGAAGCCGAAGTCCTGCGGCAGGTAGCCCAGCCGCTCGCGCATGTGGCGCGGGTCGGCGACGACGTCGACGCCATCGAGCAGGATGCGGCCGGCGGTCGGCTCGACGAGGCCAGCGACGAGGTTCATCAGGGTCGACTTGCCCGCCCCGTTGGGCCCGAGCAGCCCGAACATGCCGTCGGGGATCGCGAGGTCGACGCCGCGCAGCGCGCAGACGGGACCCGGGTGGATCTTGACGAGGCCTTGGAGGACGAGACCGCGAACGGACGACGGCGACGAAGGGGCGTGCATGGCGAGCTGGGGGCGCTGCCCCGACGCGACGTCGATGGCCCGGGCAGGCGTGCGGCCCATGTCGCCGATCGCCCTGGTGGACTTGTCGCAAGATTCCCACGGCGCAACGCGGACACCACCCGCCGGCCGGCGGGTCCGACGCCGCTGCGCCTGGCGCCGACCCGCCGCGCCGGGCACGGCCGCCGTGCCGGCGCTGGCGAGCAGGCCGCGGTTCGCAGCAGCAAGTAGTCGCCGCCCTCGGCGCGATGCGGCGCCAGGTCCTCGCAGCATCGCAAGCGGTGGCGATCCACGACGCGGCTGGGCAGGGCGGGCCGGCCATCGCTTAGCGCGCGCGGGCAAGCGCCACCGACCAGCGCCCACGCGATGGCACGTTGCGTCCGCCCGCGAACCGCCGCTGCGCAACCGATGCGCCCGCGCAGTGGCCACGCTACGACTCCAAAGCGCGACCGGGTCCGTGGCACGTGCCGCCACCCGCCGGTCGACGTCAACCCGCCCGCTGGCTGCGCCAACTGTCCCGTTCGCCCTCATGACTCTGCCCCCGTCGCCTTCCAACCGGCGAGCAAATCGCATGCAGCCGCAAGCCTGCCCCATCCTCCCGCCCGCCCTGATGCCGATGCCCCCTTCGCCATCCCGCCGTCGCGCCAACCGCGCGCTGTCGCCGGCCTGCCGCGCCCTCGCGCTCGCGCTCGGCCTCGCCGGGCCAGCAGCCGCCCAGAGCCCCCCACCGCCCGCCGCGACGGCGACATCACCTGGCGCCGACGCCCGCCTTGCCGCAACCAACCTGCGGGACTTCGACTTCCTCACCGACACCCTGCGGCGCAACTACGCCGGCTGGGACACCAAGGTGACCGACGCGAACCGGGCGCAGCTCGACGCGCTGACCCAGCGCCTGCGCGCGGCGGCCGCAACGGCGACGCCGCCGCAGTTGTTCGCCCTCTTCGGCGAGTGGTTTGCGTTCTTCGGCGACGGGCACATCGGCTGCAAGCCGCTCGTCGAACTGGAGCCGCCGGCGGCGGATTTGCCCACGGCCGGGGCTGCTGGCACGCCCACCTACGACTGGACCGAGGCGAGCGTCCGCGCCCAGCTCGACCAGCTCGGCTCCCGCCGCGATCCGCTCGAAGGCATCTGGCGGCTCGCCAGCGACCGCTACCGCGTCGGCGTGCTGCGCGTGGGCGCGAGCGCGGACGCGGGCGAGTTCGCGGCGGTCGTGCTCGCGACCACGGCGGCGAACTGGCGCCCGGGGCAGGAGAAGGCCCGCCTGACGCGCGCCGCCGACGGCGCGCTGCGCGTGCAATACCGCAAGGCCGACCATTCCGAAGTGCGCGAGGTCGGCCAGGTCGTCGGCGACGGCGTCGCCCTGCGGCTCGGTCGCTGGGGCACGTGGACGCGCGCGCATCCCGACCCAGCACCGGCGGTCGAAGCCGACCGCCTCGATGCATCCGACCAGCTCTTCCTCCGCCGGTTGTCGCCGTCGACCTTGTGGCTGCGGTTGCCCGACTTCCACGACGCGCGCGCCGAGCCGCTGCAGCAGCTCCTGGCGGCGCATGCCGACGCCGTTGCGTCGTGCCCCAATCTCGTGATCGACCTGCGCGAGAACGGCGGCGGCTCCGACTACGTCTACGCGCCGCTGCTGGACCTGCTGTACACGCGGCCGATCTACCGGATCCATGCCGAGCTGCGCGCGACCGCCGACAACGTCGCCTTGCGCCGCGACCTCGCCGACCGGTTGCGCACGGAGCGGCCGGACATCGCCGGCAAGCTCGACGCCCTCAACGAGCGCATGGCGGCGAACCTCGGGTCGTTCGTCACCAACAGCGACAAGCCGTTCGACGTCCTGCGCTGCGCCAAGGTGCTGCCGTTCCCCAAGCGCATCGCGATCCTGATCGACGACGCCGGCAGTTCGGGCGAACAGTTCCTGCTCGACGCCCGCCAGAGCCGCAAGGTCACGTTGTTCGGCTACCGCAACTCGGCGGGCGTGCTCGACTTCGCCAACATCGTCGAGAAGGCCACGCCGTCGGGGCGCTGGGCCATGTACTGGGCGACGTCGCGCTCGCTGCGCCTGCCCGACGATCCCGTCGACCCCGACGGCATTGCGCCCGACATCCGCATCCCCAACGACGTGCTCGATCCCATAGGCTTCGCGCAGGCCTGGCTCGAACGGCAGGTCGACTGAGCGGCGGCTCAGGAAACCAGCCAACGGCCTCGCCGTGTCGCGTTTGGGGGCTGCCTTCGCAGACGCGCAGGGCCTTCGCGAGGTTCTCTGTCAGGCTCTGAGCGCCGCCGTCAGCGCGCCGCCGTCAGCGCGCCGCCGTCAGCGCGCGGTCTGCCGGTACAGGTCGACGAAGCGCTGCAGGCACGCGCCGGCGGCAAAGCGCTCGGCGACGACCTGCCGGTTCTTCTGCCCGAGGCTCGCACGCAGCCCCTGGTTGCCGAGCAGCAGCCGCAGCGAACTCGCCAGCGCGTCGGCGTCCGCGGGCGGGGCGATGCATGGGCCGGCGTCGTACGGCAGCGTGGCGCGCACGTCGCCGACGTCGGTCGCGACGACCGGCAGGCCGCACGCCATCGCTTCGAGCAGCACCAGCGGCAGCTGCTCGGTGCGCGACGACAGCACGAACACGTCGAACTGCGCGTAGCACGGCGCCGTGTCGGCGACCGGCCCGACGAACTGCACGCGGTCGGCGATGCCGAGCGCGTGCGCTTGGCTGCGCAGCGGCGCGTCCAGCGGCCCGCCGCCGACGATCTGCAGACGCGTCGTGTCCGGACACTGCGCGAACGCCGCCAGCAGGGTAGCGTGGTCCTTCTCCGGCCGCAGGCCGCCGACCGTGCCGACGACCAGCGGGCGGGCGGCGGCGGGGCTGGCGGCAGGGCTGGCGGCAGCGGGGCTGGCGGCGGCGGGGCTGGCGGCAGCAGGGCTGGCGGCAGCGGGGCTGGCGGCGGCAGGGCTGGCGGCGGGTCTGGCGGCAGCCGACGCGGTGGCGGACTTCGCCGGCGAGCCAGCAGCGGCCGCCGCGCCCGGACCGTTCGCCGCCGCGAGGCCCCTGCGGCCCGCGGCACGAAGCGCGCCAGATCGACGCCGTTGACGAGATGGTGCACCTCGCGCGCCCGCAGGCCCCACTCGCCGACCGCGATGCGCTGCAGCACGGCCGACGGCACCACCACCGGCGTGCCCTTCAGCACCCACCAGCGCAGCCAGCTGCGCCGCGCGTGCCGGCGCTGCGCCTCGTCGGGCAGGAAGCCGTCTTCGTGGTGCACGAGCGGCAGCCGCAGCCGCCGCGCCGCCCACGCCGCTTCGATCGCGCCCCAGTTGTAGGTCAGCACGAGGTTGGGCCGTTCGGCGGCAAGCAGCGCCTGCAGCGCCTTCACGTTGGCGAGCACGCCGCCGCGCGCGGGCGCTGGCAGCACACGCACCGTCGCGCCGGCCGGCGCTTGCGCCAGCACGTCGGTGCAGCCGTCCATCGCCACCAGCACGTGCTCGATGCCAGGCCCGAGGTGCCGCAGCAGCTGCATCGCGCGCACCTGCGGCCCGCCGGCGCCGAGCGTGGCGAAGACGTGCAGCCAGCGCGCTGGCTTGCTCATCGCGCGAATCCGGCGAACGCGCGGTCGAGGAAGCGCGCGCGGTCGGCCTCCGGCCGGAAGCCGAGGTCGCGCGCGGCGTCGGCGCAGTCGAGTTCGGTCGCAAAGCTGCGCGAGGCGAAGTCGCGGAACGCCGGCCACTGCCGCGGCCGCCGCGCCAGCGCCTTGACCGCGTACTTGCCGACCTCCTGCAGCCACATCCACCGCAGCGGCGTGCCGTGGAACTGCACCGCGCGGCCGCTGCGCGCCGACAGTTCGGCGACGTACTCGCGCGCCGTCAGCCGCACGGCGCCGGCGAGGTTGTAGGACGCGCCGACCGCAGCCGGCGCCGCGAGCGCTGCGACGAGCGCGTCGGCGCAGTCGTCGGCGAGCACGAACGGCAGCGGCGCGTCGCCGTGGCCCCAGCCGACGCAGTGGTTGTCGCGCACCCACAGGCCGACGCCCGAGTGCTCGGCGATGCCGCCTTCGCCGACGACGATCGCCGGCCGCACCACCACCGCCGCGAGGCCGCGGCCGCGCAGCGCGGTGACTTCGTGTTCGGCCGCGATCTTGCCGCGCGCGTACGCCGACCGGTCCGCCGGCCGTGGATCGGGGCCGACGCGGCCGTCGATGCGGCCGGGGTCGCCGAGCCAGAGTGCCGCCGTGCTGCTGGTGTAGACGAAGCGCGCGACCTTGGCGGCGAGCGCCTGCTCGCCGGCGGCGCGCACGGCGGCGGCCATCGCCGCTTCGACCTTGCTGGCGTCGTCGCCGGCGGCGGTCGCGAGGTGCAGCACCGCCGTGGCGCCCGCAAACGCCGCGGCCAACGTCGCCGCATCGCCGGCGTCGCCGACGAACACGCGCACGCTGCCGTCGCGCAGTTCGGCCGGCAGCAGGTTGGGCTTGCGCACCACCAGCGTCACCGGCAGGCCTTGCGCGCGCAGCCGCTGCACGCAGCGCCGGCCGAGGAAGCCGGTGCCGCCGAGCACGACGACTTCGCCCGCGCGCGCGGGGCCAGGGGCCGGCAGCGGTGCGGGCGGCGGCGGCGGCGCCGTCGCCACACCCGCGGCAGCCGCCGCGCGTTCGCACATGCTCAGCACCGCGAAGGCGCCGTCGGCGGCCAACGCCGGCGGCAGCTCGCCGCCGCGCACCGCGCGATGGAACGCCGCGAGTGCGCCGCGCATGCCGCGCAGGTACGGATCGTCGGGGAACCGCAGCTTGAACAGCGCGAGCGCATAGCCGGCGACCGTGCCGACGGCCCGGCCGGCGAGGTGCATGGCGCCGCTGGCGAGCGCGAGCCCGCCGTCGAGGAAGTCGAGCCAGCGCGACTTGCGCCGCAGCCAGCACGCGCCGCGCTGCAGGTCGACGAGTGCCGCGCCATCGCTGCCGATCGCCTGCACCGTCGTCTCCAGCATCGGCTGGCCGAACGCCATGCGCACGCTCGCCGTGCCGCGTTCGCAGTGCAGGTGCAGCAGCCATTCGCCGACGAAGTCGACGCCGTTGGGCAGCCGCGTGCGCGCGCCGGCGATCGCCCGCACTTCGCGGCAGGCGCCGAGCAGCGCGAAGACGACGGCGAACAGGTGCACGCCCTGCTCCAGCAGGATGTTCGCCTCCGTCTGGAACATGAAGTGCCCGACGTCGCCGGTCTGCAGCTGCCGCAACGGCACGTGGTGCTGGATCGCGACGTGGTCGAGCCGGCCGAGCCGCCCGCGGCGCAGGTGCGTCTGCAGCTGCGCGATCGACGGGTGCTCGGTCTGGTTGTGGTTGACCGCGAGCACACGGCCCGCACGCGCGGCGGCGGCGCGCAGCGTCGCGACGTCGGCCGACGACAGCGCCATCGGCTTCTCGACCAGCACGTGCCAGCCGGCCGCAAGGCACTGGCTGGCGACGGCGACGTGCAGGCCGGGCGGCACGAGGAT
>JADCJE010000120.1 GCA_020247305.1 Phycisphaerales bacterium | reverse complement strand
CGTGCCCTTGCCGCGGCGCAGCACGCCGAGGGCAGGAGCCGGGGCCGGGTCGGCGCCGAGCCAGCGCGCGCGCACGGCGCCAAAGCCGTTGTTGCCGGGCACCGAGACGCGCACCTTGCCAGCGCCCACGAGCACGACATCGGGCGCCGCCGTGGTGGCGCCGCGCGCGGCCGTCACCTTCACCGCCGCGCCGGCGAAGTCCTTCGCCGTCGCCTGCACTTCGAGTTCGACGTCCGGGTCGATGCCGCGCACCTCGAACGCGCCGCTGGCGTCGCTGCGGATCGCGCTGCCGCCGCCGCCGCCCATGTTCATGCCGGGCATCGCGCTCTCGACGGCGTCGCCGATCGCCGCCGCCGGGTCGTCGCCGGTGCGGACCCGGCGCACGCGGATGCGCGCGCCGTCGATCGGCTTGCCGGCGCTGTCCTTGACCACGCCGCGCAGCGTCGTCATGTCGAGGTCGACGTCGACGACGTTCTCGCCGTTGCGCAGGAAGATCGTCACCATCGTCGGCATCGCGCGCGAGCCGTGCGTGACGCGCAGCCGGTGCTCGCCCTCGGGCAGTTCGCGCATCTCGTAGTTGCCGAGGTCGTCGGTGCGCTGGTTGCGCCCGCCGCGGCCGCCGCCGCCACCACCGCCGAAGGCCTCGGCCATGCCGCCGAACGCGTCCTGCATGGCGTCGCCCTCGCCGCTCGCCGGGCCTTCGCGGAAGGCCACGCGCGCGCCCGCGAGCGGCGTGCCGTTCTCGCGCACGATGCCGCGCAGCGTCGCGGTCGGCTTCTTGGTCAGCTTGACCGCGGTCGTCTGCTGGTCGGTGACCACCACCGCCGTCCACGCCTCCTCGGCGGGCGCCGCCGGGCCGCCGTTCTGGCCGCCGTTCCGTCCGCCCATGCGCATCTGGAACATGCGGCCCATGCCGCCCATGCCGTCGGTCGCACCGAGGCGGAACTGGTGCGTGCCCGGCGCGAGGTTCTCGAAGCGCGCGAGGCCCTGCGCGTCGGTGCGCTTCTGCGCCGTGTCGCCGTCGGGCGCACGGTGCTCGACGAGCACGGCCGCGAGCGGCTTGTCGGCCGGATCGACGACCGCGACCTGCGCGACGCCGCCGACCACGACCTTGGCGGTGAACTCGCTCAGCGCCTCGGCCCCGAACGCCAGCGGCTCGCTGACGAATGGCGCGAAGCCGCGCGCCTCGACCTCGACCGTCGCCTGCTGCGCTGGGCGGTTCAGCGTGATGCGGCCGTCGCGGTCGGTGCGACCCTGCGCGAGCCCGCCGCCGCCGCCGCCCGGCACGAAGCGCCGGAACTGCCGCGGGATGCCGCGCCGCGCCGCCGCCATCTCGTCGCCGCCGGTCTCGCCGCCGAAGGACACGTTCGCGCCCTGGATCGGCTTGCCGTCGACGGCGCTGACGACGGTGACGGTGAGCACCGGCACCGGATCGAGCTTGAGCGGACCGAGGTCGAGGTTGCCGGCCTTGGGCAACTCGATGTCGCGCCGTTCGAGCGGCGCGTAGCCGAGCGACTCGATGGTCAGCGCCAGCTTCTGGTTGGCCTTGGGCCGCAGGTTGGCGACCGTCACCGCGCCGCCGGGGTAGTCGCTGGCGCGGCGGTTGTTCATGCCGCCCATGCCGCCCCACTGCCCCATCATGTCCGCCATGCCGCCGCCGCCGCGCAGGCGGTCGCGCACGGTCATGCGCTCGACGGGGCCTCCCGACTTGGTGTCGGCGACGGTGAACGTCACCGTCACGCCGGGGTCGAAACGCAGCGTCACGGTGGCGCCCGGCTGCGTCTCGACGCGCGCGCTGCACACCGCGCTGCCGGCGAAGCCGCCGCCGCTGCGCGCGACCCACACGCGGTAGGTCTCGCGCGCGAGCCCGCGCAGTTCGAAGCGGCCGTCGGGGCCGATCGTCGCCGTGCGCTCGCCGAAGCCGATGCCGGCTTCGTCGAGCATGGCGTCCATGTCGAAGCCCATGCCGGCCATCATCCCGCCCATGCCGCCGGCGTCGTTCGCCGGCATCTGCGGCTTGCGGCCGGCCATGACCTGCAGGCCCTTGGCGTCGGCGGGCAGCCCTTCGACGACGCCGGCAATGACGCCGCCGACCGGCAGCGTCAGCAGCACGCTGCGCAGTTCGCCGCCGGCCTGGACCGCGAGCGGCTGCGACTTCGCCGACGGATGCTCGGGATGGCGCGCGCGCAGCGTCACGTCGCCGGGCGAGAGGTGCGCGAGCTCAAAGTTACCGCTCTCGTCGGTCAGCACGGCCTCGCCGCCGCGCAGCGTCTCGACCTCGCCGAGTTCCGGGATGTCGAACTCCATGCCCATCGGCATGCGCGACTCCCAGTCCTGCACGCGGCCGACGCGCGCGCCGACGACCGGCGCGCCGTTCGGGGTCAGCACGCGGCCCGACACGATGCCGGCGGCCTGCAGCTGCAGGTCGCCGAGGTCGACGTCCTGTTCCTTGGGGCGTTGGACGCTGCGGTCGAGGATGGCGAAGCCGCGGCCGAGCACGCGCAGGCCCACGGCGCGGGTCGTGCCCTTGGCGACGACGCGGAAACGCCCCTCGGCGTCGGTCGCCACCGTCACGCGGTCGGCGAGCTGCTCGCGCACCGAGCGCAGCATCGCCGCCCCGTCGAAGCCGCCGCCGCCGCCGAGCATGTCCTCCATGTCGCGCGCGTCGAACGTCTCGGCGTCGAAGCGGCCGTTGCCGTTGGCGAAGCCGAGGCCCGCCGCGGCGCTGACCGCGACGCCGGCGAGCGGCCGGCCATCGGGACCGACGATGCGGCCCTTGAGGCCGGGGTTGCGCTCGTCGACGCCGTTGCCGACCGCGCCGGCGACGCGCTCGGGACCACCCGCCGACTGCGGGTCCAGCGTGCCGCCCGCGGCGGGCGCCGGGGCCTCCACCGGGGGCGCCGCCGGCTCGTCCACGGCGGGCTGGACGGGCGGGTCGATCGGCTCGCCGCCGGCCGTGGCGAACCAGAAGCCGAGGCCGGCGAGGAGCAGGACGAAGAGGCCGACGAGGACGGGGCGTTGCGAGCGCATTGCGAAGGGTTGGGCCGGCAGACTAGCGGGGGGCGCGAAGTCGCCGGCAGGGAGGATTGCCTGTCGGCGCGGTCCGGGGGACGGGCAAGTCGTCCTGGCGGGTCACTGCGCCCACTGCGCGAGGTACTGCTTCATGCGCAGCTTCTTCACCGTGTTGGCGGAGCTCATGTAGCGGATCACGCCGTACACGTCGCGCTCGGGCGCCCACGGCCGGTCGTAGCGGCCGAACACCCAGCTGATGCCGGTGTAGGAGTTGGGGTCGCGGCCGTCGAGCGCGTAGCGGTTGTTGAGCTCGATCAGGATGGCGAAGGCCTCCTGCGGCGACCGCGTCCACTCCAGCACCTTCTTGCCCCACAGCATGCGCAGGTAGTTCTGCATCACGCCGGTCGTGCGCAACTGCGTCTGCGCGGCGTTCCACACCGCGTCGTGCGTGCGCGACTGCGCGAAGTCGTCGAGCGTGTAGAGGTGCTCGCGCGGGTCGGCGACGTGCTTGCCGAGCGTCGCCTTGGCCCAGTCGGGCAGCGACTCGAAGTCCTCGTAGTCGTCGCGCTGCGCTGTGTAGTTGAAGCCGAGCTCGCGCCACGTGATCAGCTCGTCGAGGAACGACTCGGCGGTGTCGCTCATGCCGAGCCACCCGCGCTGGCCGCTGGTCGTCGGCTTGATGCGGTCGCGGCTCCAGCCTTCCTTCTTGGCGAGGCCGGCGAACACCTGGTGCACGCCGACGTGGCCGTAGTGCAGGTACGGCGACAGGCCGCTGGCGCAGTCGGCGTCGGGTTCGCTGCGTTCCTCGCCGTAGCGGGCGAGCTTGTCGGCGAGGAAGCCGCGCAGCGCCTCCCCCGCCGCGACGGCGCCGCCGCGCATGGCGGCGGCGGGCACCTCGTGGTCGATCGGCAGCGCGGCGAGCGCCTTCGGTTCGGCGGCGAGTTGGGCCGCCGTGGCCGCGGGCCACTTGGTCGCGACGCCGCGCGGCAGCTTGGCCTCGCCGAGCGCGTAACCGCGCAGCGGCTCGCCGACGGGGAAGTCGGCGAGGTGCGGCGCAAGCGCCTTCTGCAGGAAGCGGCGCAGGTCGAAGGCGCGGCCGAAGACCTTGTCGGCGGCGCGCAGCGGCAGCAGCCCGCAGCCGTCGACGGCCTCCAGCCGCACCGGCAGCGCCTTGCCGGCGGCGGCGAGCATGCGCGGCAGGAAGAAGCACGGCCAGTCGTCGGCGACCACGGCGCAGGCGTCGGCGGCGAGCGCGGCGAGCAGGCCCTTGCCAGCGCCCGGCGCCGGCTCGACGTACGGCAGGTAGGTCACGCCCGCGGCGGCGAAGGCGTCGCGGTTGTCGGCCATGCCCTGCAGCACGAAGGCGTGGTGGCGGTCGCTGGCCCAGCGGTAGCCGCAGCGCAACCCTTCCATCACCAGCAGCGGGACGCCGTGCTGCTCGGCCAGCTCCACGGCGCGCTGCAGGGCAAAGTTGGCCTTGCTGCGACGGGCCCCGGTCATCCAGTAAAGCACGTGCTTGCCGTCTGCCCGCGCCGGCTGGTCGTTGCAGGGGCGTAGACGGACTTCGGGCACGGACTGGGGCATGGGCGCGCGTTCGCCCGGCAGGCGGGGGTGGATGCGCCGCGCCGCCGTGGCCTATCCTGCGACCGGATGAAGCGCGGCAACAAACAGCTCCTGGTGGTCGGCGATCGCGTCCTGGTCAAGCCCGAGAAGACGGAGGCGATGACCAAGGTCGGCCTGTTCCTGCCGCCCGGCGTGCTGGAGAAGGAGGAAGTCCGCGGCGGCCACATCGTCGCCGTCGGCCCCGGCCAGCCGCTGCCGCCGCCGACCGAGGAGCACGAGCCGTGGAAGGATGGCTACAAGGCGCCGCGCTTCCTGCCGATGCAGGTCGGCCTCGGCGACTACGCGCTGTTCTTCCGCAAGGCGGCGATCGAGATCACCTTCGAGGACGAGCAGTACCTCGTGGTGCCGTACGGCGCGATCCTCGTGCTGGTGCGCGGCGAGAAGGTGCCCGACCAGTTGCCGCACGACCTGTGACCGCGGCGCGCCACCGCCGGCGCGGTCGTCAGGCTGCCTGCGGCGCGCCGAGGCCGGCGGCGATGCGTTCGACCACCTGCTCGACGCCCTGCGCCGACGTGTCGACGACGAGTTCCGCCTGCCGGTAGAGCGGGTCGCGCTCGGCGAGTATGCGACGCAGGTCGGCGAACGCCTGCTCGTTGTCGGCCATCGGCCGCGTGTCGCCCTGCGCGATCACGCGCTGCCAGTGGTCCTCGGGCGCGGCCTTGAGCCAGACGGTGCGCGTGCGCGCGCGCAGCGACTGGAAGCTCTGCGCGTCGGTGACGATGCCGCCGCCCACCGCGATCACGCACGGCGCGCCGGCGAGCAGCCGCTGCAGTTCGGCGCGCTCGGCCGCGCGGTAGTACGACTCGCCATGCATCTGGAAGATCTCGCCGATGCGCAGGCCCGACGCCTTCTCGACGCAGGCGTCGAGTTCGACGAACGGCACGCCAAGCCGGTGTGCCAGCAGCGGCCCGATGGTGCTCTTGCCCGCCCCGCGCAGCCCGAGCAGCGCGACGTGGCGCGGCTGGTCGCCGGCCGTCGCCTGCAGCAGCTCGGCGATCTCGACGCCGAAGGCCTGCGCGAGTTCCTGCAGGCGCAGCAGCGACGGGTTGGCGGCGCCGCCCTCGACGTCGGCCAGGAAGCGTTCGCTGATGCCGGTGCGGGCGGCGAGGTCCTTGCGGCTCCAGCCGCGCGCCTTGCGCAGCGCGCGCACGCGGCGCGCCAGCGCGGCCTGCAACGGGTGCGCGCCGGTCAGAAGTACCACCACTCGGTCGACGCGGTGATCGAGCCGCCGGTCGTGCCGCCGCCGAACACCTGCACCTGCCCCTGGTGCGACATCGTCTCGGCGGCGCCGGCGCGGGCCACGTTCAGCGCCGGACCGGGCGTGAACGCGTTGGTGGCGAGGTCGAAGATCTCGGTCGACGCCAGCGGCGTCGGCGACAGGATCGAGCCGCTGGCGCCGCCAGTCAGCAGGAAGCGGCCGTTGCCGAGCGCCCAACCGCGGTGGTTGCCGCGCGCGGTCGCCAGCGCGCCGACCGACGTCCACGTGTTCGTCGCCGCGTTGTAGATCTCGGCCGCGGCCGTCGGGTTGCCCGGGTTGAAGGGGATGATCGTGATCGCGTTGATGCCGCCGGCGAACAGGTAGCGGTCGTTGCCGAGGTCGACCGGGTCGATCAGCGACCGCGCCGTCGCCATCTGCGGGCCGGCCGCCATCGTGCTGGTCGCCGGATTGAAGATGTCGCACGAGCGCCGGACGGCCGGCAGCCAGCCGAACAGGAGGTTCGTGTCCCAGCTGATGCCGCCGACGAGCGCGACCGTGCCGTTCGGCCGGAGGATCGCCACATGGCCGGCGCGCGGCGTGCCCATGTTCGGGCCGGCGGTCCACGCGCCGGACGCCGGATCGTAGATCTCGGTCGAGTTGACGATCTCGCGGATCGGCTGCAGCTGCGTCGGCGTCACCGGCATCGCCTGGATGCCGCCGGCGACCAGCACCTTGCCGTTGGGCAGCAGCGTGGCGGTGTGGCCGGTGCGCGGGATGCTCATTGCAGCCGCCGGCACGAACGTGTCGGTCGCCGGGTCGTACAGTTCGCAGGTCGCCTGCGGGTCGTTGGTCTGCTGCACGCCGCCGGCGATCAGCCACTGGCCGTTCGGCAGGCGCGTGCAGGTGTGCAGCGAGCGCGGCGTCGACATCGTCGGCCCGGGCGAGAACGTGTCGGTCGCGAGGTCGTAGACCTCGGTCGTCGCCCACGCCTGCTGCGCCAGCAACTGGCCGCGCGCGCCGCCGACGAGCAGCGGCTTGCGATCGGGCCGCTGGATCACCGTCGCGAAGGCGCGGTCGAACTGCGAGAAGACCGCGCGATCGCGGAAGCTGTTGGCGTTGCCGAGCCGGATCGCGTTCGGATTGCTGATGCGATCGAGCACGGTGAAGCTGAACTGGAAGGTGACCGCCTGGAAGTACAGCGGCAGGTCCTGCAGCGCCGGCGACGCCGGCAGCGTGAACTGCACGCGGTAGTGGCCGTCGAGCCCGGAGAAGCCGGCCCAAGCGAGGCTGAGCAGTTCGAGGCCGACGTCGAGCGACCGCCAGTCGTTGACGTCGAACAACTGGCACGGCGTCGGGCCGCGGCTGCCCGACGGCACGATCATCATCGGCTCGAAGAACGTGGCCGCCGGCCACGCGTCGAGCGCCACGGCGCCCGGCGTCGCACCGCCCTGGACGTCGAGTTCGAGATTCTGGGCGACCGCGGGCGCGGCGGCGGCGACGGCGAGGGCAAGGGTGTAGCGCAGGTGCATGGCGAGCCTCCGGGGCGGCGATTATGCGCGCGGCAGGCCGCCGGGGGACGGCTTTTCCCCACGCCTACGCCGCACGCCGCCCCGCGGCGCTTGACTGACTTGCGGGCGCTCCCATACTCCGCGCCCCCCCGCCGGCGACCGCGCGGCTGGACGCAGCCCCGGCGTCCGCTGCGGGCGATCGGCCCAAGACGCCCCAGATGCCCATCTACACGCGCACCGGCGACGACGGTGAGACCGGCCTGTTCGGCAACCGCCGCGTCCCCAAGGAACATGCGCGCATCGAGGCCTACGGCACCGTCGACGAGCTGAACTCGTTCCTCGGCTTGCTGCGCAGCGAGCCCCTGGTCCCCGACTTCGACGGCCGCCTGAAGTCGATCCAGGACGCCCTGTTCGAGATCGGCGCCGACCTCGCTACCGAAGGCGGCCGCGCTTCGCTCGCCCGCATCGTGCCGCACACCGCGCAGCTGGAGCGCTGGATCGACGAGTCCGAGGCGAAGCTGCAGCCGCTGCGCACGTTCGTGCTGCCCGGCGGCTGCCGCGAGGCGTCGCTGCTGCACGTGCTACGCACCGTCGCCCGGCGCGCCGAGCGTTTGGTCTGGAAGCTCTCGCACGAGATCGGCGACGATCCGAAGGTCGCCCTGCCGAAGGAGTTGGGGATCTACCTCAACCGCCTGTCGGACCTGTTCTTCTCGTGGGCGCGACACGCCAACCTGCAGGCCGGCGTCGCGGATGTGCCGTGGACGCGCGGCTGATCGAGCGAGCCTGACGCTCGCGCTGCATTCACGGCGTCGGCCGAAGCGGGCCGGACCGAGCAAGCACACCATTGCCGACGGCTGGCCGCACCGCACGGCTGGCCGCATCACACGGCGGTCCACATCACACGGCTGTCTGCGCCACGCTGCGCGGCGGCACCCGCGTCATGCGCGTCGCGCAGACGAAGCCGTTGCCAACGTGCAACGGCGGCGCTACGAGGACCGTTGCCACGATCGATCCGCCATCGGCCGAGCGCGCAACGAGGCAACGACGGTGGCGCGGCACTGCCGGCGAGGCACTGCCGGCGAGGCACTGCCGGCGAGGCGTCAGCAGCAGCCCGAAATCAGACCGGGCCGGCGGCGGTGCGACCGAGGCGGCAGGCGCGGCGCAGCCACATCATGGCGCGCTCGACCTCGCGGGGACCGGTCACCGGGATCTCGACGAACTCGCGCGAGTGCGGGTCGCCATCGCCGGGCATGCGCTTGGCGCCGAGGATCTTCAGGGCCTCGGTGACCTGCGGCGGAGCGAGCTTGACGACGACGCCCTTCTTGCCGAGGTAGGCAAAGACCTGGCCGCGGACGAGGAAGCAATCCTTGCCGTCCCGCTTCTCGCGGGCGACGTCCTTCCAGGCGCAGAGGCGCTCGACGATGGTGGCGAGGGGTTCCATTGGGGCGAACATTGTACCGACGAATTGCCGGATCCGCCAGCACCGATCCGGCAACGGCTGCGCGCCCGCTCCCGACCGGGCGCTGGGCCGCCCGCACCCCGCCGCGACGCTGGCGGGACCGTCGGTCAGCGCCGGAAGACCAGGTTCTTCGACACCAACAGCGCCATCGCCGGGTACTCGTCGAGCCGCCGGCGCAGGTACTGGATCGCCATCTCCCAGCTGAGCGCGAACGGCACGTACAGGCGGGCGCGGATGCCCTTCTGCCGCAGGTCTGCCAGGAAGCGGTCGCGCGGCACCCCATAGAGCATCTGCACCTCGAATCGGTCGGGTCCCACGCCGGCCGCCGGCACGACCTCGCCGAGGAAACGCCGCACACAGGTTTCGTCGTGCGTGGCGAACTCGACGAAGTGCCCCGCCTTCAGCAGTTGGCCGGCGAACTGCAGCATGCGCTCCTTCATCGCTGCCTTGTCGGTCAGGGCGACCTCGGCCGGCTCGCGGTAGATGCCGATCACCAGCCGGACGCGCATGCCAGGCGGCAGCGCCTCGAGGTCCGCCTCGGTGCGATGCAAGCGCGTCTGCAGCACGGCGCCGACATGGCGCATGCCCTCGGCGTGCATCTGCCGCAGGGTCTCCAGGGTGAAGTCGGTCCAGTGCCGGCTCTCCATGTCGACCGTGACCGCCACGCCATTCTCCTCGGCGCGGCGGGCAATGGCGAACATCGCCTCGCGCGAGCCCGCCGCGTCGCCGCCGTCCTGCAGCGGGCGGGTCGTGTACGACGAGGGCTTCATCGACACCGTCGGCCGCTCCCTCGGTTGCAGGCCGCAGCGAGCCACGGCGTCGATCATGCGCAGGTACGTGCTGAGGTTCTGCTGCGCCTGTTCGGGCGTGCGGATGTCCTCGGCGAGCAGGTCGAGCGTCGACAGCAGGCCGCGCTCGGCGCGCAACTTGCCGACCACGGCGATGGCCTTCTCCAGGGAGTCGCCGGCGACGTACGGGCTGGCGAAGAACCGGACCAGGAAGGCCGGGATGCAGCGGATCAGGGGATTCACGGGCGCTCGGATCATGCCGACGGCGTGCGACCGACGCTACGCGCGGGGCGGGCGGGTCGGGTTGCCGGCGGGTCACGCAGTGGGGCGCGGCTCAAGTTCGCCCATGGCATCGAGCCGATCAAGCCGGGAAGTCGACGAAGCTCCGCCCCCGCGGAGGAAGGCAAAGGCATGCGCATCACGTGGCTGTTGGAGACGGCGGATCAGCTCTGGGGCGGCGTCAAGGTCGCCCTGGAGGACGCGAACTGGCTGCAGCGCCGCGGCCATCAGGTCACGGTCGTCAGCCGCTCCGGCCCGCCGGCGTGGATGCGCCTCGAATGCGCCTTCCGCCGGGTCGCCGACTTTCGCGCCGAGAACCTGCCCGACGGCGACGTCGTCGTGGGCACGTTCTGGACGACGGTGCCGTACGCCGCCGCCGCCGGCCCGGGCAAGGGCGTGCCGGTGCACTTCTGCCAGGGTTACGAAGGCGACAACCCCGAGTTCGCGGCACACCGCGCGCGCATCGAGGCGGTCTACCAACTGCCCGGCGTGCGGCACGTCACCATCAGCCCGCACCTCACGCGGCTCTTGCGCGACCGCTTCGGCCGCGCGCCGCACGAAGTCGTCTACGCCATCGACCACGGCGTGCACTTCCCCGGGCCCGAGCGCGCGCCCGGCTCGCCGCTGCGCATCGGCCTCGTCGGTCCGTACTCGGTCGCCTGGAAGGACCTGCCCACGGGCTACGCCGCCTGCCGCCTGCTGCAGCAAGTCGGCCACGCGTTCGTCCTCGTGCGCGCCAGCAACACCGCGCCGGCGCGCGAAGAGGCCGACTGCGGCCTGCCGATCGAGTGGCGCCAGCAGCTGCCGCCGGCTCGCATGGGCGACTTCTACCGCTCGCTCGACGTCATGGTGTGCACCAGCAGCGGCGCGGAGGAAGGCTTCTTCCTGCCCGCCATCGAGGCGATGGCCTGCGGCGTGCCGACCGTGCTGACCGACATCCCGTGCTTCCGCGAGCACGAGCCGCGCGTCGGCCACGACCGCTACGCGCTGTTCGTGCCGCCGAAGGACCCGCAGGCGATGGCCGAGGCGATCGTGGTCGCCAGCGGATTGCCGAGCGTGCGCCGCACGCTGCGCGACGGCGGCCTCGAACTGGCCGCGCACTACCACCCCGACCGCCACGGGCAGGCGCTCGAAGCGGCGTTCGCCGGCTTCGTGCGCGACGCCGCGACCGCGCATGCGACGGCCCCGGGCCACAGCGCGACGGGCGGCGATGTCGATGCCGACGTCGACGCGATCCTCGCCGACGTCAGCGCGACGCTGCGCGAGCTCGCCGACACGATGGTCGGCCGCGGCTCCGCCGCGGGCGCGGCGCGCGCGCTGCTCGCCGCGCGCAGCCTCGCGCCGGAGGACGCCGACCTGCTGCTGGCCGCCGCCCGTGCGCAGCTCGCGATCGGGGAAGCGGCGACGGCGCTGCAGCTGTTCGACGAGCTCGCCGCCCGCTCCGGCACGGCGGCGGCCGCAGAGGTTGGACGCGGCGAAGCGCTGCACGCGCTCGGCCGGCACGCCGACGCGGCGGCGGCGTTCGCCCGGGCGATGCAGCTCGGCGACCGCGGCGCCGACGCGCACAACCGCCTCGGCGTCGCGCTCTACCAGTGCGGCGACACTGACGCGGCGCGCAGCAACTTCGAGCGCGCGGTCGTGCTGCAGCCCGGCCACCCCGACGCGACGGCCAACCTGACCGCGATCGGCGGCGCCTGACGCCGTGCGCGTCCTCAGCAACCTGCCGCTGGAGTGCTTCGACGACCGCGCCGCGATGCACGGCGTCGATCTGGTCACGTACGGACCGCCGGACCGCATGCTGGTCGACGGCGTGCGCTTCCCGTTCGACGTCGCCTTCGACCCGTCGAACGGGACCATCGAGGAACTGCTGGCGGCGCTGCCGCAGGGCTTCCGGCCCGACGTCGTGATGCTGTGGTGGCCCGACCAGGAGCCGCTGCCCGCCGGCCTCGAACGCTGCCCCGTGCCAGTGGTCGGCGTCGTCTCCGACTACAACCTCTCGCTGCCGCAGGTCGCCGGCCTGTGGCCGTTCTTCGACGCGCTGCTGTGCGACCGCGCCGGCGTGCCGCTGTTCGAACGGTTGACCTTCGCCAACGTGCGCTACTGGTGCCAGTACGCGCACAAGCGCCCGTTCCACTTCGCGCACGCCGACGCCGGTCCGCGCGACGTCGACGTCGGCTTCGTCGGCAACCTCAATCCGGTCGTGCAGCGCGAGCGCGCGCCGTGGCTGGAGCGCGTGCGCAGGCTCGCCGACCACGGCGTGCGCAGCGAGGTGCGCACCGGCGTGAGCGGCAGCGACTACGGCCGCTACCTGTCGCGCTGCCGCATCGGCTGGAACCGCAGCATCCGCGGCGAGATGAACCTGCGCGCCTTCGAGGTCCCGGCCTGCGGCGCGCTGCTGCTGATGGAGCGCGGCAACCTGGAGGTCGCCGACTTCTTCGCGCCCGGCGACGAGTGCGTGCTGCACGGCGACGACGACTTCGAGGACGTCGTGCGCTCGCTGCTCGGCGATCCGGCGCGCTGCGCGCGCATCGCCGCCGCCGGCCACCGCCGCGTGCAGCAACACCGCTTGGGCAACCGCCTGCACGAGGTCGCCGCCATCGTCGCCGAACGCACGCAACCGCGGCCTGTCGCCAGCGCGGCCGACGTCGCGCTCGGCCGCGCCACCGCGATGCTGATGACGTGGGCCGACGGCGCGGCGATCGCCAAGGCTGCGCTCGCCGCGCATGCGCAAGCACCCGAGGACCCGCGCGCCCTGAACCTGCTCGGCCTCGCCGCCGTCCGCGCGCGCGGCAACGACGGCGCCGACGACGCCTACCGCCTGTGGCGACGCGCGCTGCAGATCGCGCCGCGTTACGTGCCGGCGGCGACCAACCTCGGCGCGCTCGTCGCCAGCGCGCCCGACGACGCGCTGGCGCGGCAGCTCCGCAGCCTGCGCGACGGCCAGCTCGCGGCGGCCGGCTGGGCCGAACTCGACGGCCCGACGCTGCCGCTCGGCTACGGCGCGCTGGCGGTCGATCGCTCGCTGGCGCTGCAGGCCGCGGTGCGCAGCGGCGACCCGCGGCCGTTCGCGCAAGCGCTGGCGCGCTGACGCGCGGCGACCGCGGTCGCCGGCCGCGCGCGTCCGCTCACTGACCCTGGCCGAGGCTGAAGCCGGGCGCGCCGTCGAACTCGTACAACTGCTCGGTCTTGACCACCTCGACGCCGTGGCCGTGCGCCGCGGCGAGCAGCGCCAGCACGTCGGCGAACGTGATCGGCTGCTTGTCCGTGCGGCGGTAGCGGCACCGCCAGTGGTCGGTGCACCACGTCTCCGGCTGGCCGTTCGGCCAGACCTTCACGCCGCGGTTGCTGATCATCTCCAGCGGCAGCTTGGTCGCGCCGAGGCTGCGCAGGCGGGCGGCGAGCGCGTCGGGCGTGAGGTCGGACTGCACGAAGACGTCAACGCCGACCAGTTCCTTGTGCTGCGGCGCAGGCGCCGCCACCGGCGCGAGCGTCGACGCCGGCGTCGGCCGGAAGGCGGCGGCAGGCAGCCGCTGCGGCAGCTGGCCGAGCCGCTCGCAGACCGCGTCGGCGAACGCGCGCGTGCCGACCTTGCGCGCGCTCGCGCCCGCGCGGAAGACCTCGGCTGTGTGCACGCCGTCCTCCAGCGTGCGCAACCACGCGTTCTGGATGCGCGCCGCGACGTCCGTGTGGCCGAGGTGGACCAGCATCTGCACGGCGCTGAGCAGCAGACCGGACGGATTGGCGAGGTCCTTGCCGGCGATGTCCGGCGCGCTGCCGTGGATCGCCTCGAACATCGCCGCCTTGGCGCCGATGTTGGCCGACGGCGCCAGCCCGATCGAACCGGCGACCTCGGCGGCGACGTCGCTGAGGATGTCGCCGTAGAGGTTCATCGTCACGATCACGTCGTAGTCCTTCGGCCGCACGGCGACGCGCGCGGTGCCGATGTCGACGATCTGGTGCTCGTAGGCGATCTCGGGGTACTCCTTGGCGACCTCGGCGCACGTCCTGGCGAAGAGGCCGTCGGTCAGCTTCATGATGTTGTCCTTCGCCACGCTGGTGACCTTCTTGCGGCCGTGGGCGCGGGCGTAGGCGAAGGCGTAGCGGGCGATGCGCGCGCAGCCGGTGCGGCTGACGATCTTGAGGCACTGCACCACTTCCTGCGTCTGCCGGTGCTCGATGCCGGCGTAGAGGTCCTCCTCGTTCTCGCGCACGACGACGACGTCCATGCCGGGCACGCCCTGGACGAACGGCGCGTAGGAGACGCACGGCCGGACGTTGGCGAACAAGCCCAGCGTCTTGCGCAGGGTGACGTTGACGCTCTTCCAACCGCCGCCCTTGGGCGTGGTGATCGGCCCCTTGAGCAGCACGCCGGTGCGGCGCAGCACGTCCCACGCGGCGTCGGGCACGCCGCTCGTCAGGCCCTGCAGGTAGGCCTGCTCGCCGACGACGATGGCGTGGTAGTCGAGCGGCGCGCCGGCGGCGTCGAGGATCGTGCGCGTCGCGGCCAGGATCTCCGGACCGATGCCGTCGCCGGCGGCGACGGCGACCGGGGTGAGGGACGCGGCCGGACGGCCGGGCTGATCGGAACGGGCGGGGTTGATCGCGGTCATGGACGCCTTATGAATCCCGAATTACTTTTCGTCAATTTCGATTCGCAAAATCGCTAGCATGCGTCGCATGAGCAAGGGCAGCCCTCCGCCCGCGCCGCCGTCGGCGGCCTGGACCTTCCTCAGCAACCACACCCACGTGCTCGTGGTCCTGGCCCGCGACCCGGACGCGCTGCTGCGCGCCGTTGCCGCCGAGGTCGGCATCACCGAGCGCGCCGTGCAGCGCATCGTCGGCGAACTGGCGGAGAGCGGCTACCTGCAGATCGAGCGCGTCGGCCGCCGCAACCATTACCGGATCGTCGACCGGCTGCCGCTGCGCCACCCCGTCGAGGCCAACACGACGGTGCGCGACCTGCTGAACCTGCTGAAGTGACCGCCGCGCCAGAGCGGATTGGATCGGCGGCAGCCGGCGTGGGAAGCTGATCGACGCTCCCCATCGCCCCTCCACTCATGCCCAAGCCCCCCGCTGCTGCCGCCGCATACCCCCATCGCTGGTCCTTTTACCGCGCCGGCGGCGTCGACCAGGTGCGTTTCCGCACCGGCGACGACGTACTGCGCCTCGACGAGCTCGACCAGCAGTTGTGGGTCGCGCTCAGCTGCCCCGTGAAGGGCCTGGAGATCGACGAGAAGACCCTCGCCGCCCTCGACAGCGACAGCGACAGCCACGTGCGCCCGCCGGAGATCCTGGCGGCGGTGCGCTGGCTGCGCGAGGCGCTGCGCAGCGGCGATTGCCTCCTGGCGGGCAAGGACGGCGTGGCGCTCGCCGACCTGCGCACCGACAGCGAGGAGGGCAGAAGCCTGCGCGCGTCGGCCGAGTACATCCTGAAGAGCCTCAAGAAGCCGCTCGACGCGATCACCATCGACGACGCCGCCAAGGTCGCGGAGGTGTACGCCAGCGCGCTGCGCAACGGCGACGGGGTGGTGCCGTCGGATGCCGTCGCGGACGCGGCGGCCAGGAAGATCGCCGAGGAACTGCTCGAATGCGTCGGCGGCGTCGCCGACCGCTCGGGCAAGCCGGGCTTCGACCAGACGCGGCTCGACGCGTTCTTCCAGGCCTGCTCCGACTTCGACGCATGGCACAAGGCCGGCGAGACCGGCCGCAAGGACGTGTTTGCGTTCGGCGAAGCGACCAGCGACGCCTGGGCGACCCTCGCCGCCGTGCGCTGCAAGGTCGACGACTACTTCGGCCGCTGCCGCATCGCCGCGTTCGACCCACGCGCGCTCGCGGCGGTCAACCGCGAGGAAGACGCCTACATGGCGGCCGCGGCGAAGGACCTGACGATCACCGCCGGCGAGGTTGCGCACTTCCCGCTCGCGCTGGTCGCCGCCGACAAGCCGCTGCCGCTCGGCAAGGGCGTCAACCCGGCGTGGGCGGCGCCGGTCGCGGCGCTGCGCGCCGCCTGCTGCCCGACCAACGAGTCGCTGACCGAGGCCGAGTGGGTGGCGCTTTGCGCCAAGCTGGAGCCGTACGGCGCGTGGCTGCAGAAGAAGGCCGGCGTCACCATCGAGAAGCTCGGCGTCGCGCGCGTCCGCGAGGTGCTCGCCGGCGACGGCAAGCAGAAGCTGCAGCAGGCGATCGCCGAGGACCTCGCCGAGGCCCCGAAGGTCGACGCGATGGCGCGCGTCGAGAAGCTCTGCCGGCTGCACCGCGACTTCGTCCAGCTGCTGAACAACTACGTCGCGTTCACCGACTTCTACTCCGGCAAGGGCGCGATCTTCCAGGCGGGCCGCCTGCTGCTCGACGGCCGCGCGCTCGACCTGTGCTTCCACGTCAACGACGCCGGCAAGCACGGCGCGATGGCGGGCATGGCGAAGACGTACCTCGCGTACGTCGACTGCACGCGCCCCGGCAGCCCCAAGATGCAGGTCGCATGCGCCTTCACCGCCGGCGACAGCGACAACCTGTTCGTCGGCCGCAACGGCATCTTCTACGACCGCAAGGGCAACGACTGGGACGCGACGATCGTCAAGGTCGTCGACAACCCGATCAGCGTGCGGCAGGCGTTCTGGTCGCCGTACAAGAAGCTCGTGCGCTGGATCGAGGAGCAGGTGCAGAAGCGCGCCGCCGAAGCCGACACGGCCGCGACCGGCAAGCTGCAGGACGCGGCGACCAAGGCCGGCACGGCGGCGACGACCGGCGCGCCGGCCGCGCCCGCCGCACCGCCCAAGAAGCTCGACATCGGCGTGGTCGCCGCGCTGAGCGTCGCGATCAGCGGCATCACCGCGATCGTCGGCTCGATGCTGCAGGCGTTCTTCGGGCTGGGCTACCTGATGCCGCTCGGGTTGCTGGGCCTGCTGGCGCTGATCTCCGGCCCGTCGATGCTGATCGCGTGGATGAAGCTGCGCCAGCGCAACCTCGGCCCGATCCTCGACGCCAACGGCTGGGCGGTGAACACGCTGACGCGCGTCAACATCCCGCTCGGCAGTTCGCTGACCTCGCTGCCGTCGATGCCCGCCGGCGCCGAGCGCAGCCTCGTCGACCCGTTCGCCGAGAAGAAGAGCGTTTGGCCGCGGCTGCTGCTGGCGCTGGCCGTCTTCGCCGCGATTGCCTGGATCCTCTACCGGACGAACGTGCTGCACCGCTGGTTCCCCGACGTCGAGATCCTGCGCCACCACGCCGAGGTGTCGCTGCAGGCGGACAAGGAGAAGGCGGCAGCCGGCGATTCGATCGTCCTGACCGTGCGCTCGGCCGACGACGAGTTGGAGGTCTACGACGCCGCCACCGGCGGCGGGCTGGTCGCCAAGGTCAAGGTCGAGGGCGGCAAGGCGACGTGGACGATCCCCGCCGACCGCAAGGCCGGCGTGGTGTTCGTGCGCGACAGCGCCAGCATGACGGACGTCGCCGTCGAGATCGAAGCGAAGCAGTGAGAGGGCTGGCGGCCGCGGTCACGCGGCCCGCGCGCCCGCTGCTTCGCCCGCCACCTCCCTACCCGTGCGCGACAGGCGTCTCGTCGCGCTCGCCGACCACCGGCGGCAGCTCCGCCGCCAGCTGCAGCGCCGCCGCCTCCGCCGCGTCCAGGTCACCCGCCGACCACAGCAACTCGGCGAGCCGCAGGTGCACCTCTTCGCGCGGGTCGCGCAGCAGCCGTTCGAGCACCGACAGTTCCTCGCCCTGCTCGTCGAAGCGCGTCTGGATCAACGGATGCGTCTTGCTCGCAGCGACGAACTTCTCGGCCGACAGCGGCCGGTAGCGGCAGAAGAACTCGAAGTGCCACGGCAGGAAGCGCATCGCCCGCTCCTTGCCCTTCTCGTCGTCGCGGAAGTGCTCCTTCATCATGCGCGCCAGATCGAGGTAGACGCCCAAGCGCTCCTTGGCGTCGGGCTCCCAGCCCTTGCCTTCGGCGATCTCGCGGAACAGCCACGGCTTGATCAGGGCGCCACGGCCGAGCATCACCGAGGCGACGCCGCTGCTGGCCCACCGCTCCTTGGTCTCGTACCACGTCAGCAGGTCGCCGTTGCCGATCACCGGGATCGTGCGTTCGGCCGCGATGCGCGCGATCGCATCCCAGTCGGCGGCGCGCGAGTAGCGCTGCTCGCGCGTGCGGCCGTGCACGGTCAGCGCCGCAGCGCCTGCTTCCTGCACGAGCCGCGCGACCTCGCTGGCGTTCTGCTCGCTCTCGGTCCAGCCGAGCCGGATCTTGACGCTGACCGGCACCGGCACGCCCTTGACCATCTCCTCGACCAGCTTGGCGAGCTGCGCCGGCCGCTGCAGCAGCGTGGCGCCCATGCCGCGCTTGACGACGTCGTGGATCGGGCAACCGCAGTTGAGGTCGACCCAGGACGCGCCGCGCGCCGCTGCCTCGCGGCCCGCCGCGATCGCGTCGGCTGGCTTGGACGCGGCGATCTGCGCGCCGAAGCACGTCTCCTCCGCATGCTTGCGCAGCAGCGCCAGCTCGCTCTTGCTGCGGCGGACGACCTGGTAGCCGTAGGCCATCTCGCCCATCGTGACGACGGCGCCGTGCCGCAGGCACAGGCGGCGGAAGGGCAGGTTGCCGCCCTTGGTGAGCGGGGCGAGGAAGACACGGCCGCGAAAGTCCATCGGGCCATGCTGGCCGCGCCGAGCGCGGGATTCCACTCGCGCTACGATGCGCGCGCCCGCCGTCCTCACCGCCCGCATCGCTCTCCCCGCCATGCATCCGACCCATCTGCTGTCCGTCGGCGCCGCGGCCGCCATCGCTGCCGCGCTCTGCTTCCGTCCCGGCGCGACGACCCCGCCACCCGCTTCGCCGGCCGAACCGATCGGCCACCACGTGCTCGTCGTCGAAGGCCACCGCGAGCAGCTGGCGATCACCGCCGCGAGCGCCAAGGCCGACCCGTGGGCTGGCGTGCCGAAGGGCTTCGACTCGCCGTGGCGGCTGCGCATCGAGGACGCCGGCGGCGGCGTGCTCGCGGACGTGCCGCTCGACGTGCGCCCGTTCGACGTCGGCCCGGGCGCGCTGCTGCGCAAGACGCGCGTCGAAGGCTGCATCGTGACGTCGCCGTCCATCGGCATGCTGGTGAGCGCGCCGGCGTTCGCCAACGCTGCGCGCTACCGGTTCACGCGGCCGGGCGACGCCGGCGAAGCGGGCGAACGGGCGCTCGGCGTCGTCGACGCCGCGACCGTGCGCGCGCTCGCGGGAGGCGGCCGATGAGCCGGCTCGCCCACGCTGTGGCGTTCGCCGTGCTCGCCGCCGGCGCCATCGCCCAGCCGCCGACCGTCACCACGGTGATCAACAACGGCCCGACCGCGTCGCGCTACGACATGGTGATCCTGGGCGACGGCTACCAGGCCGGCCAGCAGGCCCTGTTCAACCAGCACTGCACCACGTTCCTGACCGCGCTGTTCCAGCGCGCGCCGTACAACGTGTTCGCGGCGTACTTCAACGTGCACACGGTGTTCCGCGCCAGCGTCGACAGCGGCGCCGACCGTCCGGACGAGAACCCGCCCGTGTTCCGCAACACGGTCTACGACGCCACGTACAACTTCGGCGGCACCGACCGCTGCCTCTACATCCAGAACGCCTCGCAGGCGCTCGCCGACGCCGCACTCGCGCCGGCGAGCGAAGGCCGCGTGCTGGTGATGGTCAACGACACGCGCTACGGCGGCTGCGCGTCGACGTTCGCGGTCAGCTACACCGGCGGCTCGATGTCGGAGGTGCAGATCCACGAGCTCGGCCACAGCCTCGGCGGCCTCGCCGACGAGTACGACTACCCCAACCAGACCTACACGGGCGGCGAGCCGGGGCAGGCGAACATCACCGCCGCGCCGAACGGGCAGAAGTGGTCGTCCTGGTGGGGCACCGACGCGATCAGCGCCTTCCAGGGCGCGGGCTACCACCTGTTCGGGCTCTACCGCCCGAAGCAGAACTGCCTGATGCGGAGCCTTGGCGTGGCGCTGTGCCGCGTCTGCCAGGAAGGCATCGTCAAGGTCGTCAACAGCGCGGTCGACACGATCACCAACACGCTGCCGACGGCGAACAACGTCACGGTCAGCGTGCCCAACCAGCAGGCGTTCTCGTTCACGCACTTCGTGCCGCCGGGCAACAGCCCGCTCGTCGCGTGGAAGCTCGACGGCGTGACGGTCCCCGGGGCCACGGGTCTGTCGTGGACGCTCGACACCACGACCGTTGCGCTCGGCACGCACACGGTCGAGTGCAGCGTGCTCGACCAGTCGCCGCTGGTGCGCAACGACCCGAGCCAGCTGATGCGCGAGACGCACGCGTGGACGGTCGCCGTCAGCAATCCGGCGGCGGCGCAGCTGCGCGTGCCGCAGATCGTGACGCCTGCGATCTACGTGCCGGCGGGCGGCGCCGGCGCCGTCAATGCGACGATCGCCAACGACGGGCCGGCCGCCGCGGGCCCGTTCGACGTCGAGTACTTCCTGTCGCCGACGTTGGCCTGGTCGCCGCAGACCAGCGTCTACCTCGGCAAGGCGACGGTCGCCCAACTCGCCGCCGGCCAGCAGGTCACGGTGCCGTACACGGCGACGCTGCCGTGGAGCATGCCGGCGGCGGTGACGTACGGCTTCGTCGTCGTCGACCGCGCCAACGCCGTGCTCGAAGGCAACGAGAACGACAACGTGCGCAACTTCGCCTTCCTGGTGCAGGCGCCGCCGTGCGGCCCGCGGCTCGAATTCCGCGATCCGCTGGTCTATCCGCCCGATGCCGCCGCGCTGTCGAGCGCCGCCGGCGGCGTGCTGCACCCGACCATCGTCGCCCCCTGCGCCAATCCGGCGACGACGCTCTACCTGATCGCGTGGGGCGGCTCGGGCACCGCGCCGGGCGCGCCGCTCGCGCCCGGACTCACGCTGCCGCTCAACCCGGACGGCCTGACGACGCTCGGCCTCGACGCGCTCAACGGCCTCGTGTTCGGCAGCTTCCTCGGCGTGCTCGACGCGCAGGGCATCGGCCGCGCGACGTTCACGCTGCCGCCAGGCCTGGGCCTGGGCTTGGGCCCGACGCACTTCGCCGGCGTGCTGCTGGGCAACCCGCAGCTGTTCCAGGCGGTCACCAATCCGGTGACGCTGACGCTCACGCCCTGAGCCGGCCCGCCCGCGCGTCAGCGCACGCGCAGGAAGCCGACGGCGTCGCCGACCACCGCGGTGTCGATGAGTTCCTCGCTGGCCTCGATCGGCGCGCCGGCGAGGCCGGCCTGCTCGAGGAACCACGCCACCTCCTCCGCCGTGGTGGTGATCGTGCCCGGCCGCGACAGGCGCGCGAACGCGGCGGCGGCAAGGCCGCGCGCCGCCTCGCGCTCGGCGACGAAGCGCTCGACGTCGACCTGCACCGGCGGCAGGCGGCCGTAGCTGACGCCGCTCAACGTCGGCCACGTCTCCGGATCGGTGAACACGCTGACGCAGCCGACGTGGTCGAACAGGCCCTCGCCGCCGGCGGTGCGCGCGTCGGCGGCGACGTAGCGCAGCGCGGCGTCCGGCGCGGCGGCCGCGAGGCCCTGGTTCAGCGCCTCGACCTCGGCGGCGCGCAGATTGGCGGCGACCACCTCGCGGCCGAGCACGACCGTCTCGGCGAGCAGCACCGGCAGCTCGGCGACGCCGGCGCCGATCCACAGCGACCGGCCGCCCTTCGGCAGGCGACCGGCCAGCGCGCGCGCCAGTTGCTCGCCGAGTTGCAGCACCGCGGGCCGCTTCTCGGCCCAGAAGTCCTCGCCGCCCCAGTGGAAGTACACCTCGCCGAGCGCGCGCCAGTCGAGCGCGGCCAGCACGGCGGCGGCGGGCCGCAGGGCGGCGGCGACGTCGGGCGCGGGCCGCTTCACGGGGCGGTCCCGAGGCCCGCGAGTTCGCGCAGCCGCGGCCACGCGAAGATCCCGGTCTTGTGGCCGTCGCTCCAGAAGAACGACAGGCCGTAGCGGCCGACGAGTTCGGCTCCGAACAGCAGGATGTCGTCCTTGACCGTGCGCGGGTCGAGGATGGCGCGGCCGGTGCCTTCCTCGATGCACTGGGCGCACGGACAGGCGAGGCGCAGGTCGCGCGCCTTGTAGTCGGAGACGGCGCCGTCCTTCCACTCGATGCGGAAGACGTACGGCGACACGAGATCGGCCTTGCGGGGAGTCGGCTGCTGCATGAGTCGGATCGCCGCTTGCTCCGCTCCGGGCGATGCCGGACAAGGAGCGCATGCGGCTGGGCGCGATCATTCTGGCAGGCGGACGCAGCGCGCGCATGGGGCGACCCAAGGAAGCGCTGCCGTTCGGCGGCGCGCCGCTGCTGACGCGCATCGCGCAGGCGCTCGCGCCCGGCTGCGATCCGGTCGTCGTCGTCGCGCGCGACGCGGCGCAGGAACTGCCGCCGCTGCCGGCGAACGCGCTGCGCGCGCACGACGACGTCGCCGGCCGCGGGCCGCTCGCCGGCCTCGCCGCCGGCCTGCGCCGGCTGCTGGCCGTGCCCGGCTTCGAACCCGACGACGCCGCGTTCGTCGTCGCCTGCGACCATCCGTTCGTCGATGCCGGCTTCGCACGCTTCCTCGCCGACCGGCTGGGCGACGCCGATGCCGCGCTGCCCGAGGTCGGCGGCCGCCCCGAGCCGCTGTGCGCCGTCTACCGGCTGCGCTGCCTGCCGCGCGTCGATGCCCTGCTCGCGGCCGGCAACGCCGGCCCGAGCGCGCTGGCCGACGGGCGTGCGGCGCGCGTGGGCGAGGCGGCGCTGCGCGACTTCGACCCCGCGCTGCGGGCGCTGCGCGACGTCGACACTGCCGCCGACTACGACGCCGCCCGGCGCGAGGAACGGCGATGACCAACCGCGCCCGCTGGCACGTCTACCTCGTGCGCACCGCCGCCGGCGCCCTGTACTGCGGCATCGCACGCGACGTCGCCGCGCGCCTGCGGCAGCACCAGGACGGCTGCGGCGCCAAGGCGCTGCGCGGCCGCGGCCCGCTGGCGTTGGCGTTCACGGCGCCGGTCGGAGGCCTCGGGCGCGCGCTGCGCGTCGAAGCGCGCATCAAGCGGCTGCCCAAGGCGCAAAAGGAACGCATCGTCGCGCACGGTCTGCCCCCGGCGCTGTTGCGCGCGGCCCGTGCGCGCGCCGCCGCGAAGGGCTAGAACGCGCCGGTGACGACCTCCGAGCCCGATGCGCGCCAAGGGCGCTGCTACCGCTGCCTGCGGCCGGAGCGCCTTTGCCACTGCGCCGACCTGCCGACCGTGCCGACGCGCACGCGCATCGTCGTGCTGCAGCATCCGCACGAGCGCACGCATCCGTTCGGCACCGCTCGGCTGGTGCGCCTGATGATGCCCAACTCCGAGGTGCATGTGCCGTGGTCGGGCTTCACCGGCACGCTCGAACAGCGCCTGCCGCTGCCCGCCGACGCCGCGGTGCTCTACCCGGCCCCGGACGCGCCGCTGCTCGACGACCTGCCGCGGGATCGCCTGCCGTCGACGCTGGTCGCGATCGACGGCACCTGGGCGCATGCCAAACGGCTGTACCGCGAGAACGGCTGGCTGCGCGACCTGCCGCACGTGCGGCTGCAGCCGGCGCAGCCGAGCCGCTACCGCATCCGCCGCGAACCGCGCGCCGACTACGTCTCGACCTTGGAGGCCATCGTCGAGGCCCTGCGCGTGCTGGAGCCCGAGCACACGCGGCTCGACGAACTGCTGGCGGCGTTCGATCGCATGATCGACCGCCAGATCGCGCATGCGGCGGTGGTCGAACGCTTCGGCCGGCGCAAGGAGACGCGCCAGCGGCCATCGCGCGCGCTGTCGCCGCTGCTCGCCGACCCGCGGCTCGCCGTCGTCTACGCCGAGTCGGCGCTGCCGGGCGGCGATCCGGCGGCGGCGCGGCGCATCGTGCAATGGGTCGCCGCGCGCCGCGACGCCGACGACGTCTTCGAAGCGCTGGTGCAGCCTGGCGAGCCGGCGCCGGTCGACCACCACCTCGGCCACATGGGCCTCGCGCTCGCCGACCTCGCCGGCGGCGAGTCCCCCGCCACCGCCGCCGCGCGCTTCGCGGCGTGGCTCGGCGCCGGCGCGCCGGTCGCGGCGTGGACGCAGACGACGCTCGACTGGGGCGACGCGATGCTGCCGCGCGGCACGGCGACGACCGCGCTCAAGACCAACTACTGCAACTGCGTCAACCGCAGCGCCGGCCTGCTGGAGGAAGCGCTCGCGGCGCAGGGCCTGCAACCGGTCGCCGTGCCGGTGCGCGGGCGCGCCAACGCGCGGCTGGGCAACGCGCTCGCGATCGCGCGCTGGCTGCGCGACCGGCAGGCCGAGCGCGCAGCGCGCACGACGCGCTGACGGTCAGCGCCGCCGCGGCCGCCACGCGTGCACGTCCTGGAACAGGTTGAGCGCGCACGGCACGCCGCCGCGGTACTCGGCGAACTCGGCGAAGGCGGTGCGCGCGAACGTCTCGCCGAAGAACGCCTGGCCGTAGTCGTCGGCGACGCCGTCGGCGGCAGCGCGGATGCGCGCCGGCAGCACGCGGTGCACGAACGGCTCGTGCGCGAGCGCCCGCACGATCGAGCGCGCGTCGGCGGCGTCGATCTGCAGCAGGTCCTGGTGCTCCACGCTGCGCGTGCACACGGCGGCGGCGAACGCGCCATGCGTCGAGGCCAGCACGAGGCCGGTGGGCCTCGTCACGCGCAGCAATTCGCGCATCCAGGCATGCTGCTGCGCGAGGTTCAGGTGGCTGAACACCGACAGCGCGTAGACGAGGTCGAAGCTCGCGTCGGCGAACGGCAGCGGCGGCATGGTGCCGGTGCACGCGTAGGCGCCGGGCAGGTTGGCGGCGCACCACTCGACCGAAGCGCGGCGCACGTCGACGCCGTGCAGCGCCGCGTCGGGCAGCGCCTGCGCGAACCAGCGCAGCGCGCGACCGCAGCCGCAGCCGAAGTCGAGGATGGTCCCGAGCTCGGCCGGCGGCCGATCGCCGAGCAGCGCCGTCAGCTCCAACAGCATCCGGCAGTCCTCGGCGCCGGTGTAGAGGTGCGTCGCCATGGTCGCGCCGCCGCAGGCCGTCGCGCGCAGGCCTGCGGGCGGCAGCGGCGGGTAGTGCGCCGCCACCTCGGCGTGCTCCAGCAGGCCGTACGTGCCGAGCCACTGCCAGAAGGCCGTGCCGTCGGCGACCGGAAAGGCGGCGCGCAGGTCGGGCCGGTCGCCGTGGATGCGCGCCGCGAGCCGCTGCAGCGCGGGGTCGCGCGGCACGAAGAGTCGGGACAGGTCCATGGGAGCAGGAAGGCAGCCCGATCAACGACCGCTGCGGCGCGGCGCCGGCGTGCGCGCGGGCCGGCGGACCGGCCGCCGGCTGGCGGCCCCCGCGGCCCGCG
>JADCJE010000012.1 GCA_020247305.1 Phycisphaerales bacterium | reverse complement strand
CTGCCGTCGTTCGCGCGATCGCGAAGCAGCTGCCGGAGTTGATGAAGCGGCAGCACGAGGACGGCGACCGCATCGCAGACGCTGCGATCGTCTCCGACAACCCTGCCTTCCGCGCCGCGGCGATCCGTTGGCGCAACTTCCGCCGTGAAGCAAAATGAACTGTGGGACGACGGCACACCGATGCCGGCGTTCGAGTCGATCCTCGCCGAGATCCTCCGCTCGCGCCGACCTCTGCGGACACAGGACCGCTACGTCGAGACACCGATCAAGGCACGCAGCCCGTACCGGCGCGTCGTGCGGCTGCTCGACAACTACATCACGTCGCGGACCCTGAACGGTCGCGTGCGCGCCGTTGACGTGATCTGGTTCCTGCACGACTTCAACTGGCCCAAGTCCTCGATCCCCGGCTGGCTGGAGCGCATCTACTGCGGCATGTACGGACGCCGGCTTGTTGAGGCCGAGCCGGACGGCTACCCTGGCTGGCTGTGGGTGTCCATCCCCAAGCATCCGCGACGGAGAACCCAATGAAGAAGAACCTCGCCCTCCTCGTACTGGCGGCCCTCCTCGGCGCATGCGCTGCCCACGCCGGGCCGATCGCCGCTGGCCTCCTCGGCGGTCTGGCCGTGCTCGATCAACTGCTGGCTGCCGGCGTGATCGACCCCATCCAGCACCACCAGCTGGTGCAGTCGCTTCAGGACGCCAGCACGGTCGCCAAGCAGGCGGTCTCGGTCGCGGAGCAGGCCCAGAGGGCCGCCGACGCGATCAAGGCTGGCACGCTGACGACTGAGGAAGGCGTGGGACTCGCCTCCGGCATCACGGCCGTGGGCCTCGCGGCGATGAACGCTTACCGCAATGCGACCCGCAAGAACGTGCTGCACCCGCCCACCGCTGCGGGCGGCTAGTCTGCGGTCTGCGGTCTGGTCCGCCGGCCGGGGAACCGCATGCCGGCGGCCTCAGCCTTCGCCCTGACCTGCTGCACGCGCTGCCGCGTCACGCCGAACTGCTGCGCGACCGCGTCGTACGTCGCTTCGGGATCGTTGAGCAGCGCGGCGATCAGCGACAGCGTGCGGTCCAGCGTCCGTGACCGCGTGCGCGTCGAGACTTCGAGCTTCTCGCACTGCTGGCGCAGGTAGGGCAGCGTGATGCCGTACCGCTCGGCGACCACGCGCGGCTCGATGCCGGCCGACACGTCGAGGACTGCTTGCGCCATGCGCTCGCGTCGCGCAGGGTGCGAATTCGTGGTCTTGATCCCCTTCGCGTAGCAGTGAGACTGGAGCGTCTTGACCTTGTAGCCGTACTTGTGGGCAACGACCTTCAGGTCGCCTCCGGCGACAAGTTCGGCGAAGGCGTTGGCGAGATGAGCGCGCTTTTCTGCGTGAGTTGGCATGCGGTTCCGTCGGGGTAGGAGACGGTCCACCCGTCACCTGTGTCAATGATGTTGTACGAGTATCCGATGTGTCTGCGGTCTGCCCACGCGGCGGCGAGTGCTGCGCGGAAGGAGCGGTCTCGGTTACCGTTGTGAGGGAAGTGCGTCATGGTGCGGTCTGCGGTCTGCGGTCTGCGGTCTACAGGCGCGCGCCGTTGCGGCGCAGGTCGGTGCGGGCGTTGTAGATGGCTCTGCGGTCTCCTGATCCAGCGACGAACACGACCTTGCCCCCGCCGGGCGGCGGCACGCAGCGGTAGTGCCCGCGTGCGGTCTGCTCGACGGTCCAGCCCTGCGCCTGTAACTGGCGCAGGAGGGCGACGAGGTCTCGCTTGTGCTCAGGCCGAGCCATCGCGCTCCTCGTCTGCGGTCTGCAACGCAGCGATCAGCGAGCGGATCGCCTCGTCCGCCACGCGCATGAGGTGGTACTGGCTGCCCCGCTCCCACCCGATAGCGAAGTCGGTGGCGCTCAGCGGCATCTCGCCGAAGATGCCCAAAGGGTCGTGCCGCGCAAGTTCTGCCTGAGCGGCGACGAGGTGTTCGAGCAGTAGCTTTCCGCGCGCGTTCACAGCTTCCCTCCTGCGCGGCGGCGGCGCAGTTCGTCGAGGTAGGCGTACGCCTCGTCGAGGTAGTTGCCCTCGGTCTTCAGCGTGCGACAGCCGGCGCGGTCGAGTTCGGCCGCGGCATCGGCCGCCTTCTTGGCGTCCGCGGCGGAGTACAGAAGCGCAGCGTCCGTCATCCGGCGCGCGCGAGACTTGTAGTCGATGGGATGCATGGAGGTAGTGTAGCACTAGTTCCGGGAAGAGTCAAGCGGCTTCCCTCTTTCTTTTACAAGACGCTCCAGCGCATCCTGGAGCGTGCCGCCCAGCCAGACGCACAGGCCCGACGGGTAGGACGCCCACCAGCCATGCCGGCGCACGCCCATCGGCGTGCAGCGCCAGCCGCGGACGATCGTGGCGCTCGGATAGGCGCTGCGCAGGCGCGAGCCTAACTTGTTCTGGGGCATGAATGTCTCCGGGCGCGTCAATTGGCGTTGGCCCAGGCGACGGCGGCGACGGCGGCGTGGGCGGTGGCGGCGGCGTGGGCGTGGGCGGCGCGGGCGGCTTTCACGGCGTCCGCGGCGCGCACAGCGGCGGCGGTGTGAGCGGCGCGCGCGTCGGCGGCGTCGGCGGCGGCGTAGGCGGCGGCGTCG
>JADCJE010000119.1 GCA_020247305.1 Phycisphaerales bacterium | reverse complement strand
TGACCCGCAACAACATCCTGCAGCAGGCCAGCATCTCGGTCTTGTCGCAGGCCAACTCGCAGCCCCAGTCGGCGCTGCAGCTGCTGCAGAGCTGATCCGCGGACCGCAACCGGCCTTGCCTCGCCCGAGGCGGCGGCTCCCCAAGTCGGGAGGCGCCGCCTCGCGGCGTTTGTGGCACGCGACCGCGGGCGGCGCGCGCACGACTCACCCGCCGCGACAGCGAACCTGCCGCCCGACCGACAGCGTCCCTGGCCTGGGCCGGCGAAGGTGCGCAGAACGAGGTCGGCTCGCTCCTGCTCCGCCTGCGCGAACTCGCGATCCAGTCGAGCAACGGCTCGGTCGGCAACCAGGACAAGGAGACCCTCGACCAGGAGTTCCAGGACCTCCTCGCCGAGGTCGACCGCATCGGCCGCTCGACCGGCTTCTCGGGCACGCGCCTGTTCGACGGCTCGATCGCCGAGCTGGACTTCCCGATCGGCATCGGCGCCACGGCGGGCGTCGACCAGCTGACCGTCAGCCTGCCCGTGATGAGGAGCACGACGCTGTCGCTCGCCGCGCTCGACATCGGCTCCGGTGGCGCGACCACGACCGCGATCACCAGCGTCGACGCGGCGATCCAAACCGTCGGCGCCACGCGCGGCAACCTCGGCGCCGTGCAGAACCGCCTCGCGATCACGATCCACACGATCGGCATCACCGCCGAGAACCTGTCGGCCGCCGAGTCGCGCATCCGCGACGCCGACGTCGCCTACGAGACGGCGCGGCTGACGCGCAACACGATCCTGCAGCAGGCGATCAGCGCGATGCTCGCGCAGGCCAACGCCCAGCCGCAGGTGGCGTTGCAGCTCCTGCAGCGCGGATCGCCACAGCCATCCTGCCGCGCCCACGCGAGGCGCTTCGGGCCGGCGTGCGTCGACCACGCCGCGGTGCGCGGGCGCAAGGGCCTTTGCCGCCGCGTCGCCAGTGTCGCCGATGCCAACGGCGAAGCGCCCCCATTCCGGCGCTCAGGCCGTCCCCATGCAGGACGAGCGCCCCGAATCGCCCGACGCGGATTGCAGCAGCGCCCAGCGGCGTCCCGCGCGGTCGCACGGAAGTCGCGTCGTGCCAATGGCAAGGGACGTCGGTGCGCAACCGCGCGACGGTCCAGCCGGGCGGCGTCTGGAACTTCGCCAACCGAGCGACGGAACGCTCAATCGACGGACGCCGCGCCCGACCATGCAGGCAGCATCCTCGCCGCGCGGCGAGTCAACCGTAAACGACAGCAGGGAACACATGGGTCTTCGAGTCAACACCAACGTCACGTCCATCAATGCGCAGCGCAACCTGTCGGCCGTCACCGACAAGCTGTCCGGCAACTTCCGTCGCCTGTCGACGGGCCTCCGCATCTCCAACGCCGCCGACGACGCCGCCGGCCTCGCCATCAGCGAGCGCCTGCGTTCGCAGGTCCGGTCGCTCGACCAGTCCAAGCGCAACGCCAACGACGGCATCTCGCTCGTGCAGACCGCCGAAGGCGCGCTGAACGAGGTCAGCTCGATCCTGATCCGCCTGCGCGAACTGGCGGTCCAGTCGAGCAACGGCTCGGTCAGCGGCCAGGACAGGGAGACCCTCGACCAGGAGTTCCAGACCCTCGTCGACGAGGTCAACCGCATCGGCCGCTCGACCGAGTTCTCGGGCATCAAGCTGCTCGACGGCTCGGCCACGTCGGTGACCTTCCAGGTCGGCCTCGGCACGACCTCGGGCATCGACACGCTGTCGGTCAGCCTGTCGCCCACGCTCAGCACGACGCTGTCGCTGAACTCGCTCGACATCGGTTCGGGCGGCGCGACGACGACGGCGATCACGAGCATCGACGCGGCGATCAACTCGGTCAGCTCGCTGCGCGGCACCCTCGGCGCGGTCCAGAACCGCCTCGGCATCACGATCAACAACCTCGCGATCACGACCGAGAACCTGACCGCCGCAGAATCGCGCATCCGCGACGTCGACATCGCGTACGAAACGGCGCAGCTGACGCGCAACAACATCCTGCAGCAGGCGAGCATCTCGGTCCTGTCGCAGGCCAACGCCCAGCCGCAGTCGGCGCTGCAGCTCCTCGGCTGATCCAAGCGCCCGCGAGGGCGCACGGATCGACCCGCACGCAAGGCGACGCCTTCCTCCGGGAAGGCGCCGCCTTGCGGCGTTTCCGGGCAGCGTCGCTGCGGCCGACTGGCGAACGCACCCGACGGCGACCAGGCGCTCTTGTCCCCAACCGTGACCGCGGCGCGCGGCTCGCGACGCCACGGCCCACCAACACAAGGACCCGCGCGGGGCGGAGGTCGCGACCGCGGCGCGCACCGCGTTACCAGCGCATGCGCCGCCTCCGTCGCGCCCCCGCCCTGCACAGGCCGTCGGCGCGTGCGCCACACGAACGCACGGCGTGCGCGCGGCTCCCCATGCGGCGGCTGCGGTCGCCGCGCCGGTGGCGGTCGCGCCCGCCTGGAGCCTGCGTCACGGCGGGACCCGCCGCGCGGCACGCGACTTCGCGTCCGGGAATCGCTGCCGAGCTTTGGCGGATCCACCAAACCACCTGCGGCACAGGCTTCCCCCCGACCGCGAGTCCAAGCACCCGATCGGCGCGCGTCCGGCGCCGCAGACTCCCAGGCAGCCAAGGCGCTGCGCGCGGACCCGCGACGCCTCGGTGCGGCGCGCGGCCGCTCAGCCGCGCGCACACTCCACCGGCGCCAGCAACCCCGATTCAGGCCCGCGCGACGACGCGCCGCACCCGCCGCCGCGGCAGGCGGGATGCCAGCCGCCGGAACACAGCGTGTCGCCGTGTGCCAACACGGGACCCGCGTTGCTGCGCTGCCATCGAAACGACCGCGCGAACCTAAGCCGTCGTGCGCATTCCCGACACGCGCGCCTCAATCCGGCGCAGGGGTCCACCGATCATCCCCGGGCGGTCGCATCCGCGGCTGCCTGCCACACAACGCAACAGGGAGAAGCAACATGGGACTCCGGGTCAACACGAACACCGCGGCGATCAACGCCCAACGCAACCTCGCGACGGTGACGGACAACGTCACCGGCAACTTCCGTCGCCTGTCGACGGGCCTCCGCATCTCGACCGCGGCCGACGACGCCGCCGGTCTCGCCATCAGCGAGCGCCTGCGCTCGCAGATCCGGTCGCTCGACCAGGCCAAGCGCAACGCCAACGACGGCATCTCGCTGGTGCAGACCGCCGAAGGCGCGCTGAACGAAGTCAGCTCGATCCTGACCCGACTGCGCGAGCTGGCGATCCAGTCGAGCAACGGCTCGGTCAGCAACCAGGACAAGGAGACCCTCGACCAGGAGTTCCAGAGCCTCGTCAGCGAAGTCAACCGCATCGGCCGCTCGACCGAGTTCTCGGGCATCAAGCTGCTCGACGGCTCGGCTTCCTCGGTCAGCTTCCAGGTCGGCCTCGGCACGACCTCGGGCATCGACACGATGTCGGTCAGCCTGTCGCCGGCGCTCAGCACGTCGCTGTCGCTGAGCTCGCTCGACATCGGTTCGGGCGGCGCGACGACGACGGCGATCACGAGCATCGACGCCGCGATCAACTCGGTCAGCGCCCTGCGCGGCACCCTCGGCGCCGTGCAGAACCGCCTCGGCATCACGGTCAACAACCTCGCGATCACGACCGAGAACCTGACCGCCGCAGAATCGCGCATCCGCGACGTCGACATCGCCTACGAGACGGCGCAACTGACGCGCAACAGCATCCTGCAGCAGGCCAGCATCTCGGTGCTCGCCCAGGCGAACGCCCAGCCGCAGTCGGCCTTGCGCCTCCTCGGCTGATCCCTGCCTGCTGTCGACCGCGCGCGGCGCTCCGCCCGACGACCCGGCATCCGGGTCGCCGGGCGGCGTCGTCTTCCCGGCGCGCAGCCGGAGGGTCGGGTGCGCGACGTGTCGGCGGCGCCGGCGTTGCCGCGCCAGCCCGTGCCGCCCGCGCCGACGACGCCCTCGCACCGTGCGCGGCGGCTCCGCATGGACGCTGGCGGCTGCCGGCAGGAAGGACGATGACGGCGGCCAGGCCGCGGCGCAGGCGCCGCCTGCACGACGCACCATTCCGGTGCCGCCACGTCAGCGCGATCGCCCCCCGCAGCCCGATGCCCGGCGAGGTCCGACGACGATCGGCCGACCTCGCCACCGCCACGGGCGCCGTACGCCGACCTGCGGTCAAGTCCGCTGCCCGGCGCGCCGATAGCCACGGGGTGGCGGCACGACCGCCGCAACCCATTCGATGTCCAACGCCGGCATCAGCTTCGGAGGGCTCGCCTCCGGCCTCGACACCAAGGCCATCATCCAGGCGCTCGTCTCGATCGAGCGCCGGCCGATCGCGGCGTTGGAACAGAAGAAGACGAGCCTCGGCAAGCAGAAGTCGCTCTTCGGCGACCTGCGCGGCCTGCTCAGCAAGCTGGAGACCGCGGCCAAGACGCTGAAGACCACGACGGGCTTCCTGGCCCGCAAGGCGACCTCCGACAAGGAGGAGATCGTCACGGCCAGCGCCGGCAGCAGCGCCGCGGCGGGGACCTACAACCTCCGCGTGATTTCGCTGGCGAAGGCGCAGGTCAACGCCAGCGCCGGCAGCGCCTCCCCGACGGCGAGCCTCGGTGCGCCCGGCACGCTGCAGATCGACATCGGCGGCGCCACGCACCTCATCGCGGTCGGCGGCGTCGTCAACGGCGTCACCGAGCCGCCGACGCTCGAACGCATCGCCGCGGCGATCAACGCCGCCGACGACGCCAACCAGGTCGGCGTCCGCGCCGAGGTCGTCGACACCGGCAACACCGCCAACGGCGGAGCCAACCGCTACCAGCTGGTCGTGCGCAGCGAGCAGACCGGCTCCGCGGGCGAGTTCACGATCAGCTACGACGACGGCGACCCGGCCTTCCAGGCGGTCGTCAACAGCGTCGGCAGCAACAGGCTGACCCAGGGCACCAATGCCCAGGTGCAACTCAACGGCGGCGTCGTCGTGTCGCGCTCGTCCAACACGATCAGCGACCTGATCACGGGCGTCACGCTCGAGCTCAAGTCGGAAGCGAGCCCGACCCAGAACGTGTCGATCACGGTCGCCAACGACGCGACGGCGACCACCAAGAAGGTCCAGGACTTCGTCGACGCCTACAACAAGGTCGTCGACTTCCTGGCCGACCAGAACCAGCTCGACCCCGAGGGCAAGGCCAAGGGCCTTCTCTTCGGCGACTCGACGCTGCGCTCGCTGCGGTCGGGCCTGCGCACCATCACCGGCAGCCTCGTGTCGACCACGGGCAACTCCGCCTACCAGATGCTGTCGCAGATCGGCGTCAAGGCCGACACCGCCGGCAAGCTGACGCTGACGGCCGCCGACCTCGAGACGGCGATGGCCGCCGACGAGGACGCCGTCGCGGCCGTGTTCACGGCGCCGACCAACGGCATCGCCGGCCGCATCGTCGACCAGATCGACGTCTACACCGACTCGGTCGACGGCCTGATCAAGAACCGCACCGACACCTTCGATCGCCAGACCAAGGACGCGACGAACCGCATCACGCAGGCCGAGCGACGGCTCACCTCGTTCGAGAAGCAGCTGGAACTCAAGTACGCCAACCTCGAGCAGCTGATGGGCCGCCTGCAGTCGCAGGGCAGCTCGCTCGGCAGCTTCTTCTCGCGCCGCTGATCCAACCCCTACCCCCGAACCCTCACGCCATGACCTACGCCCAAGCCGCCGCGACCTACCAGCGCAACGCCATCCTGACCGCGTCCCCCGAGAAGCTCGTCAAGCTGCTCTACGACGGCGCCATCCGCAACCTGGAGAAGGCCAAGGCCGGCCTCGCCGACGCGCGCACCGCGCGGTCGCCGGAAGTCGGTCAGACGCTCAGCCGCGCCATGGGCATCCTCGGCGAACTGCGCGCCAGCCTGGACCATGCCGCCGGCGGCAACGTCGCCCGCGACCTCGACCGCCTGTACGAGTTCGGTCTCGATCAACTCAGCCAGTCGAACCTGACCCGCAACACCGAAGGCGTCGGCAACACCCTGCGCGTCATGCGGACGCTCAAGGAAGGCTGGGATGGCATCATCCCCGGCTGATCCGACCCCGACGCCGAAGGCGTTCGCGCTGCGCGAACTCGCCGCCTGCTGGAACCAGGCCTATGAGGCCATGGCCCAGGGCGACCTCGACCGCGTCGCGAGCCTGCTCGACGTCGCCGACGATCACCTGCTCCCGGCCGGCGACGGCGCCGGGGACGACGCCCTGGAGTCGACGCTGCGCAACGACGCGCTGATGGCGAAGGCCCGCCTGGAGCACGGCATGCAGGCCGGCCTGCATGGCATGCGGGACGAGATGGCGCGGGCGCGGGTGGGGAGCCGGGCGCTGCGGGGCTACGCACAAGCCACCGGTCTCACGAAAGACCTCCTGACCTGATCCCTCGATTGTTGATCCGGCGGCCGGAACCCGAAGCAGGGCCATCCTCGCGCTCGCCGAATGGCTAGGAGTCTGCGTCACGGGACGCGCGCCGATCCAGTGCGTGGATTCGCGGTCGGGGCGAAGCCTTTGACCGCAGGCGAATCGGTGGATTCGCCGAGGATCGGCGGCGAGCTCCCGGACGCGAAGACGCGTACTGGGCGGCGTGGCCTTCCGTGACGCAGACTCCTAGGCGCCGATCGCCGCCGGCGATTCGGGCTCGCCGACGCGGCGGGCGCCGTCGCAGCTCAGGGGATGGATGCTGTGCAGGCCGAAGTCCTGCCGCCACCGCAGCGATTCCGCGGTCGTCAGGCTGCG
>JADCJE010000118.1 GCA_020247305.1 Phycisphaerales bacterium | reverse complement strand
GACCGCGAACAGCAGGTCGCACAGCGTGCGCCGGCCGCGCCGGCCGCGCTGCGTCGGGTCCTGGCGCGTCAGCGTGCGCCAGTCGATGGCAGAGGCGACCGGCGCGGGCAGAGCCGTGCGCAGCAGCGGCACGGCGTGCGCCGGCTCGCCGAACGCCACCTGGAAGAAGTGGTCGTGATGGGAGGCCACATGGCAGTGGAACTCGCAGCAGCGATTCGGCCCGCGAATGCGCAGCAACTCGGTGGACAGGCAGGCAAGGGGGCGTCGCACCGGGCAGCAGCGAAGCTCCACGATCCTGCGTCGCTTGGTTGCTCGCAGCACGCGCCGCATCGACGAGGCAACCGACAGCCTGCGCAAGGAGTATGCGTCGCGGCACGCACGCCGGGCGGCGTGGCCATTCGTGACGCCGACTCCAAGCAGCCTGCGTCACAGCGCGCGTTCCGGGCGACGTGGCCTGCCGTGACGCAGGCACCTAGGCTTCGAGCCCATGCGTCCGTTCCATGCCATCGCGTCCCTTGGGTTCGCCATCGCCGCCGCGAGCGCGTTGCCAGCCCAACAACCCCTCGCCGGCGCGCGCCCGAACCTCCTGTTCGTCTTCAGCGACGACCACGCCGCGCACGCGATCTCGGCCTACGGCTCGCGCATCAACCAGACGCCGCACATCGACCGTATCGCCGACGAGGGCGCGCTGTTCCGCGCCAACTTCTGCGGCAACGCCCTGTGCGGGCCGTCGCGGGCGACGATCCTGACCGGGCTGCACAGCCACGCCAACGGCTTCTGCCGCAATGGCAACGTCTTCGACGGCGGCCAGCCGACGTTCCCGAAGCTGCTGCAGGCGGCCGGCTACCAGACCGCGATCGTCGGCAAGTGGCACCTGGAGTCGACGCCGACGGGCTTCGACCACTGGGTCGTGCTGCCCGACCAGGGCCAGTACTACAACCCGGACTTCCTGACCAAGGCCGGCCGCGTGCGCATGCCGGGCCACGCCACCGACGTCACTACGCAGTTGGCGCTCGATTGGCTGGAGCGGCGCGATCCGGCGAAGCCGTTCGTGCTGATGTGCCAGCACAAGGCCCCGCACCGCAACTGGCTGCCAGCGCCCGCCGACCTCGGCGCCTTCCGCGGGCGCGACCTGCCCGAGCCGGCGACGTTGTTCGACGCCTACGACAACCGCCTGCCGGCGCGCGCACACACCGAGATGGAGATCGCGCGGCACCTGACGCTGCACTACGACCTGATGGTGCCGCCGACGCCCGCCGAAGCGCCGACGCTCGCGGACCTGGACCGCGCCTATGGGCAGCAGCGCGCGCGCATGGACGACGCCCAACGCGCGGCGTGGGACGCGGCGTTCGCGGCGGAGGACGAAGCCTTCCGGCGCGAGAACCCGCAGGGCCGCGAGCGCGTGCGCTGGATGTACCAGCGCTACATGAAGAACTACCTGCGCTGCGTGCACGGCGTCGACCGCAGCGTCGGCGCGCTGCTGGCGTGGCTCGACGCGCATCCCGACGTGAAGGCCAACACCCTCGTCGTGTACAGCAGCGACCAGGGCTTCTTCCTCGGCGAGCACGGCTGGTACGACAAACGCTGGATGGACGACGAGTGCTTGCGCATGCCGCTGGTGATGCGCTGGCCCGGCCGCATCGCCGCGGGCCGCGAAGTGGCGCAGTTGACGCAGAACATCGACTTCGCGCCGACGTTCCTCGAACTCGCCGGCGTGCCGACGCCGCGGGGCGTGCACGGCCGCAGCCTCGTGCCGTTGCTCGCCGGCGAGCCCCCGGCGGACTGGCGCGACGCGATCTACTACCACTACTACGAGTCGCAGGCGACGCACCGCGTGCCGGCGATGTACGGCGTGCGCACGGCGAGCCACAAGCTGGTGCGCTACTACGAGCCGGGCGTCGACGGCTGGGAGCTGTTCGACCTCGTGCGCGACCCCGACGAACTGCGCTCGGTCGCCGACGATCCGGCCTACGAAGGCGTGCGCCGGGAACTGACGGCGAAGCTCGTCGCGCTGCGCACGCAGTACGGCGACGACACCGGCGAACTGCTGCCGGCGCGTTTCCCGCAGAGCGCTGGCGTCACCCGCATCGTCGCCGTGGACGGCGGCTACCGGCTGTGGGCCAACGCGCCGGGTGGCTGGGCGGTGCGGCCGCAGGCTCTGGGCCAGCGTTTCGAAGTGACGACGACGCTGCGCCCGCTGCCCGGCAAGCCGCAGCAGAACGGCTTCGTCGTGCTCGCGGCAGCAGGCAGCGCGGACGGGTCGGTCGGCGCCGACCCGGCGCGGTGGCGCGCCGGCATCGAGTTCGGCGCGAAGCAGCTCGTCGTGCTCGGGCCGATGGGGGGCAAAGCGCGGTGGGCGGGCGCACTGCCGTGGGACGGGCAAGCCGCCGTGGCGCTGCGCATCGCGGTCGATCTCGCGCGGCGCGAACTGGTCGCCGAGGCCGCGGGCGTGCGCGTCACCGCGCCGCTGCCGACCGGGTTCCCCGGCTTCGCCGCGCTCGGTCTCGGCGCGAGCAACGCCGAGACGCACTTCACCGAGATCGCAGTCCGTTGAGCCGGCGCCGCGCGGCGCCACCCTTGTCGATTGCGCCGCCGGCGGCAACCATGCGCGTCCGATGAGCACGAACCTGCCGACCGGTCCCGCCGCCGAGCCGCCCAGCGCGTCGCCGACCGCACCGGTCCAAGCCCCGCCTGCGCCGGTGCCGCTCGCGCTGCAGCGCCCCGTCCCGCCGCCGCCCGGCATCTGGCCGCGAACGCAGGTCGTGCTGTTCCGCTTCGCGCTCTGCTACGCGCTGCTCTACGCGCTGCCCGAGCCGTTCCACAGCCTGCTGCGCGGCCTCGGCGCCGCCGGCGCGGAACTTGGCAAGGCGCTCGGACAACCGTGGCTCGTCGGCGCGCCGTTCTCGTGGTGCACGGCGGCGGCGACGTGGCTCGATGGCGCGAGCGGCCTGTGGTCCGGCGCGCTCGCGTGGCTGTCGCAGCAGGGGCTGACGCCGTACCCGGTGATCGTGCAAGCGACCGGCAGTGGGGACACGGCGCTGGAGATCGCGCGCACGCTCGCGGTCGCGCTGGCGAGCCTGCTCGTGGCCCTGGTCTGGTCGCTGCTCGCGCGGCGGCCGACCGGCTACCCGCGCGCCGGGCGCTGGCTGCACCTCTACGTGCGCTGGTGCCTCGCCTTCGTGCTGTTGCTGTACGGCGTCGCCAAGCTGTACGTCGGCCAGTTCGGCGAACTCAACACCACGCGCCTGCTGTCGGACTTCGGCGACCTCTCGCCGATGGGGCTGCTGTGGTCGTTCATGGCGGCGTCGCCGGCCTACGAGACGCTGTCCGGCGTGCTGGAGATCCTGCCGGCGCTGCTGCTGTTCCACCGCCGCACGGCGCTGCTCGGCGCGCTGCTCGCCGCCGTCGTCCTGGCCAACGTCGTTGCGCTCAACTGGTGCTACGACGTGCCCGTCAAGCTGTACTCGACGCACCTGCTGGTCGCGGCGCTGGCGCTCATGCTGCCGTGGCGCGGGGCGCTGTGGGCGCTGTTCGTCGCCAATCGCAGCTGCCCGCCGCCGGACCTCGCGGTCGTGCAGCGGGGTTGGCTGCGCTGGCTGTTGACGTGCACGGGCGCGCTGCTGCTGGCGGCGCACTTCACCCACGTGCACGTCGAACACGCGGCGTACGCCGCGCAGGCCAAGGAGCAGGGCGGCGAGTTGCCGGCGCTGTACGGCGTGTGGGAGGTCGAGGGCATGAAGGCGGAACGCGCGCCGGCGGCGGACGGTGCGGCGCCGGAACTGGGCGAGGTGCCGCCGACCGACGCGACGCGCTGGCGGCGCTTCGTCGTCGGCCGCGGTGGCCGCGCGTTCTTCGAGGACGTCGCGGGCGGCAAGGTCCTGATCGCGATCCGCGAGGACCTCGCCAACGGCACGATCGCGGTCACGCCGCGCGGCGGCGGCGATGCGGCGGTCTGGCAGGCCCAGCGCGGCAAGGCGCTGCGCAAGGTGCCGCATCCGGAGCCGCTGACGCGCGACGACGTCGGCAAGGAGGTCGACCGCGAGCGCGAGACGCTGTCGCTCGCCGGCAGCCACCAGGGCCGGCGCGTCGAACTGCAGCTGGTGCGGCGCGTGTTCGACCTGCAGCGCGGCTTCCACTTCCGCCAGGAACTGCCGTACAGCCGCTGAGCGTCCCGACCCGGCTGCGGCCCCGAAGCCACGGCGGCTGGCGCGGCGGCGGCGCGGCGCGATGATGCGCCGATGATCGCCGACCCCGCCGCCGTGCTCGCCGCGACGCTCGCCGCCGTCGATGGCGCGCCGACCACCCTGCGGGCCTGCCTGGGCCCCCGCGCGACCGTCGTGGTGTTCCTGCGCCACTTCGGTTGACTGTTCTGCCGCGAGCGGGCCGCGCAGTTGCGCGCCCGGCAGCCCGAGTTCGACGCCGCCGGCGCGCGGCTGGTCTACGTCTCCACCGGCACGCCGGCGATGGCGGCCGACTTCGCCGCCAAGGAAGGGCTCGGCGGCGCGGTGCTGAGCGACGTCGGCCGCAAGGCCTTCGCGGCCGCGCGCTTCTCGCGCTCGCCGTGGAAGCTGCTGCATCCGCGCTTTCTCGCCAACCTCTGGCGGTCGCTGCGCGCCGGCCACAAGCAGACCGGCGTGCAGGGCGACCCGTGGCAGCAGGGCGGCGTGCTGGTGTTCGGGCCCGACGGTCGGCTGCTGCACCAGCAACTCGACGGCGCGGCCGGCGACCTGCTCGACGTCGACGCGATCGTTGCGGCGGCGGCGGCCGTCACGCCATGATGCCGGCATGCGCGACGCCGACAGCAGGGATGCTGCCGACGCCGTCCTCCGCGAACGCCTAGGGCCCTACCGGCTGCTGGAGCGCATCGGCGAGGGCGGCATGGGCGTCGTCTACCTCGCCGAACGCTCGGCGCCGATGGCGCAGCGGGCGGCGCTTAAGGTCATCCGCGCCGAGAAGCTCGACCGCAGCTATCGCGCCCGCTTCGCCTTCGAGCAGGACGTGCTGGCGCGCATGGACCACCCGGCGGTCGCCCGCCTGCTCGACGCCGGCGAGAGCGACGGGCGCGCGTGGTTTGCGATGGAGTACGTGCCGGGCCGGCCGCTCACCGCGTACTGCCGCGAGCATCGCCTCGGCATCACCGCGCGGCTGCGGCTGTTCCTCGCCGTCTGCGACGGCGTCCACCACGCCCACATGCGCGGCGTGCTGCACCGCGACCTCAAGCCGGCCAACGTGCTGGTGCGCGAACTCGACGGCCAGCCAGCGCCCAAGGTCATCGACTTCGGCCTCGCGCTGCCGACCGACCCGTCGCGCATCCGCGCCACGCTGCACGAGCCGCTCGGGCAGATCAGCGGCACGGTGGCCTACATGAGCCCCGAGCAGGCGCTGCGCGCCGGCGAGGACCTCGACGTGCGCGCCGACGTCTACGCGCTCGGCGTGATGCTGTACGAACTGCTCTGCGGCCAGCTGCCGGTCGACGTCCGCGTCGTCGAACAGGCGGGACTCGCGGCGCTGGCGCGGCTCTGGGAGGGACCCGAGCCCGCGCCGCCGAGCGCGCGCGTGCGCGCCGCCGCGCCCGCCGACGCCGCCGCCGTCGCCGCCGAGCGCGAGACGACGCCGCGCCGCCT
>JADCJE010000117.1 GCA_020247305.1 Phycisphaerales bacterium | reverse complement strand
GACGCCGTTCTGCGACAGGTTGAGGAAACCCTCCGACGTCGCCGTGCCCGAGTTGCAGAACGGCTGGTTGAGGCCGTTGGCCGCGGTAGGCAGTGCGATGGTCTGCACCAGCGTGCCGGTGGGCGTGTACTCGTCGAGGAAGGTGGCAGTCGCAGCGTTGGACAGCGCCGCGGTGCCGTCGCCGACGCGGACGACGACGAGGTTGCCGAAGGTCAGCGGCTGCTGTGCAAGTGCGGCGGCGGTGAAGGCCGAGAGAACGAAGAGTTGGCGGATCATGAAGACGCGGTTGGGTGTGGCGCGGGAGTTGAGGCCGAGCATGCAACAGCAGGCGTGCGCGGTTGTCGACCGCCCCAGGGCGGGGAAGCGTTGCCGGCGGCGACGGATACGCAGCAGCGGATCGGCGTCGGCCGATCAGTCGCCGCGGCGGGTGAGCACGACCTGTTGTACCTCGCACGGGCCGCCCCCGGCGCTGGTGCGCGCGAGGCGGACGGTGCGCTCGCCGGCCGCGGGCAGCCGCCAATCGCCGTTGGCATCGCGCTCGCAACCGTCGATGGCCACCGTCGATGCGGCGTCGGCCGGCGCAATCTCGACGCGCCAGCGGCCGGCCGGCAGCGGCAGCGCCAGCGCCGCCTCGCCGTCGGCGAGACGCAACACGAAGCGGCCGTCGGCTGCTGCCGCCGCACCCGCACCGCGCGTCTCCAGCCACGGCACCAGCGCCGCCAACTGCTCGCCGGCGGCGGCGGCGCTTGCGGGCGTCGGCGGCTGGTAGCGCTGCACGATCGGCGCGCGCAGGCGGAACGAACCGAACAGCCAACCAGGAATGACGACGCGGCCGTCGCCGCGCTGCACGCCGATGCGGCCGTCGACGCGCGCCCACACGAGCGCCGTGATCGGCGCGCGGCGCTCGCCTTCGAGTTGCCGCTCGCCGAGGTCGACGCGGACCAGCCGGCAGCCGTCGAGGAAACGCGGGTCCGCTTCGAGTTCGGCGCCGCTGGCGAACACCGGCAGCGGGCGGCCGGGCGGCGGGCCGAAGACGAACAGGTCCGGCGCGCGGTCGAGCACATAGCGGCCGTTGCCGCGCAGATGGCCGGGGGGCTTGGGCGTGCCGGGCAGCACCGTGTCGAGCCACGCCGGCAGCGGCGTCGTCGCAATGGTGCGGTCGCACAGGCCGAGCAGGTCGAGGCACGGCAGGCCGCTGTAGAACGGCAGCGCCCCGGCCGCATCGACGGCGAGCAGGGGCCGCTCGTCCGGGAACGCCGCGGCGAGCGCGCGGCCGAGTTCGCGGCCTTGCCATTCCCACGTCTCGGCGCGCAGTTCGTGGCTCTGCGCGTCGGTGCGCGCGACGTACAGGTTGGCGCCGCCGCCGAGCAGCGCGGCGACGGTGACGGCGCCGGCGAGCGGGACGCCGCGCGACGCGGCGTCAGCGACGTGGCCGGTGAACGGGCTGGTGGGAGGTGCTGCGTCTGCAGCGACTGCGCCATGCGCATCGCCGGATGTGCCACCGGCGCGCGGGGCAGTGCGCCGCGCCGCGACGGCGACCAGCACGGCGAGCGGCGCCAGCGCGCCGTGCAGCAGGCGGCGGCACGGGAAGTGGTCGCCGCCGACGCTGGCGAGGTAGAGCAGCCACGCCACCACGGGCAGCAGCAGCGCGCCGAGCAGCGGCCGGCGCGCCGGCGCGCGCCACAGCGCGACGGCCGCGAGCGCTGCCGCGACGAAGCTGCCCGGATGCGCCGCGATCGCGCTGCCGACGTAGGCGAAGCCCGCCGGCCACGCCGCCGGAGCGAACTCGGCCTTCACGTGCGCGGTGTTCGGCACCGTGTCGCCGTAGTACGCGCGCCGGAACGCGAGCTGCGCGGCGACGGCGAGCGCGGCGGGCGCGCCGAGCGCCAGCGCCACGCGCAGCGAGCGCGCGCCGGCGGCGAGCGCGAGGCCGGCGACGAACACCCACAGCGGCGCGTCGGGCCGCGTCCAGCACGCGAGCGCGAACGGCACGCCGAGGCGCAGCAGCATCGCCGTCGACCACTGCGCCGGCGGCCCGTGGCGGTCGTGCGCCGCAGCGAGGCTGGCGAAGCCCAGCGCGAGCAGCAGCAGCACGAGCGGGCCTTCGAGCCCGGCCTGCGTCCAGCCCAGCGTCGCCTGCGCGCTCGCCACCAGCAGCGGCGCCACCGCCGCGCGCGCGAGCGACGGCAGGTCGCGCGGCGCACCGGCGCACGCCAGCACGACCAGCGCCGCCGCGCCGCAGCCGAAGCCGAGCAGCCGCGCCGCCGCGACGAGGTCGACGCCGACGCCGAGGCCGCCGTGCAGGCCGGCGACGCCGAGGACCCACAGCAGGTTGCTGTAGCCTTCGACGCGTTCGCCGTCGGTCCACGTCAGGCCGTCGCCGGCGAGCAATCGTTCGACGTAGCGCAGCGAGATGAACGCGTCGTCGGAGACGAAGTGCGGCAGCCACGCGCACTGCGCCACGAGCAGCGCGAGCGCCGGCAGCGACGCGAGCAGCGACAGCTCCCAGCGGACGGTGGGCGGCGACGCGGACGGGAGTGGCACGGTGCGGCAAGACTAGCCGCGGCCGCGATGCGCGCACGCAGCCGGTCGGGCGGTCGGTCGGTCGACGATGCGGTCGCTGCCGCAGTGCCGGCGCCAACGTGGTCAGCGCGCGCTGGCGACGCACCGCGGGCTTCCCCGTACGCAGACCGGCGTGTGCGGTCGGCGTCGCAAGCTGCCGAAGGAGCGTGTGCCGGCGATCGGGCCGGAACGCAGCAACGGACCCAGCACCATGACGAAACATCGCTCCGCGACCTTGCAGCCCCAGTCCCTCTACGAACGCATCGGCGGCAAGGCGGCGCTCACCGCCGTCGTCGACGCGTTCTACGCGCGCGTGCTCGCCGACGGGCTCCTGGCGCCGCTCTTCGCCGGCACGGACATGCGGCAGCAGCGGGCGCATCAGGTGGCGTTCCTGGCGATGGCCCTGGGCGGCCCCAGCGAGTACCGGGGCCAGGGCATGCGCAAGGCGCACGCCGGCCGCGGCATCACGGCCGAGCACTTCGGCCGCGTGGCCGGTCATCTGCAGGCGACGCTCGCGTGGGCCAACGTCGGCGCCGCCGAGAGCGCGCAGATCATGGCGGCCGCGGCGTCGCTGCAGGACGACGTCGTCGGCGCGCCGCGCTGAACCGGCGCCTCGCCGGGCCTGCGGTCAGGCCACCAGCAGGGTGCGCAGCGCGGTCAACAGCGCGTCGAGCGCCACCGGCTTCGACAGGAAGCACCGCCGCGCCGGCAGTTGGCCGCTGCGCAGCGCCGGGTCGTCGGTGTGGCCGCTGAGGAACAGCACCGGCACGGCGCCGAACTCGCCTTCGACGGCGGCCGCCAACTGCGGCCCGGACAGTCCGGGCATGCGTACGTCGGTCAGCAGCACGTCGCACTGCGCGCCACCGCGCAGCGCGGCCAACGCCTCGTCGGCGTCGGCGGCGGCGGTGACGCGGAAGCCGGCGTTGGCGAGCGCGAGCGCCAGCGGCCGGCGCACGGCCGCGTCGTCGTCGACCAGCAGCACGTGCCGGCCCGTCGCGGCCGCGGGCGGCGGCGGGGTCGGTGGCGCCTTGGCGACGGCGTCGGCGTGCGGCAGCAGGACTTCCAACGTCGCGCCCGCGCCGGGCGCGCTGTCGACGCGGATCGCGCCGCGCATCTGCTGCACGAGGCCGAACACCGTCAACAGCCCGAGGCCAACGCCCTTGCCGGCGGGCTTGGTCGTGAAGAACGGCTCGAACAGCTTCGCCTTGGTCGCCGCGTCCATGCCCGTGCCGGTGTCGCGCACGCGGATCGCGATGCACGGTTGCGTGCCAGCGGCGCCGGGCAGCAGTTCGTCCTGGCGCGCGACGGCAATCGACAGGTCGCCGCCGTCGGGCATCGCGTCGCGCGCGTTCAGCACGAGGTTGATGAGGATCTGCTTCAGGCTGTCGCTGTCGGCCTGCATGGTCGCGAGATCGGGTGCGACCGCGATGGCGAGGCGCACGCGTTCGCCGAGCAGCGGCGCCACGAGCTTGCGGATCGCGGCGAACTCGGCGGCGACGTCGAGCGCCTGGATGCGCAGCGGTTGCTGCCGGCTCATCGTCAGCAGTCCGCGCGTCAGCGACGCCGCGTGGTCGGTCGCCGCGCTGATGTGCTCCAGCCACTCGCGCACCGGCGAGTCCGCCGGCAGTTCCTCGAGCGCGAGGTCGGCGTGGCTGCGGATCGCCATCAGGATGTTGTTGAAGTTGTGCGCGAGGCCGCCGGCGAGGCGGCCGACCAGTTCCATCTTCTGGATCTGCCGCAGCTGGCCTTCGAGCTGCGCCTGCCGCTGGATGCGCTCCTGCAGTCGCTCGGTGAGCTGCTTGAGCTCGGCGAGCTGCGATTCCTGCACCTGCAGCAGCACGAGCAGGTCGCCGCGCGGGTCGTGCGGCGGGAAGTCGGCGAGCGTCAGGCCTTGTTCGACGAGCGCGGCGAGCTCGGTGACCCACGGCCCGCCGGCGAAGTGCAAGGCGCCCGGCGCGGCGTCGGCGGCGACGAACTGGCCGCGCAGCACGCAGTCCGGCCGTTCGCGCGTGGCCAGCAGGAAGATGTCGTCGCGGTGCTGCGCCAGT
>JADCJE010000116.1 GCA_020247305.1 Phycisphaerales bacterium | reverse complement strand
CGCGATCGCAGACTTCGCCGGCGTCGCCGCGTTGTCGGCACCCGCAGCCTCGCTGACCCCACCATCGCTTGCACCGTGGCGGCAGCCAGCGGCAGCGCCTGCCGCTTCTTCCTCACCCGCCGCCGTCTGCCGCGGCACCACCTTCGGCCGCAGACCCGACGCCGGCGCCAGCGCGCCGTGATAGGTCACCAGATGCTTGCGCGGCGGCGGCACCAGCGCGCACAGAAGTGGGACGGACAGCTTCATGTTGCCGCCAACAGCCGGAGCGGCGGCTGCGTGTGGCACGGATTCATGGCGCCATGACGACGTGCGTGGCCCCGTTCGTGGTCGCGTGGCTCGCGGCCGGCCGTCGATTGGTCAGCCGCCGTGACCATCACCACGCCACCAGCCGACCTGCCGCCCTGGCCCGGGGCACCGAGCTCGCGCCCGGCTGCCGCCGCGGTGCCGAGGATTCCCCGGAATGGGTGTGAGACGGCGCCTAGCCGGGCCGCTCCAGCTGGTGAGGCATCCCATGCACACACCCTGGATCGTCCGTTCGTCCCTGTTCCTGCTCGCCGCGGCGCTGCCGGCGCTGCCGGCGCAGCAGCTGGTGCGCGACATCGCGCCGCCAAACTCCCAGCGCAACAGCTCGCCGAGCCAGATCGTCGACCTCAACGGGGTCGCCATCTTCGCCGCGACCACCGCGCACGGCGCCGAACTGTGGCGCAGCGACGGCACCCTCGCCGGCACCTACCTGCTGAAGGACCTCAATCCGGGCGGCGCCGGCAGCTTTCCGAGCCGGCTGACGGTCGCCGGCAGCCGCGTGGTCTTCACCGCCAGCGTGCCCGGCCTCGGCAGCGAACTGTGGGCCACCGACGGCACCGCGCAGGGCACCGTGCTGCTGCGCGACGGCATCGCCGGAGCGAGCAGCGGGGCGCCGAGCGAGCTGCTCGGCTTCGGCGGGTTTGCGTACTTCACGACCTACGACGCGGTCCGCGGCTACGAGTTGTGGCGCAGCGACGGCACGCCCGCCGGCACGGCGTTGTGGCTGGAGATCGTGCCCGGCACCACCGGTTCGAACCCCGCCAACTTCGTGGCGGGTACGTCGGCGTTCTGGTTCACCGCCTCCGGGGTCGGGGTCGGCGTCGAACTGTGGCGCAGCGACGGCACCCTGGCCGGCACGGCGATGGTGCGCGACCTGGCGCCCGGCAGCTCCAGCAGTTCGCCGCAGACGCTGACGCCCGCGGGCAACGGCGTCTACTTCACCGCGAACACGGGCGCACTCGGCTTCGAACTGCACTACAGCGACGGCACCGCCGCCGGCACGCAACTGGTGCGCGAACTGGTCGCCGGCTCGCAGAGCGTCTCGCTGCAGGAGGCGCGGCCGTTCGGCAATCGCCTGCTGTTCACGTGCGACGACCAGACCGGCTTCGGCAGCGAGCCGTGGATCAGCGACGGCACCTTCGCCGGCACGTTCCGTCTGGCCGACCTCTCTCCAGGGGCTGCGAGTTCGTCGCCGACCGACTTCGTCGCGGTCGCGCCGAACCGCGCGGTGTTCACGGCGTTCGCGCCGGCGACCGGCTACGAGCTCTACGTCACCGACGGCACGAGCGCTGGCACGCAGTTGCTGTTCGAGTTTTACGCCGGCACCCCCGGTGGCAATCCCGACCATCTGGTGGCGGCCTTCGGCGGCGCTGTGTTCGGCGCTGCGACGCAGGCCGGCGGCAACGAACTGTGGTTCACCGACGGCACGGTCGCCGGCACGAACGTCGTCGCCGACAGCGTCGTCGGCAGCTCGGGTGCGAGCCCCGCGCAGATCGCCCGCGTCGGATCGCGCGTCTTCTACCGCGGCTACTCGCCCATCGTCGGGATCGAGCTCTACGTCAGCGACAACACCACGGCGGGCACCTACGTCGTCGCCGACCTGGCGACGCCGACCGCGGACTCCTCGCCGCGCGAGATCACGCCGACGAGCACCGGCGTCGTGTTCGGGGCCGCGACGACGCAGAACATGCTCTGGCGCAGCGACGGCACCGCGGCAGGCACGTTCCCCATCCAGTACGGCAGCAACTCGAACTACGTCTACGAAGCGATCGCCTGGAACGGCCGCGCCTTCGTCAGCGGCTACTCGGCGATCGCCGGCTACGAGCTGCTCGTCACCGACGGCACGCAGGCGAACTCGACGGTGATCGACGTGCTGGCCGGCAGCAACGGCTCGGATCCCGGGCAGCTGACCGTCGCCAACGGGCGGCTGTGGTTCGTCGCCCGGCAGACGGGCACGGGGCTCGAGCCACACGTCACCGACGGCACGCAGGCGGGCACGGTGGCGCTCGGCGACCTCTACGTCGGAGCCGCCACGTCGTCGGCGAGCGGGTTCTCTGCCTGTGGCCCGAACCGCGTCGTGTTCGCGGCCGCGGACGCCGTCGCCGGCCGCGAACCGTGGGTCAGCGACGGCACGCCGGCTGGCACGCAGCGCCTGGTCGACCTCGTGCCGGGCGTCGGCAGCAGCGATCCGGACCAGTTCCTGAGTGCCGGCAACGTCGTCTACTTCCGCGCCTACCAGCCGAGCGTCGGCTACGAACTGTTCGTCACGGACGGCACCGCGGCCGGCACGCAACTGGTCGCCAACCTGTCGACGGGCACGGGCAGCTCGATGCCACAGCAGCTGGTGCGCCTCGCGAACGGCACGGTGTTGTTCGTCGCCACGGCCCCAGGCGCTGGCCCCGAACTGTGCCGCACCGACGGCACCGCGGCGGGCACCGGCCTGGTCGGCCAGATCGTTCCCGGCTCGCAGGGTGGCTCGATCGAGAACCTGGTCGCCGTCGGCAACCTGGCGTTCTTCACCGCCGACGATGAGGTCCGCGGCCGCGAACTGTGGGTCAGCGACGGCCTGACGGTGACGCAGGTGCGTGACATCTACCCCGGGGCGCCGAGCGGTGTGCTCAGCGGCACGTTGCGCGCGCGCGCCAGCGTCAACGGCGTCGTCTTCGCCGGTAGCGACGGCAACGACGGCCTGCAGATCTGGGTCAGCGACGGCACCGCCGTCGGCACCACGCAGGTCGGCAAGGTCGGCCCGTGGGCAGGCTCCGGCGCGGTCGACATCGGGGACTTCGTCGAGTCCGGTGGCGACACGTGGTTCTGGTGCGACGACGGCATCACCGGCAGGGAGCCGTGGCGCATCACCATCGCCGGCGTGGTCGCCGCGGTGACGACGTTCGGCCTCGGCTGCGGCGGCAGCGGCAACCTGTTGCCCGCGATCGGCGCCACCGGCGTGCCACAGCTTGGCAACGCCGGGTTCGCGATCCGCGTGCAGAACGGGCTGCCGGGCTCGCTCGGCGTGCTCGCGATCGGCTCAGCGCCGACCCTGTTGCAGATCGGCAACTGCCGCGTGCTGGTGACGCCGCCGTGGACGACGCTGCCGCCGGTGTTCCTAGACGGTGCCGGCGCTGGCGCGGCACCGCTGCCGGTCCCGGCCACGCCGACGCTCGCCGGCGTCTCGCTGCACGGGCAGTACCTGGTGCTCGATCCGGCCGGACAGTTCCTGTCCTTCGCGTCGCTGAGCAACGCGCTGACGATGCTGCTCGGCAACTGACGCGCGTCAGCGGGGGTTCGGCAGCAGCGCCCGGAAGCGCGGATCGTCGCGCACCGGGGCGTAGACCGTGTCCGCGGCATCGAGCTTCATCCCGTCGCGCACGGCGGCTTCGAGCAGGCCGAGCGCCTCGGCGCCGAGCTGCGTGCGCCGTTCGCCGTCGGCTCGTGCCGCGCAGCGCAGCAGGTCGCGCGCGGCGCGCCCGGTGTTCTCGTCGCCGGGGAACGTGCCGAGCGTGCGCGCCGCGCGTTCGAGCGCTGGCCAGTCCTCGAGGTTGCGCAGGCACACGCCGTAGGTGCGGTAGTGCTGGGCCAGGTAGCGCTGCGCGGTGCGGTCGTCGGGCGTGGCCGCCAGCACGAAGTCCTGGTCGGCGATCGCGCGCTCGATGAAGGGCCGCGCCTCGGCGTGGCGGGACTTCACCTGCAATGCCGTCGCGTGGAGGTTCGCGGTGCGGCCGCGGTGGCGACGCACGGACAGGTCGTGCGGATAGTCGCGGACCAGTTCGTCGAGCAGGCCGAGCGACAGCCGCGTGTTGTCGAGCAGCTGCGTCGTGCGGCGCTGGTCGTACTCGAGCGAAGCGAGTTCGTGCGCGGCCATCGCGCGCAGCAGGCGCGGCACCGGCCAGCCCGACTCGTTGCCGGTGTCGGTGGAGGCCGCCGCGAGCACCGACTCGAGCAGCGGCCGGGCGGCGTCCGCATCGCCGGCGTCGCGCAGGTTCGCCCCGAGCGCGAGGCGTGCGCCCAACAGCTCCGGGCTCGGGACACCGGCTGGTTCCGCGCGTTCGAGGATCGCCACGGTCTCGCGACAGGCCTGCACGACGGCCAGCCGGTCGCCGCGCGCATCGGCGACACCGCCGGTCAGGTCGCTGACGTCGGCGAGTTCGCGGGCCACGGCGTTCGCGAGGCCCGGCGGGAACGCGCTGCCGAGATCCTGGCGGGCCGCCGCGAGCCGTGCCTCGCACGCGTCGAGGTTCCCCTCGCGCAGCTCGACCCACGCCAGCAGGCGATGGGCGCGCGCGCGCAGCAGGCGCTCGTGCGGCGCCTGCACGTCGGTCGCGGCGGCGAGCAGTTGCACCAGGGCGCTGCGGCCCTTCTTCAGGTTGCCGAGGCGCGCCGCGATCTGCGCGACCTCGAACAGCGTGCGTCGCTCGAGCTCCTGGACGCGGCGCGCGTGGGTCGGGTCGTCGGCGAGACGCCCGTACTGGGCCAGCGCGGCGTCGAGCAGGCCCGCGACCGCATTCTGCACCGCCGGCAGGTTGCGCAGCTTCGGCAACGCGACGCTGCCGAGCAGGCTGTCGATCGCGTCGAGCGTCGCCTCGGTGCTGCGGTCGGCACGACGCACCTGCTCGGCGAGGGCGGCATTGGCGCTCCGTTGCTGCCACAGCAGGATCGGCGGCACCGCGGCTGCGACCAGCAGTGCTGCACCGATGCCGGCGGCGAGCGGACGATGGCGCGCGACGAAGCGACGGGCGCGCACGTACCACGGCAGGCGCCGCGCGGCGATCGGCCGCTGCTCGAGCACGGCCAGCAGGTCGTCGGCGAACGCGGCAGCGCTCGGATGACGGCGGGTGCGCTCGACGTCGAGCGCGGTGTCGACGACCAGGATCAGCTCGGGCGGAGCGCCGCTGGTGCGCAGCGAGCGCCGTTCGCCGGCGAGGATCGCCTGGCGCAGTCGTTCGGGCTGCTCGAGATCGAACGGCGGCTGCAGGCCGAGCAGGCAGTGCAGCAGCGCACCGAGGCCGTAGACGTCGGTGCGTTCGTCGGCGCCTTCGCCGCGCACCTGCTCGGGCGCCATGTAGGCGGGCGAACCGGCCGCCGAGCCCGAACGCGTCAGGCGCGCGTCGCCTTGCGCCTGCGCGAGGCCGAAGTCGAGCACGACGGCGCGGCCATCGACGGTCAGCATCACGTTCGACGGCTTCAGGTCGCGGTGCAACACGCCGCGCGTGTGCGCGTGCTGGATGCCGAGCGCCACCTCGTGCGCCAGCCTGGCCATCACGAACCACCAGGGCCGGCGGCTGAACCCGCTGCGATCCCCGGCCTCGAGGTCGGGCGTCGCGAGCGACGCGAGCAGGTCGTCGCCGGTGAGCCGGCGCGGTTCGCGGCCGCGGAACGCCCGCACCACCGCCTCGGCGCTGCGGCCGCGCAAGCGCGGCATCGCGTACCACGGCACGCCGTCGACGCTGCCGGTGGCGAGGATCGGCACGATCGCCGGATGGTCGAGGCGGGCGACGGCATCGATCTCGCGGCGGAAGCGCTCGCGGGCGCCGTCGAACAACAGCAGCTCGGGGCGCACGATCTTCAGCGCCACCTCGCGGCCGAGCGACGCCTGTTCGGCGAGGTGCACGACGCCCATGCCCCCTTCGCCGAGCGTGCCGAGGATCCGGAACTCGCCGAACACCCGCGGCGGCGCGGTCGGGGCCGCGACCTGCTCGAGCTGGCGCAGATCGGCGAGTGCCTCGCGCAACCGCGGCGCGTGCTCGGGATGCGCATCGAGGAACCGTTCGGCGGCCGCGATGCCGTCCCGCTCGAGTCGCGCCAGGGTCTCGGCCAGCAACGCTTCCAACGGGTGGGCGCGCTCGTTCGGGTCGTCGTGAGGGGCGTGCAAGGGGCTCCGGACGTGGGGGATACTGTGCGTGTCGACATGAGCGAATCCAGCCTGCCCCTCGTCACGCGGGCACTTGCCCGAAACCAGGAGGCCGTCGAGCAACTCCTGGTGCAGCACCTGCCGGGGCTGCGGGCATGGCTGCGGCTGCGCATGGGGCCGGGGCTGCGCGCGCGCGAGACGCCGGACGACCTGGTGCAGTCGGTGGCGCGCGAGGTGCTGCTCGGCCTGGACGGCTTCGAGTGGCGCGGCGAGGCGGCCTTCCGGCACTGGCTCTACCTGAAGGCGCAACGCAAGCTCGTCGACAAGGCTCGCTTCGTCGGCGCCGAGCAGCGCACACCGGCGAAGGAACGCGATCTCGACGCGCTGGCCAGCGGGGTGGTCGCCGGGCTCGTCGCCGAGTCGCCGAGCCACGCCGCGGTCGGGGCCGAGGACGTGCAGCGCATCGAGGCCGCGTTCGCCGAGCTGCCGGGCGACTGGCAGGAAGCGGTCAGCCTCCACAAGCTGTGCGGCATGTCCGTGCCCGAGGTCGCCGCGCGCATGCAGCGCAGCGAAGGCTGCGGTGCGCAACCTGATCTGGCGCGGCCTGTCCCGGCTGGCGCTGCGCATCGGCGACCTGCGGCGCGCGGACCAGGGCTGACCCGCGCCGCTCCGTCCCTGCACGCGCGACTGCACCCCGGGCGCAGGCTTCGGCGCGGCTACTTGCCGCTCTTCGGCTTGTCACCGGCGGGCTCGCCACCGGGCTGCTTGCCCGGGTCCTTGCCGCCGTCGGTCCGGCGCGTGTAGGTGATCGTCAGCACCTTCGTCTGGTGCCCAGGCGTGAGGCTGAGGAGCGGGAAGGTGCTGGCGGCTGCTCTCACGCTGCTGAGGGAGATGTGGTGGGTGGCGCTGAGGTGTCTGGGCCAATGGCGGGGAACTCGGAAGACGCGGCGTTCCGTCGCCGGCAACTGCAGCGGCGGTTACGCGAACGGCTGCGGGTTCCGCATGGTGGTGGGAAGCGACGCGCTGGACGGCGGCGCTATCCATGGGCGTCGCTGCTGATGCGAGTGTTCGGG
>JADCJE010000115.1 GCA_020247305.1 Phycisphaerales bacterium | reverse complement strand
GGCCGGGGCGAAGCCGACGACCGCAGGCGAATCGGTGGATTCGCCGAGGATCGGCGGCAGGTCCCCGGGCGCGAAGACGCGTGGCGGGCGGCGTGGCCTGCCGTGGCGCAGACTCCTAGGTTGTCGTGGCTTCGGACGCACGGGAGCGTTGCTGCCTCGGCCTGGGGGCGGGGTCGGAGGCGGGACCGGCGGTCGCATCGCGAAAGAGGCGCCAGCTGTGACCGTGCTTCGGTCCCGGATCGCAAGCGCCGCCGGGACGCCGGGCGCCGCGAATCTTCCGAGGCGGTGCGCGTACCCTCTGCAACGCCACGATGGCGTCGAACGCTGCACCCACGCGACCATGACCAACCCGAGCGGCCAATCCCTCGCCCATCCCGTCGTCTCTGCCCTGCTCGCCGGCGTCGTCGCCGCGGGCGTGGCCTTCGCCCTGCGGCCCGCCGAGGCGGCCCCCGACCAGGGCGGCGTACTCGAACTGCAGCGCGCGGTCGGTGAGTTGCAGCAGGCCCAGCAGCAACTGACGGCGCGCCTCGATGCGCTCGCCTCCGTGCCCGCCGCCGCCGCCGCGCGCAGCGAGCCCGAGCGCACGGGGGCGGTCGCTCCCTCCGACCAGCAGGTCGCCGCCGCCGTCGAGGCCTACCTGCGGCAGCGCGGCAACGGCGCGGCTGCCGAGGCGGCTGCCGGCGGCGCGGCCGCGGCCTTCGACGTCGACGCCGAGTTCGCCGCGCTCAAGGGCACCGACTTCTTCGGCAACCCCGCCGCGTGGAAGCGCGCGCACGCCGCCGGCAAGCTCGACGAGATCGTCGCCCGCTTCGAGGCGCAGGCGAAGGCCAACCCCGGCAGCCCCGACGCGCAGATGCAGCTCGCCAAGGCCTACCTCGCGTACACCAACATCGACCCGAGCAAGTACGAGTTCTCGATGAAGGCCGACGGCGCGTTCGACAAGGTGCTCGAACTCGACGACCGCCACTGGGAGGCGCGCTTCACCAAGGCGCTGAGCTACACCTTCTGGCCGGAGTTCCTCGGCAAGCGCAAGCCGGCGATCTTGCACTTCGAGACGCTCGTGGCGCAGCAGGAAGCCATGCCGGCGTCGCCCGAACAGGCGCAGACGTACCTGTACCTCGGCAACCTGCTGGAGCGCACCGACCCGGCCAAGGCCAGGGAGATGTGGGCCAAGGGCGCGCGTCGCCATCCCGAGAGCCAGGAACTGGCGCAGAAGCTCGCCGGCAAGTGAGTGGTGGGCGCGGCGCGGCGCCGACGTTGCGCCGTGGCATTTGGCACGCTGGCCCACGGCGGCGCCGAGTCCGCCGCGGCGGCGTGTGCCGTTGCCAGCCGGCTGGCTGGGCCGCGCGCGCTTGCGCCGCGCGCGCCGAACGCCATTGTCATGGCATGAAGCGCCGCCGCATCTCCTCCGGGTCCACGTTCGAACGCGAGATCGGCTACTCGCGGGCCGTCGTCGTCGGCGACCACGTCCACGTGTCGGGCACGACCGGCTTCGACTACGCCACCATGACCATCGCCGCCGACGTCGCCGCGCAGACGACCCGGTGCCTGCAGAACATCGAGGCCGCGCTGGCGCAGGCCGGCGCGTCGCTGCGCGACGTCGTGCGCGTGCGCTACATCCTGCCCGACGCCGCCGACTTCCCGGCGACGTGGCCGGCCCTGCGCGCGGCCTTCGGTGAGGTGCGCCCGGCGGCGACGATGCTGCAGGCGGGTCTCGCCGATCCGCGCATGCGCATCGAGATCGAGGTCGACGCGGTGATCGGTTCGGGTGGGTGATGCGCGCCGGGGCAGCCGCGGTCGATGCAGCCGCCGTGGGCGCGCAGTAGCGTGCGCGCGATGACGCCCATGCGCCGCCCGCGCGCCGTCGCGTACGCCTTCGTCCTCGGCACGGCCGCCGCCGCGTGCGCAGCGCCGCGGCCGAGCGGCCTGCCGCGCGACGAGGATTGGCTCGTCGTCGCCAAGAGCGCGCGCCTGCCCGAGTGGTGGCCGTGGTACGTGCGCTTCGCCGACCACACGTGGATCGACGTCAAGCGCGGCAGCGAGGACGACTGGCAGCGCTGCGAAGTGCTCGGCGCGTCCTTCGGCGCGGTCTGCCAGGCGATCCCGGCGCGCGAAGCCCGGCGCGATCGCCGTTGGGACGGCCAGCCGGTGCGCGTGCAGCACGTCGTGCGCGGCGATGCGGCGCGGGCCGTCGCCGCGGACCTGCCGCGCGCCGTCGCCGCGATCGCGGCGCGCTACGACGAAACCAGCTACACCGCGTGGCCGGGGCCGAACAGCAACACCTTCGTGCGCGACCTCGTGCGCGAACTGCCCGACCTCGCGGTCGCGTTCGACCACAACGCCGTCGGCAAGGACTTTGCATGGCTCGACGCCGGCCTCGCGCCGTCGCGCACCGGCGCGGGCGTGTACACGTGGCCGCTAGGCGCCACGGTGGGGCTGGTCGAAGGCGTCGAACTGCACCTGCTGCAGGCGACGTTCGGCGTGCGCCTGTGGCCACCGCGCCTGGCGCTGCCGTTCCTGCCGATGCTGCCGTGGGATGCGCCGCCTGCACTGACGGCGGCGCAGCGCGAGCTGCCGGAAGCGACTCACGTCGTGACGGCGCCCGACGCGTTGGTGGCGCTCGGACCGGACGGCCCGATGGACCTGCGGTTCCGCGTCGAGCACGCCTGCGACCCCGCCCTGCGCGCCGACGAGCTGCTGCTCGTGCGCTCCGACGACGGCGACGCGTGGGTGGCGCTGCGCGCGGTCCGCGAAGCGCCCGGCCCCGATGCGCCGCACGGCGCTGTCGGCCTCGCCGT
>JADCJE010000114.1 GCA_020247305.1 Phycisphaerales bacterium | reverse complement strand
CGCCCCGCGTTGCGGCGTCATGGCAATCGCCTGAGCCGGGTCGCCCTGCGGGCGAGCCGGCCCACGGGGCGACGCCGCAGCGGGGCCGGTTGCGCCGATCTCGCCGTTGACGCGCCCCGCGTCGCGGCGTCATGGCAATCGGCTGAGCCGGGTCGCCCTGCGGGCGAGCCGGCTCAGTACAGCAGCGTCGCCAGCCGACGGCGGTAGTCGTCGAGCATCTCGTGCTCTTCACCGACCATCACGAAGCACGCGAGCATCGCCTTGCGGGCGAGGCCGCAGCGGAAGGCCTTGTCGAGCGCGACGGCTTCGAGCAGGCCAGCCAACGTCGCCTCGACGTCGCCGGCCTGCAGGGCCGCGCGCGCCGCCACCAGCGCGCGCTCGGCCGGCGGCCCGCCGGCGGCCAACGGCGCGGCCAGGAATTCCGCGCCCGACTCCAGACGCTTGGCCGAGCCGGCGAGATCGTCCTCCTCGGGGAAGCCGGCGAGGGCGCTGCGCAGGGCTTCGATGTCGCCGACCGCGAACGCGCGACGGGCGCGCTCCAAGCGCGCCGCCGGCGCCTTCGGATCGACCGGCGCCGCCGGCGGTGGCTGGGCTTCCTCGGGCGGCGGCACCATGGGCTCGATGCCGTTGCGCTGCAGGAACTTGCGCAGTTCCGCCTCCGGCAGCGCGCCCTGGAAGGCGTCGACCGGTCGGCCGCCGTCGACGAGCACGCAGAACGGGATGCCCTGGACCTGGAAGGCGTAGGCGATGTCCTGCTCCTTGTCGGCGTCGACCTTGCCGAGGAAGAACGCGCCGTGGAACTCGGCGGCCAGCTTCTGCAGCACCGGGCCGAGCGTGCTGCACGGACCGCACCACGCCGCCCAGAAGTCGAGCAGCACCGGCTGCGTCATCGAGCGCTCGACGACCTCCTTCTGGAACGTGGCAGCGGTGATGTCGCGGACATGGGACTCGGTCATGCCGGCGTCTGTAGGTGCGGACGCGGCCGCCGTCAATGCGACGCTCGCGGCTGTCGTTACGCCGCGGCCACGGTGGCGCGCGAACGCCGCACGCCCGGTCGCGCTGCGCGCGCGGCACGGCATTTGGAATTGCGCTGCCGCCGGTCCGAAGCCTCGTCCACCGCAGTTGGCGGACGTGACCTCTGGCGACCCTGCTTCGGGCCGGCAACTCCCCCGCGCCCGTCGGCGGCCGGGCGCACGCCGACGGCCGAAGGGCGCAACGGCGGGCGCTTCGGATAGGCTGGCGGCGGGCGACGGCTGCGGTCGCCGCCCGCCACCGGATGATCGCCCACTTCGCGCTGTTCCTCGCCGCCGCCATAGCGACGGCGCTCCCCGCGCAGAACCCTGCCCCGCAGGACGCCGTCGGCGCGGCCGCGCCGGCGGGCAGCCCGAGCCTGGAGACGCTCGCCAGCCTCGTCGACGCGGCGCACCGCCCCGGCGGCCCGACGCCCGTGGTGACCGCGCTGCGCGGCAGCGTCGAACTGCACCTCGTCGCCCGCGGCGCCGAGCAGCGCGGCCAGGTCGACCTCGACGTGCGTTACCTCGAATGGACGCGCCCGGGCGGCAAGAAGGTCGTGCCGCTGCTCCGCTACGAGGTCAAGGAAGCTGGCGTGCCCCTCGTGCGCGGCCGCGACCGCAACGGCCCTTGGCTGCTCGCCAAGGACGAAGCGCGCGACATGACCGCCGCGGACCTGGCGCAGGACCTCGCCGAGTTCGAGCGCCGGCAGAACCTCGTCCGCCAACTGCTGCGCTTCCTCGAAGCCGGAACCGTGCTGCGCTCGCTGCAGCAACCGGGACCGGTCGCCGCGGCGGACCTCGCGGTGCAGCGCGGCACGACCGTGCCCTGCCACGTGGTGACCGGCAACCTCGCAGACTTCCCGCTGCTGCGCCGCGGCGGCGACGACGCGCCGGTGCAACTCAAGGTCTGGGTCGAACGCGCGAACCATCGCCTGCTCGCGGTCGACGCCACGCCGGTCGTCGACGGCAAGCCCGACGAACGCGGCGGCGAGCGCGTGTTGCTCCGCGACCTGCGCGAGCGCGACGGCCTGCTCGTGCCGCACGAGATCGTGCACCTGTTCGCCGAACCGACGGGAGCCTTCGCGCTGCAGTCGCGCGCCGTGGTCGCCGCTCTGCAACTGCGGCCCGAACTGCAGGTCGAGGACTTCGACCGCAAGAAGCGCTGACGAGGCGCCCGGGCGCGCCCAGGCCCGTCAGCAACGCCGCCGGAAGTAGCGCTCCAGCTCGGCCGGCGTGAACGTCAGCACCGTCGGACGGCCGTGCGGGCAGTTGTGAGGGTGTTCCAGGCTGGCGGCGTCGACGAGCAGTTGCTGGATCTCCGCGTCCGTCATGCGGTCGCCGCTCATCACCGCCGAGCGGCACGCCATCGAGTGGAACCGATCGGCGATCACCTCGCGCAGCGGCGCGGCGCCGACGGCGTCGTCGCCGACGACCAGCGAACGCACCAGCTTGCCGGCGTCGATGCGCGCGAGCACCGTCGGCACGGCGTGCACGGCGACTGCGCCTGGGCCGAACGGGGCGACGTGCAGGCCTTCGCGGGCGAGGTCGTCCTGAGCCGACTCGAACCAGGCGAGTTCGGCCGGCGTGACCTCCACCACCGTCGGCGTCAGCAGCCGCTGGCACTGCACCGCGCGCGCCGCGTGCTGCCGGCGCAGCAACTCGTACATGACCCGTTCGTGCAGCGCGTGCTGGTCGACGACGAGCAGGCCGTCGTCGCCCTCGAGCAGCAGGTAGAGGTCCATGACCTGCAGGAAGCGCCCCGAAACGCGCCGGAACGGGTTGGGGCGAACGACCGCGGGACGCGCCGCTGGCGCGCCGCCTGCCGCGCCCGCCGGCGAGGCGGCGGACGCCGGCGCGCTGCCCGGGGTTTCCCGGACGACGAAGTCGTCGGCCCGGGGCGCCGTAGGCACGGCGGGCGACGGCGGCAGCGGCTCGCCGAACAACCCGGCCGGCAGCTGCGGGAACCCCGAGCGCGCGCGCGGCAGGTCGGGCGCGACCACGATGCCGCCGGGGGTCGGCGCGCCGGCGCGACCGAGCAGCGCCGCACGGACGGTCTCGTGCAGCCGGCCCGCGACCATGCGCGCGTCGACGAACCGGACTTCCGCCTTGCGCGGATGGATGTTCACGTCCACTTGGTCCGGCGGCAACGCCACGTGCAGCGCGTAGACAGGGAACCGGCCGCCCATCAGGTACTCGCGGTAGGCCTGCCGCACGGCGTGCAGCGACGACGACTCGCGCGCGCGCCGGCCGTTGACGAACAGCAGTTCGAGCTTGCCGTCGCGGCGCGCGAGGTCCGGCTCGGTGATCACGCCTTCGACTTCGAGGCCGTCGAAGCGGCGCGCCACGGGCAGCAGGCCGCCGGCGAGGTCGTCGCCGAAGCAGCGCGCGAAACGCTGCGCCAGCGACTCGTCGCGCGGCAGGCGCAGGATCTCGCGGTCGTCGGCGACGAGCGTGAAGTCGACGTCGAGCCGCGCCAGCGACAGTTCGGCGAGCAGTTCCTGGATGCGCGCGCGCTCGGCGGCGGCCGACTTCAGGAAGCGCCGCCGCGCCGGCACGTTGAAGAACAGGTCGCGCACCTCCATGCGCGTGCCGGCCGGCGCGCCGCACGGCTGCGCCGGCGTCTCGGCGCCGCCCTCGCAGCGGATCTCCCAACCCTCGCGCGCGTCGTGACGGCGCGACTGGATGCGGCAGCGGGCGACGGCGCCGATCGACGCCAGCGCCTCGCCGCGGAAGCCGAGGCTGGCGATGTGGTCGAGGTCGTCGACGGCGCTGAGCTTGCTGGTGGCGTGGCTGGCGAAAGCGAGCGGCAGGTCCTCGGGCAGGAAGCCGTCGCCGTCGTCGACGACGACGATCGCCTCGGCGCCGCCGGCGCGCAGTTCGACGCGCACCCGGCGCGCGCCGGCGTCGAGCGCGTTCTCGACGAGTTCCTTGACCACCGAGGCGGGCCGCTCGACGACCTCGCCCGCGGCGATCTGGTTGACGACCTCGGGCGGCAGCTTGCGGATCACAGTTCGAGGTCCTCGGCCGAAGGGATCGGGGCGCCGTCGAACCACTGCGCCAGGAAGCGCTCCATCAACGCGTCCGGCTCCTCGCCGGTCAGGCGCACGAGCCGCTGGCAGGCGTGCACTGCGAGCAGGCCGCGCCGCAACCGCGCCGCGGGGTGCCGGCGGATCGTCGCCAGGAAGCGGTCGACGAACTGGAAGACGCCGCACTTCTGCGCGACGTCGCGCTCGGACACGCCGGCGTCGAGCAGTTGCCGGCCTTCGAGCGCCGCGGCGAACTGGCCGTGCAGCCAGCTGGCCGCGAACGGCAGCACGCCGGCGGCGTCCATCTGCTTGCCGTCCTTGGCGCGGACGCCGCGGTCGAACATCGCCCGCGCCGACCGCCACGCCGCGCGACGGTCGTCGGCCAGCACGGCCTCGGCGAGCTCGAACGGCGTCGAACCGAAGCTGCACGTCAGCTGGCCGCGCAGGTCGGCCGGCGCGAGCGGCTTGCGCTTGGGATCGGCGCCGATGCGGTCGCGCAGGCGCTGCAGCTCGGCGAGCAGCTCCGGCGTCGCCTTGCCGACCTGCATGACGACGAGCCACGCCGCTTCCGGCGTCAGCGGCACGCCGAGCTTCTGCGCGCGCGCGACGAGCCACTTGCACAGCTCGCCCTCCAGCGGCCCGCGGCTGCGGTCGAACGGCAGGTCGTACAGCTCCCGGAACTCGAAGTAGCCGCCGGCGTCGGCGACCTGCTTGACCAGCTGCTGCGCGGCCTTCTTGCGCTTGTCGAGCTTCGGCGCCTCGACGAGCAGTCCGCAGCCCTTGCCAAAGCGCGGCAGCAGCGCCGCGGCCGATTCGGCGTGCCGCTGCCACCATCCCGAGCCGCGGCGCACGACGAGGTACGAGGCGCGGGCGAACAGGCCGCCGCCGCGCAGGTCCTGCAGTTCGGCGCATGCGCGGCCCGCGGCGGCGTCCGCGCCGGCGCCATCGTCGCCGCCGCCGTCGTCGTCACCATCGCCGGAATCGTCGCTGCCGCCACCGCCGCCGCTCGCGCGCTCGTCCCAGGCGTCGAGCACGCGCAGGTCGACGTCCTCGCCGATCGCCGTGAGCGCCCGATCGACGGCCTCGGCCCGGAACGGATCGTTGACGCCGGTGACCAGCACCACCGGCGGCAGGCCCTTCTGCAGCAGCTTGGCGAGCCGCTGGAGTTCGTCTTCCGGGTTGGGAACGGCCATGGTCAGGAAGGCGGCAGCGGCGCCAGGACGAAGAGGTCGAGGCAGCCGGCTGCGAACAGCAGGATCGCGATGATGCCGTTGGCTGTGAAGAAGGCCATGTCGATCCGCCGCAGGTCGCCCGGCCGCAGCAGCCGGTGCTGCCAGACCAGCAGGCCACCGGCGGCGACGAGCCCGCCGAGCCACCCAGGTCCGAGCGGGACCATGCGGCCGAACGCGACGAACCCGGCGAAGGCGGCGACGTGCAGGCCGCGGGCGACGAGCATGGCGCCGCGCGCGCCCAGGCGCACCGGCAGCGAGCGCAGGCCGTTGGCGCGATCGAAGTCCTCGTCCTGGCAGGCGTACAGCACGTCGAAGCCGGCGACCCAGCAGGCGACGCCGAGGCCGAGCACGATGGGCGCGACGAGGCGCGGCCCGAAGGCGCCGTCGGCGGCCACCCAGGCGGCGACCGGCGCGAGGCCGAGCGCCACGCCGAGCCAGAGATGACACAGGGCCGAGAAGCGTTTGACGTGGCTGTAGGCGAGCAGCCAGCCGAGCGTCGGCAGGCCGAGCCACAGGCACAGCGGCGACAGCGCGGCACAGCAGCCGAGGAACGCCGCCGACGCGACGACGACGAGCAGCATCGCCGCGCGCGGGCTCACGGCGCCGCGCGGGAGCTCGCGGCCGGCGGTGCGCGGGTTCGCCGCATCGATGCGCCGGTCGGCCAAACGGTTGTAGGCCATCGCGGCCGTGCGCGCCGCGACCACGGCGCCGAGCACGCCGAGCAGCAACCGCAGCGACGGCCTTCCGGCGGTCGCAGCCAGCAGCGACACCAGCGCGAAGGGCAGCGCGAACACCGAGTGCGACAGCTTGACGAGCGCGGCGAGATCGCGGGCCGCGCCGGCGACGCGGCTCATCCGTCCTCGCCCTCGTCGTACGGCGTCGGCTCGCGGCGCGTCGGGGTCTGCCAGCGGCGCACGACGGCGTGTTCGACGCCGAGCCGGTCGAGGACCTTGCCGACGACGAAGTCGACGAGGTCCTGCACCGACTGCGGCCGGTGGTAGAAGCCCGGCATCGCCGGCAGCACGACGACGCCCAGGCGCGCGAGGTCGAGCATGTTCTGCAGGTGGATCGTCGACAGCGGCGTCTCGCGCGGCACGACGACGAGGCGACGGCCTTCCTTGATGGCGACGTCGGCGGCGCGCTCGACCAGGTTGCTGGAGAAGCCATGCGCGATGCGCGCCAAGGTGCCCATGCTGCAGGGGCAGACGATCACCGCCTCGATGCCGGCGCTGCCGGACGACGGCGCGGCCTCGACCGCGTCGCGCGCGTGCACGCGCAGGTGGCCGCGCAACTCCGGCGCGAACAGGCCGGCGAGGTCGCCGGTCGCCGGATCGAGGGCGATCCCTGCCTCGTGGCGCAGCACGCGGAACGCTGCCGCCGTGGCGGCGAGGTGCACTTCGCAGCCGGCCTGCAGCAGCGCTTCGACGAGGCGGATGCCGTAGGCGATGCCGCTGCCACCGGACCACATGACGGCGAGCTTGCGGCGGGGAGTCGGGATCGGCTCAGGAGGCATCGGCCACCGTCAGGTAGAACCAGAGGTCGTAGAGGGTGTGCGTGTAGACGCAGACGCCGATGCCGCGGAACCACATCAGCACGCCGAGCAGGATGCCGGCCATCACGCGGTACAGGAAGACGCCCTGCTCGTACGGCTGGCCGCAGGCGTGGTGGAACCACGAGAACACGATGGCGCTGCCGACGACCGCGAAGACGCCGGCGAGCCATCGCGGCAAGGACCAACCGCGCAGCGCCTGCAGGCCGAGCCATGCCAAGCCGGGCAGCAGACCGAGCCGGAACACGAGTTCCTCGAAGATGCCGGCGCCGAGCGCGCCGACGAGGTCCGAGGCGAGGCAGCTGCCGGCCGGGACGGCGGCGAGCACGCGCATGGCCGAGGTCGCCATCGCCGACGACAGCGGACCGAGCAACAGCGCGTAGACCGCCCCCTCCAGCACGATGACGGCGGCCACCCGCATCCACGGCACGCGGCGGCGGATCAGCGAACGGGCGGCGCCGGCGATCAGCAGGCCGAACGCGAGGCTCAGCGCGAGGTGGCCGTACGGGCCCAGGCGGTGGATCTGCTGCAGCAGCAGGTGCTCGGCGCCGTTCCGTTCCTCGGGCGACAACAAAAGCCGCGCGCCTTCGTAGACGAGCCAGAGCGGCAGCACGGCGAACAAGCCGACGGCGGCGTCGCGCGACCAGTGCAGGTAGCCGCCGGGCGGCGGCGACGGCGGCACGGCGGCCTTGCTCGTCGGACGCCGGGCCGGCGACGAACCGGTCGCGCGCTCAGCCGGCGACTTCGCCACGGTAGATGGCGGCGATGCCGCCGGTGAGCAGGCGCTGGCGCGGTCGCTGCAGTCCGGCTTCCGCCATCAGCCCCAGGAACGCCTCGCGCTCCGGGAAGGCCATGACGGAGTCGTGCAGGTACTGGTAGGCGTCGTTGCGCACGCCGGCGATCCACGCGCCGAGCCGCGGCAGGACCTTGCCGAAGTAGAAACGGTACGCCGCGCCGATCAGGGGCACGCGCGGCTTGGTGAACTCGAGGACCACGACGCGCCCACCCGGCCGGACGACGCGCGCCATCTCGCGCAGGCCGGCGCGCGGATCGCTGACGTTGCGGATGCCGAAGGCGACGGTGGCGAAGTCGAACGCGGCGGCAGGGAACGGCAGGGCCAGCGCGTCGGCTGCGAGGAAGCGCGGGGCCGTCGGATCGCTCGCTGCCTTGCGACAGGCGTGCGACAGCATGGGCGCGCAGAAGTCGGCGCCGACGACCGTCGCGCCGGCCCGCTGCAGGGCGAAGGCGAGGTCGCCGGTGCCCGAGCACACGTCGAGGCCGCGCTCGCCGGAGCGGACGTCCACGGTCCTGACCGTGCGGCGGCGCCAGAGGACGTCGATGCCGCACGACAGCACGCGGTTGGCGCGGTCGTAGCCGGGCGCCACCTCGGCGAACATGCGCTGGATCACGGCACCATCGGGCATGCGCCGATTCTGCGCCGCCGGCGCGCGGACGACAACGGCGCCGCTGCGGAACCAACCGGAAACGACGCGGGGCGGCGACCTGAAGGTCACCGCCCCGCTGTGCCGGCGCCGTGGGGACGGGCCGGGTTCAGGCGCGCCCGATCACGCGCGACTCGTCACTGGCGACCCGTCACTGACGGAAGTAGTTCGCCACGACGCGCACGCCCGGGACCGAGATCGTCGCCAGCTTGGCCGACGTCTGCAGTTCGATCACGTCGACCTTGCCGGTATCCGACGTCGCCACGAACAGCAGCCGCGGCGTGACGACGGGCACGGCGCCGCCGGGGACGGCCTTCAGCACGTGCTTGCCCGAGTGCTGGTACGGGGTCGCCGTGTACGACGGCGCAAAGGCGTTGCCCTGGCCGAGCAGGCCGCCGTTGTTCAGCAGGTCGTCGACGCAGAGGTCGATGATCGAGTTGCCGCTGAGCTGGATCTGGCCGGGCGACGTCTGCGACAGGCCGCCGATGCGCTGCGTGACCGTCCACTCCTTTTGGCGGAAGGTCGGCGGCAGGATGAAGCCGCCCGAGATCGGGTTCAGCTGCAACTGGCCGATCGGCGAGGCGGTGAGCGCAAGGCGCGAGACCTGACCGAGGCCGGCGTCGTCGGTGTGGCCAATGAGCACGCCGCCAAGATTGGCCGCGTTGTCGTACACCATCGAGCGGGCGCGCGGGAACGACACGTTGGTGACCGCGCCGATGATGTCGTTGAAGCCGATGCCGTTGACGCCGTCCGGACCCGACTCGTAGACCGCGAGCGTGCCGTTGGCGTTGAGGATGTACGCGTAGTACAGGCCCGACGTGTTGCCCGTCGTGATGAAGCGCGGCGTGACGACGAGGTCGATCGGCAGGTTGAGGAAGCCGCCCACCGTGCGACGCACCGTGAAGTCCAGGCCGCTGACGATCGACAGCAGGTTGGCGTCGGACGAGACGCAGAGGATGTCCTCGCCGTCCGGCTGCCACGCAATCGCCGTCGGACCGGCTTCGAGGCGGGTCTCGCCGACGATCTGATGGAACGTCTGGCTCAGCGGGTTGATGTCGATGAAGCTGATCGACGAGCTGGCGAAGTTGCAGACCGCCAGGCGCGTCAGGTTCGGCGACATCGTCATGCTGACCGGATCGGACAGCTGGATCGTGTCGATGACCGTGAAGCGGTTGCTGTTGAGCACGACGACCTTGCGGTTGTCGCGGTCGAGCACGTAGAGGAAGTGGCCGATCTGCTGGCGCGAGGTGAACGGGCAGAACGGCGGCGGCGGCGGCGGCGAAGCCGGCGGCGGCTGCGGGCCGACGAACACGCCCATGAACTGCGTGCCATAGACGCCGAGTTCGTTCTGGACCGAGCTGAACGGATTGCCCGTCACCAGCTGGTTCAGACCGACGCCCAGGCAGTTGCCGGGCGGGCCCGCCGTGACCAGCGCGCCGGGCGGACCGAACGACGACTTGACCGCCGGCTCCTCGCCGAAGATGGCGCGGTTGGGATTCGGCGGCGGGAAGACGAGCCGCGGCGGATTCGGCACCGGCGGCTGCGTGATCGTGTTGCCGGCCTGGGCGATGCCGACCAACTGGTTGATCTGGTTGCTTCGGCTGGCGTTGCGGTTGACGTTCTCGTTGTTGTAGACGAGATCGAGCGGCGCGCCGATGTGGATGTCACCGACCTCGCCGACCAGCGGATCGCGGACAAGGCGGGGGCTGCCCGTCGTGTCCTGCGTCAGGGTGAGCACACCAGCGCCGCCGGCATCGAGCGTCGACGTACCCGGCGCCAGCGTCGGCACGACGCCAGGGACGCCGATGTTCGGGTTTTGCGGCCAGCGCGTGGTCTGCAGGCTGCCCGTGCCCTGACCGAAGCCGTGGAGGTCGATGACGCCCACGCCGGGCTCGGCGCCGCCGATGCCGACGTAGATCGCCTCAGGGGCGACCGGCGCGTTGACGATGCCCGGCCCATCGCCCGTGCGGTAGAAGGTCGTCACCGCCTGGCCGATCGCGACGCCCGGCAGGCTCGTGATCGTCGTCGTCTGCACCGTGATGTCGACGCGCGCCTGACCAGGCAGGCTGTACGACGGCTGCACGATGTAGTTCATCAGGTCGCCGTAGCTGACCGGATCGGCGTAGTACGTCACCGGGAAGTTGACGGACGTCGACGTGCACGACAGCGACAGGCCGCCGAACGGCGGCGTCAGCAGCGACGGGCTGAAGAACGCCCCGACGAGGCCCGGCTGCACCGGCTTGTTGAACCGCACCAGGACCGAGCCGGTCGGGTCGACGCCGGTCTGGCCGTTGCCCGGCGCGATCTGCGGCGCGGCCGTCGTGTAGCCGAGCACCTGCGGCGGCGCGGTGTCCGGGCCGACGGTCGTGGCGACCCCGATCTCCTGCTCCAGGATGTCGTTCTCGCTGTTGCGTACCGCGTTGGTGACGATCAAGCGCAGCAGGCGGTTCGACGGGAACAAATCGAGCTGGGTCAGGTCGTCGTCGTCGTCAGCGACGAACACGAACGACTTGCGGCTGACGAGGTCCGCCGCGCCGGGGTAGCTGGGGAAACCATTGGCCCGGGCGTCGAGGATGCGCACGCCCGTGCCATCGGCCTCGACCGCGCGGGTCAGCTGCAGCACGCCGCCGACGTTGAAGTACGTGTAGCCGTTGACGAAGCCGCGGCCGCGCACGGTCGTCGAGGTCTCGGTCACCGGGTCGTACGCGAGGATCGACAGCGAGCCGGCGAGGCCCGAGTTGCCCTGGTCGGCCAGCAGCGGGCTCAGGATCGAGTCGATGCGCAGCTTGTGGCTGAACGTGAAGTGCAGGAAGTGGTTGCCCGGGTTGCCGTCCGGCAGCACGGCCGTCGTCGGCAGCGTCGCCACCGGCAGCACGCCGTTGTTGCCGTTGACGTACTGGCGCAGCGTCGCATCGCTCTCGATGTTGACGACCGTCGACGTCGGATTGCCGAACGAGTCGGTGACGCGGATGCGGTACGGATAGACCGCGCCCGAGCCGGTGCTGATGCCGACGACCTTGAAGTCGCCGCGATTGTCGGGGTCACCCTTGCTGCCGCCAGCGCACCCGGCGAAGACGAGGCCCGCGACGGCGAGCAGCGACAGCGACGCGGCACGACCCGGGAGAGCGAGAGGGCAGTGCCGAAGCGAGAAGGTTGGGTTCATGTGGACGAATCCGCCCGCGATCGGGCGCAGGTCTTACTCGGGGACGAGTCGAGCCAAGAGTGACGTAGCACGTTACCTAGAGGGGGGTTCCATGCAAGCGAAGTTCCGCGCGGCCGGCGATGCGAAACCGCGCGCGACCCAACCGCTGATGCAAACGCAGTGCCCGACACCATGACGCCGCCGCGCGCGCCGCCACGGACAGGTGGCTCGCCGTCCGGTCTGCCGCGCAATCCCTTCCCGCGCATGGGCTTGAGGCCGAGACACCGACCCGTCGTTCGACCTGGAAGGACGCGCCTCGGACGGCGCCGGGCGACGGCGCCCCGCGTTCGGTGCGCTGCCGCGCGCGTCGGCGGGCGGCTGCGCGCATCGGCAAGCGACCGCGGCACCACCCGCCAGCGCCCGCCCTCGCCACCTGCCACGCGCAGGCGGCCATCGGCCCGCGCCGGCGATCAGGCGCCGGCGGCGCCGGCAACCAACGCGGCGGCGAACCGCGGCCCGCAGCCGGTGTCTTCGTGGCGGAAGAAGGCGAACGACGCGCCGTGCGACGCCGCCTGCAACCGGCGACGCCACGCCGCGAGCGCGGTCGCCGTGTACTCGGCGCGGCGCAGCCGGGCGTATTGCCAGGCGAAGTCCCCCAGCCGCGGCGCGCTGCTGCCGGTCCCGTCGTCGTCGTCGTCGTCCCGCACCACGCGCGTGCCGCCGTGGGCGTTCAGCAGCGCGTCGACGTCGGCGCACTGCCACGACGGCTGGGCGAACTCGCAGGCGCAGCGCCAGTCCGGCGGCAGCGCCTGCAGCCAGCCGGCGAGGCGCGGCAGGTCGCAGCCGACGTGCGCCGGGAACTGCAACAGCAGGCAGCCGAGCGTCGGCCCGAGCGGCTCCAGCGCCGCGCGCAACTCCGCGACCGCGGCCGCCTGGTTCACCGGCTTGCGGCTGACGGTCCACCACATCGGCGCCTTCACCGCGAAGCGGAAGCCCGCGGGCACCTGCGCGCGCCAGCCCGCCGCCGCCGCCGGCGTCGGCATGCGGTAGTAGGTGTTGTTCAACTCGACCGCCGGCAGCCGCGCGGCGTACGCGGTGAGCAGGTCCTTCTGCTTCGTGCCCGCCGGATAGAACGACGGAATCCACGCGCGGTACGCGAAGCCGCTCGTGCCCGCCAGCACGACGGGCGGCGTCACGCCCACAGCACGAGGCCGCGCACCTTCGCGTCGTGGCGACCGGCTGCCGGCACGCGCACACGCATGCCGTGCTGGTACTGGCCCGCCACCTCGATGCGGCAGCCGCCGACGAAGCCGTGCACCGTGCCGGCCTTCGCGCCGGTGTGGCGCAGGGGCACAACGAGCGCCTCCCCGCCGCCGTCGCCGTGCGTCACGACCAGTTCGGCGACGACGTCGGCCGGCTGCAGCGCGCCGAGGTCGACGTCGAGCGTGACGTCGAGGTGCTGACCGACCTTGAAGTCGGCCATCTCGACGGTGTTCGCGGCGACGATGCGCAGCTTCTCGAAGCCCTGGCGCACGCGTAGGTGCTCCTTGGCGCGATCGCGCGCCGGCGCCTTCTTGTGCGCCTGCTGTGCGAAGTACTGCGCCGCCAACGGCGCGTACGCCTGCTGCAGGTAGTCCGACACCATGCGGTCGGTGTTGAACAGCACCGGCACCGTCGCCAGGCAGTGCAGCATGCGTTCCACCCAACCCTGCGGCACGCCGGCGGCGTCGCGCGCGAAGTAGAGCGGCACGAGTTCGTCCTCGAGCAGCCGGTACACGGCGGTCGCGTCGGCCTGGTTCTGCAGCTCCGTCGTGCCGTAGACCTGCCCGGCGCCGATCGTCCAGCCGTTGCGGCCGTCGGCTGCCTCGGGCCACCAACCGTCGGCGATCGACAGGTTGAGCACGCCGTTGGCGGCGGCCTTCATGCCGGACGTGCCGCTGGCCTCCTCCATGCGGGTCGGCGTGTTCACCCACACGTCGACGCCCTGCACGAGCGCGCGCGCGACCGCGATGTCGTAGTCCTCGACGAAGAAGACCTTGCCGAGGAACTCGGGGCTGCGCGCGATCTGCACGATCGACTTGAGGATGTCCTGGCCCATCTTGTCGCGCGGGTGCGCCTTGCCGGACACGACGATGCGCACCGGGCGCTTGGCGTCCTCTAGGATGCGCCGCAGACGCGCCGGATCGGAGAACAGCAGGTGCGCGCGCTTGTAGGGCGCGAAGCGCCGGGCAAATCCGAGCACCAGCGCCTTGCCGTCGAGGCCGGCGAGCATGGCGGCGAGGTCCACGGGGCTGTCGCCGCGCGCCTGGAAGCAGCGCGTCAGCGAGCCGCGCACCGCCTCGATCATCGCCGCCTTGCTGGCCTCGTGCGCGCGCCAAAGCTCGGCGGGCTTGACCCGCGTCGCCTGCGCGAAGTCGGCCGGACGCACCGGCGCGTCGTCGGCGCGCAGCAGGCGGCCGACGCCCGGCCCGGTCCACGACGCGAGGTGCACACCGTTGGTGATCGCCGCGACGGGGACCTCCGGCTCCAGCAGGCCCGGCCAGAACGCGTGCAGCAGCTTCTGCGACGCGACGCCGTGCATCTTGCTGACGCCGTTGACGAAGCCGGCGAAGTTCATCGCCAGGTAGGTCATGTTGAACTCGCCGCTGCCGCCGCTGGCCTGACCGAGGCCGAAGAAGCGGTCCCACGGCAGACCCACCCACTCCTCGGCGTCGCCGAAGTAGCGGCGCACGAGGTCCTCGCCGAAGCGGTCGTGGCCGGCGGGCACCGGCGTGTGCGTGGTGAACAGCGTGGTCTGCGACACGTACTCGCGCGCGGCCTCGAACGGCAGGCCTTCGCCGCGCACCATGCGGCTCGTCCGCTCCAGCGTGAGGAAGGCCGCGTGGCCCTCGTTCATGTGGTAGACCGCCGGCCGGATGTCGAGCGCGCGCAGCACGCGCACGCCGCCGCGGCCGAGCACGATCTCCTGCTGGATGCGCGTCTCGGCGTCGCCGCCGTACAGGTTGCGCGTGATGGCGCGGTCCTCGGGCTTGTTCTGCGGCAGGTTGGTGTCGAGCAGGTAGAGCGGCACGCGGCCGACGCGGGCGCGCCAGGCCCGCACGAACAGTTCGCGGCCGGGCAGCGGGATCGAGACCTCCAGCGGGCGACCGTCGGCGGCGCGCACCAGTTCGACCGCGAGCTTGCCCGGTCGGTTCTCGCGGTCGGCGGCGATCTGCTGGCCGTCGCCGGTCAGCTGCTGGCTCATGTAGCCGTAGTGGTAGAACAGGCCGACGCCGACGAGCGGCACGCCGAGGTCGCTCGCCGACTTGAGGTGGTCGCCGGCGAGGATGCCGAGCCCGCCGCTGTAGACCGGCAGGCTGTGGTGCACGCCGAACTCGGCCGAGAAGTAGGCGACCGGGTGCTGCGCGGAGATCGCCGGCGCGTTGGCGCCGTCGGCGACCGGCAGCGACTTGCCCGCCGACGCCATGTAGGCGTCGAAGCGCTTGCAGACCTCCTGCAAGCGGGCGAGGTAGGCGGCGTCGCGCGACTTGCGCTCCAGGGCGTCGAGCGACACGCCCTGCAGGAAGGCGACCGGGTTCTCGCCGGCGGCGGCGAAGCCCGGGGCGAGTTCCTCGAACAGCGCCCGCACGCCGCCGTTCCAGCACCACCAGAAGTTGCGCGCGAGCCGTTCGAGGCCGCGCAGCGACTGCGGCAGCGTCGCCGAGGCCTCGAACGAGGCCAGCCGCGGCGTCGTGCCGGAGCCGGGCGACGGCAGTGCCCGCTTGGGCAGGCGGAACTGCACGACGCCGCTGGTGCTGCGCTGCTGCACCGCCGCGATCGCCTTCTGGTAGGCCGATTCGTAGCCGGCGTAGAACAGCTTCCACGCCGTGCGCGCGGCGGCAGCGCGGCAGCGCGCGCGCACGCGCGCCGGCTCGGGCTTGGCGGCGAGGAACGCCTCGGCCGCCGTCACCAGCGACTTCGTCACCTCGCCGTACGGCACGCGCTCGCGCGGCAGCACGGTGATGCCGTCTTCTGGGCCGAGTCCGGCTTCGACCGCCCAGCGGCCGAAGCCGGCGAGGTCGGTGGTGATCGTCGGCACGCCGACCGCGATCGCCTCCTGCGGCGTGTAGCCCCAGGGTTCGTAGTAGGACGGATACGCGCCGAGGTCCATCGCGGCGAGCACGGCTTCGTACTCGCGGCCGAACAGGCCGTCGTCGGGCCGCAGATAGATCGGCACCTGCACGACCTTCACGCGGCTGCCGACGGCGTTGTCGAGGCCCAGGCGCTTGCAGTGCCGGTGCACCGGATCGTTCGCCTCGTCGAACAGGTTGTGCGTGCACAACCCGATCGGCCCCTTGGCGTCGCCGCCGGCGAGCCGGTCGAGCAGTTCGCCGCGGGCGCCGCTGTTGCCGCTGGGCACCAGCAGGAACGCGACGACGCGCCGGCCCTTGCCGTCCTTCATCGCCGCCAGCGCGTCGAGCAGCAGCTCGATGCCCTTGTTGTGGAACTCGTAGCGGCCGGCGAGCGCGAAGAAGGCCGCATCGCCGACGTCCTCGCCGAGCACCGCCTTGGCGACGCGCGCGAGCTCGCGGCGGGTCGCCGCGTGATCGCCGGCGGCCAGCTGGTCGACGACGGCGAGGTCGATGCCGTTGGGCAGCAGCAGGTCGACCGTGCGGCCGTGCAGCAGCTCCGCCTCGGCCGCGGTGATCGCGCTGACCGTGGTGAAGACGTCCGCCTTGCGCGCGCAGACGCCTTCGAGCGAGTGCTTGGCCTGCACGCCGTGCTCGCGCGCGAGGTCGTCGACCGACTTGCCGCCGAGGCCCTTGTCGGCGGCCTTCGGGTCGGGCGTGATGCCGAGCGAGGCGAGCGCGCGACCGAGCATGGTCGCGTGCGTCGTGAACACCGTGCCGATGCTCGGGATGCGCTCCTGCAGGTAGAGCAGCGCGGCGCCCGTCATCCACTCGTGCGCCTGCACGACCGCGCGGCGGTGGTACGGCGCGAGGTGCTCCTCCCACCACAGCTCGATGACCTTGGCGGCGGCGATCGAGAACAGCACCGGTTCGACGTAGTCCCAGTCGCCGGCGATCGAGTCGACCTCGTGCCGCTCCCACAGGCCGGCGAGGATGCCGTTCTTCTGCTCGTAGAGTCCGGAGAAGCCCACCAGGATGCAGCGCGGCCGGCCGGGGATGCGCCAGCGGCCGACGCGGATCGGCACGCCGATCTTCTGGCACGCGGCGACGAACTCCTCGTGGCCAGGCTCCTCGTCGAAGGGCGGCTGCGAGCCGGCGCCGAGCAGCTGCGGGCCGATCACCACGTAGTCGTCGCCATAGCGCTCGACGGCGGTGACGGCCTTGCTCGACAGCACCGTGTGGATGCCACCGACCTTGTTGCAGACCTCCCAGCTGATCTCGAACAGTTGATGCGGACGATCCGGCATGGTCAGTGGCTGCGCTTCCTGGGCGGCTTCTTCGCCTTGCCAACCTGCGCGCGCAGGTGGTCGACGGCGGACATGAACGTGACGAACGCGGCGTGCGGCGAGTCGTACGGACTGAAGTACTCGTGCACTTCCGCGTCGCTGTGGTGCTTGGTGGCGGCGTAGTAGACGTGATCCGACGTGGTCAGCTTGCGCCACGCCGCGAGCAGGTCGGGGCGCTCGTCGGCGACCGCGAGCACGTCGGACCGCAGCGCGTACAGCGCGGCGTGCGCGGCCGTCTGCATCGGGTTGCCGAGCCACGCCGTGAGGTTGCGCTCGGCGTCGGCCCACGACACGGGGGTCGACACGTCGAGCTCGGCGGCGGCTTCGCGCTCGGCCGCGACCTGCGCGGGCGTGCGGAACCGGAAGTCCGCGCGCTTGAGCACCTGCTCGGGCAGGCAGCGCATGAACTCCAGGATGCCGGTGTGCGCGCCCTGATGCTCGCCGAACGTCTCGTAGTCCATGAACAGACCGATGAACTGCGCCGGCGGAGGAACGTCGTGCAGCCAGCCAGCGTACGTATCGGCAAACAGCGGGTACGAAGGCCACTTCCGGTTGGAGAACCGGAACGCGATGTCGTCCGACAGCGAGTAGCTGCGCAGCAGCAGCTTGAGCGCGCGGCACCCCTTCGGCCGGTACGGCACCTGCGGACTGCGCCAGCCGAGCAGGCGGTCGGCGCCCTCGCCCATCATGCAGCCGAAGCCCATCGCCTCGACCTTGGCGCAGATGCGGTTGTCGAGGATCAGCTCGGTGTTGCGGAAGGTTCCGGGCGCGCCGAACAGGTCGGTGACCACGGCCCGCTGGGCCTCGACCTGGGACTCGAACTCGTCGAGGTCGGCGAGCGCGGCGAGGCTGTGCTGCGCCGTCTCGCACAGGAACTCGACGTTGCCGGACTCGGCGAGGTCGACGAAGCTGTCGAGCGCGTCGGGGGCCCAGTCGCGCAGCTGCTGGATGACCGTGCCGGACAGCGAGAAGGCGCAGCGGAACTGGCCGTCGGTCCGGTCGATCGCGTCGAGCAGCAGCCGGTTCATCGGCAGGTAGCAGCGCTCGGCGACGCGTTCGGCGACCATGCGGTTGAGCGGCTCGTCGAACAGGTCGAGCCCGCGGATGCGGTCGTCGGGCTTCCACTTGCGCAGCCGGTACGGCTGGTGAACCTGGAAGTAGAAGACGACGTCGATCAAGCCTGCGCCTCCGCGACGAGGGCGAGCGCGCGCAGCAGTTCGCCGGTGTTCCACGCCTGCGCGAACGTGCCCCCGGGGCGGTGCGGCGCGTCGCCGTCGAACACCTCGCTGACGTGGCCGAGGCCGGCGCGGTCCAGTTCGGGAGCGATGCCGTCGAGCCAGGCCCGCAGCTTCGCCGCCGTGCGCTTGTGCGCGCGCGGCGCGGCGCGCAGCGCCGCCTCGACGTAGAAGCCGGCGAGCCACGGCCACGCCGTGCCCTGGTGGTAGGCGCGGTCGCGCCGCTCCTGGTCGCCTTCGTAGCGGCCGCGGTACGCGCCATCGCGCGGCGACAGCGTGCGCAGGCCGATCGGGACGAGCAGTTCGGCTTCGGCCGCCGCCACGCAGCCGGCGCGCTGCGCCGCCGACAACGGCGACCGCGGCAGCGCCGCGGCGACCAGCATGTTCGGACGCACGCTGGCGTCGGCGACGCCGTCGTGCACGCGGTCGGCGAGGCGCTTGAGGTCCGCCAGCCAGAACGCGCGCACGAACGCCTTGCCGCAGCGGTCGCGCGGGCCATGCCACGCGTCGTCGCGCTCGGCGAGGAAGGCCAGCAGGGAATGCCACAGCGCCTGGATCTCGACGGGCAGGCCGGCACGCGGCGTCACCGGACCGTCCTTGGTGCGCGCGTCCATCCACGTCGCGTTGAGGTCGGCGCGGCCGGCGCGCAGCAGGCCGTCGGCGTCGACCGCGAGGCCGAGATCGGTGCCTTCCTCGTAGGCGCGCGCGATCGCAGCGAGCGCCGGCAGCAGTTCGCGCGCGACCAGTTCGGCGTCGCCGCCAGCGTCGGCGTAGCGCTGCACGGCCAGCGCGAACCACAGCGCGGCGTCGCAGCTGTCGTAGTGGCTGTCCGCCGGCGTCGCGCCGTAGACGTTGGGCAGCAGGCCGCGGCGCAGGAACGGCAACGCGCCGCGCAGGACCTCGGCGCAGAGGTCGCGCCGGCCGCGCGCGAGCGTGAGTCCAGGCAGGGCGACGAACACGTCGCGCCCCCACTCGCCGAACCAGGGGAAGCCGGCGAGCACGCCGAGCCGGCCGCCGTCGGCGCGGTACAGGAAGTCGTCGGCGCCGCGCGCCAGCCGGCCGGCGAAGCGGTCGCGCGCGGTCGCGGCCAGCCGGTCCGCTGCCTGTGCCGCCGCGAGCGCTTCGTCGAACGCGGCCACCGGCTCGGCGCACGGCTCGGCGAGCGCGAAGGCGAGCGTCGCTTCGCTGCCGGGGCCGAGTTCGAACTCGACCACGCCGGGCGTCCAGCGGTCGCCGACGTGGTCGTAGCCGCGGTCGCGGTCGGTGGCGTAGAGGAAGCGGCGGTACCACGCCGGCTCGACGACGAACGCGGCGACGCCGTCGGCGGTCAACCATAGCGTCGGCAGCCGCGGATCGGGCCGGACGCCCCAACTCGCGCCGCGCGCCTGCACGGCGCCGTCGAAGCGCTCGTCGGCGGGCGGCAGGTGGTCGGCATCGCACCAGCCGAGCAGCGGCCGCACGTGCAACCGGATGGTCGCGCGACCGTGGTTGCGCCAGCGCAGCAGACACACCGGCGGCCGGTCGGCGGCGCCGCGGCGCAGCGCGACCGACCGCTCCAGCACGAAGCCGTCGCCGGTCGTGATCCACGTCGGCAGCGGCGTCGGCACGAAGTCGACGTCGGCCGCGGGCCGCGCCGGCTCGCCCTGGTCGGCCCAGTGCGCCCGCAGCAGGAACGTCGTGCGGCCGTCGAACAGCACGCGTTCGTCGACGGCGCTGACGACCGCCATGCGGCGCGCCTGCCCGCCCGGTCGCGCGATCCACAGGCCGTGGTAGCGGCGGCGCGGCACCCCGTCGCCGGCGCCGCAGGCGTAGCCGCCGGCGCCGTCCGTCAAGAGCCACTCGGCGTCGGCCGACGACGCCGCGGCGGCGTTCGGAGCGGCGGGCGGATCGGCGGGGCGGCGCGTGGTCATCGTCGGGGCCGTCGGTCGCCCGACGGAGGCGCCGAGCCTACGTCGCCGAACCGCCGTATCAACGCTGCGTCGCGGCAGGAATCGGCGGCAGGATCTGTCGCGCGTCGCGCCGAACCTGCATCCTGTGGCCTCGTCGTCCGTCGCGCCCTCGCCAGCGCCCGCCATGGCCAACCTCGACCTCCGCAACACGCTCGTCTTCATCCTCGCCGGCGGCGAAGGCAGCCGGCTCAAGCCGTTGACCACGCACCGCGCGAAGCCGGCGGTGCCGTTCGGCGGCTGCTACCGCATCATCGACTTCACGCTCAGCAACTGCATCCACTCCGGGTTGCGGCGCATCCACCTGCTGACGCAGTATCAAGCGCGCTCGCTGGAGGAACACATCCGCTTCGGCTGGAACTTCCTGCCGCGGCGCCTGGAGCAGTGGATCACCTGCAGCCCGCCACACCACGTCTCGGTCGGCAAGTGGTACCGCGGCACGGCCGACGCGATCTTCCACAACCTCGACTCGATCGAGGACTGGAACCCGCCAAACGTCGTCGTGCTGTCCGGCGACCACATCTACCAGATGGACTACCGCGACATGCTGCGCGAGCACGTCGACAACGGCGCGGCGCTCACGATCGGCGCGGTCAGGATCCCCGTCGCCGAGGCGTCGAGCTTCGGCATCCTGCAGGTGGCCGCCGACGGCCGCATCGTCGGCTTCGTCGAGAAGCCGAAGAAGGACGCGCCGCAGATCCCCGGCGAGCCTGGCTGGTGCCTCGCGTCGATGGGCATCTACGTGTTCGAGACCAAGGAACTTGTGCAGCGGCTGCGCGCCGACAACGCCATGCCCGAGGGTCAGGGCGGCGACTTCGGCCACCACGTGATCCCGCGCATGATCCACGAGGTCCCGGTCTACGCGCATGCGTTCCGCGGCCTGCCCGGCGACGAGAAACCGTACTGGCGCGACGTCGGCACCATCGAGGCCTTCTTCGAGGCCAACATGGACCTCTGCAACGTCAAGCCGCAGCTGAACCTGTACCGCAAGGACTGGCCGACCTACACGCTGTGGCACAACGACCCGCCGGCCAAGACGGTGTTCTCCGAGGGCCCCAACGGCCGCAACGCGGAGGTGCAGGACTCCCTGCTCTGCCCCGGCGTCGTCGTCTCCGGCGCGCACGTCAAGCGCTCGCTGCTCAGCAACCTCGTCTACGTCGACGAACACACGAGCCTCGACGAGTGCATCGTCATGCGCGGCGCGCGCATCGGCAAGAACTGCAAGCTGCGGCGCGTCATCGTCGACAAGTGGAACGAGGTGCCCGACGGCACGGTGATCGGCTACGACGCCGAGGCCGACCGCAAGCGCTTCACGGTGTCGTCGACCGGCATCGCGGTCGTCGCGCGCGGTCAGAAGTGGAAGTGAGCGCCCGGGCGGCCGGGTCGGGCCGGAGAGAGCGGTCGACCGGCGCGCCCTGACGGCCACGCTCCGGTGGACGGACGTCTCGCGGTCAGCGCAGTCGCTCGGCCAGTTCCTTCGCCAACCACCGCGCGACGACCTCGTTGCCGCGCGGGTCGAAGTGCCCACCGTCCGCGATGAAGAGTTCGCTGGCCGCGCCTGCCGCCGTGACGATGGGCGTCGCGTCGAGCGCCGGCACGCCCGCTTGCGCGGCGACGGCGAGCCAACGTTGCTGCGCCAGCCCGCGGCGGAAGTCCTTGGCGTCGAAGCCCATCGACTGCAGCGTCGCCACGCGCTTGGCCTCGTCGCATTGCCACGACGACGGCAGGACCACGAACACGAGCGGCCGACCAGCAGCCGCCTGCTTCGCCTGGTTCAGCGCATCGCGCAAGTAGCCGTCGAGCCGCGGCAGGACCGGCGGGCCGCCCGGCGGCCAGGACGCCTGTTCGTCGACGGCGTCGAGGAACAGGCCGGCGTGGCGCTGCGGCTCCGGCGGCAGGCCGGCGATGCGGACGAGGTCGTCGGCGGCCGGGGACCAGGCGGCGAGCGGCGACCACGACGGCCGCTCGTTGAGGATCATCGCCTCGAGCCAGAGCGCGGCGCGCGACCGCAGCGCCAGCCGCGTGCGCCAGGAAACCTCGACGAGATCCGCCATCGCCCCTTGCAGCATCATGCCGGCGTAGACGGCTCGCTTGGGCAGCGCTTCGTCGATGGCGTCGTTGCCGAGGAAGCCGCACAGCACGAATGCGTCGGCGCCGAAGTCGCGATCCAACAGCCGCATGCGCTGCACGGCGTGGCTCGGCCCGAAACCGGGCACGCCGCCGTTGCCGACGGTCACCGGCATGCCGCGTTCACCCAGGGCAGCCTGCAAGCGCGCCGGCAGCGCCGCCTCCGCCTCGACGCCGCATCCGAACACGAGCGAGTCGCCGACCATCAGCAGACGCTTCTCGCCAGCCCGCTTGGGACCGGGGTCCTCGCCGCGCAGGCCCAGCGCGTCGATGCGCACCGACGTCGTCGCCGCCGCGTCGATGCGCAGGGCGCCGCGGTAACCGGGCACGAGCATCGGCTGCCGGCCGGGGCCGGCGACGTACATGCCGGCCTGCTGGAACCCGGCGAAGATCGGTGGCACGCGCCAGAACAGGCGCAAGCACGCCTCCAACGCCAGCAGCGTCACGACGACGCTCACGACCAGCAACGAGAGCCGCAGCGCCGGATGCGAGCGCGGCGGCACGGCGCGTCCGCGCGCCGTCGCCGTCACGACGTCGCGGCGGCCTTCGCCGGCAGCAGCTCGCCGAGGAACTGCGGCAGCATCTTGCGCCACGTCACCCAGTCGTGCCGCCACTCCTTGCCCCACGCGTCGACGCGGTTGGGCACGCCCTTGGGACCGAGCACGCGCTCGACGCGCCAGCTCTGCTCGGGCTCCTCGTAGTCGCCCTGGCCGTGCGCCAACAGGATGAAGCGCTTCTTCAGCAGTTCCAGGTGCGCGCCGCCCAGGTGCGGGACGAAGTCGAGCGGCGAACTCTCGTGGTACTCGCGGGTGACGCGGCCCTCGAGGAACTTGTTCATGTTGTAGGTGCCCGAGAGGCAGATCGCCTTGTCGAACACGTCCGGGTGCCGGCAGGTGGCGGCGAGCGCGTTGAACGCGCCGATCGACGCGCCGGCGGTCCAGATCAGCCCGTCGTAGCCGTTGCTGTCGCGACGGATCGCCGGCACCACCTCGCGGTAGATGCACTGGTCGAACTGGTTCTGCACCTTCGCCGCCTGCTCGAGCGTCTTGCACTCCTTGAGCCAGGCCTGCCCGGCGATCGAGTCGACGACGTAGACCTTCAGCCGCTGGTCCTTGAGGAAGTCGCCGATCGCCGAGATCAGGTGGAAGCGCTCCGGCTCCTCGGCGTCGCCGCCGGCGGTCGGGAACAGCAGCAGCGGCGTGCCGGAGACGCCGTAGCGGACGAACGTGATCTCGCGGCCGCCCATCGCGGGCGACTTCCAGGTGATCTTTTGCTTGCTCACGACTTCGCTTCCTTCTCGTCGTCGGCGACCGACTGCTTGACCAGTTCGAAGAACCGCGCCGAGAAGTCGGCGACCTCGTGCGCGGGATACATGTTGGCGACCTTCTTCGTCACGGCGTCCTTGCAGCGGTCGCTGCGGAACCACGCGCGCGCGGCCTCGTCGATCGGCCGCAGGTGCTTGTGGGCGAAGTCGGCGAACTCGTCGGCCTGCAGGCGCTCGCGCGCGATCTTGGCGTAACCGCGCAGCTTCTCGCGGTACGGCAGGTCCTTCCTGGCCACGGCGTAGTACGGCTCGAAGTCGAGCGTCTTGCGCATCGGCCGCTTCGTCGCGGCGCAGAAGATCGCCCACTTGAGGTTGCTCGTCACGTACCACGGCCAGTGGTAGTGGATCGAGTTGACCTGGTTGTCGGGGCAGGGGTTGGCGAAGTCGATCGGATGGAAGACGCCGTCCTTGCGCAGGGCCTCGACGCTGTTGAAGTCCCAGCCGAAGAACGTGTTGATGGTCAGGCAGGTGTCGACCATCAGTTCGCGATCCTCCTTGCTGCAGAAGTCGCGCGCCGTGGTGTAGCGGCCGTGCAGCGGCTGGCTGGCATCGTACTTGATGACGCGCACCTGCGGGCCGATGCCGACGGCGCGCACGAACAGGTCGAAGCCGTCGACGGCCTTCTGCACGTGCATCAGCCACTTCTCGCTGTTCTCGTACCCGGCGCGCAGCGCGGCCTCGTCGTCGATCTTGGTGACGCCCTGCCAGCCGCCGCCGTCGTACGGCTTCATGAACAGCGGGTAGCCGACCTGCCGGCCGATCTCGCCGAGGTCGAACAGGCGCGCGTACGCCTTCAGCGTGAACTCGAGGTCGTTCTTCGGCTCGTAGTTCTTCTGCGGCACCATCAGCGTCGGCGGGATGGGCATGCCGAGCGCCAGCATCGCGCAGTAGGTCGAGTGCTTCTCGTAGCTCTGCACCGACCATGGGTTGTTGTAGACGTAGAGGCCGTCCATCAGGATCGACTTCTTGATCCACTCGCGCTGCAGCGCGAACCAGTGCGTCAGGCGGTCGACGACGAGGTCGTACTTGCAGCCCTGCTGCAGGGGGAACGGCTCGAGCGTGACGCGCTCGCAGGCGAAGCGCACGACGTCCTTGCCGACCTTCAGTTCGAGCTTGGCGTCGGCGAGGATCTGCTCGAACGCGAGCGGCCAGCAGATGTCGGCGCCGAGGGAGAGACCGATGTTGCGGGTTACGGCAGGCATGGGGACGTGATGCGGGCGGCTGACTATGCCCGCCGGCCGCCGTCCGGGCCAGCGCAGCGACTGCCAGCAATCGCTGCGGTCACCGCGCCGAGAGCGCCGGCCGGAAGCCGACGGAGACGCCGCAGACGGCGCCGAGCGTGAACGTGCGCACCGACGCGCGGGACCCGGCGGGCGGCGAGGCCCACGTGCCGCCGCGGGCAGTGCGCAGCAGGGGTTCATCAAGCGACCTGGACATCACTGGGTCGACGGCGAGGCCGTCGGCGGGCAGATCGTCGTACGCGCTCCGGTTGCCGGGATCCGCGCACCATTCGCTGACGTTGCCGAGCATGCCGCGCAGTCCGAACGGATTGGGCGCCAGGGCGTCGACGGGAGCGAGGAAGCAGTGCCCATCGTGGAACGGAAAGCACTTCTGGGCCGCCGAGCGCAGTGCGTAGCCGGGACCGGCGAGGTCCATCACGTTGTCCTTGTCCTTGCCGCCCGCCGGATCCGCGCCCCACCAGTAGCGCGTCGCCACCCCGCCGCGCGCGGCGAACTCCCACTCCGCCTCGGTCGGCAGGCGCAGTCCGGACAGCGCGCAGTACATCATCGCGTCGCTCCAGGTCACCATGGTCACTGGTTGGCGATCGTCGAGCGCGAACGCGCCGCGTTGGCGGAAGTACGGCAGAGGGTCTTCCCACGTCCCGCCGTTGCGACGCTGCACGCTGACCTGGCCCGCGTCGTCGACACACACGGTTTGCGCCAGGACGTTGGCGCCGTCGAGTTCGGCATCGGTCTGGTAGCCGGTCGCGGCGATGAACCTGCGCCACTGGCCCACGGACAACTCCTGCTCGGCAAGGTAGAACGACGACACACGCACTCGGCGCTGCGGTTGCTCGGCTTCGACGTTGGTTACGATGGACTGTGCGCCGCTCGGCACCCACAGGCCGTCGAGGTCGCCGGGCGCCATGCCGATCGTGTACTCGCCGCCAGCGACGAAGCGGAAGCGCAAGCCGGTCGCCTTGTGCACCACGACCTTGCACCAGCCATCGATGGCGCTGGCCGCCGCCGGCGCGCAGCCGGCGGGGACGCGCGGCCCCGGCGCCGCCGGCTTCGGCGCGCTGGCGAGGAGGCGCGCGTCGTACTCGATCGCCGCCTGCGCCATGTCGCCGCGGGAACCGTGCACGAACGCCTTCGGCAGTCCGACCATGACCTGCCGCTGCAGCTCCGCCGCCTTGGCGACGTCGCCCTCCCAGGCGTGCACGCGGGCGAGGGTGTCAAGCGCTTCCGGCGCCGGCCCAGGCGACAGTTCGACCGCCCGCGTCGCGGCACGGCGCGCCAGTTCGAGGTTGCGACGGCCTACCTTGGCCTCCGGGTCGACGATCGCCCACGCCACGCCGTTAAGCAGCATCCACGACTTCTCGGCCTCGCCCTTCGCCACGAGTTCGCGCGCAAGGACGTCGCCCGCCGCCGGGTCCGCGGCGGCCAGGCGCTCCCGCAGCGGCGTGAGCGCGGCCTCGATCGCCCGCACCTCGGCGGCGAGGTCCTGCGCCGCCGCCATGGCGCACGCGGCGAACAGCGACGCAACGGCGACCCCGACGCGCCGAACGCTGGAAGCAGCAAGTGGAGTCATGGAGTGTTCCCTGGGCGGCGGAACATACTCTCGCCGCCGACGTCCGTCTGCCCCTGTCCGCCGGCCGCGGACTGGCGACGCCGCTGGCGGCGGGCCCGTCGCTGCCGCATCCTTGCCGGCCATGACGGACCATGCCGATGGCCAAGGCAACGCACCGCGGCGGCGCTCGGCGAACGGCCGTCGCGTCGCGCTCGCGGTCGTCGTGTTCCTCTTCGCCCTCGAAGCCGCCCTGCAACTGGCGGCCGGCGTCGCGTCGCTCGTGCCGGTCACGGCGCCTGCGCGCGCCGACGCGGCGGTCGTCTGCGTCGGCGACAGCTTCACCGCCGGCATTGGCGCGTCGTCGACCGAACACAGCTATCCCGCCGTGCTCGAACGGCTGCTGCGCGACCGCGGCCGGCCCCTACGCGTCGCCAACGCCGGCATGCCCGGCCAGGACAGCGGGTACATGCTGGCACGCGTCGGTGGCGAACTGCGCGACGGCGTCAAGGTCTGCTGCGCGCTGCTCGCCTTCAACGACACCTGGTCGCGGCCGCCGCGCGCCGCCGCCGACGCGCTCGAGCACGCGACGACGCGCCGCTTCGAGTGGCGCTGGCGCACCGGCCGGCTGCTGGCGATCGCGTTCCGCTTCGGCGCCAACTCGTGGTTCGACGCCGCCGGCGGCGACCCGGTCCCGGCGCCCCCGGCCGCGAGCGCCGACGACGCGCCCCCGGCCCCAACGCCGGCCGCCGGCTTCGCGCTGCTCGACCGGCTCGGCCTGACGGCCGCCGACGCGCCGCCGCCCCGCGTCGCGCCGCGGCCGGCGGCGGACGCGCAGCAGCGCATCGCCGCCATCGAAGCGACGCTGCGCCGCGGCGCCTTCGCCGAGGCGCTCGCCGAAGCGCGCGCTTTCGCGACCGCTGCCCCGGAAACGCTCGCTGCGACGCGCCTCGCGGCGATCGCCGCGAACGGCGCCGGCGACGCCGCCGCGCGCGACGAGGCGCTCGGCCGCCTCGCCGCCGCCGACGCGGCGGGCCGGCTCGACGGCGCCGAAGAGCGCATGATCGCGCTGCTCGCCATCGGCGACGCCGGCGCCGCCGCGGCGCGCGCCGAGGCCCGGCTGCAGGCGGCGCCGGACGAACTGGTCGCCGCCATCGTGCTGCAGGACGCGCTGTTCGCGCTGGGCCGGCTCGCCGACTTCCGCGCCGCGGCCGCCCGCGCGCTGCGCAACTGCAACCGCCTGCTGCCCGACCTCAGCGGCACGATGGCGCGCCACCTCGCCGAGGCGCTGGGCGGCGACGATCCGCCGCGCTCGGCGCGCCTGCTGGTCGCGGCCGGACTGCTGGACGGCAACGTCGGCCTCGCCCGCGCCAAGGTCGGCGGCATGCGCGTCAACGTGCCATGGCCGACGCTGGACGCGGCGCTGACGGAAGCGGCGGCGCTGGCGCCCGACGCGATCGCGTCGTGGCGGCCGATCCTGCGCGGCATCCTCGACGAGGACCCCGACGCGGCGCCGTGGGCCGCGACGCTGGAGGCGCATCTCGTGCAGCTCGGCGAGCATTGCCGCGAGCGCGGCATCCGCTTCCTCGTCGTCGGCTATCCGTTCCGCCACGACGGGCTCGAAGGGGCGCAGCGGCGGGCCGCTGCGCGCCTGAACGTGCCGTTCGTCGACGTACGGGCCGCCTTCACCGCGGCGCTGGGGACCGCCGACCGCAGCGCGCTCTTCGTCGCCAACGGCCACTGCAACGACGCCGGCTACGAACTGCTGGCCAAGGTCGTCGCCGACGCGGCGCTCGCGGCGCTCGACTGATCGGCGCGCGGCTCACTCGGCGGCGACGACCACCACCGGACGCCGCGCGCGGTCGAGCCAGCCGAGCAGCGACCGCACGTCCGGTTCGGCGGCGGCGACGCAGCCGGCCGTCGGCTTGCCGGGCCCGCTCCAAACGTGCAGGAAGATCGCGCTGCCCTTGCCCGGCACGACCGGGTCGGTGTTGTGCTCCAGCACCGCCGCGACGTCGTACTGGCCGTCGACGCGGCGCAGCCGCTCGGCGCTGACGCCCGGCGCGCCGACGACCCACTGGTTGTATTGCGGCGCGCGCGGGTCGTCGACCCAGTGGTCGTCGTCGGTCACCGCGACGTAGCGCAGGCCGGTGGCGAGGTCGGCGTCCTTGCCGAACGCGCGCCGCAGCGCGAACACGCCGGCCGGCGTGCCGCCGTCGCCTTCGCGCTTGTGCGCCGCGTCGACGACGCCGCTGCGGCCGACGACGCATGCGGCCGGCGCGCCGACCGCGCGCCAGCCGCTGCCGGCGCGCTCCCACGCCTGCCACGACGCATCGCAGCGACCGGCGGCCACGGCGCGCACGACCACCGCCTGGGCCGCGTCGGCGGGCAGCGCGCCCAGCGCCGGGTCGGGCGCCACGGCAGCGCAGGCGGCGAGCGGCAGGAACGCGAGCAACGTCGACGGCTTCATGGCGGCAAGGTGCCGCTTCGGCTCGCCGGTGTCGAGATCGGGCGCCCTACTCGTAGACCAGCCACAGCGGCCCGGGGAACAGCCAGCTCAGCCCTTCGCGCAGGCGGTCGCGCCAGTTCTCCCAGTTGTGGCCGTCGTGCGCCTCGCGGAAGCGCACCTGCATGCCGGTCTCCTGCAGCAGCGGCACCAGCGAGCGATTGTAGTAGATCAGCGACTCGTAGACTCCGCACGACACGAACACGTTGTCGGCGGGCTTGCCGGGCGCCTTGCGGAACTCGTTGACGAACTTGACGACCGGGTCGAACACCGGGCCGCGGTCGTGGTCGCCGATCTCGGTGAACACAAACGAGCCCGACTGCAGCAGCAGCTTGCCGAAGTACCCCGGGTGCCGCCACGCCGCCGCCAGCGACGACACGGCGCCGAAGCTCGCGCCCATCACCGCGCGCGCCGACGGCTCGCGCACCAGCGGCAGGATCTGCTCCATCTGCGGCACGAGGTCCTTGACCAGGTAGTCCGCCTGCCGCGGATCCGCGGCGTACTCGCGCATGCGGTCGTTGGCCTGCGTCAAGATCGCGATCAGCGGCGGGATCTCCTGCCGGTGGATCAGGTTGTCGAGCACCTGCTGCAGGCTGGCGAAGCCGAGGTAGTCGAAGCCGTCGTGCACGACGAGCAGCGGATACCGGCGCGTCTGCCGGAAGCGCGCCGGCCGGTAGACCTTGATCGGGCGCCAGTCGCCGTACACCTTGCTGTCGACGAAGCGGTCCTCGATCGTGCCCTTGCGCGCCTCGGGGTCCTCCAGGCTCCACTCCGGCGGACTGTAGCCCTCGCCGTAGACGACCGAGTTGGCGCCGAACGGATCGCGCGCGGTGTGCTTGTTCAGCGGGTCGCGCAGCATCACGCCGCGGCCGAACATCGACACGCCGATCTTGTACTCCATGCGCGAGCGCGGCGGCAGGTCGAGCTGCAGCACCCACGCCTCGCCGTGGCGCAACCGGCGGAACGGCAGCGAGCCCGGCAGGCCGTGGATCCAGTGCTGCAGCGAGACCTCCTGCGCTTCGCCGCGGAACAGGAACGTCACCGAGCGGCCCTCGACGTGCGGGAACTCGGTGGTCGCCACCAGTTCGTCGAGCGCGTGCGGCCCGCGCGCGACCGCGTCCTCGATGCGCTGCAGCAGGCTCATGCGCCGGCCTCCTCGACCCAGCCTTCCTCGCCCAGCCGGTGCGTGCCCGGCTGCGCCGACCAGCGCGCGCCGTTCCAGTCGATGCGCGAGCCGTCGTCGAGCAGCACGCAGAGCGACGGCGCGAAGCGGCGCGCGAACAGCTGCACGTTGCGCGGTTCGGACACGTCGACGCGCTTCTTGGCGTGCGGCAGCGCGACGAGGTCCGGGACGCGGCCGAAGCCGGCCTCCATCACCTCGGTGCAGCCGCCGCCCTGCGGCGGCGAGTCGTGGAACAGCACGATGCGCTCGCACAGCGCCATGGCGCCGGCCGACCACGCCACCACCGGGCGGTCGCCGTGCAGGCCGAGGACGTCGAACAGCCGCAGGCGGTGCAGCAGCACGGCGATGTGGCCGCCGGCCAGGCACAGCGCCGCGCAGTCGCCGAGGCGCTGCTGCAGCTCGCGCTTCTCGCGCTGCACCGACGAGCGCTCGGCGGGCCGCCAGCGCGCCTCGAACTCCTCGTGCACCTGCTGCACGCGGGCGACGTGCTGGGCGTCGATGCCCTGCAGCATCACCAGCGCGTCGTGCCGCTCGGCGGCGAGCCACACGTCCTTGCCCGGCCGCCCCATCAGCTCGCGGATCGCCTGCAGCGCCCCCTGCAGGCGGAGGCGGTACAGCTCCTGGACGCGCCGCAGGGTGTCGTGGCGCTCGCGCATCGCCGCGAGCAGTTCGCGGTCGCGCTCGAAGATGCGCTCGACGCGCGCCCAGACCTCGAGGTTGACGACCTCGCGGCCGACGTGGTCGCGGAACTCCATGTCCTCGGCCTCGCGCTCCTCCCAGCCGGGCGACGCGAGCGCGACCGGGCGGCGGTCGTCGGGCACGAGCGCGTCGAGCGCCGGCTTGACGATGCGCACGTGGCGCTGCGGGCCGAGCAGGATCGCGGAGGTCAGCATCCGGGTCGTGTCGTATCAGGGGCCGCCGCGCCGGGAAAGCGCGGCGCGTCGTGACGGTCGGTCATGCGAGGTCGCTGTCGCCGAGCGTGTACCACCACGACGTCGCCAGGAACTCCGGCGTGAACTCGGGCTTGCACACGTTGTGGATCAGCCGGCGCTGCAGCCAGTTCGCCGACGGCGTCCAGGCGAAGCCGCGCTCGGCGAACCGCCGCGCCTCGGTCGACCACGGCGGCAGCACCGTCATCAACCGCTGCCTGCCCGCCTCGCCCTGGCGGCGGACCGCCGCCGCCAGCAGCGCGTCGGTCGCGTCGACGTCGGCCTCGGGCACGAGCCAGTCGGCGATGGTCGCGGCGTCGGGCGCGAGCCCCGAGCCGGGCTTGAGCACCATCAGGCCGCGGAGCTCGCCGCCGCGGCGCGCCGTCCACAGCTCGTAGTCGGCGCGCGCGGGGTTGTCGACGTAGCGCCACTGCAGGTAGCGCCGGTCGCGGCGCGTGAGGCAACGTTTGTCCGCGCGCGCGGTCGCGTACAGCGCGTCGACGTCCGCCGGCACGTCCGCGACCTTGGCCACCGCGACGTCGGCGGGCGTCGGCAGCGGCGGCGCCGACGCGTCGCGGATCAGGTAGTCCACGACCGTCATCAACTCGTACTTCAGGTAGCGCTGGCCGATGCGGAACGCGGCGTCGACCGGGAAGCCGTAGAACAGCGCATCGCCGATCGCGCGGCTGTGCGCCCAGAACGGCATGCAGGTCTCGACGAACAGGCTCTTGGCCTTGAGGCCCTGCCGGTAGTCCGGGTGCGTCATCGAGTCGACGCAGTGCACGAACAGCTGCTCGCCCCACGGCGTGTCGCAGCGCACCGGCATGCCCGCGTACTGCGACGCCACCGTGCCGTCGGGCGCGACCGCCAGCGAGATGCGATGGCCGGCAGGGTTGCGCAGGTACGCCCACTGCCACTGCGGCAGCGTGCGATCGACGTAGGTCGGACCGCAGACCTCGCGGAACACGAGGTTGAACGTCGCGAGGATCGCGTGTTCGTCGCCGGGCTGGTACGACCGGATCGTCAGGCCCGACGTCATGCGCCCGCCTTGCCCGGGCCGAGCTTGCGGCAGAACGTCGTCACCAGCGCGGTCAGCGCCGCCGCGGCTTGCTTGCCGGCCGCGACCACTTCGTCGTGCGCCAGCGGCGTCGGTGAGATGCCGGCGGCGAGGTTGGTCACCAGCGAGAGGCCGACGACCTCGGCCCCCATCGCGTTCAGCGCGATCGCTTCGTGCACGGTGCTCATGCCGACTGCATCGGCCCCGAGCGCCTTCAACATGCACACCTCCGCCGGCGTCTCGTAGCTCGGGCCGAGCAGGCCGGCGTAGACGCCCGGCCGCAGCGGCGCGCCGCACGACCCCAGCAGCGCGCGCAGGCGCGGCGACCAGACGTTGGTCTGGTCGGGAAAGCGCGGCCCGAAGGCCGGCTCGTGCGGGCCGACCAACGGCGAGCTGCCGGTCAGGTTGAGGTGGTCGCGGATCGCCATCAGGTCGCCCGCCGACAGGTCGTCGCCGATGCCGCCGGCGGCGTTGGTCAGCAGGAAGGCCGGCACGCCGACCGTGCGCAGCGTGCGCACCGCGCGCACGACCTCGCGCGGCTGCCAACCCTCGTAGAGGTGCACACGGCCCGACAGGCAGGCGACCGGCGTGCCGCCGACCTCGCCGACCACGAGCGAACTGCCGTGGCCCTCGACGTGCGGCGCCGGCCAGCCAGGTATCGCCGCGAACGGCACCTCGACGGCGCGCTGCATCTCGGCGGCGAAGCCCTTGAGCCCGCTGCCGAGCACGAGGCCGAGGCGCAGCGCCTCGCAGCGGTCCGGCCCCAGGCGCTGGCGCAGGAACGCCGCCGCGCCGGCGACCAGCTCGCGTTCGTTCGCCGCAGTCATGCGCCGCCCTCGCTGCCGAGCACGCCGGCGACGCACGCCGTCATGCAGGTCGCGATGGCGCCGCCCAGCATCGCACGCAGGCCGATGCGGGCGAGGTCGCCGCGGCGCTCGGGCGCGATCGCGCTCAGTCCGCCGACCTGGATCGCGACGCTGCCGATGTTGGCGAAGCCGCACAGCGCGAAGCTGGCGATCATCGCCGTGCGCGGCGAGACGGAGCCGTCCTTGACCATCGGGCCGAGCTTGCTGTAGGCGACGAGTTCGGTCACGGCGATCTTGGTGCCGAGCAGTTCGGCCAGCAGTCCGACCTCGCTCGCCTGCACGCCCATCACCAGCGCCACGGGATAGAAGGCGGTCGCCAGCACGTTCTGCACCGTCAGCGACGCGTGGAACGACGTCAGCAAGGCGTTCAGCACCGCGACGAGGCCGAGGAAGGCGATCAGCATCGCGCCGACGTTCAGCGCCAGCTTGAGGCCGTCGCCGGCGCCAGCCGCCGCCGCCTCGACGCAGTTGCCGTAGGCCTCGGCCTCGACCTTGCCGACATGGCCGAGCGTCTCGCTGCGCTCGGTCTCCGGCCAGAGGATCTTGGTGCAGACCAGACCCGCCGGCACCGCCATCACCGAGCCGACCATCAGGTGGCCGGCGCTCACGCCGAAGCCGACGTAGAGGGCGAACACGCCGCCGGCGATCGTGGCGAAACCGCCGACCATGACGGCGTGCAGCTCGCTCATGGTCATGCGCGCGAGGAACGGCTTGACCAGAAGCGGCGCCTCGGTCTGCCCGACGAAGACGTTGGCGCACGCCGAAGTCGACTCGCTGCCCGACGTGCCGAGCACGCGGACCATCACCACCGCCATGCCGCGCACGATCAGTTGCATGACGCCGAAGTGGTAGAGCACCGCCATGAACGCGCTGAAGAAGATCAGCGTCGGCAGCACCATGAAGGCGAACAGGAAGCCGCTCTGCGCGCCGAAGGCGGCGGACACCTTGTCGCCCTGCGCCAGCGCGCCGAACACGAACTCGGTGCCGCCCTGCGCCAGCTTCAGGAAGCCGTCGACCTTGCCGCCGAACGCCTGCAGCGCGGCGTTGCCGGCGTCCCAGTAGAGGAACGTGAAGCCGAGCACGGCCTGCAGCAGCAGGCCCTTGCCGACGAGGCTCCAGCGGACGGCGCGGCGGTTCGTCGACAGGGCGAAGCAGAGGGCGAGCATCACGAAGATCCCGCCGAGGGAGACGAGGCGCAGCATGCGGCCGCGATGGTAGCCAGTACGCCCGACCCATGCTCCTGTCGCGCCGCCGCGCCCGGCGTTCGCGGCGCGGGTCGCCTTGACCCTGCGCCGCCGCACCTCGACCATGCCGCGCGATGGCCGATGACGTTCCCCTGCCGCCCGTCGGCGCCGCCCGGCGCACGCTCGCCGACGGCCGGCGGGACCTGCTGGTGCGCGAAGAGCCGCTGCTGCTCGTCGTGCACGGCCAGCAGCTGCTGACCATGCGCACCCCCGGCCGCGACGAGGACCTCGCGCTCGGCTTCCTGCTCGGCGAGGGAGTGATCGCGGCCGCCGCCGACGTCGTCGGCATGGACCTCGTCGCCGGCGACGCCGGTGCGGCGCGCGTCGACGAACTGCGCGTGACGCTGCGCGCCGCCCCGCAGGGTCTCGTGCGCGACCGTCTCGCGCGCACGCACGAGATCCGCAGTTCATGCGGCGTCTGCGGCGTCGCCGACCCGCAAGCGATCCTCGCCGGCGCGCCGCCGCTGCTGCCCGGCGTGCCGAAGCTGCCGCGCGCGCGCATCGCCGGCTGGCTGCGCGCGCTCGCCGACCGCCAGGAGCTGTTCGCGCTGACCGGGGGCAGCCACGGCGCGCTGGTCGCCCACGCCGACGGCGCCGTGCTCGGCTGCGCCGAGGACGTCGGCCGTCACAACGCGCTCGACAAGGCGGTCGGCGAAGCCGCCCGCGCCGGCGCCGACTTCGCGCGCTGCGTCGCCGTGCTGTCGGGCCGCGCCGGCTACGACCTCGTCGCCAAGTGCCTGCGCCTGCGCCTGCCGGTTGTCGTGTCGGTGTCCGCGCCGAGCGCGCTCGCGTTCGACCTCTGCGCCGAAGCCGGCGCGACGCTGGTCGGCTTCGCCCGCGGCGAGTCGTGCGAGGTCTACTGCGGGGCGGAGCGGCTGACCGACGGCTGACGGCGGCGCGCGCGCTCCGCGGCCGCGAACCGACCGGCGAGCTGCCTCCGACGTGCCCGCGATCGCCGCCGGCAACGGTGCTTCGCGAGGTCGGACCGCGTCGCCAGCTCTGGCGGTCAGTCGAACATCGGCACCAGTTGCCAGCCACCGACGAGCCCGGCGACCGCCGCCGCCAGCGCAGCAGGCACAACCAGCGCGACGAGCCGGTCCGGCGCGCGCTGCCGGAGCAGCAGCCACGCGAGGCCGGACCATAACCCGAGGTTCACCAGCAGCGCGTCGACGCCCATGGCGAACGGCACACGATCACAGCCCAACGAGTTGCTGCAGGCGCCCTCGACGCCGGGCCACGGCCAGCCGGCGCGCCGCGTCACCGGGTGCTCGCCGAACGGCGGGTGCGACGACGGCGTCGTGCGCATCACGACGTCCCACGGCGCGTCGACGCGCACGAGCAGCAGGCCGGCGCAGGCCAGCGCCCAGCCGCCCGCCAGCGCGACGGCGGCGCGGACGGTCCGCGGCGCGCGCATCGCGGCGTCGCCGCGCAGCAGCACGGGCAGCAGCAGCCACAGCGGCGCCAGCGCGCACGGCGCGAGCGACGTGCACCAAGCCGCCGCCGCCGCGCCGGCGCTGAGCGACACGGCGAGGGCCACCGCCAGCGCGGCCCTGCCGGTCGTCGCGCCGCCGGCGCTCACTTTGCCCCGGCCTCGGCGAGCTTGGCGCGGCGGGCGCGCAGCGCCTCGACCTCGCGCTGGCGATCGGCGATCACCGCGTCGACCGCGGCGGCCTCGGCCGCGCGCGCGGCGTCGTCGGCCGCGAGTTCGAGCCGCGTGATGCGGTAGCCGCGCTGGCGCAGCAGTTCGAGCACGCCCACCTTGCCGGGGTAGTGCGCGGCGCCGACGGCGAAGACCTGCGCGCGCTCGGGGGCTTCTTGCAGCTTGCGCACGATGCGATCGGCCATGGCGACGTTGCGGTCGTCGATCAGTCGCGTCATCAGCCGCTTCTTGAGCTTGGCGTCGGTCAGCGGGAAGTCGTTGACGCGCGCGTCGATCGCCGCTTCGTCGCCCTTGAGGTAGAGCCGCAACAGGTCCTCGGTCGGGTGCACGCCCTCGGCCTCCTTCTTGACGATGTCGGCGAGGCCGTCGCGGACGAACGTGCGCTGCTCGGCCTGCGTCATGTCGCCGAACACGCTCGCCTGCTCCTCGACCGTCTCCAGGCCGCCGACCGTCTTGCCGGCGCGCTTGGCACGCTGGTAGATGACCATGTCGAGCGGCTGCTTCACCGCCATCTTCTTCATCTGGTCGAGCAGGCCGAGCTGGGCTCCGACCGCCCACGGCTGCATGCGATCGAGCATCGCCATCGAGGCGCCCTTCTTCTGCACGTACGCCGCGACCTCGTCGTACAACTCGTCGCCGAGCGCGCCGCGCAGCGTCTCGCCCTCGGGCAGCTGCATGCGACCCATCTGCTTCATCAGCAACGCGAGGTCCATCGGCAGCTCGGTGTACAGCGCGTCGCACCGCTCGATCGCCTCGTCGACGACCGGCGGCAACTCGGTGACGCGCTCGTCGGGCAGGTGGATCGTGCCGAAGAGGTAGCTGGGCGTGGCCAGTTCGATGCGCCACAGCAGCGGACGCTCGACGGCGGTGGGCGCCGCGGCCGCGGCTGGCGCCGCGGCCGGCTTGGTCGGCGGCGCCTGCGCCGGCAGCAGCTGCGGCAGCAGCAGCGCGACGGCGGCGACGACAAGGGTGGCGAACGGGGAGAGCCAGTAAGTCCGCAGCTTCGGGATCATGCCCGGCCGAGGATACGGGCGGACCGCGCCGCCGTCAGGGATTGCCCGGCTGCTCGACGAGTTCGACGAGGCCGTTGCGGTCGATGCGCACGCGACCCTTCTGCTCGAGGGCCTGCCAGACCTCCGGCGGGTACTGCGTCGGCGGCTTCACGGCGACGATGCCCGACCGGCCGCCCTTGCTCATCGCGTCGTGGCCCAGTCGCGACTCGTCGTCGAGCCGCGTCAGCTTGAGCCGCTTCTTCAGCGCCTTGACCGCGCGCGCCAGCGTCTCCTTGGTGAACGTGCCGTCGGGGTTCCGTTCGATGAGGTTGCCGGGTTCCTTGTCGTGCGGCTGCATCGCCGCATCATGCCAGACGACGGCCCGATCGCGCGCGCCGGCGCCGCACAAGGGGCGGACGCCGAGCGGCGCGGCCGCCGCGTCTGCGCGCCATGGCTCACCGGACCGCGGCGTCGGCGAGCTTTGCGCGGCGGGCGCGCAGCGCCTCGATCTCGCGCTGGCGGTCGGCGATCACGGCGTCGACCGCGGCGGCCTCGGCGGCGCGCGCGGCGTCGTCGGCCGTGAGTTCGAGCCGCGTGAGGCGGTAGCCGCGCTGCCGCAGCAGTTCGAGCACGCCCATCTTGCCGGGATAGTGCAAGGCCCCCACGGCGAACACCTGCACGCGCTCGGGGGCCTCCTGCAGCTTGCGCACGATGCGGTCGGCCATGGTGACGTTGCGGTCGTCGAGCAGGCGCGTCATCAGCCGCTTCTTGAGCTTGGCGTCGGTCAGCGCGAAGTCGTTGGCCCGCGCCTCGATCGCCGCTTCGTCGCCCTGCAAGTACCGCCGCAACAGGTCCTCCGTCGGGTGCAGGCCCGCCCTCTCCTTCGTGACGATGTCGACGAGGCTGTCGCGCACGAACGAGCGGTGCTCGGCCGGCGTCATGTCGGCGAACGCGCCCGTCTGCTCGTCCATCGTCTCCAGGCCGCCCACCGTCTTGCCGGCGCGCTTGGCGCGCTGGTAGATCGCCATGTCGAGCGCCGGCTTGGTGGCCATTTCCTTCATCTGGTCGAGCACCGCGAGCTGGACGCCGAGGGCCCACGGTTGCAGGCGGTCGAGCAGCGCCATCGCCACGCCCTTCGTCTGCACGTACGCGGCGACCTCGTCGTACAGTTCGTCGCCGAGCGCCTCGCGCAGCGTCGTGCCCTTTGGCAGCTGCATGCGGTCCGCGTGTTTGATCAGTTGGGCCATCTCCATCGGCAGCTCGGTGTAGAGCGCGTCGCACCGATCGAACACGTCGGCGACGACCGGGGGCAGCTTGGTGACGCGTTCGTCGGGCAGGTGGATCGTGCCGAACAGGTAGCTCGGCGGCGCCAGCTCGATGCGCCACAGCAGCGGGCGCTCGACCTGCGTCGGCGGGGCGACAGCCGGTGTCGCGGTCGGCGTCGACGTCGGCGTCGGCGTCTGCGCCGGCAGCAGGCGCGGCGCAAAGAGCGCGATGGCAGCGATGGCGAGACGGGCGCAGTGCGAGAGCCAGGAGGGGCGCGGCGTGGCGATCATGTGCATGGGCGGACGGAAGGCCGCCACGTGGCCGCCCGTCGCGACGTCCTGTCGGATCGACGGGCCGAAGTCAGCGGCTGTCGGCCGGCGCCGGCGCCGAGCGCGCACAGCGGAAGCCGGTGTGGCACAGCGAGGTGTCGGGCGTCGACTTCATGCGCGTGCCCGGCTGGTAGCCGAGGCAGTAGGCATCGCTGCACAGGAACGAGCCGCCGCGCATGACGCGCTTGTGCGCGTCGGGCTCCTGCGGGTCGAAGCGGTTCGCCGGCCCCTGCGGGTCGACCGCGACCGCCGCCACATCGCCGTAGCCCTGCGGGTGGTACCAGTCCTGGCACCACTCCCAGACGTTGCCGCTCATGCCATGGAGGCCGAACCCGTTGGCCGCAAAGGCGCGCACCGGCGCCGTGGCGGCGAAGCCGTCGGCCAGCGCGTTGCGGCGCGGGAACGCGCCCTGCCAGATGTTGGCGCGCGGCGCGGCGTCGGTCGGCGCTTCGTCGCCCCAGACGTAGCGCGCCTGCGCAAGGCCGCCGCGCGCGGCGTACTCCCACTCTGCCTCGCTCGGCAGGCGCTTGCCGGCCCAGCGCGCGTAAGCCTGCGCATCGCGCCAACTGACGTGCACGACCGGATGCTCATCCTTGCCGGCGGTCGACGAGCCCGGGCCTTCCGGCTGGCGCCAATTGGCGCCCGGCACGAAGCGCCACCACGACCAGAACGCGCGCAGGTCGACGGCGTCGGGCGGCGGCGCGAACACCAGCGAGCCAGCGACGCGCTGGTCGTCGGGCAGGTCGGGCACGTCGGCCTTGGACGGCGGCTTCTCGGCGTCGGTGACGTGGCCGGTGGCGGCGACGAAGGCGGCGAATTGCGCGTTGGTCACCTCCGTCGCGTCGAGCCAGAAACCCGTCATGCGCACGCGATGCAGCGGCGCGTCGGCGTCGCCGTTCTGGCTGCCGAGCACGGCTTCGCCGCCGGGGATCCACACCATGCCCTCTGGGGCGTCGGTCCCGCCCCACCGCCAGACCGCGACCGCGAGCGCTGCGCCGACGACGAGCACGACGGGCGGCAGCACGCGGGCGAGCCAGGGCAGGCGCATCGCGGCATCGTCCACGCGCCGCGCGGCCTGGGCAATCGCCCGCGCCGCGGCGCCGTCAGCCGCCGAACGCCGCGCGCCAGACCGGCAGCAGGTCGCGCTCGGTCGGCGCCGGATCCGCCGGCTGGCCGACGAGGCACGCCGGCCGCGGCCCGTGCACGGCGTTGCCGACCGCGAGCGCCTGCGCGCGGTGCACGTCGTCGAGGCCGCAGACGCGTTCGTCGACGGCGAGCCCGCGCGCGCGCAGGCTGTCGCACAGGATGGCCCGCGCAATGCCGGGCAGCACGCGGCCGTCGAGCCGCGGCGTCGTCCAGCGGCCGTCGACACGGAGCCAGAGGTTGCCGAGCGCCGTCTCCAGCACGGCGCCGTCGGCGGCGATCACGAGGCCGTCGTCGGCGCCGCCGTCCTGCGCCTGCTGCCGTACCTCGTCGTAGTAGCCGCGCGGCTCCGCCTTGAGGTCGCCGGGCGGCGCGTTCGCCGGCCGAGCCACAACCGTCGGCAGCAGCTGCACGACCTTTACCGGCGACCGCGCGCGCGCGGCGAGCACCGTCGAAACGCCGTGCGCATGCGGCACGACCGACAACCGCAGCACGCCGTCGTGCTGCGATTCGCTGCGCAGCAGCTCCTGCGCCGCGGCGCGCAGCCCGGCGGGCGCCGTCCAGGGCAGCGACAGCCGCGCGACCGCGGCGCCAAGGCGCGCGAGATGCCGATCCCACAGCGGCAGCTCGCCGTTCGCCGCCCCCATCGTCTCGAACGGCGCGCTGCCGGTGCGCCGCGGCGCGTCGCCGCCCGGCACGAAGCGGCCGTCGACCCAGAGCGTCACGCGCCGTCCTCCGGAATCGCGACCGTGCGCTGCAGCGCGCGCTCGATGCCGGCGAGCTTCGCCAGCGACTCGCGCCATTCGGCGTGCGGGTCACTGAGCGCGGTCACGCCGCCGCCGGCGTTGCCGCGCACCGCGCCATCGCGCAGCACCAGCGTGCGGATCGCGATGTTGAGGTGCAGCGCGTCGCCGGGACCGAACCACCCGATCGCGCCGGTGTAGACGCCGCGCCGCGCGACCTCGAGCTCTTCGAGGATCTCCAGGCAGCGCAGCTTCGGGCAGCCGGTGATCGAGCCGCCGGGGAACGTCGCGCGCAGCAGGTCGACATGCGACGTGCCGGGCCGCAGTTCGGCGACCACGGTCGCGAACAGGTGGTGCACCTGCGCGAACGAACGGTGCTCGGGGAACGGGCCGACGCGCACCGAACCGGTCTTCGCCACCTTGCCGAGGTCGTTGCGCAGCAGGTCGACGATCATCGCCAGCTCGGCCTGGTCCTTCTCGCTGCCGACGAGCTCGGCGAGCAGCCGCTCGTCGTCGGCGCGCTGCGCGGCGCGCGGCCGTGTGCCCTTGATCGGCCGCGTGCGCACCGCTTCGCCCTCGCGCCAGAGGAACTCCTCCGGCGAGCTGCTGACCACCGCCGTGCCTTGGCCGTCCTCGACGTACGCCGCGAACGGCGCCGGGCTCTGCTCGCACAGCCGCCAGAACAGCGCGCGCGGGTCGCCCTGCCAGCGGCCGGTGAACGGCTGCGTCAGGTTGGCCTGGAAGATGTCGCCGGCGCGGATGTGCTCGACGACCGCGGCGACGCGCGCTTCGTAGTCGGCCTGCGTCACGTGCGCGCGCAGTTCGTCGGCCGGCGGCAGCGCCGGCGCGCCCGCCGGGACCGCCGGCGCGAACTCCTGGACGCGGTCGTAGGCGGCGACGTGCAGCACCGGCACCGGGAAGTCGTCGGCCCGCGCCAGCGGCCACGCTTCGACGTCGAGGCCGAGGTCGTAGCCGAGCCAGCCGACGCAGCGGCGGTCGCGGTGCGCGCGCAGGAAGCCGTCGAGCCGCGCCCACGCGCCCTGCCAGCCGCCGGCCGGCAGCGTCAGCTCGGCGACCGGCTCGGTGCACAACCACGTCGGCCCCTGGCCACCGCCGTGCAGCAGCGCCACCGGGCCGCCGCGCTCTGCCGCCAACAGCGCCGCAAACGGCGCAGCGCCCGCGTCGGCGCTCACGCTCGCAGCCAGGACGGCTTCCGCTTCTCCAGGAACGCGGTCATGCCTTCCTTGAACTCAGCCGTGCTGCTGACGATGCCGAACAGGTCCGACTCCAGCTGCAGCGCGTCGGCCAGCGGCATGTGCACGCCCCGGCGCACCGCCTGCTTGGCGAGCGCCAGCGCCTGCGGGCCGCGCGACACCATGCGCAGCGCCACCGTCTTGCAGTGCGCGAGCAGATCGGCCGGCTCGCAGACGCCGTTGACGAGGCCGATGCGCAGCGCCTCGTCGGCGGCCACCGGGTCGCCGGTCAGGATCAGCTGCAGCGCCGCGCCCGTGCCGCACAGCCGCGGCAGCCGCTGCGTGCCGCCGTAGCCCGGGATGACGCCGAGCGAGACCTCGGGCAGGCCGAGCCTGGCGGTCTTGGCGGCGAAGCGCACGTCGCACGCCAGCGCCAGCTCCAGGCCGCCGCCGAGCGCGAAGCCGTTGATCGCGGCGACCACGGGCTTGGTCAGGTTCTCGATGCGCAGCGTCAGCGCCTGGCCGCGCAGGGCGTTCCGCTTGCCGTCGAGGACGCCCTGCTTGCTGAGCACGCCGATGTCGGCGCCGGCGACGAAGGCCTTCTCGCCAGCGCCCGTGAGCACCACGGCGCCGACCGACGCGTCGGCGTCGAGGGCGGCGAACAGCGCGTCGAGCTCGGCGATCGTCTGGTCG
>JADCJE010000113.1 GCA_020247305.1 Phycisphaerales bacterium | reverse complement strand
CTGCGCAGCCGCCGGGCCGGCGTGTTCTTCGGCAGCAGCACCGGCGCGCTGTTCGAGGGCGAGCGCTACCTCGCCGGCCTGCTGCGCAAGGAAGAACCGTCGCTCGGCCTGCTCGCGACCGTGCAGAACGACGGCCCCGGCACCGCCGTGGCGCGCGCACTTGGCGTGCGCGGCCCCGTGCTCACCTACTCGACCGCCTGCACCTCGGCCAACGTCGCGCTGGGCGACGCGCTCGACGCCCTGCGCAGCGGCGAAGTCGACGTCGCCATCGCCGGCGGCGCCGACGAGCTGTGCGAGATCACCTACGCCGGCTTCAACAGCCTGCGCGCGATCGACCCGCAGCCGAGCCGGCCGTTCCGCAAGAGCCGCGCCGGCCTGTCGATGGGCGAAGGCTCCGGCGTGCTGCTGCTGGAGACCGAGGCGCATGCGCGCGCGCGCGGCGCAGCCATCCTGTGCGAGCTCGCCGGCGCGGGCCGATCCTGCGACGCGCACCACGTCTCCGCGCCGGAACCCAATGGGGCAGGCGCGGTCGCCGCGATCCGCATGGCGCTGCGCGACGCCGGCCTGCAGGCCGATGACGTCACGTTCGTCAACGCACACGGCACCGGCACGCCGCACAACGACGACGCCGAGAGCAAGGCGATGGCGGCGGTGTTCGGCGAGCGCGCGCGCTCGCTGCCGCTGACTTCCACCAAGAGCCTCGTCGGCCATCTGCTCGGCGCCGCCGGCGGCATTGAAGCGGTGCTGACCACGCTGTCGATCGTGCACCGGCTGCTGCCGCCGACCGCCGGCGACGAACCGATCGACCCGGCGCTGGGCCTCGACGTCGCCACCGGCGCGCCGCGCGCGCTGCCGGAGCAGAACGTCGGCCTGTCGACCAACCTCGCCTTCGGCGGCAACAACGCCGTCGTGCTGCTGCGGAGCTTCCCGGCATGAGCCGCAGCGTCGTGGTCACCGGCATCGGCTGCGTCGGTCCGTACGGCCTCGGCCGGCAGGCGTTGGCGCAGGCGCTCGCCGCCGGCGCGCCGTGCGCGTCGGCGGTCGAGCGCGCCACCGGCTACCACCGCCCGAACGCCGCGTTGCTCGCCGGCCGCTGCGCCGGCCTCGACTTCGCGCCCTGGCTGTCGCCGCAGGCCGCGCGCCGCATGAGCGACCTGTCGCAGTACACGGTGACCGCCTGCCGCATGGCGATGCAGGACGCCGGGCTCGGCGAGGTGCGCGGCGACGGCACGGCGATCGTCGTCGCCACCGCGCATGGCCCCGGCGGCTTCACCGAGCAACTGGCGCGGCAGATCCTGGAGAAGGGCGGCAAGGCGGCGTCGCCGTTCCTGTTCACCGACTGCGTCGCCAACGCCGCCGCCGGGCAGGCCGGCATCGACCTTGGCGCGCGCGGCCCCAACGTGACCATCTGCCAGCGTGAGGCCGGCCCGCTGCTGGCGCTGGCGCAGGGCGCCACCGAGATCGCGCGCGGCCGGGCCGACCTGTGCTTCGCCGGCGCCGCCGACGAGATCGACCCGCTGGTGCACGCGATCCTCGACCGCTTCCGCGCCATCGCGCGGCCGACCGCCGACGGCGAGGCGCCGCGGCCGTTCGATCGCCGCCGCAACGGCGCGCTCGCGGCGGCCGGGGCGACGATGCTCGTGCTCGAAGCAGAGGATCGCGCCCGCGCCCGCGGCGCCTCGATCCTCGCCCGCGTCGGCAAGACGGTGCGCGCCTTCGACCCGACCGCCAGCCGCGCCGGCTTCGGCCGCGATCCGCAGGGCCTCGCCGCGACGCTGCGCGACGGCTTTGGCTACGCGTTGGACGGCGTCGACGTCGTCGTCAGCGGCGCCTCGGGCACCCGCGCCGGCGACGCCCTGGAGGCCGCCGTGTTGCACGCTGCCATGCCGCGCCTGCCGGCTGTCGTCGCCCCGAAGGCCGTGCACGGCGAGTACGGCGGCGGCACGCTGGCGGCCGGCGTGCTGGCCGTGGTCGGCACGCCCTTCGCCGCCCCGCCGGCCTGCGGCGAGCCCGACCCGGCCCTGCGCATCCGCCTCGCCCCCCGCGCCGAACCGGCCCGCTGCGCACTACTCTCTGCCCACGCCGGCGGCGGCGCAGCCGCCTGGACCCTGTTGCACGCGCCATGAACAAACCCGACTACGACGTGGTGATCCTCGGCGGCGGCCTCGCCGGCGGCCTGCTGGTCCGCCAGCTCCGCCTGCAACGCCCGGACCTGAGCGTGCTGTGCCTGGAACGCTCGACCGCGACGGCCTTCAAGGTCGGCGAGGCGACCGTCGAGCTGTTCACCAACTACATGCTGCGCAAGCTGGGGCTCTCGACGTACCTGTACGAGCACCAGCTGCCGAAGAACGGCTTGCGCTTCTTCTTCGACAACGAAGAGAAGACCGCGGCGCTGACCGAGATGAGCGAAGTCGGCAGCTGCTCGCTGCCGTACCACCCGAGCTTCCAGCTCGACCGCCAGGCGCTCGAGCGCCACCTGCGCGACACCGCTGGCGGTCTCGGCGCCGAGTTCGTCGAGGGCGCCAAGGTTCTCGACGTCGAACTCGGCCAGCCGCACCACCGCGTGACGTTCGAGCTCGCCGGCCAGCAGCGCACGGTGACCGCCGGCTGGGTCACCGACGCCACCGGCCGGACCAGCATCCTGGCGAAGAAGCTCGACCTGCGCGTGCCGGTCAAGGACCACAAGTGCCTCGCCGCGTGGGCGCGCCTGCGCAACGTCGTCGACGTCGACGGCCCGGCGATGGACCCGAAGTTCCGCGACCGCGTGCGCCACACCGCGCGCCGCCTGTCGACGATCCACTTCGTGCACCGCGGCTACTGGATCTGGCTGATCCCGCTCAAGGGCGGCGTCACCAGCATCGGCATCGTCGGCGACGCGCGCCGGCTGTCGCGCGAGGTGCTGACCGAGGAAGGCCTCAAGCGCTTCCTGCACGGCCACCGCGCCTGCCGCGAGCTGATCGCCGACGCCGAGTGGATGGACTTCAGCGGCTACGGCCAGCTGGCCTACGGCACCAAGGCGTGGTTCGGCGACCGCTGGTCGCTGGTCGGCGAGGCGGCGGCGTTCTCGGACCCGTTCTACAGCCCGGGCAGCGACTTCATCACGCTCGGCAACGACTACTCCGCCGACCTGATCGCGCGCGCGCACGACGGCGAGGACATCGCCGAACGGCAGCGGCTGTACGAGGGCTACATGCAGTACCGGTACGCGGCCAACCTGCCGCTGTACCGCGACCAGTACGAGCTGTTCGGCAGCTACGACCTGCTGTCCATCAAGTGGGACTTCGACGTCGCCAGCTACTACAACCTGTGGGTCGACGCGTACATGCAGGATCACCACCTCGACCTCGACAAGCTGCGCATGGAACTGCGCCAGCAGCCGTTCGTGGTCAAGTCGCTGGAGCGCTTCGGCGCGCTGTTCGCGGCGACCGAGAAGGCGGTGACCGCGCGCGGCGCCTATCGCGCCAACAACCTCGGTCGCTTCAGCGAGGGCCTCGCCTCGGTGATGTTCACCAAGGAGGTCGGCATGCGCATGAAGAAGGAGATCGACATGGAGTCGATGCGCATCTTCGCCAAGGCGCGCAAGCGCTGCTTCGACCTGCTCGGCCAGCCGGTCGGCGACGAGTCGAAGCTGGAGTTCCTGGACTTCGTGACCGGCCGAGCGCTCGCCGTCGCGGGCGCGTGAGCGCCCGCTCGGCGTGGGTGACCGGCCGAGCGCTCGCCGTCGCGGGCGCGTGAGCGCCCGCTCGGCGTGGGTGACCGGCCGCGCGCTCGCCGTCGCGGGCGCCTGAGCGCCCGCTCGGCGGCAGGCGGCGTCAGTCGCCGCCGCTGCTGCGCTGCCCGCCGCCCTGCCCGCCGCCCGCCGGCGGCACCGTGTCGCGCGGCGTGTTGTCGCCGCCGCGGCCGCCGCGCCCCTCGCCGGGGCGCTGGTTCTGCGGCAGGTCGTCCTTCTTCATCTTGGCCTCGAAGGCCTTGTCACCGCGCTGGAACGTGAAGGTCACCGAGTCGCCCTCGGTCTCGCGCGCGAACTGGAAGATCTGGCGCAGGCGCTCGAGGTCCTGGCCACCGACCTTCTTCAGCACGTCACCCTTCTGGACGCCCATCTTGGCGGCGCGACCGCCTTCCTTGACCGACTTGAAGGTGAACTCCTCCATCTCGGCCTCGAACCACGCCGACGCGAATGCCGCCGACTGGTTGCCGCCGCCCCCGCCCGCGGACACCGCCGCGCGGTCGAGCATCGCCGGCAGGTTGGCCGTCGTCAGCGCCGCCATCGCGATCAGCGTCGCGGTGTGGCGCTGGTACTCCTCGATGGCGACGTCGATCGTGTCCCACTGCGTGTGCCACGTGTACTCGAAGTAGTTGCTACGGCCCTTGAGGTTCCAGTTGAGGCCGGGCACGCCCGCAGCGATGAACGAGGCGTGGTCGCTGCCACCGCCGCCGGTGACGCGCTGCTGCACGTTGAACTCGAACACCGGCTTGTCCCAGTCGGCGTCCGGCGCCTTGAGCACGCGGTTGGCCTGCGCCAGCAGCGGCGCCAGCTGGTCCGCCATCGCCTGCGACACGCCGATCGACTGCGCCCAGTTGGTGCCGGTGTCGTGGTTGAACACGGCCGAGACCTTGGTCATGTCGGTACGGTGGCGCTGCACGTAGCCGCGGCTGCCGAGCAGGCCCTGCTCCTCGCCGCCCCACAGGCAGAACTTGATCGTGCGCAGCGGCTTGATGCCGAGCTTGGTAAGGATGCGCGCGGCCTCCAGCGTCGTCGTCGAGCCGGTGCCGTTGTCGGTCGTGCCCTGCTTCTGGTGCCAGCTGTCGAGGTGCGACGACACGATCACGACCTCGTCGGGCTTCTCGCTGCCCTTCAGCGTCGCAACGACGTTGTTCAGCTCGATCGGGCCCTCGCGGAAGCTGTTCTGGATGTCGAACTCGCAGGCGACGTCCTTGCCCTCCTCGACCATCGCCATCAGCGCGTCGAAGTGGTCGGCCTGCACGGCGATCTCCGGGAACGTCGGCGCCTCGGCGAGCGCCTTCATCGCCGTCTGCTGGTTGCCGAACACGCGCACGCGCGTCGGGAACTTCTTGTCGGGATCGCCGGCGCGGTAGACGCAGCCGAGCGCGCCGGCGGCCTCGGTCGCCTTGCGCACCGCCGCCGACGGCTTGCTCTTGCTGATCGTCCACTTGCCGGCGGTCGCCTTCACCGCCTCGGCGTCGTCGGCCTTCGGCGCCTTGACGACCGCACCCTGCTGCAGGCCCTTGGTGCCCGCGGTCCACGCGTCGGTGGCGACGTACATGTCCATGGCGACCGGCTTGGTGACGCGGCCGATCCAGGCGCCGCGGTTCCACGCCAGCTTCCACTCGCCCCACTTCTCCAGTTCGACCTCGAGGCCCATCGCCTCGAACTCGGCCTTGGCCCACTCGCAAGCCTTGGTGAAGTTGTCGGACCCGGTGAGGCGATGGCCGACCTTGCCGCACAGGTCGCGCAGCAGGCGCATGACCTGGCTGTTGTCGATGCCTTCCTTGGCGATCGCGTCGGCGACGGCGTCGGGCAGCGGGTTGGCGGCAGGCGGCGTCGGCACCGCGGCCTGGGCCGCGAGCAAGGACGTCAGGAACAGGGCGACGGGAACGGCACGCAACCTCATCGGGGGGATCTCCTCGGCAGAAGCTTGGGTGCGCAGGTGTAGGGCCGACCGGGCTGCATTGCGAGCCGCGGCGGCCGCCGGCGACGGGCCGGGCCTGCGCACAAGGAACCGGTCCCGGTGGCCGCTCGGGGCAGAAAGCTGCCGCGCCGCCCCGGGTATCAAGAACTGACGAACATGATCCACTCCCTCGAAGGCGATCTCCTCCTCAGCAAGGCCGAACTGCTCGCCCACGGCGTCGCGCCGAACGACGACTTCAAGCAGGGCCTCGCCCGTGCGCTGCGCGAGAAGTTCCCGGCCATGTACAAGGACTTCCGGCACCACTGCCACCAGTCCACCCCGAAGTGCGGCACCGTGTGGCTGTGGCAGGGCGTCGACCAGGACGGCAAGCCGGTCAAGATCGCCGCGCTGTTCACGCAGGATCCGGCCGCGCACGAGGGCGACCATCCGGGGCGCGCCAGGACCGAGCACGTCAACCACGCGCTGCACGAGCTGAAGAAGCTGGTCGAGAAGGAGCGCATTGCCAGCGTCGCGCTGCCGGCGCTCGCCACCGGCGTCGGCGGCCTCGAATGGCGCCACGTCGAACCGCTGGTCCAGACGCAACTGAAGGGCATCCCGGCGACGGTTTGCCTGTACGCCAAGTACGTGCCGAAGCAGGCCGCCGCCGAGCCGCTGAAGGCCGCCAACGCGGCGCGCTGAACCGACGCGCTGCCCGCGGCAGGCGTTGGGCGTCGGCGCCGATCCGACGACGTCGCCGCGACGATGCGGGTCCGATCGCTTCGGGGTGAGGAGGCGCCGTGCACCGCACGGCCTCACCGGCGCACGAAATCGTGGCCGAAGCCGTCGTTGCCGTTGCCATGTGGGCGATGGCGCGCTTCTCGCCGCACGACCGGCTGTTCCAGGCGACCTTCCGCAGCCCGCGGCTGCTGGCGGCGTGGCTGCGCCGGGTCCTGCCTGTCGACGTGGTCGCGCTGCTCGACCTCGCCGGCTTGCGGCCGCACGGGGACCGCGCCGTGGGCCTTGGACTGCGCGCCCACTTCGCCGACCTCGTGTTCGAAGCGCCGCGTCGCGACCGGCGGGGCCACGTGCTGGTCGTCGTCGAGCACAAGGCGGAAGCCGATCCGCACCTGCCGTCACAACTGCTGCGCTACGTCGTGCACCTGCGGCGGGTCGCGCGCCAGCAGGACGGCGGCGAACCGATCGCTGTCCCCGCCGTGCTGCACCACGCGCGCGAGCGCTGGCTGGCGCCAGCCGACGGCGAACCAGCCGCTTTCGCGGCGACCAGGCCGAACCTGCCCTTCGCCATCGACGACCTCGCCGGCCAGGCCGAAGCCACGCTGCGCGATCCCCGCTTGCCACCGCAGGCGCAGCTGACGCTGCTGGCACTGGCCACGCTGCGCTGGTGCGACGTGCCGACCGCACTCGCAGCCATCGACCGCTGGGGAGACCTGCTCGCGGCGATCGACGCCGGCGATGCGGAGCCGACCCCCGAAGACGCCCTCGACGCCATTTCGCAGTATGTTCTGGAGACGACGGACGTGAGCCCGGAAGACCTCACGGCCGTGCTCCGACGCCACCTGACCCGCACGGACACGACCCGCATGACCACCGCCCAGCGCCTGCGCAGTGAAGGCCTGTCCCAAGGCCTGTCCCAAGGTCGCTCCGAAGGCCAAGCCGTCACGCTCGCGCGCCTGCTCGCCAAGCGCTTTGGCCCGCTGCCCGACGCCGTCGCCGCGCGCCTGCGCAATGCGGCGCCGGCCGACCTCGACCGCTGGACCGACCGTCTGCTCGACGCGACGTCCCTCGACGCCCTGTTCGCTTGACCGCAGCGCCGCCCTGACGGCGCGGTCATCCGGGCCTATCCTCGCGCCGTGCTGCCGACCCTCCACCCCACCGTCGCCGCGTGGTTCGCCGAGCGCTTCGGCGCGCCGTCGCCGCCGCAGCACCAGGGCTGGCCGCGCATCGCCGCCGGCGAGCACGTGCTGATCGCGGCCCCTACCGGCAGCGGCAAGACGCTCGCCGCCTTCCTGCACGCGCTCGATCGCCTGCTGCGGCGGGGTGACGCGCTGCCGCCGACGCTGCAAGTGGTCTACGTCTCGCCGCTGCGCGCGCTCGCCAACGACGTGCAGAAGAACCTGCAGCAGCCGCTCGCCGAGCTGCGGGCGCGCGATCCGTCGCTGCCCGAGGTGCGCGTCCTGGTGCGATCGTCGGACACGCCGAGCCGCGAGCGCGCGCAGATGCGCAAGTCGCCGCCGCACATCCTGGTCACCACGCCGGAGTCGCTCGCGATCCTGCTGACCACCGCCAGCGGCAAGGCGATGCTGGCGACGGCGCGCACGTTGGTCGTCGACGAGATCCACGCCATCGCCGGCAGCAAACGCGGCGCCCACTTCGCGCTCACCTGCGAACGGCTGCAGCACCTCGTCGACGAACACGGCGGCAGCCTGCAGCGCATCGGCCTGTCGGCGACGCAACGGCCGATCGAAGCAACCGCCGCGCTGCTGGTCGGCGCCGAACGAACCTGCGCCATCGTCGACATCGGCCACCGCCGCGAACTCGACCTCGCGCTCGAACTGCCCGGCGCGCCGCTCGGGCCGGTGTGCGGTGGCGAGACCTGGACCGAGGTCTTCGGCCGCATGGCCGACCTCGTGCGCCAGCACCGCACGACGCTGGTGTTCACCAACACGCGCAAGATGGCCGAGCGCACCGCCGCGCAACTGGCCGAGCGGCTGGGCAAGGAGCGCGTCACCAGCCACCACGGCGCGCTCAGCAAGGAACGGCGGCTCGACGCCGAACGGCGGCTGAAGGCCGGCGAACTGCAGGCGCTCGTCGCCACCAGCTCGCTCGAACTCGGCATCGACGTCGGCGAGGTCGACCTCGTGATCCAGGTCGGCCCGACGCCGACCATCGCCGCCTTCCTGCAGCGCGTCGGCCGCGCCGGCCACGCGCTGGGCCGCACGCCCAAGGGCCGGCTGTTCGCGCTGACGCGCGACGAACTGCTCGCGTCTGCCGGCCTGCTGCACGCCGTGCGCGCGGGCGCGCTCGACGTGACCGTGCAGCCGCAGCACCCGCTCGACGTGCTGGCGCAGCAGGTCGTCGCGTGGTGCTGTGACGCGACGCTGGCCGAAGACGAGCTGTTCGCGCGCGTGCGCCGGGCATGGCCGTTCCGCGCGCTGCCGCGCGAGCGCTTCGACGCCGTGCTGGCCATGCACGCCGGCGGCCGCACGGCGCTGCTGCACCGCGACCCCGTGCACCGCACCGTGCGCGGCACCCGCCGCGCGCGCCTGTGCGCGGTCACCTGCGGCGGCGCCATCCCCGACGTCGCCGACTGGACGGTGGTGATGGACCACGACGACACGCTGGTCGGCACCGTCAACGAGGACTTCGCCATCGAGAGTTCGGTCGGCGACGTGTTCCAGCTCGGCAACCAGAGCTGGCGCATCCGGCGCGTCGGCCGCGGCCAGCTGCGCGTCGCCGACGCGCAGGGCGCGCCGCCGAGCCTGCCGTTCTGGTTCGGCGAGTCGCCCGCCCGCTCGGCCGAGCTGTCGGCGGCGGTCGCGGCGGTGCGCGCGCACGGCGAGGATACGGCGTGGCTCGTGGCGCACTGCGGACTGCGCGAGCCGCAGGCCGAGCAGCTGGCCGACTGGCTGCGCAGCGGCCGCGCTGCGCTCGGCGTCATGCCGACGCAGGACCAACTCGTGCTGGAGCGGTTCTTCGACGAGACCGGCGGCCAGCAGCTGGTGCTGCACTCGCCCTTCGGCAGCCGCCTCAATCGCGCGCTCGGCCTCGCGCTGCGCAAGCGCTTCTGCGTCGGCTTCGGCTACGAACTGCAAGCCGCCGCCGACGAGGACCGCGTGCTGGTCTCGCTCGGGCCGATGCACAGCTTCCCGCTCGACGACGTCTGGTCCTACCTGCACCCGAACACCGTGCGCGACGTGCTGGTGCAGGCGATGCTGCCGTCGCCGATGTTCCAGGCGCGCTGGCGCTGGAACGTCACCAGCTCGCTGCTGGTCGAGCGATTCCGCGGCGGCAGCAAGGTGCCGGCCCCGCTGCTGCGTTTCCGCGCCGACGACGCGCTGGCGGCGGCGTTCCCGCAGGCCCAGGCCTGCCCGGAGACGCTGCCGCCCGGCCCGATCGACGTGCCCGAGGACCATCCGATCGTCGCGCAGACGGTGCACGACACGCTGCACGAAGCGATGGACATCGACGGCCTGCAGGCGCTCGTCGCGCGCATCCGCGGCGGCGGCATCGGCCTCTGCGCCGTCGAGCGCGCGGCGCCGTCGCCGTTCGCCGAGGCGATCCTGCACGCCAAGCCCTACGCCTTCCTCGACGACGCGCCGCTCGAAGAACGCCGCACCCACGCCGTCGCCGCCGCGCAGCGCGGCGCGCGCGCGACCGCGGCGCACGCCGGCGACGGCGACCTCGACGCGGCGGCGCTGGCGGCCGTCGCGCGCGAGTGCTGGCCCGAGCCGCGCTCGGCCGCCGAACTGCACGAGGCGCTCGGCTGGATGGGCTGGCTCGGCGACGGCGAAGTCGCCGCCAGCTGGACGCCGTGGCTGGGCGAACTCGCCGCCGACGGCCGCGCCGTGCGCGTGGGCGACCGCTGGTACGCCAGCGACCAGAGCCGCGAGCTGCTCGCCGGCTGGCGCGGCCGGCTCGAAGCCGTGCTGCCGGTCTGGGACGACGAACTCGACGACGCGGCGCAGCAGGCGCTGCTGACGCTGCAGGCCGAGGGCGTGGCGATGCAGGCGCGCTGCGGCGGGCGGCTGCTGTGGGCGCACCGGCGGCTGCTGGCGCGCGTGCGCACGCGCACGCTGGAGACGCTGCGGCAGGCGATCGAGCCGGTGAGCCAGGCCGACTACGCGGCGTTCCTGCGCCGCTGGCAACATGAGGCCCCGGACTGCCAGCAGAGTGGCCCCGCCGGCCTCGCCACCGTGCTGACGCAACTCGCCGGCGACGCGCACCCGGCCGACGCGTGGGAAGACGATGTGCTGCCCGCGCGCCTCGACCAGCACCGGCGCGAATGGCTCGACCACGCCACGCTCGGCGGCGAGTTCGTCTGGCTGCGGCTGTGGGGTCCGTGGCGCGGTCCACTGGGGCGCTGCCCGATCAGCATCGTGCCGCGCCGCGAACTGCCGCTTTGGCTCGAACTGCCGCTCGAACGCGCGGCCGCCGCCGACCTCGGCGCCGCCGCGCGCACGCTCTTCGACCTGCTGCAGCAGCGCGGCGCGGTGTTCCCGACCGACCTGCAGGCGCACAGCCGGCTGCTGCCGAGCATGGTCGAGGACGGCCTCGCGGAGCTGGTCGGCCACGGCCTCGCCACCTGTGACTCGTTCGCGGCGCTGCGCCAGCTGGCGGTGCCGCCAAGCCGCCGGGCATTCCCGTTGTACGCCGTCGGCCGCTGGAGCCTGCTGCCGCTGCCGCCGCAGGGCCAGCGCGCCAGCGAAGCCGCGATCGAGTTCGCCGCGCAGGCGCTGCTGCGCCGCTACGGCGTCGTCAGCCACGCCCGCCTGCTCGCCGACCGCGCGCCGATCCCCTGGCGGCTGGTGCTGCGCGCGCTGCGCGGCATGGAACTGCGCGGCGAGGTGCGCGGCGGCCGGTTCGTGAGCGGCGAGGGCGGCGAGCAGTACGCCCTGGCCGAAGCCGTCACGGCGCTGCGGCGGGTGCGGGACGGGCGGCGGGAGTTGCCCGGCGGCAAACGCTTGGGATGATCCCAGGCATGGAAGGACTGCTGCCCTGGATTGTCCTCGCGATCGTTGTCGGGCTGCTCGGCGTGGCGCTCTGGCTGTGGCGCCGGAGGTATCGGCCCAACCAGGGGAGGGTGGATGACCCTGTCGCATCGCGACTGCGGTTTCAGGGCGCCCAGATCGGCGCAACGAACAACCGGACCTACAGGAAGCGCAAGATCGACAGCGTCCCCGTGGTGCGGTTTCGCCGGGATGTCGACAAGAAGGAACTCGAAACTAACGGAGCCGACGTGACCGCAGAACTCGCCGAGGCCGATGAGGCGAAGCCACCAGAGCAGTTTCAATTCGAAGCGATTGGTAACGCAGTCAGGTACTGGACAATGAATCCTGAGTTGAGCGCTACCCTGCGATTCGAAGAATGCCACGACGGAGCGGCGACCGAGCATGCGGTTACCGTTCTCGAGAAGTGGTTCGAGTTGGACGAACATGTGGTGTTCTTCGTGCATTCGAGTGCACCCAACAGCGAGTCCGAAGAAGGCGTCTGGTCGGTGAAGAGCCAAGAGTTGCTGCGTCGACTCACCGAACTTCGGCCGCAAGCAGGTCCTTAGCGCGCCGCCGCCGTCACCACGTCCCGCGCGAGCCGAAATCCCAAGTCCTGCGCCGCCGCGCCCGCCCGCGCTTCCTGGCGCGCCGCCGAGCGGGAGACCTGGATCGCCGACTGATGGCTGCCGCCGCGCACGACGCGGGACTTGGGATCTCCCACTGCCGCTTCCCCGTAGGGTCGCAGCGGTTCGGCGCACCACTCCTGCACGTTGCCGTGCACGTCGAAGAGGCCGAACGGGTTGGCGGCGAAGCAACCGACCGGCGCCGGCGGCCCCACCCCGTCGGACGCCGTGAAGTCGAGCATCGGTTCGTCGGTGACGCGCAGCACGATGTCCTTGTCCTTGCAGTCGGCGAGGTTGGCGTGACGGCGAATCTCCGCCTCGGTCGGCGCGCACGACCACGCGCTGCTCGTGCCGCCGCGTGCCGCGTACTCCCACTCCGCCTCCATGGGCAGTCGCGCGCCGAGCCGCGCCGCCATCGCCGACGCTTCCTCCCAGGTCACCGAGTCGACCGGCATGCCGTGCGTCGCCGCGCGCTCCAGCGCGCGATTGTGGCCCTCTGCCCCCGACTCCATCCCCTGTTCTTGCCGCTGCCGGACCGCCTCCTGCGCCTCACGGAACATCGCGACACCCCAGAACGCCGGCGACTCGCCGGTCACCGCCGCATGCTGCGCCGCCGTCACCTCGAACTTGCCGACGAAGAACGCGGCAACCCGCGTGCCCGTTTGCGCCGGCCGTTCGAGCGCGACGATGTTGATGGACTCGTCGAGGCCCGCGTTCTCGGCCACCGGCCCTGCCAGCGTCCCCATCGTGAACGCGCCGCCGGGCAGCAGCACCAGCACCGGGTCCATGTCGGCCGCCATGACCAGCGCGCCGTCGGGGCCGCGCGCAATCTCGCGCGCCGCCGGCGGCAGGGCCCGGCGGCTCGGGTCGACGAGCTGGAACTCGAACAGCCCGCTGCCCGGATCGCGGCCGAGCGGACGCAGGCCGAACTGCGGCGGCAGGTCAAGGCCGGCGTAGCGCGGGTCGGCGCGCACCTCGGCGCGCACGCGCGCCCACGGCGCCGCCAGTTCGGACTCCAGTGCCGCCAACCACTCCAGGTCGGCCCGCCACCGCACCGCCGCGACGACGGCCGCATCGAGCTGCGGCAGCGCATCGGCGACGAAGGCCTGGGACGCCGGCGCGCCGCCTTGGGCCCGTGCGCGGTGCACGGCGGCGCGGCCGAGGATCGGTTGGGCCTGCGCCAGCCATGCGTCGATCGCCGCCGCGCCGCCGCGGTCGCCGCGCAGCCCGGCCCGCGCCGCCAGCAGGCCCGCCGCCGCCAGCGCGTCGTTGGCCAACAGCGCCTCCTGCGCGAGTTGCTCGCGTTCCTGCGCCAGCCGTTCCTGTGCGCGCGCATGCGCGAGCGTCTGCGCCACCACGACCACGGCGGCGACGGCCGCGACCGCGCCGGCGGCGGCGGCGGCGCGATGCCGCTTGCACCATGCCTTGAGCACGTAGCCGAGCGACGGCGGCCGCGCCTCGATCGGCTTGCCGTCGAGCACCCGGCCGATGTCGCGGGCGAAGTCGCGCACCGACGCGTAGCGGCGCTGGCGGTCGCGCGCGATCGCGGTCGCGCAGACGACGTCGAGGTCGCCGCGCAGCGCGGCGGCGAGGCGGCGCGG
>JADCJE010000112.1 GCA_020247305.1 Phycisphaerales bacterium | reverse complement strand
GTGACGATCTCGCCCGGTTGCAGCATGTACACGCTGCCGTCCGCACCGCAGCCGAACTCGCCGCCGATGCCCGTAGCCGACGGCACCGCCCAGCGCTGCACCAGTGACACGCCGGTGTCGAGGAAGGCGTAGAAGAAGTCGATGCCCGGGCTGTTCGAAGCACGGTTGAGGTAGACCGTGCCGTCGGGACCGACCATCGGCTGATGCTGGTTGAGGAAGCCCGGCATGGTCGGGCTCTGGTACTGGAACGCGCCGGTGGCGAGGTCGAAGCGCTTGACGACCTGCCCGCCGGGGACCGAGTCGGCGACGTAGACCGCCGCGCCGAAGACCGCAGCGCCGCACTGGCCGCTGACGGAACCCTGGCGGTTCGCCGTCCACACGGTGGCCCCGTCGGTCGCGCGGATGCGCCAGATGCTCTGGAACGAACCGACGATCAGGTCGCCGTTGTCGGCGAAGACGCAGCCGTCGTAGGAACCCGCGGTGATGATCGCCGCCGACACCCAGGCCGTCGCGCCGGTCGCGGCGTCGAATGCGTGCACGCGGCCGGAGGCCGAGGCGCCGTCGCCCGAACGCGCGGCGTAGACGCGGCCGTTGCTGTGGCCGAGCAGCCACGTCGTCCATTCGCCCGGGTTGTACGGCAGGTCTTGCCGCCAGAGCTGCGCGCCGGTCGCGAGGTCGAGCGCGAACACCGGCGCGTCGTTGGGCGCGCCGGCCGGCGGCTGGCCGAGCTGCGCGCCGCCAGTCTGGCGGACGACGAACACGCGATCGCCGACGACGACGGGGTTCCAGGCAATGATCGACGATGGACCCGTGGACCACAGCATCTGCGGCGACAACGGTCCGTAGGCGTCGGTCAGGCCATTGCGCTGGGCATTGCCGCCGGAGTTGGTCCAGTCCTGGGCGATCGCGGACGCGGTGGCGACGGCGAGGGCGAGCAGGACGGCGAGGGAACGCACAAGGGCACGAGCGGATGGGAACATGGCGGGAGCCGGGAAGGTCGTTGGCGCGGGATCGTCCACCGGTTGGATGTGGACGGCCGGGCAGACCGCATCGGCAATCGGAGCAGATGGCGGCTTGGTCGGCGAGCGGGACGGCGACAAGCCCTCCCGCCCACATCATAAGGCGACGGGAAGCTCGCTGCGGTGCCAAGCAAGGCCGCAAACGACTGCGGGGCGGCGGTGATAAACGGCTCGCCGCATCGGGGAGACGACTGCCGCACGGGGCGAGGCTGCGGCGCCAGGGCTGGTCCCGTGCCGACCGCCACCACCATCAGCACGACCGGTAGCCAGCTTCGCGCAGCGCGCGCTGCAGCGATTCGCCGACGCCCAATGCCGGCGCCCACTGCTGGAGGTACGAGCGGTCGATGGTGGCTTCACGCCCCTTGAGCAGGCCGAGGACATCGCGCCATTGCCTGTCCGACACGCGCCCGCCCTTTTCGTACCACTCCAGCTTCGTCAGCACGCAGTCCTCGACCGTCGCAAGGTAGGCACGCTGGCCCTTGGCGAATTCGAACGGCACACGGCGCGCCATTTCGACGCGGCTGAACTCTCGCTTGCGCAGCACGAACACGTCCACCTTGAAGCCGGTCGTTCGATGGATCAGGTTGCAGGACGTTCCCGTGCGCACGGCCTCGGCGAGGAATTCGGCATCGACGAAGAACTCCGCCGCCAGGGCCGCCGCAAGCGCAGGCACGTGCGCCGGCGCAAGGTCGGCGACGATGTCCACGTCTTGCGTCGTACGGATCTCGCCGTACACGACGGACGCCACCGAACCGCCACCGAACCGCCGACGAATCATGCGATGCCGAGGCGCTCGAAGGCGCCGGTCAGGCTCGCGACCGCCGCCGGCAGCGTCATGGCGCGGCGCCCTCGTCGGGGGCCCAGCCGTAGCAGCGCAGCATTGTCGCACGGTCGAGCACGCGGGCGACACGGCGCAGGAAGACCTCGCGGTCGCTTGCGTGCGGGTGCTCGCGGCGGATGCCGGCTTCGGCGAGCGCTTCCGCCATGGCCTGCAGTTCGGCCCACGCGGCGAGCTTCTGCGCCGGCGTCATCGCCAACCAGACGGCGAACTGCCGATCCTCGGCGGCGGCGGTGGTGTCGAGGCTCTGCGGCCGGCGGTCGCTCACCAGCGCGAGCCTACCGGCCACGTCGCAACGGTGAAATCCCGGCCGTCGGCGCGGGTTGCGTCCGCGGTGGCGCCGGCGGCGAACGGCCGCCCGCACCGCGTCACCGTCGGCGGCCAAATTGCAGGGTCGCCCGCCGGACGCGCGTCGCTAGACTGTTCGCCCCAAACTCCCGCCCGACCCGGGCCGACGCCCGGCACGCTGACCATGGACATCGTCGTCTGCATCAAGCGAGTTCCCGCCACCGACGCCGCGATCAAGATCGCCGCCGACGGCAAGTCGATCGACCCCGCCGGCGTCACCTTCGAGCTGAACGCGTACGACGAGTTCGCCCTGGAGCAGGCGCTGCGCATCAAGGAGCAGCTCAACGCCGGGTCGGTGACGGTCGTGACGGTCGGCCCGAAGGACTGCAAGAAGCAGCTCGACGACGCGCTCGCCCGCGGCGCCGACAAGGCGGTGCTGCTGAGCACGACCGACTGGATGTACGACGGCATGCAGGTCGCCAGCGCGCTCGCCGCGTGGATCAAGACCGTGCCGTGCCAGCTCGTGCTGTGCGGCCGGCAGGCGGTCGACTCGGACAACAACCAGCTGCCCGCCAACCTCGCCGGGCGACTGGGATTCGCCTGCGTGACCGAGGTCGGCAAGCTGACGCTCGCCGACGGCGCGTTCACCGCCGAGCGCGACATCGAAGGCGCGCGCGAGGTCGTCGCCTGCAAGACGCCCGCGGTGATCAGCTGCCAGAAGGGCCTCAACGAGCCGCGCTACGCCAACCTCAAGGGCATCATGGCGGCGAAGAAGAAGCCGTTCGTCGAGCAGCCCGCCCAGCTCGGCGCGCGCGGCATGGAGATCGTGGCGCTGACGCTGCCGGCCCCGCGCGCCGCCGGCAAGATCGTCGGCAACGGCGCCGACGCGGTGCCAGCGCTGATCGCCGCCCTGCGCGAGTCCAAGGCCCTCTGACCGGAGACCAGGAGCACACCCATGAGCAACATCCTCGTGATCGCTGAGGTCCGCGGCGGCGTCGTCAAGCGCCCGTCGCTCGAGACCGTCACCGCGGCCCTGCAGCTCGCCGCGCAGACCGGCGGCAAGGTCGTCGTCGTCGCCTGCGGCAGCGGGCTCGACGCCGCCTGCGCCGAACTGCGCAAGACCGGCGCGCACAAGGTCGTCGCCGTCGACGGCCCGGCGTTCGCCAACTACTCGGGCGACGGCTACGCCAAGGCCGTCGTCGAGCAGTTCGCCGCCAACGGCGCGGTCGCCGTGCTGATGGCGCACACCGCGATGGGCAAGGACCTGCTGCCGCGCGTCGCCGCGCTGCTCGACGCGTCGGTGATCACCGACGCGGTCGGCCTGGCCTGCGAGGGCGGCGCGTTCACGGCCAAGAAGCCGGTGTTCGCCGGCAAGGCGACGATGAGCGCGCGCGCGACCAAGACGCCGTTCTGCGCGTCGGTGCGCCCGGGCACGTTCGCGCCGGCGTGCAGCCCGAGCGACGCCGAGGTCAGCAAGGCGGCGGCCCCGGCCGGCGACCTGCTCGCGGTGGTCAAGGAGATCGTCGCGTCGGCCGGCGGCAAGGTGCCTCTGCAGGAGGCGAAGGTCATCGTGGCCGGCGGCCGCGGCCTCAAGGAGCCGCAGCACTTCAAGCTGATCGAGGACCTCGCCGCCGCCTTCGGCCCCGGCGTCGCCGCGGTCGGCGCCTCGCGCGCGGTGGTCGACGCCGGCTGGCGTCCGCACGGCGAGCAGGTCGGCCAGACCGGCAAGGTCGTCAGCCCGCCGCTGTACTTCGCCATCGGCATCAGCGGCGCGATCCAGCACCTCGCCGGCATGCGCACGGCGCGCACGATCGTCGCGATCAACAAGGACGCCGACGCCCCGATCTTCAAGGTCGCGGACTTCGGCATCGTCGGCGACGCCTTCGAGGTCGTCCCGGCGCTCACGGCCGCGATCGCGGACGTGATGAAGGGCAAGTGACGCGCGCGCGGGATGAGGGCCCCGCGCCGATCACGCCGGCGGCGCGGCGTCGCGCGTGACGACGTAGACGTATCCCGGCCAGCCGCTGCGCGCGCCGTCGTCGTCGCGGCGCGCGACCAGCCGGGCGCCGGCCGCCTGCACGATCGCCTCGACGCGGTCGAGCGGCGTCGCGTGCATCTCCATGATCGGCTCGCCGGTCGCCGGCGCGCCGGCGGCGACGAAGCCCGGCCGGCCGGTGTGCGGCGCCTGGAACACAGCGACGCCGCCCGGCCGCAGCACGCGCAGGAACTCGGCGATGTAGCCCTGCGCCAGTTCGGTGCGCATGTGCTGCAGCACCAGCAGCGACAGCACGAAGTCGACGCTGGCGTCGGCGGCGAACGCGAGGTCCGGGCGCGGATTGTGGACGTACTCGCAGCGGCCGCCGAAGCGGTTGCGGCGGCGCGCGCCTTCGACCATCGAGGCGGCGATGTCGACGCCGGTGACGCGATCGAAGTGCTCGCACGCCGCCTGCGTCAGGCGGCCGAGGCCGCAGCCGAAGTCGAGCGCGGCGAGGCGCTGCTGCGGCAGGCCGAACGGCCGCAGCTGCGCGACGATGGCGGCGACGAGCGCGCGGCCATTGGCATAGAAATCGGCCTCGTCCCACCGGCCGCCGCGCTTGTCGGGCTCGGTCAGGATCGCCCACATCGGGTCGTCGCGGCCGAAGGCCTCCCAATGGCGCTGCAGTTCGCGGATGTCCATCGCGTCGCACACGGTGCATCGGCCGTCAGGCTGGCGCAACTGGCCTCGAACCGCGCGGCCGCGGGCGCGGCGGCGTGGCCTTTCGCGGGCCGGGCTTCTAGCATCCTCGCCCCCCTTTGCACGCCCGGCCGGCAGCCGCGCTGCGCCGCCCGGCTGCCTCGGTTGGCGCGACGCGCGGTGGCCCGGCCGGCCGCCGGGGCACGCAACCACGCACGGAACCGGACCGCATGACCCTCAAGGCTGGCATCGTCGGGCTGCCCAACGTCGGCAAGTCCACGCTCTTCAACGCCGTCACCCGCACGCGCAAGGCGCAGGCGGCGAACTACCCCTTCTGCACGATCGACCCCAACGTCGGCGTCGTGACGGTGCCGGACGAGCGCCTGCAGGTGCTGCAGAAGATCGCCAAGACCAACGTCGTGATCCCGGCGGCGATCGAGTTCGTCGACATCGCCGGGCTCGTCAAGGGCGCTGCGTCAGGCGAGGGCCTCGGCAACAAGTTCCTCAGCCACATCCGCGAGGTGAACGCGATCGTCCAGGTCGTGCGCTGCTTCGAGGATCCGGACATCCACCACGTCGCCGGCGGCGTCGACCCGGTGCGCGACATCGAGGTCATCACGACCGAGCTGGTGCTCGCCGACCTGGAGGCCGTCGAGAAGCGGCTCGACCGCCAGGGCAAGCAGGCCAAGCGCGGCGACAAGGAGGCGATCGCCGAGGTGCCGGTGCTGCAGAAAATGCTGCCGGTGCTGAACGCCGGCAAGCCGGGACTGCTCGTCGAGCTCAACGACGAGGAGAAGGCGATCGCGAAGAACTTCCAGCTGCTGACCGACAAGCCGACGATCTTCGCCTGCAACGTGAAGGACGATCAGCTCGCGACCGCCGACCAGAACCCGTTCGTGCAGAAGGTGCGCGACTACGCCAAGAGCCACCTCGCCTGCGAGGCGATCGTGATCTCGGCGCAGATCGAGAGCGACCTCGTCGACCTGGAGCCCGAGGACGCCAAGGCCTTCCTCGCCGACCTCGGCGTCAAGGAGTCCGGCGTCGGCGCGCTGATCCGCGCGACGTACCACCTGCTCGGCCTGCGCACGTACTTCACCGCCGGCGAGAAGGAGGTGCGCGCCTGGACGATCCGCGCCGGCGACACCGCGCCGAAGGCGGCGGGCGTGATCCACACCGACTTCGAGCGCGGCTTCATCAAGGCCGAGACGGTCGCCTACAAGGACCTCGTCGCCTGCGGCAGCGTCGCCGCGGCGCGCGAGAAGGGCCTCTACCGGATCGAGGGCAAGGAGTACGTCGTCCAGGACGGCGACGTGCTGCTGTTCAAGTTCAACGTCTGAAGGCCGCGGCCGGGTGGCGACCCGGCGGACCGGCGCGGCGCGGGCGATGCGCCCGCCGCGGATGCGCCGACGCCCGGGCGGACGCGGCCAGGGGCGGCGAGCGGCGTGAAGCGGCCTTCCCGACGACGCCCCGCGAAGGACGCTGCAACCACCGGCGTGCGCGGGCCTGCCAGCCTGCGTCGCGGCAGGCCACGCCGCCCGGCGCACGCCGTCGCGTCCGGGAGGCTCGCTGCGGGGGTTTGCCGAATCGACCGATTCGCCCGCCGTCACTGGCTTCGCGCCAGCCGCGAAGCCACGCACCGGCTCGGCGCGCGTCCCCTGACGCAGACTCCTGGTTGCCGGGCGGTACAACCGTTCGCATCGCCCCCACCGCCGCCGCACCCGCCATGCCGCACCGCCTCGCCGTCCCCCACTCCCTCCTCCTCGCCGCGCTGTTCGCCGCGGCGGCCAGCGCGCAGAAGCCGACCTTCGAGTGGCAGAAGCGCGCCGCGTCGATCGACTACGGCTCGGTGCCGCTCGGCAAGCACTCGCTCGCCGAGCTGCCGATCGGCGGCTCGTGGCGGCTCGGCGCCAACCAGGCGACCGTGCTGCGCCTCGCGATGCCGGCGATCGTCGGCGAAGCCGTGGTGGCGCCCGGCGCCTACACCGTGCAGCTGCAGCGCACCGGCGAGGTCGCGTGCTCGCTGGTGTCCGGCGAGGGCGTGCGCATCGACGGCCCGCTCGGCAAGGCGGCCAAGCCGACGAAGAAGCTCGTCATCGACTGGCTGAAGGACGGCGCGCCCAAGGCGTCGAGCCAGGCGGCCAAGCTGGTCGTGCAGTTCGGCGACAACGAGTGGTCGGGCGGCATGACGTTCCCCGGCAGCAAGACGGTGCCGGCCGGCGGCTGGAAGCTGACGGTCTTCAGCCTGCCGGCGGAGCTGGTGGCGGCGCGCGGCGGCAAGCCGGTGCCGGTGGCGGCGCTGCAGAAGGACGACGAGAGCGGCTTCAACCTGATGCTCGGCAAGGACGACGCGCAGCTGACGCCGTGGAGCAAGCCGGCGGCGATGGGCCGCCCCGGCGCCGGCGCGCCGGCCGCGACCGAGGCGGACGCCGGCACGACCGGCGCAGTCGAGGCGCTGACGCTCGACAAGCCGACTTCGCGCGCCCACGTCGAGCTGCTGAAGGCGAGCCTGAGCAAGGGCGAGCTCGTCGTCGAACTGGCGTTCGGGGACGAAGCCGTGCGCGTCAAGGCGCCGGAGCCGAAGGACGGCAAGGACGCCAAGGGCAGGTGAGGCGTCGCGCGCGCGCCGCCCTCACGCCGCGCGCGTCACTTCACGGCCTTCAGCGCGGCGTCGTAGTTGGGCTCCTGCGCGATCTCGGGCACCAGTTCGGCGTGCACGACCTTGCCGGCCTTGTCGAGCACGACGACGGCACGGGCGAACAGGCCGGCGAGCGGGCCGCTCGCCATCGTGACGCCGTAGTCGGCGCCGAAGTCGCGGCCGCGGAACCAGCTCGCCGGCACGACCTTGTCGATGCCTTCCGCGCCGCAGAAGCGCTTGTGCGCGAACGGCAGGTCCTTCGACACGCAGACGACGACCGTGTCCGCCAGCGCCGCCGCCTGCTGGTTGAACTTGCGCACCGACGTGGCGCAGACGCCGGTGTCGATGCTCGGGAAGATGTTGAGCACGACGTGCTTGCCGGCGAGGTCCTTGCTGTCGAGCGGCGACAGGTCGACCTTGGTCAGCGCGAACGCCGGTGCGATGGCGCCGACCTTCGGCAGCTCGCCGACGGTCGACACGGGGGAACCCTTGAACGTGATCGTGGCCATGGTCGGCATGGTGTAGTGCGCGGCTGGTCGCGCGGCCAAGGCGCGGCGGCGGATCCGCGGTTGCGGGTGCGGGCGGCGGTGGCGACGGCTGCCCAGCGTGCAATGCGGCGGCGGCGTCAGTTCGTCGTGCATGCCGCCGCGAGGTTGGCGCCGGCGCTGGATCGCCACGCCCGCGACCGCCGATAGTGCGGGGACCATGGGCCTCTTCGACTGGCTGTTTCGCAGCACACCGCAGCTGCCGATCCAGGTGTGGGTCGACGAAGAGGATCGCCGTCGCGGCCTCGCCCGGGCCGTGCGGCAGGACCTCGCCGACGGCCGGCACGCGCTCGTCGTCGCGCACTTCCCCGACGAACTCGTCGCCTGCGGGCAGGCGCTCGCTGCCGCCGGCGTGGCGTTCACGACGCTGCCGCGCTGGACGGACGCCGACGCGCAGGCGCTGACCGGCGCGCCGCGCGCAGTCGCCGTGCTCGCGCGCAGCCTGCCCGAGGCGGCCGCGACGGCGACCAGTCCCAAGGCGCGCGGCCGCGCGCTGGTGCACGCCGCCGAACTGCACGTGCTGCCGGCGGCCAACGCGCGCGTCGCCGCGTTCGCACGCAACCTTCCGGTCGCCGCCGAGTCGGTGGGCCACGCCTCGCTCACCAGCCCGCACGTCGGCGCATTCGCGTGGCCGGGCCTGCGTTCGCTGTTGGAGCGGCTCGGCCTGAAGCCGGACGATCCCATCGCCAATCCGATGGTCACGAGCGTCCTGCACAAGGCGCTTCGGGCCTACGCCGCGAAGTCGACCGGTGATCGCGCCGCCAACACGCTGGCCGAGTGGATGGAACGCAACGGCCCGCCGCGCGTTCGCTGACGGCGCGACGGCGGAGCGGACCGCGAGCGCGTCTTGGATGTCGCTCGCCGGGCTGCGGCTTCGCCATCCGACGGCGCGCGCGATCCGCGGCCGCTAACGGCCGGCGCGCTGCAGCTCTTCGATCTTGGCGATCACTTCCTCGGGGTCGGGCCAGCCGCCACCGAGCGCGCGCTTGAGCATGTTGCCGCCGCGGCTGGCGATCAGCGCGTCGTCGACGAAGACGTCGAACTGGCCGAGGCTGCCGCGCTCGCGCGCAACCTTGACGCCGAGTGCGTCCTCGATGTGCGCGGCGAGACCCGCCGCGCGCGGCCCGAATCCTCAGGAGTGGCAGTGCTTGATGGTGACCTTCATGGCGGCCATCTATCGGCCGCCGGCCGCAGCGGCGCAAGCAGCGCGGCTCCGGAAACGCCACGTGCGCGCGATCAACACGATGCCGCCGACGAAGCCGGCGAAGTAGCTGACCGAATGGCCGACGGCGGCGATGGCAAGGCGACCTTGGCGATCGCGCGGCACGCGGTCGGACAGCGGATCCGGCAGCGCGAAGTCCTCGCCGACGGCCAGCGCGGCCAGCAGCATCGCGGCGGCGGCGGCGATGCCCATGGTGACCAGCAGCCGCCCGATCGCCGGCCGCAGCGCGGCGGCGGCGACGGGCGGCCGCGGGCCGGCCAGCGCCGCGAACGCGAGCGGCGCGCCGAGCAGCACGCCGACCCACCACGTCGCCAGCACGCCCCAGACGAGCGCGAGCGCGAACGGCGAGTCGATGCCGAGATACGGGTGCGCGACGGTGAAGTACTCGACGCTCAGGTGCGCGGTGACGAGGTCGTGCAGCACGCCGTAGACGATCGCGCTGCCGATGCACAAGGCGACGATGGCGACCGATTCGCGCGGCTTGTGCATCGCGGCATGATCGCACAGCCGCCTCGCGACGGCACGCGGTCAGCCGACAGGGCGCTGGCCGGGCCGCGCGAGTCCGCCAGCAATCGCCGCCTGCTGCTCCCACTGGCCGTACAGCTGCCCCTTCGACGCCAGCCGCAGCAGCGCCTGCCGCGTCGCGGCGTCGAGCCGGCCCGGCGCCGCCTTGCGGAACGGCGTGCCCGGCAGCGGCAGGAACGTGTGGCCGTGCACCTTGGCGCCGTGCGCGACGAGGCGATCCATCAGCGCCATCGACGCGGCGACGTCGGCGGGCTCCTCGCCGGGCAGGCCGAACAGGAAGTCGACGTGCGGCACGAAGCCGTGCTCGACGCACTGGCGCACCGCGCGCTCAATCTCGGCGGCGTCGTGGCCGCGCTTGCTGTGCGCGAGCACGCGGTCGCTGCCGGACTGGCCGCCGACGATCAGCGCGCGGTTGCTGACCCAGCGCTTGAGCACGCGCAGGCTCGCGTCGCTGACGTGCTCGGGCCGCACTTCGCTCGGGAACGTGCCGAACCACAGCTTGCGCTCGGGACCAATGTCCTCGCGCACGCCGGCGAGCAGCGCCTCGACGGCGGCGAGGTCCGGATCGGGGCCGCGCGCGCCGTAGCTCAGCGACGTCGGCGTCAAAAAGCGGAAGTCGCGAAAGCCGCGGCCAACGAGCCAGCGCGCCCACTGCCGCACGTTGTCGACGCTGCGGTGGCGGAAGTTGGCGCCGGCGAAGTACGGCGTCTGGCAGAAGCGGCAGGCGTAGACGCAGCCGCGCGTGATCTCGATCGGACCGTAGCGGCCGTGGCCGGGGCCGAACGGCGGGAAGTCGTCGAGCGCGATGCGGTCGGCGCGGCCGTTCTGGCGCAGCGCGCCGTCGCGCAGCGATGCGATGCCGGGCAGGTCGCGCGGTTCGCCGCCGCGCTGCAGGCAGTCGACGAGGTCGCGCACCAGCCGTTCGCCCTCGCCGACCGCGACGAGGTCGAAGCCGGCGCGCAGCGTCGCTTCCGGCTCGGCGCTGGCGTGCACGCCGCCGCAGACGTGCAGCGCGCGCCTGTCGTCGACCTGGGCCTTCACGGCGCGCAGTTCGTCGAACATCTGTGCTGCGTCCGGCGAGTAGAACGACCAGCCGACGAGCACGCGGCCGCCGGCGCGCGCGAGGCCTTCGCGTACGGCGGCGACCACGGCGTCGACGCCGTTGGCGAACACGACCGGCACGGACGCCGTGCGCGCGTCGGTCTCCAGCGCGCCGGTCAGCACGTGGAACGCGAACTTGCCGGTGCGGCGGTAGGCCCAGACGACGGTCAGCACGCGAGCCAGCCCTCCTCGGTGACGATCGCGTCAAGGCGGCGGTCGTGCGCGTCCATCGGCACGTCGGCGACGAGCTGGCAGGCGAACGCGACGCCGACGACGAACGGCCGCGCTCCCGCGCCGCGCGCCGCCGCCGCATCGCGCGCGGCGAGCATGCGGTCGTAGTAGCCCTTGCCCCAGCCGAGCCGCCCGCCGCGCCAATCGCAGCCGAGCAGCGGCGCCAGCACGATCGCGGGCGCGCACTCCGGCGCCGTGGCGCCCGGACCGAGCGCGCCAAAGCCGGCGGGCACGAGGTCCTCGTCGCGGCCGCTCCACGCGCGGAAGGCCATCGCCTCGCCGTCGACGACCGGCAGGCACAGCCGGGCGCCGTCGTCGGCGAGCCGCCGCGCCAACGGCCGCGGGTCGGCCTCGCTGCGGATCGGCCAGTACGCGGCGACGACGGCGCCCGAGCGCACGCGGTCGCGCAGGGCGGCGAGGCCGTGCTGGGCGACGCGGGCGGACCACGCCGCGCGTTCCGCCAGGGTCGCGGCGTCGCGACGGGCGCGCAGGACGGCCCGCAGCGCTGCCTTGCCGTCGCCGGGGTTCATGGGATCCGCCCCACCGGCCCTCAGTCGCGGTAGCGCGCGCGGATGGCGGGCACGAGGTACTCGTCGAACGCGCGGTCGATGCCGTAGTCCGGCGACCACTGCCAGTCGTTGCGGGCGGCGGTGTCGTCGACGTCGGCCGGCCACGAGTCGACGATGCGCGCGCGCGCCGGGTCGATCGCGTAGGTCACCTGCGCGTTGGGGAAGGCCTTCTTGACCCGGGCGACGAACTCCGCCGCCGTCAGGCTGAAGGCGCCGACGTTGTACGCCGGCAGCGACAGCCGCTCGCGCGGCGCGTCCAGCAGGCTCATCAGCGCCTTGATCGCGTCCGGCATCGCCATGAACGGGATCTGCGCCTCCGGCCCGACGAAGCACGCGTACGGCTTGTTCTGCGCCGCCGCGTGCAGCATCTCGGGGCCGTAGTCGCTGGTGCCGCCCGACGGCACGGTCTCGGCCGAGATCAGGCCGGGGAAGCGCACACTGCGGAAGTCGAGGCGCACCGACCGCTCGCTGTTGGCCGCCAGCATGCGGTAGTGCCGCATGAAGTAGCGGCCGAGGTGCTCGGCGTAGAGCTTGTTGACGCCGTACATGGTGATCGGCTCCAGGCCCTGGTCCTCGCGGATGCGGCCGAAGGCCTGCTTCTGCGCCAGCGTCGGGATGCCGTACGCGGCGATCGAGCTCGGGAACAGGAACTTGACCGGCCGGTCGAGCCGCATCGTCAGCGACTGCGCCATGCGCAGCAGGTGCAGCGTGCCCTCGACGTTGATCTGGTGCGCGAGCTCGGGGTCGCGTTCGCCGCGGGTCGACAGCAGCGCCGCGAGGTGGAACACCGCCTCGATCTCGTGGTGCGCGGCGAGCTGGTCGAGCAGGTAGCGGTCGAGGATGTTGCCGGCGTACGTCTCGTGGCACAGCGGCCGCCACTTCTCGGGCAGCGGCGACAGGTCGAGCGTGACGATGCGGTACCGGCCGTCGCGGTGCAGGGTCTCGATGAGCGAACGGCCGATCTCGCCGTTCGCGCCGGTGATGAGGGCAACTGGGCGCTTTTGCATGCGGGGGGCGGCAGGGTACGCCGGGCGCGGGCGCTGCGCACGGCTGTGCTGCCGGTGGCGGCGTTGCGGGCGGCAGGGTTGGCGGCGGCGGTGTTGCCGGCGGCTAGGGACCCGTCCCATGGCCGGGTGCGGCACCGGGCTCGCCGCCCGGCGGGGCCGTCGTCGGACCGCTGGCGGTCCGCCGTGGCCGGATCCGGCGCAGCGCACGGACGGACGGCCTTTGCAAGGTCGCGCCCAGGGTGCACACTTTCGCCCCGTCGCCAACCCCGCAGGAGGCCCGCCCGTGTTCGCCCAGCGCATGCGTCAGAAGGAGTCGGAGTTCTACTTCGTCAGCTATCCGGCCGAGGACCTGCTGCGGAAGGTGCGGTTCGTCACGCGCTTCTACGGCGAACGCGGCCAGGTGATCGGCGGCGATGCGCCGACGGACCCGAAGGGCAAGGCCAGCGAGCCCGACGAGGTCGAGCGCTACGTGCAGGCGATCGAGAAGAACAGCAAGTCGTTCCAGCGCGACCTGAATCGCCGCAAGATCCGCCAGATCAAGGACTTCTACCGCAACGAGTCGCGCCAGCCGGTGATCCCCGGCGCGGTGCTGCTGTTCACGCCGGAGAAGCTCGAGTTCCAGCCGCTCAAGGGCATGGAGCGCGCCGGCAACCTGCTCGAACCGCGCAGCGAGTTCCTGATCATCGACGGCCAGCACCGCCTCGCCGGCCTGCACTTCTACCTGCAGGAGAAGGACGCCGACCGCCGGATCGAGGTGCCGGTCGTGATCTTCGACGGCAAGACCAGCGACTTCGCGACGGAGATGTTCGTCGTCATCAACAGCACGCACACGCGCATCAACCGCTCGCACCTCATCGACCTGTACGAGCGCATCGAGTGGGGCACGGACCCCGAGAAGAAGTACGCCGCATCGCTCGTTCGCGCCTGCTACGAGGAGGACGACAGCCCGCTGCAGTACCACATCAACATGCTCGGCGGCCGCAGCCACCAGGAGATGTGGATCAACCAGGCGCAGATCTTCGGCGAGATCCTGCGGCTCGTCGGCCGCAAGGACGCGCAGCACCGCTTCAAGGACGGGCGCGGCTGGAGCAAGGACCGCGGCTATGGCCTGATCCGCGACGTGCTCAAGGCGCTGCGCACGACCTTTGGCGCGGCGTGGGGCGACAACAAGAACTTCATGGTCACGCGCGACGTCACCATCGAGGCGATGCTGCGGCTGTGCGGCGACGTCGCTGCGCACATAGACGCCGCAGTCATGCCGGGTGCCGACCTCGTCAAGGTGCTGGAGGCGCGCTGCAAGCCGATCGCCGAGATGACGCACGAGTTTCGCCGCGAAGGCTTCTACGAGCGCTTCCCGGCGCGCGGCCAGATGGAGCGCATCGACATCATCAGGAAGCGCATGGCGCGGCAGGCGAAGTTCGAGTGACGGGCGGCGGCGCGGGCGGCTGTCCGCTGCCGCGCCTGCTCGATCCGTCTCCCGGCCCGCGGCGAGCGCGGGGACGCACGACGACGAACACGCGCGACGGCATGCTCGTCGGCATGCGCGGCGTCGAGTTCGGGGACGCTCCGCGAGGCCGCGAAAAGGTCGCGTTCCTGGGCCTCATTGACCTGCTGACGAGCAGGCGGATCTGTGCGGCGCGCCTAAGCGCACGCGAAGCGAACGCGGATCCCGCGCCGTGCTGGACGCTTCAGGCGTCCCGCCTTTCGGCGAAGTAGAGGCCTTGCGTCTTCAACTCCTCGATCAGGCTCCAGATCGTTGTCTTGACGTCGGTCAAGACCATGCGCTTGCCAGGAGCTTCCGCGGTGAAGTTGTCCCACACGGTCTTCAGCCGCGGCTCGCCGACAAAGCCCAGGTCCTGCAAGGCGCGAACGTACTTCTCCGGCGCGTTCGCGTAGATGTGGAGGATCTTGTAAGGACCGACGTAGACCTCGTCGATTCCGCCGCTGCCTCCAAAGCCGAAGTGGATGCCTCCATCGTGAGTCAACAAGTCGCCATGCCGGTCCAGAATCTCGCGCAGACCCTCATGGCTTAGCGCGTCGAGGTAGTAGACGTCCTTGTGGAACGGGTCCGTCGACGACTTGCGAAGCGTCTTCTCCACCGACTCATGCGTCCCGACCTCGAGCACCAGGAATCCGGGGTCGGACACCTCGGATGCGAGGCGCTCGAACACGGTGCGCATCCGCTCAGCGGAAACGTTGACGGTGAAGACCGCGTGCCCGCGCGGCGCCGCCTCGACCGAGTAGCCCTCGTGAATGCCAGAGAGATCGGCGACGGCGACTCCTCGCGCCAAGCGAAACGTGCTGCTCATCACATCGAATTCTCCTGAGTTTCAGGCCCTCATTCTGCAGGCGATCGCTCCGCCGGAACAGAGGCCTGAGTGGTGTCGACGATGTGGATTGTCACGCGATCGCCGACAGCCAAGTCGTCGCGGTTGAGCCAGTGCAGGTGCTCGTCGCTGTCGCCGAGCCGCCTCGACGTCAGCCCACCAAGAGTCAGGCGGTAGTCCTGCGCTTGGTCCCGCCGCGCCGGCGTTGCGAGCCGCCCCAGGACACCCGATGCGCCGACGACCGCGGTCAGGACGTAGAGATCGTCTGCTGCTCCGGTGATGGGCGCCTCGTCGTTGACCGCGACCATGAACCCGAACCGATGGGTCAGCGGTCCGCCGCGGGCCCGACGGCCTACGTTCTCGGGCAACGGGCGAGTGGGCTGGTCCGTCTCCACGATCTCGATCACGATCTGGTCCCCGACGCCGACGCCGTAGCGCGGAATCCAGTCGACACGCTCAACCGAGCCAGCCCCATGACGCGTGCACCGGAGACTCAGACAGCACTCGTGTGCTTCTCCCGGCCAACTGGGATGCGTGGCGCGGCCCAGGACTCCGGTTGCCGTCAACATCGCGATCACTTGACCAGCATCCTCCGCAGCAGCGACCACGGAGAACTCCCCGTTGATGGTGACCCTGAGCCCGAACATTCGATGCACCTACGTCTTTGGCATTGCGCCGCGAGCCTCTGGGCTCGCCCGCTCCTGCAGTTTGGTGGAAGGCGATGCTACCAGTGTCGACGGCTGCCTGAAAGCGCGGGATTCCGGCGGTCTGCGCGGCGGCGACGATCCGCGCCGCGGCGGTGACCGCCACCCGGACTACGGGCTGTGGAAGCCGAGGCTGCGCAGCACGTCGGCGGCCGTCAGCACGGTTCC
>JADCJE010000111.1 GCA_020247305.1 Phycisphaerales bacterium | reverse complement strand
CGAGCCGGTGCGTGGATTCGCGTCCGGGGCGAAGCCGACGACCGCAGGCGAATCGGTGGATTCGCCGAGGATCGGCGGCGAGTCCCCGGGCGCGAAGACGCGTGGCGGGCGGCGTGGCCTTCCGTGACGCAGACTCCGAGGAGTCTGCGTCACGGGACGCGCGCCGAGCCGGTGCGTGGATTCGCGGTCGAAGCGCTTGGCGGACGCCAGCTCTCGGCGCGCGCCGGCGGCGACCGCCAGCGCGACCTCGACGCTGAGCGCCACCGTGCCGCGGATCAGCGTGCCCATGAACTCAACCGGGACCAGGGAGTGACGCCGAGACAGGTCCATGGCTTGGATCGCGAGCGGCAACGCAGGCATCCCCGCAACAGGAATGCGAAGCGCCGCCAAGGGACGCGGGCGTCGGCAAGGCGCCGATCCGCGGCGGCGGTCCCAGGCGGCTCCCTTGACGCATCCGCGCCGTCACGACCTGCGAATTCCGCCCGCGAGTCCGTCCGCCGCCACCCCCGAACCGCACGACCACCATGCCGCGCCCAATCCGCATCCCCACGCTCCTCCTGGCCGCCGCGGCCATCCTCACGCCGACGGCGATCGCGCAGTCGCTGCGCCTCGACTTCCAGGACGGCATCGGCGCCTGGAGCACCGTGCTCGACGGTGTCATGGGCGGCCTCTCGACCGGCAAGGTGAGCCAGCCGCAACCGGGCGTGTTGCGCTTCACCGGCGAGCTCTCGCTCGAGAACAACGGCGGCTTCTCGCAGATGCGGACCGCGGTGCGCGAAGGCGCCTGCGCCGGCGCGCGCGGCTTCGTCCTCGAGGTCAAGGGGGACGGTCGCACCTACACCTTCGACGTCCGCGCCAGCAACGCGCGCATGATGGCCGGTTCGTTCCAGCAGAAGTTCGACACCGTGGCCGGTGAGTGGACCCGGATCGAACTGCCGCTCGATGGCTTCCGGCTGTACAGCTTCGGCCGCGAGCTGCGCGATGCAGCGCCGCTCGACGCCGCCAAGGTCGAGTCGGTCGGCGTCACGCTCGCCGACAAGAAGGCCGGCGCCTTCGCGCTCGACGTGCGTTCGATCGCCACCTATGGCGCAACTGCGGCGGCGGGGAGCGACGACGACGGACTCGCAGCGGTGGCGGGCCGCGCCGGGCTGAAGAAGCTGCTCGCCTGCGTCGGCGCGAGCGGACTCGCGCTGCCCGAGGGTCCGGTGACGATCCTCGCCCCGACCGACGCCGCGTTCGATGCGCTGCCGGCAGGCGTCGTCGAGTCGCTGCTGCGTCCGGAGAACAAGGCGAAGTTGCGCACGATCCTGATGCAGCACGTCGCCGAGGGGCGCCTGAGCTCCGCGGAACTGCTCAACCAGCGGTCGCTGTCCACGCTGGCCGGCCAGCAGCTCGCGGTCGACTTCGCGCGCCAGCAAGTCGGCGGCGCGAGCTTCGTGGCCACCGACGTGCCGTTCGACGGCGGCCTCGTGCACGTCATCGACAAGGTGCTGCTGCCGGAGAGCCGGTCGATCGTCGAGCTGGCGGTCGCCAGCGACCAGCTGAAGACCCTCGTGACCGCGGTGAAGGCAGCCGGTCTCGTCGACCAGCTCGGGGCCGAGAATGGTCCGTGGACGGTGTTCGCGCCGGTCGACAGCGCGTTCGCGAAGCTGCCGAAGGCGACGCTGGAGCAACTGCTGCAACCGGCGAACCGCGCGGCGCTGGCCGGGATCCTCGGCCTGCACGTCGTTCCCGGCCGGATCGCGGCGCGCGAACTGCTGCAGAAGCAGAAGCTGACGACGCTGACCGGCGCCCCCATCGCGGCGCGACTCGTCGCCGGCAAGCTGACGATCGGTGGCGCGGGCCTCGTCGCCACGGACGTGCAGGCCGGCAACGGCGTGATCCACCTGATCGACACCGTGATCACCGAGTCGCTCGGCGGCGCGGCGTCCGGGGCGAACGCCCGCGCGCGCTCGGGCAACGGCGCCAACGAGGGCGACGTGCTCCCCGGGCTGCGGGCAATCTACGAGCTGGCGGTCGACCGCGGCGTGCCGCTGTTCAATCGCGGGGAAGTCGAGGGCTGTGCTGCGGTCTACGAAGTGGCGGTGCAGAGCGCGCTGCGACTGACGCGCGGGCGCGTGCAGCCGGAACTGCTGACCGAGCTCGAGAACGCCGCGCGGAAGGCGGCGACGATCGAGGACGCCCGCGCCCGCGCCTGGGCGTATCGTCGGGCGATGGACGAGGCCTACCAAGCGGCGGAGCGGCTGGTCGAGGCCAGGGCCCGCAACGGCAAGCAGTAGCCGGCCGACAACTCGGCAGCGACCGAACGCAGCGTCGCGCGGCATTGGCTGCGTCGCCACGCCGTCCGCGGGGCACGACGGACGGTTCTCGCACGACACGCCCGCGGAGTCTGCGTCGCGGTGACGCGAGCCGCCGCGCACGCGACATTCGCTCGCCGCGACCACCCACGAGCGTCGGCGAATCCACCGATTCGCCTGCGGTCGTCGGCTTCGCCCCAGCCGCGAATCCACGCACCGGCTGCCCGCCGCGCGTTCCGTGGCGCAGACTCCTAGGCCGACGCGCCGAAGTCGGCGGGCCACGGCGCGTGCACTTCGATGCGCTCGCCGCTGGCCGGATCGCTGAAGGCGAGTTCCTGCGCGTGCAGCAGGTGGCGACCCGGTTGCAGGCCGGCGGGGATGGCCACCGGCTGCCCCATCTGCAGGCGGATGAACTGCCGTTCGTCGCCGCCGTAGAGCAGGTCGCCGACGATCGGCAGGCCGACGTGCGCCAGATGGACGCGGATCTGGTGGCGGCGGCCGGTGCGCGGCCGCGCCCGCAGCACCGTGCGCGCGCCCAGGCGGCGCAGCACTTCGCAGTCGGTGATCGCCGGCGCGCCCGAGTTCGTCACCGCGGCCTTGTTGGGAACGCGACTCGTCGGGTCCGGGCCCAGCGGCGCGTCGATCGTGAACGACTCGTGCGCGGGCGCGCCGGTGACGACGGCGACGTAGCCCTTGCCGATCCGATGCTCGCGGAACGCGAGGTCGAACGCGCGCGCCGTCGCGGCATCGTGGGTCAGCAGCAGGCAGCCGCTGGTGCCGCGATCGAGCCGGTGCGCCGGCGGCAGGCCGAGCAACGTGGCCACGTCGGCGCCGGGTCGACGCGAACCGGGCGTGCTGGCGATGCCTGCCGGTTTGTCGACGACGGTCCAGCCCGGGCCTGCGCGCAACACCGGAATGGCCAGTGGGCCCACGGGCGCTCGCACCGGGCGCGCTTCGATGGTCACGACCTCGCCGCACGCCGGCCGCCGCGAGGCCTTTGGTTCGGACCCCGAGGACAACGTCACGCGATGGTCGATCGCGTCCTGGATCGACGCCCGCGACATGCGTGGCAGCATGTGCTGCAGGAACCGGTCCAGGCGCATGCCGCGGTAGAAGGCGGTGACGACGAAGGACTGCGCGCTGACGGACATCGGGAGCCGCGACAGCGTGCCGGTCCGCGCTGGCGCACGCCAGGACCACCGCGCCGTCCACGAGGAGTGGCGCACCCGACGAGGCGTCCGGTTCGACATGCCGAGCGGCGTCGTGCAACGCTCGATGTCGGCGCTGCGCGCGATGCCGCGCACCACCTGGCTCGCCACGGAACTGGCGGTCGGCGCCATCAGGAACGGGTGTCAGCCCGTCGGAACCCGTTGCCATGGCAGATGCGCCGCCCCGCCCGCCGTGCCGCGGCAACCTGCCGCCCCACCGACGCGAACCCCCGCGCCCGCGCCCGATCCGCTACCATCCTCGCCCCCGATGGCATCCCCCTGCAGCACGCCGACCGCCGACCGCTTCCTGCCCACCACCGCCGCCGAGATGAAGGCGCGCGGGTGGGACGCGGTCGACGTGGTCTTCGTCAGCGGCGACGCCTACATCGACCACCCGTCGTTCGCCGCCGCCCTGCTCGGCCGCGTGCTGGAGAAGGACGGCTTTCGCGTCGCCATCCTGCCGCAGCCCGAGTGGAGCAACGCCGAGGCCTTCCGGCAGTTCGGCCGCCCGCGCCTCTGCTTCGCGGTCAGCGCCGGGAACATGGACTCGATGATCAACCACTACACGGCGAACAAGAAGCGGCGCAACGACGACGCCTATTCGCCGGGTGGCCGCATCGAGCTGCGCCCCGATCGCGCCACCAACGTCTACGCGCAGCGCTGCCGCGAAGCGTTCGCCGGCGTCCCGGTGATCGCCGGCGGCGTCGAGGCCTCGCTGCGCCGCGTCGCCCACTTCGACTACTGGTCGGAGACGGTCAAGCCGTCGATCCTCGCGACGTCGAAGGCTGACCTCGTCGGCTACGGCATGGGCGAGCGCGTGATCGTCGAGGTCTGCCGCCGCCTGCGCGACGGCAGGAAGATCGCCGACTGCCGCGACCTGCGCGGCGTCGCCTACCTGCTCGGCGCCAAGGAGACGCTGCCGCCGCACGAGTGGCACGACGCCAACTGCGACAACAAGACCGTCGAGCTGCCGAGCTTCGAGCAGATCACCGAGGACAAGGTCGCGTTCGCGACGGCGACGCGCCTGATCCACCACGAGACCAACCCGAAGAACGGCCGTCGCCTCGTGCAGAAGCACGGCGACCGGCTGCTGGTCGTCAACCCGCCGGCGCTGGCGCTCGACGAGCAGGGCATGGACCGCGTCTACGACCTGCCCTACACGCGCAAGGCGCATCCGCGCTACACCGAGCCGATCCCCGCGCACGCGATGATCAAGGACTCGGTGACGACGATGCGCGGGTGCTTCGGCGGCTGCACCTTCTGCTCGATCACGATGCACCAGGGCCGCGCCATCCAGAGCCGCAGCCAGGAGTCGATCCTGAAGGAAGTGCGGCAGATGGCGGCCGACCCCGAGTTCAAGGGCCACATCAGCGACGTCGGCGGCCCGACCGCCAACATGTACCAGATGCGCTGCAGCAAGCCCGACGTCGAGGCCAGGTGCCGCCGGCTGTCGTGCGTGCACCCGACTGTGTGCAAGCTGCTCGGCGTCGACCACGGCCCGACCAAGGACCTGCTGAAGAAGGTGCGCGAGACGCCCGGCATCAAGACCGTGCGCGTCGCCTCGGGCATCCGCATGGACCTCGCGCGCTTCGACGACCAGTACCTGGAGGAGATGGCGCGCCACCACGTCGGCGGCCAGCTCAAGGTCGCGCCCGAGCACACCAGCGCGAAGGTGCTCGACCTGATGAAGAAGCCGGCGACGTCGACGTTCGACGAGTTCGCGGCCAAGTTCGACGCCGCGAGCCAGCGCGCCGGCAAGGAGCAGTACCTGATCCCGTACTTCATCGCGTCGCACCCGGGCTCCGGCGTGCACGAGATGATCGAGCTGGCGATGTTCCTGAAGCAGCGCGGCTACAAGCCGCGGCAGGTGCAGGACTTCATCCCAGCACCCATGGACATCGCCACGTGCATGTACTGGACCGGCCTCGATCCGATGACGATGCAGCCGGTCGAGACGGTCAAGAAGCTGAAGGACCGCGAGGTGCAGCGCGCGCTGATGCAGTACTTCAAGCCGGAGAACTGGTTCACCGTGCGCAAGGCGCTGCTCGACGCTGGCCGCAAGGACCTGATCGGCGCCGGCCCCGAGTGCCTGATCCCGCCCAACCCGCCGAAGGCGGCGATCCAGGGCCGGCGCGACGCCGCCAACGGCCGCGGCCCGCGCCGCGGCGACCCGACCTACGTGCACGCCGTGGACGCCGGCGTGAAGGGCACGGGCGGGCTGCCGTGCAACACGAGCCCGTACGACGACGACGAGGACGCGGACGACTGACCCGCCGCGGCGGCGACCGACCGCCGCGACCAACGCCCTTCGGCCACCTGGAGCGCCGCCGTGCGCAACGGCAGCATGAAGGCCATGGAACTCGTCGTCGCGACCGACCTTTCGCCCGCCGCCGTCCCTGCCGTCGAGCACGCGCTGCAGTGGGCGCAGAAGCTCGGCGCCAGCGTGACCCTGCTGCACGTCGTGCACGATCCGGAACTCGCCCCGGCGCTGGCGACCGACGTGCCCGGCGACGCCGCCAACGCCAAGCGCGCGCTCGATGCGATCGCCGCGCGGAGCGCCGTGCCGTGCCGCGTCGACGTGCGTACCGCCGACGACGTCGCCGCCGCCATCGCCGCAGCCGCGCGCGGCGCGGCCTACCTGTTCGTCGGCACGCACGGCCGCTCGGGCTTCCAGCGCCTGCGGCTCGGCTCGATCGCGACCAAGGTGCTGCGGCAGAGTCCGGCGCCGGTCGTCTGCATGCCGTCGCCGGCGACCGCGTGAACGCGCGGCGCCAGCGCGGGCCGCAGCGCGCTCACGCCCAGTGGTTCAACGGCCCGACCGCGCCCAATCCCGGCGCGCTGGCGAGCGCGCGCGCGACGTAGTCGCGCGCGGCGGCGACGGCGGCGGCGACCGTGTCGCCGTGCGCGAGGCGCGCTGCAATCGCCGCGCTGAACGTGCAGCCGCTGCCGTGGCGGTGCGGCGTGGCGAGGCGCGGCGCGGGAAACTCCACTTCCGCGCCGTCGCGCGCGACCAGCAGGTCGCCGGCGAGGCCGGGCACGTCCTTCACCACTGCGGCCCTCGCCCCAGCGGCCTGCAGCGCGCGCGCCGCCGCCGCCGCGGACGAACGATCGATCACCGCGATCCCCGTCAACGCCTCGGCCTCGAAGCGATTGGGCGTGACGACGTCGGCCAGCGGCACGAGCCGCTGCCGCAACGCCTGCGCCACATCGGCGCCGGCGAGCGCGTGGCCGTGCTTGCTGACCAGCACCGGATCGACGACGAGCGCGCCGAGCGGACGCGCAGCCAGCGCAGCGGCGACGGCGTCGACGAGCGCTGCGCTGCCGAGCGCGCCGGTCTTGGTCGCCTGCGCGCCGAGGTCGTCGGCGACGCTGCGCAACTGCGCCAGCACGACGTCGACCGGCTGCGCGAACACGCCCTGCACGCCGCGCGTGTTCTGCGCCGTCAGCAGCGTGACGACCGCCTGCCCGTACACGCCGTGGCGCGCGAACGCCTTCAGGTCGGCCTGGATGCCAGCACCGCCCGACGGATCGCTGCCGGCGATCGTCAACGCGACCGGCGGCCGGCCTGGCGCTTCGCCGCCCCACGCCGCGGCGAAAAAGCGGTGTTCGAGGTGCATGGCGCGGCGATGCAGCGCCGCGAGTTCGTCGGCGTCGGCGCCAGCGCCCGCCAACCGCGGCGCCAGCAGCCGCCACAGCGCGGCGAAGCCCGGATCGGCGTAGGCGCGAACCCAGTCGCCGTACGGCGAAGACGGCGCGAGCATCGGCAACAGACGCTCGCCGAGCCACGCGTAGAGCCGCAGGCACGGCAGCATCGCCGCCGCCGCGCACGGCTCCGGCCGCGTCGCTGCGGTCGCGGTCAGGAACTCCGTGTAGGCCAGCGTGGCGTCGGTCGCCTGCACGCGCCGCAAGTCGATGCCAAGGCGTTGTGCCTGCCGGCGATGCAACTGCAGTTCGTCCTCGACGCCCTGCGCCAACCGCGCGTACAGCGCCCGGCCCTCGGCGTCGGCGCAGCGCGCGCCGGCGAGCTGGTAGGCCCCGGCGAAGGCGCGCAGGAAGAACGCATCCTGCGCCACGTAATCGCGGTACCGCCACGGTGGCAGCGAGCCATCGGCGAGGCCGCGGACGAACGGGTGCAGCAGGCACGCGTCGGCGAGATCGCGATCGCACTGCCAGAAGCGGTCGGCGAGCAGGGTCGTCACGGCACGATGGTAGGCCGCCCGAAGGGCGCCGGAAGGTCGGCCGCTGCATCGACCCGCAGCTTTTCGACGAAATCGCTGCGGTCTTCGGCGTCGTTTCGTGCTTGAGCCCCTGAGCGCTGGCACTGCCCCCCCGGTGGCTCGCAAGCCGATCGGCGGCTCGCCGACCAGCCCCCCACCATCACCACATGCAACCCGCTGCGGCACCGCGTGCCGCCACCGCTTCCATGATGCGCTCCAACTTCCGCCTCCGCGGCGTCGCCGCGGCCCTCGCGACCACCACGGCCGCACTCGCCCAAGCCGTCTTCTATCCGATCCCGAACTCCAACGGCGTCCCGGGCTCCAACCCGAACGGCTGCCTCATTTCCGGCGGCCAGAGCAAGTATGGCGCCCGCATCAGCGCCGACGGCAGCACCGTGGCGCTCAAGGTCTACCAGCCCGGTCCGAGCAACGGCTTGATCCCGGGCGAGTTCGCGATCTGGAGCGAGAACACGGGCACGCAGGTGATCGCGCCCGACAACGGCTACGGCTCGAACTTCGGCTGGGGCGTTTCGGGCATCTCGTCCGACGGCGGCATCGTCTACGGCGCGGACTGGGTCTGGCGCCGCGTCGGCGGCTACCAGTCACTCGCCAGCACGCTGTTTCCGTGGGGCTTCGCGTCGATCTTCGGCTGCAGTGACGACGGCAGCGTGGTGTCCGGCTTCGTGCCGACCAACAGCGCCATCCCGTACCCCGGCGACTACTTCCGCTGGCAGGTCGGCCAGCCGTCGCCGCAGATCCTGCCGCGCGACGCGCAGCACCCGAACGGCTACTTCCTGTTCAACTGCATCAGCGGCGACGGCAACGTCGTCGGCGGCCACACCTGGGCTCCGGACCCGCAGTTCTTCCAGACGTACGCCGGCGCGCTGATCACGCCGGCGGGCGCGACGCTCATCACGCCGGAGAGCGTCGGCAACGCCACGATGGTGAACGACCTGTCGATCGACGGCGGCGTCGCGGTCGGTCAGGCGAGCCTGTCCGGCCCGTTGGCCGGCTTCAGTCTGGTCTCGTTCCGCTGGACGGCGGCGGGCGGCCTGCAGGTGCTGCCGGTGCCCGGCAGCGCCAGCAGCGCGAACGCGTGCAGCATCCTGGGCGACGTGGTCGTCGGCGGCTACCTGAGCTTCGGCATCGCCGGCACGCGCGCGTACTACTGGAACGCCACCGACGGCGTCGTCGACCTGCAGGACGAGCTGGTCAACAACCAGGGCCTCGGCGCCGCGCTGCAGGGCTGGTCGCTGCTCCAGGCGTGCGACGTGTCGGCCGACGGCCGCTCGATCGTCGGCCTTGGCCGCAACCCGCAGGGCTGCGAGCAGGCGTTCGTCGTGCGCTTCCCGTCGGTCCCGGCGGCGGCGACGTCGTACGGCACGACCTGCGTCGGCCCGCAGGGCGCGCTGCAGCTCGCGGCCACCCAGGCGCCGTACGTCGGCGTGCCGGCGATCAGCGAATGCCAGGCCGCCAGCGCTCAGGCGCTGCAGATCGGCGTGCTCGGCTTCACCCAGCTCAACGTGCCGCTGGCGTCGATCCTGTCCGGCGGCGTCGCCGGCTGCCAACTGCTGACCTCGCCCGACGTGGTGTCGCTGCTGCCGGTCAGCAACGGCATCGCACGCCAGCAGCTCGCCATCCCGGCGCTGCCTTCGCTCGTCGGCCAGTCGTACCTGCAGCAGGTGCTGCGCCTCGACGTGTCGCCGACCACCGGCGGCTTCGCCAGCTTCGCCGGCTCGAACGGCCTGTCGCTGACGATCGGCGCGTACTGAGCCACGCGCCTAGCGCGTGGCTCAGGGTTTGCCGGGGCGCGGCCGCAACGCGGCGAACCACCCACGGCGAATCACGCCGCCAGCCCGCTGCGGCCCCGCCGATCGGCCACGCGCGGGCCGCCCGCTTGCGCCGCCGACGCCGGCCCGGTACGCCCAGCGCGCCGCGTGCGCGTGGCCCCGTCCCGATGGCCGATTCCCCGCAGCGCCCGCCCCTGCTCGCCGCGACGCTCGCGGTCGTCGCCGCCGCGCTGCTCGCGCTCGCGTGGTTGTCGCAGGTGGTCGAGCGCACGCCGGACGAACGCAACTACCAGATCGCCGGGCGCGTGGTCGCCGCGCGGCAACCGCTGACGACGCCGGAGCAGCGCTTCCAAGGACCGCTGATGCTGCTCGGCACGCAGCTGACCGATCCCGGCGGCCGCGCCTCCGACGACGCCGCGCTGCGGCGCGCGCGCCTGGGCATGCTGGGGTTTCCCGCGCTGCTGCTGCTCGCCGTCGCACTGTGGGCCCGGCAGGCGCTCGGGTCGCGCGCCGGCCTCGCCGCGGCCCTCTGCGGCGCGACCAGTCCGACGCTGCTCGCGTACGGGCCGCTGCTGTCGTCGGATGTGCCGCTGGCGGCGCTGACGGCGCTCGCAGGGTGGCTGGCTTGGCGTTGGGCGCAGCGGCCGACGACCGTGCGCCTGCTGGCGTTTGGCGTCGCCTGCGGCGGCCTCGCCGCGACCAAGTACACGGCCGCCATCCCGCTCGCCGGCCTCGCGGGCGCACTGCTGCTCGCGGCCGCGCGCGGGCTCGACCCGTGGTCGCAGCCGGACGCCGCCCCGCGCCGGCTCGCCGGCCGCCTGCTGCGCACGGCGCTCGCGCTCGCCGTCGTCGGCGTCGTCGCGCTGGCGACGCTGTACGCCTGCTACCTGTTCGCGCAGCCGCCCTGTCCCGCGACGACAATCGCCGGCCTGACGTCGGGTCCGATGCGCGCGCTCGCCGCGCTGCCCGGCGGCGCGTTCGTCCTGGGCCTGCTGCCCGAACCGATGGTGCTCGGGCTCGACCATCAGGCGATCTGGGCCGGCCGCACCGAGAACGGCACCTTCTTCGACCGCCGCGGCAACCACGTCGCCTACTACCCGCTGACGCTGCTGCTCAAGACGCCCGAGCCGCTGTGGCTGCTGGCGCTCGTCGGCCTGCCGCGGCTCGCGCGCGCCGGCCGCGGCCTCGCCGCTCTCGCGCTGCTGCCCGCCGCCCTGCTGCTGGCGTACTGCAGCGCCACGCGCTCGCTGCAGATGGGCGTGCGGTACCTGCTGCCGTGCGTGCCCGCCGTCTGGCTCGCCGCGGCCGCTGCGGCCGAGACGCGCTGGGCGCGCACGCGCGGCGGCCGCGCCGTGTTCGCCGCCGCCGCGCTCGCCGCGCTGCTGTACGTCGCGCTCGGCTGGCCGCGCTTCGTCGGCTTCTTTCCGCTGGTCGCCGGCGGCCCGGCCAACGGCTTCCGCGCCGTCGCCGACGGCAATTGCGACTGGGACCAGCGCTGGCAGGCCGGCCTGGACGCGCTGCGCGCGCGCCACCCCGACGCGGCGTTCCTCGAAGTCGGCCAGGGGCCGCGCCTGGGCAAGGTCGCCGCGTACTGCGACGACCTGAAGGACGTCGATCCGCGCGACCCGGCGCGCTGCTACCACTGGCTCGCGCGCCTTCGGCCGATCGACCGCGACGGCGCCGCATGGCTGCTGTTCGACGTCACGCCGGCCGCATTCGCGGCGGCGGTCGCCCGCGGCGACGAACGCGCCGCCGAGGACCTGGCGGTCGCGCAGCTGCTGGCCGGCGACGTCGCCGCGGCGCGCGCAGCGCTCGCGCTCGTGCCGGCCGAACGGCGCGCCGCGAGCCACGCCGCGACGCAGTCCCTGATCGAGGCGGTAGCCGCTGCCGGGTCGGACGCCGCGGCGCGCGACGCCGCGTCCCTGACGGCGACGGCGCTCGGCCACTTCGAACTCGCCTTGGCGCTGGCGGATCGCAGCCCGCGCGCCAACGCCGTGCGCATCGCGGCGCTGCTGCTGCGCACCGGCCGGCCGCGCGACGGCGTCGCCTTCCTCGAAGCCGCCGGCGCCGACGGCTCGCGCACGACCGAGGAGGTACTCTTGCTGGCGGCGAGCCTCTGCGACGGCGGCCGCCACTACGCTCCCGAACCCATGCACGCCCTCGCCCTCATGCTGGCCGGCCCTGCGCCCGCCGCCGACTCGCCGCTCGCGGGGCCTTGGGGCGACCTGATGGCGCGCGTGCGCGCGGCCGTCGCGCGCGAACAGGCGCTCGACCGCGACCGATGAGCGACGCACCGCGCAAGCCGAAGGTCGTGATCGTCATGCCGGCGTACAACGCCGAGAAGACGCTGGCCGCGACCGTCGGCGACCTGCCGCCAGGTTGCTGCGACGAGATCCTCGTCGGCGACGACTGCAGCAAGGACGGCACGATCGCGCTCGCCGAGCGCATGGGGCTACCGGTGTTCAAGACGCCGCGCAACCTCGGCTACGGCGGCAACCAGAAGATGCTCTACAAGGCGGCGCTGGAGCGCGGCGCCGACGTCGTGGTGATGCTGCACCCCGACTACCAGTACGACCCGCGCCTCGTCGACTGCTTCGTCGGCTTCCTGACGAAGGGCGTCTGCGACGTGATCCTCGGCAACCGCGTGCGCTCGCGCCGCGAGGCGCTGAAGGGCGGCATGCCGGCGTGGAAGTACCTGTTCAACCGGATGCTGACGATCCTGCTGAACCTCAGCTACGGGCTCAACCTCGGCGAGTTCCACTCCGGCTTCCGCGGCTACCGGCGCGCGGTGCTGGAGACCGTCGACTTCGAGTCCAACGTCGACGGCTTCGGCTTCGACGCGCAGTTCCTGGCGCAGGCGATCCACCACGGCTTCGTCGTCGCCGACGCGCCGATGCCGGTGAAGTACTTCAAGGAGGCGTCGTCGATCGGCTTCCTGCCGTCGGTGCGGTATGGCATCGACAACCTGAAGGCGGCCGCGCAGTTCACCTTGGCGAGGTTCGGCGTGAAGTTCCGGTTGTTTCGGAAGCCGACCGGCCGCGGATAGGAAGGGGCGGCGGGGAGGAAGGGGAGGGTCGGATCGACGCAGCCAAATGCGGCGGCTGCGGCAGCGAAGGCCAGAAGCGGGGTGGGCGGGTCAGGGCAGCCAACCGCGGCGGGGACGCGGGGAAAGGCTGGGACAGGGATGTCCGGATGGTGCGGGCGAGGAACGCAGCCAAGCGGAGCGTCGTTCGACGCCGTGATGCCGCGTTGGCGTGTCGGCGCGACGCCGTGTTGCCGCGTGGTCGCCTCGGCGCGATGAAGTGATGGCGCGACGGCCCCCTCCCCCCGCCCCCTCCCCCGCCCACCCTGACGGATTCCGAACTCTGCGCTTGCGTTGGTGGTTCGCGGGATATATTAGTGCGCTTTCAAGTGGGTCGGCGGGTCGCGGACGCGGGTCGTGGGGTTGGTGTGCGTGGTGGCGATGCAGTGCGTGGAGGTTGGCATGACGGCAAGGCAGAGGGTGCAGACGATGCGGACGGTGCAGAAGGTGCCGAAGTCGAAGAAGGCGCGGCCGGTGCAGGGCGCGCTGCCGCTCCGGTCGTGGGGCGGGGCGCGCAAGGGGGCCGGGCGCAAGCCGAAGGGCACGGTGGCGCTGGTCGGCCACCGCGTGCGCGCGGCGCACGCCGCCTCGCACCCAGCGCTGGTCACGGTCAAGCTGCGCGCCGGACTGCCGAAGCTGCGACAGCGGCACGAACGTGCGGCGCTGCTCGCCCGCTTTGCGCGCGGCAAGGACCGGTTCGGCTTCCGGCTGCTGCACTTCTCGATCCTCAACGACCACCTGCACTTCGTCGTCGAGGCCAAGGACCGCACCGCACTCTGCCGCGGCCTGCAGGGGCTGCTCATCCGGCTCGCGCGCGGGCTCAACAAGCTCTGGGGCCGCAAGGGCAAGGTCTTCGCCGACCGCTACCACGACCGCGCGCTCAAGAGCCCGCGCGAGGTGCGCAACGCGCT
>JADCJE010000110.1 GCA_020247305.1 Phycisphaerales bacterium | reverse complement strand
GACCGCCATGCTCGCTTTCAGTGACGAAGGCCTCCTCAGCGTCCTGCTGAAGTCGATCTTCGTCGAGAACATCCTGCTGTCCTTCTTTCTGGGGATGTGCAGCTACCTCGCCGTCAGCAAGCGCGTCGACTCGGCGATCGGGCTGGGCATCGCCGTCATCTTCGTGCAGGTGCTGACCGTGCCGATGAACTGGGCCCTGCAGGAGTACGTGCTCGGCCCGGGCGCGCTCGGCTGGGCCGGTATTCCGGACAGCGACCTCAGCTACCTGCAGTTCCTGACCTTCATCGCCTCGATCGCCGCGGTCACGCAGGTCGTCGAGATGGCGGTCGACAAGTTCAGCCCCAAGCTGTACGCGGCGCTGGGCATCTTCCTGCCGCTGATCGCCGTCAACTGCGCGATCCTCGGCGGCTCGCTGTTCATGGTCGAGCGCAAGTACGACTTCACCCAGTCGGTCGTCTACGGCTTCGGCTCGGGCGCCGGCTGGGCGCTCGCCATCGTCAGCATGGCGACGATCCGCTGGCGCATGCGGACGGCGCACGTCCCGGCCCCTCTGCGGGGCCTGGGCATCACGTTCATCACCACGGGCCTCGTGGCGATGGCCTTCATGACCTTCAGCGGCATCTGACCGGCGGAGACCCAGCGATGCTCACCACGATCCTCACCGGCGTTCTCGCCCTCACCGCGGTCATCGTGCTGCTGGTGGCGGTGCTGATGTTCTGCGAGAAGAAGCTCGTCAAGAAGGGCAAGGTCAAGCTGCTGATCAACGACGACCCGGCGAAGTCGCCCGAGGTCGACGTCGGCAGCAACCTGCTGATGGCGCTGTCGGCGCAGAAGATCTTCCTGCCGTCCGCGTGCGGCGGCAAGGGCTCTTGCGCGATGTGCAAGTGCCAGGTCTTCGAAGGCGGCGGCGACATCCTTCCCAGCGAACTGACGCACATCAAGCGCGCCGAGGCCAAGGAAGGCTGGCGCCTGTCGTGCCAGGTCAAGGTGCGCGGCCCGATGAAGGTGAAGGTGCCGGACGCCGTGTTCGGCATCCGCAAGTGGGAGTGCACCGTCCGCAGCAACGACAACGTCGCCACCTTCATCAAGGAGCTCGTCGTCGACCTGCCCAAGGGCGAGGTCATCCACTTCGAGTCCGGCGGCTACATCCAGATCGACGTGCCGGCCTACAAGGACCTAAAGTTCAAGGACTTCGACGTCGCCGAGCGCTTCCGCGGCGACTGGGACAAGTTCAAGCTCTGGGACCTCGTCGCCAGCAACCCGACGCCGATCTTCCGCGCGTACTCGATGGCCAACCACCCGGCCGAAGGCAACATGGTGATGCTCAACATCCGCATCGCCACGCCGCCGCCGAAGCAGATGGGCCTCAACCCGGGCATCTGCAGCTCGTACGTCTTCTCGCTCAAGAAGGGCGACAAGATCACGATCTCGGGCCCGTACGGCGAGTTCCACATCAACCAGACAAACCGCGAGATGATCTACATCGGCGGTGGCGCTGGCATGGCTCCCCTGCGCAGCCACATCTTCCACCTGTTCCACACGGAGAAGACGACGCGCAAGGTCAGCTACTGGTACGGCGCGCGCAGCAAGCGCGAGATGTTCTACACCGAGGAGTTCGAGGCGATCGAGAAGCAGTTCCCGAACTTCAAGTACAACGTCGCCCTGTCGGAGCCGCAGCCGGAGGACAACTGGACCGGCTTCAAGGGCTTCATCCACCAGGTGGTGTTCGAGAACTACCTCAAGAACCACCCGAACGTCGACGAGATCGAGTTCTACCTCTGCGGTCCGCCCATGATGAACAGCGCCGTGCAGAAGATGCTCGGCGACCTGGGCGTCGAGAAGGAGATGATCCGCTTCGACGACTTCGGCAGCTGATCGCCGCCGACGAGGCAAGGCAGACGGGCGCGCGAGCGCCCGTCGTCGTTTCCGGAGGACTCCCCGCAGTGATCCCGCGCACCGTCTGCGTTCCCGTCGTCTGTTGTTTCGCGCTGGCGCTCGTCGCCTGCGGCGGCGAGCCCGTCGTGCAGCAGTTCGGCGGCCCGACGATGGGATCTTCGTTCACCGTCAAGTACGTGGCGCCGTCGCCGCTTCCCGCCGTGCCGGCCGCCGTCGCCGAGGAACTCGCCGCCATCGACGCCGCGTTCAGCAACTGGCGCGTCGACTCCGAGATCGCCCGCGTCAACGTGCACGCCAGCACGACGCCGCTGCCGCTTTCGCCGCGCTTCCAGGCCGTGCTGCAGTTGGCGCTGGCGATGGCGAAGGCGACCGACGGCGCGTTCGACCCGACGGTCAAGCCGCTCAGTGACCTGTATCGCGCAGCCAAGAACGATCCGCAGCGCCGGCTCGACGGCGCGGCGCTCGCCGCAGCGAAGACGCGCGTCGGTTGGCGGCTGGTGGAGGTGCGCGACGGCGCGCTCGTCAAGGCGCGGCCGGACGTGCAGCTCGACCTCGACGGCATCGCCGCCGGCGCCGCCTGCGACGCGATCGCGGTCCGCCTGCAAGCGCTCGGCGTGGCTGACTTCTACCTCGAGGTCACCGGCGAGGTGCTCTGCCGCGGCCGCAAGCCCGACGGCGAGACCTGGCGCATCGGCGTCGTCGACCCGACGGCCGACCAGATGGGGGACGAGACGCCGATCCGCACGCTGGCGCTGCGCGACCGCGCGCTGTGCACGAGCGGCGACTACCGCAACGCTCTGGTCGTCGACGGCAACCGCTTCCATCACGTGTTCGATCCGCGCACCGGCGGCAATCCGAAGAACGACGTCGTCAGCGCGTCGGTGCTGGCCGACAGCGCCGCGGTCGCCGACGCGCTCGGCACGGCGCTGCTCGTTCTCGGCGCCGACGGCGCGCAGGCGATCTGGCCGCGGCTCGACGCCTTCGCGGTGCACGGGGCGCTGCTGCTCTCGCCCGCCCCGGGCGGGGGGCTCAAGCAGTTCGAGATCGCGTGGCCCAAGGACGACGCATGAGCCCCCGCCGCCGCCGCCCCGCGCGCGCCGCTGTGGCCGCCGCATGCTTCTTCGCCCTCGCCGGCTGCCGGTCACTGCCGCCCGGCGCCGAGTGCTGGTCGCTCGATGGCCGCGCGCTCGTTTCGCCGCCGCCGGCCGCCGACGCGGCGGCGCGGCTTACCGACGACCTGCGCGGGGCAGAGCGCACCCATGCCGAACGGCCCGACGACCGCGATGCGGCGATCTGGCACGCGCGGCGCCTGGGTTACCTCGGTCGGTACCGCGATGCGGTCGCGGTGTTGACCGCGGCGCTGGCGCGCCATCCCGGCGATCCGTTCCTGCTGCGCCACCGCGGCCACCGCTGGCTGACGCTGCGCGAGTTCGCGGCCGCCCGTGCCGACCTGCGCGCCGCTGCCGACGCGTGCCGCACGACGCCGGACGCGACCGAGCCCGACGGCCAGCCGACGCCGGGCCGGCCGCCGCACAGCTCGCTGCACTACAACGTGCACTACCACCTCGGGCTCGCCTGCTTCCTGCTCGGTGACTTCGCGGCGGCCGAATGCGCTTGGCTCGACTGCCTCGCCGTCGTCGACGACGACGAGTCGCGCGTCGCGGTGACGCACTGGCTGTGGTGCGCGCGCATGCGGGCCGGCGATCCGGCCGGCGCATTCGCCGTCGTCGCGCCGATCCACGCCGGCATGGACGTGGTCGAGAACGTCGCCTACCTGAACCTCTGCTTGCTCTACCGCGGTGACCGCGCGCCCGTCGACCTCGCGCCGCGCTCGGGCAGTTCGGGCAGCGCGCTCGCCTTCGGCCTCGCGCACCACGCGCTCGTCACCGGCGATCGGGCCAGGGCGCGCGCCGAGTTGGCGGCGCTGGCGGCGTCGCCGGGCTGGTCGGCGTTTGGGGTGATCGCCGCCGAAGCGGAGCTCGCGCGCTGGCGCGACTGACGCCGGGTCGGGTGGGGGCGCAGCCGGTTTGGCGCGCGCGCTGCGGGCGGGAAAAAAAGCGGGCTCCGGCGAGGCACCACCCCACACCGGAGCCCATCCCTGCCACTGGGCTTGCGCCCATGCGTTCTTTCCACCGCCCGCCTCAGTGCAGAAGCCGTGCCGTCAGCAGAATTCTCCGTCGGATTTTTCGGCATGCGACGTAAGTACATGCAGAAAAACGCATTGCATGGAAAAAGAAATTGGCTCTGGCGCCGACGCGCGCTCCCACATCCAACGATTCGTCGACTTTCCGACGGCTTGCCGTCGGCCGACCGTCAGCTTCCCGACGGCTTGCCGTCACCAAGCCGCCGCTCCGCCTGCTTGGCGGCGTTCCAGGCGGCGTCCATCTCGGCGAGGGAACGCCCGCTCAGGTCGAAGGCGAACGCCTGCTCGACCGCCTGGAAGCGCCGCTGGAACGTGTCGATCGTGCCGGCGAGCGCGACCTCGGGGTTCACTCCGGCGTGGCGGGCGACGTTGCACAGGCTGAACAGCACGTCGCCGAGTTCGGCCTGGATCGCCGCCGGGTCGCCGCTGGCCACCGCGGCGTCGAACTCGGCGAGTTCCTCGTCGACCTTGGCGCGCGGCCCGGTCGCGTCGGGCCAGTCGAAACCGGCCTTCGCCGCCTTCTGGCCGATGCGGAAGGCGCGCAGCAGGGCCGGCAGGGCCACCGGCACGCCGGCGAGCACGCTCCGGCTCGTCGCGCCATCGCTCGCCGCCGCCGCCGCCGCCTTCTCCTTCTGCTTCTCGCGTTCCCAGTTGGCGAAGGCGATGTCGGCGCTCTCGGCTTGGCGGTCGCCGAACACGTGCGGGTGCCGCCGGACCAGCTTGTCGGCGGCCTGGCCGGCGATGGCGTCGAAGCCGTCGCCGCCGCCTTCGCTGGCGATCTGGCGGATCATCGCGACGTTGACGAGCACGTCGCCGAGTTCCTCGGCGCTCGCGCGCGTTTCCCCGCGCCGCAGCGCGTCGGCGGCTTCGAAGGCCTCCTCGACGAGGCACGGCGCCATGCTGGCCTCGGTCTGCTTGCGGTCCCACGGGCAGCCGTCGGGGGCCCGCAGCCGCGCGATCGTGGTGAGCAGGCGCTGCACGCCGGGCAGGGAGGCGGTGGGGGAGTTCGGTTCCGCGGCCATGGCGTCAAGCTAGCCCCGACGCGACGGCAAGGCTCCTGCGCGCCGGCCGGCGCGCGCGGCGGTTTCCCCGTGCGGCGGCATGCGCCCGCCGTATCGTTGCCGCCCCGCGTCCGCCCCAGGACGCTGCGCAACACCCCATGGCCATCGAACTCCCGCCGCTTCCCTACGCGCTCGACGCGCTCGCTCCCCACATCAACAGCCAGACCCTGTCGATCCACCACGGCAAGCACCACCAGGCTTACGTGACGAACGGCAACAAGCTGATCGAGGGCACCGAGTTCGCCAGCATGTCGCTCGTCGACATCGTCAAGGCGACGGCCGGCAAGGCCGACAAGGCCGGCGTCTTCAACAACGCCGCCCAGGTCTGGAACCACACGTTCTACTGGCACTCGATGAAGCCCCATGGCGGTGGCAAGCCGACCGGCGCGATCGCCGCGAAGATCACCGCCGACTTCGGCAGCTACGAGAAGTTCGTCGAGCTGTTCAGTCAGGCCGGCGCGACCCAGTTCGGCAGCGGCTGGGCGTGGCTCGTGCTGAAGAACGGCAAGCTGGAGGTCACCAAGACCGGCAACGCCGAGACGCCGCTGACGCAGGCCGGCGTGACGCCGCTGCTGACGATGGACGTCTGGGAGCACGCGTACTACCTCGACTTCCAGAACCGCCGCCCGGACTACATCAAGACGTTCCTGGAGCACCTGGTCAACTGGGACTTCGCCAACGCCAACCTGGCAAAGGCCTGAGTCCGTCGCGCGCGGCGCCCGCGCCGCGCCGCCGCGCATGAACGTCGCCGACGCGCGCATCCTGCACCTGTTCGCCAACTACAAGTGGACAGGTCCGGCGGACCCGGCGATCCGGGCCGCCGCGCGGCTCCGCGCGCTCGGCCTCGACGTGACGTTTGCGCAGGGAATCGTCACGCACCGCGGCGGCGAGCACCGCATGGCCGAGGAACTGGCGCACGCCGGCGTGCCGGTCGTCGTCGGCCTCGAACTGCGCAAGCACTTCCACCTCGGCGCGCTGCTGCGCGACGTGCGCGCGCTGCGCCGGGTGATCGCGCGCGACCGCTGCGACCTGCTGCACTGCCACCTGCCGGCCGACCACCTGATCGCCGCCCTGGCGGTGCGCGGCCTGCCGCAGCCTCCTGCGATCGTGCGCAGCCTCTACGACCCGGAACCGCCGCCGCGCGGCCTGCGCAGCCGGGCGGCCTTCCGCGCCACCTTCGGCGCGATCGCGCCGACGCGAGCGGCCGCCGAAGGCGTGATCGCGGGCTTTGGCCTGCCGCCCGGGCGCGTGCTGCTGCAGCCGCCGGTGACCGAACCGCGGCGGCTCGATGGTCCGGACCTGCGCGCGGCGTGGGGGCTCGACGGCCGCCACCGCGTCGTCGGCATCACCGCGCGCATCCAGCCGCACCGCCGCTTCGACCTGCTGTGGGCGACGGCGCGCGCGGTCGTCGACGCCGTGCCGCACGCGCGCTTCGTGCTGCTCGGCCGCGGCAACGAACGCGACGTGCGCGAGCACGTCACCGAACCGATCGCACGACTCGGCCTGCAGGGTCACGTCGTGCTGCCGGGTTACCAGAAGGGCGCGGCCTACGACGCGGCGCTGCGCACGCTCGATGCGTTCCTCTTCCTGGTGCCGGGCAGCGACGGCACGTGCCGCGCCGTCTGCGATGCGATGGCGTTCGGCCGACCGGTCGTCAGCACGCGCGCCGGCATCCTGCCCGAACTGATCGCGTCGCCGCGCGCCGGCGAGACGCCGGGGCACGCGTGCGACGACACGCCGGCGGCACTGGCGGCGGCGCTCGTGCGCTACCTGCGCGACGACGCGCTGCGTGCGCGCGACGGTGCCGCGGCGCTGCGGCGCGCGCGCGCGGACATGGATCCGGTCGCGGCCGCGCGGCGGACCGCGGCGCTCTACCAGCAGGCGCTGTCGGCGCGCGGCGAGGCGCGGCGGTGAGCGGCGAGGACCTGACCGCGGCCGACGCGGCCGTCGTCGCGCGCTGGTGGCAGGCCTTCGTCGCCGCGGGCGACCTGCCCGCGGACCTCGCGCCGGTGCAGACGCGGCTGGTGCGCGGCGTCTACTGCGGCGCGATGCCGTCGGGGCCGGTCTTCGTCAAGGCGATGGCGTTCCCGCGCGCCAAGGACCGCCTGCGCTACGTCTTCCGCGCGCTGCCCGGCGCGCACGAGGCGGCGATGCTGCAGCGGCTCGCCGCCGCGGGCGTGCCGGCGCCCGCGGTCGTCGCCGTGCGCACGCGCCGCGCCGGCCTGTTGCCGGCGCATTCCCTGCTCGTGTTGCGCGCGCTGCCGGTCGTCGCCGAGACGGCGGTGCCCGCGGTCCGTATCGCCGACGAGGCGGCGCTCGTGCTGTGCTTGCTCGCCGCGGGCGTCGTCCACGGCGACCTGCACACCGGCAACTTCGTACGCCTTGTCGACGGCCGGTTGGCGGTGCTCGACCTGCAGTCGGCGACGCCCGTGGCGCCGGCGCGCGCCGACCGCCGCGCGCTGCGCGTCCGCCTCGCCGCCAACCTGCTGCAGGACCGACCGGCGGAACTCGCCAGCGCGCTGCGCCGCGCCGGCCTGCTGCGCGACGACGGCGAGGCGCGGGACGCGCTTGCGGCTGCGGGCGGCCGTGCGCGCGCCTTCCAGCGCGGCCGCGTCGGCCGCTGCCTCGCGGAGAGCACCGAGTTCACGCGCGCGTGGCGCTGGTGGGGCTGCGAACATCGTCGCCGCGATGCCGCCGACGGCCGCTGGGTGGCCGTCGGTCCGCTGGCGCTCGCGGCCTGGCGCGGTCAGCGCGTCCGCGAACTCGCAGGCGCAGGCGCTGGCCCGTTCCTTGGCTGCCGTCGCCATTGGCCGCTGCTGCGCCGCGGCGCGCTGCTGGTCCCGGCTGACGTCGGCGAAGCCGCTGCCGCCGCCGCGATCGCCGCCGCCGTCGCGGCCGACAGCCGCTGGCGCGCGCGCGGCGAGGTGGGGGTGTGAAGGCCCTGGCCGCCGGCTCGCTCGCGCTGCTCGCCGCGTGCGCGGTCGCGCCGGCGCCCGCCGCCGTCGCGGTCGATCCGCCCGGCTTGCCGGGCTTCGGCGGCTGCTTCCGCGGCACGCTGCGCATGTTCGATCGCGGCGGGGCCGAGCGCAGCGTGGCGATGGGGCTAGACGTGCTGCCAGCCGCTGATGCGCCGGGCGAGTTCACCTGGCGGTTGCGCTACGGCGACGGCGAGGCCGCGCAGGTGCGCGACTACCGCCTGCAGGTCGGCGACGCCGCCGCCGGCCGTTACGCCGTCGACGAGCGCAACGGCATCGTGCTGGCGGCCCGCCGGGTCGACGACGAGTTGGTCTCGCTGTTCGCCGCCGGCGACCAGTTGCTCGCCGTGCGCTACCGGGCCGTGCCGGCCGGCATCGCCTTCGCCTTGGAGGCGTGCGCGCCGGCGGGCGGGGCGCCGACCGGGCAGGGCGTGCGCACGTTCGCGGAGTTCGGCTGCCAGCGCGCCATCTTGCTGCGCTCGCCGGCGGACGCGCCCCGCTGACCTCGCGTCTGCTGCCGCCCTCTTCTAGGATTGCCGCCCATGACCAAGCTGTTGCGTGCGTTGTTCGTCCCCGTCCTCGGTTTCGCCACCCTGCTGCCCGCGCAGGACGACAAGGCCAAGGGCCAGGAGCCGAAGGCCCAGGAACCCAAGGCCCAGGAACCGAAGGCCGAAGCCAAGCCCGAGGCCAAGCCCGCGCCGGCGGCCGATGACGCCGCCACCGCCGCCGACAAGGCGGTCAAGGCGGTCGACGCGTTCCTCGCCGAGAAGAAGCTCGACAAGTCGAACGCGCGCTGGCGCAACCTGCTGCCGAAGTTCCCGGCGCTCGAGTTCGACGCCAACAGCGACTACTTCTGGCACATGGAGACCGACGCCGGCGCGGTGAAGATCCGCTTCTACGCCGACACCGCGCCCAATCACGTCGCCAACGGCATCTACCTCGCGCGCGCCGGCTTCTACGACGGCCTGACCTTCCACCGCATCATCCCCGGCTTCATGGCGCAGGGCGGTTGCCCGAACGGCGACGGCCGCGGCAACCCCGGCTACGCCTTCGCCGGCGAGTTCAATGGCAGCCGCAAGCACGCGGGCCCGGGCATGCTGAGCATGGCCAACGCCGGCCCCGGCACCGACGGCTCGCAGTTCTTCATCACCTTCCTGCCGACGCCGCACCTCGACGGCCGCCACACGCTGTGGGGCGAGGTCGCCGACGGCAAGGACGTGCTGAAGGCGCTGGAGGGCAAGGGCTCGCAAGCCAACAACGGCATGCTGGACAAGGGCAAGCAGGTCAAGATCGCGCGCACGTGGATCAGCGTTGCGCCGAAGGCAGCCAAGGCCGAGGCCAGCAAGCCGGTCGAGAAGGCGCCGGAAGCGCCGAAGGAAGCCGACAAGAAGTGATCGGCTGCCGCCCGCGCCCGGCGCGGGCAGCCTGCCTCACACGTCGGTCTCGAGCGCGAGCGCGATCTTGCGCGCGAGGTCCTCGACCAGCTCCTTGCGCGCCGAGGTCAGGTCTTCGCCGATCGGCGACCGGAACTCGGTGCGGTCGGTGATGCGGCGCTCGACGAGCGCCACGCCGTCGCGACCGACGAGCCGGATCCAGACCGCGGCGCTGAAGGCGCCCTCGCGCACCGGATCGCTTGCGATCGGATTGGCGTCGTCGCGCCCGCCGACCACGAGCGTGCGTTCCTGCGCGTCCTGCAGCACGACCTTGAGCGTGGCGTCCGCGCGGCGGCGGTCGGCGAGCGTCAGGTCGGAGGCCACCGGCAGTTCGCGGGCCAGCGCGGCGCCGAGCTCGACCTCCAGGCGCTGGCGGTAGGTCTCGTTGCCGACGACCTCCAGCGCGACGGTGCGGATGCCGCGCTCAGGCAGGCCGGATCCCTGCGTGTAGCCGCAGCCGGCGGCGACGGCCGTGGCGACGGCGGCGACGGCGACCGCGGTGGCGCGCGCGGCGGGCGTCACGGCTGCGCTCCCGCGGCCCGGGCGCGGGCGGCGTCGCGGCGCTGCACCGCTTCGGCGTGGCGCTTGGTGCGGTCGAAGCGGTCCTCGGCGGCGCGTTCGAGGTGCAGCAGCTCACCCGGCGCGTTGTCGATGCGCGCGTAGAACGCGGCGATGCCGAGTTCGTGCTCGATCTGCCACTCCTGCAGCATCGTCACGGTCTCCGCGGCGATCCGTGTCATCTCCGGGTTCTCGTAGCCGCCGGCGAGGAAGCCGGCCAGTTCGCGCTCGGCCTCGTTGGTGCGCACCTGGTCGTACTCGGCGCCTTCGAGGCAACCGACGATGCTCATGCCGTAGCGAAATCGCGCGTAGGCGACCCACTCGTCGGGGTGGTTGAGCATCAGGTCGCCGTAGCGCTGCTGGGCGAGGTCGTAGTCCTCGTCCTCGTACGCGAGGTCGCCGAGGATCTTCAGCGCGTCGCCCACGCGCGGCGAGTCGGGGTAGTTGGTCGACAGGTGCTCCAGCACGGTGCGCGCGCCGTTGCGGTCCGACCAGAAGAACAGGAAGCTGCTGTCGCGGGCGAGCAGCGCCGTGGCGACGTCCCACAGCATCGTCATCACCACGGGGCGGAGTTCGCTGAGCGGGTACTCGGCGGCGAAGTCCTTCATCGCCTCGTAGGCATCGAACAGCTCGCCGGTGGCGAAGCGCGCGCGCGCCAGCGCCACGTCGCGGCGATCGCGCAGGCGCTTGGGGCAGGCGTCGCCGTCGACCTCGTCGAGGACCGCCAGCGCGCCTTCGTGGTCGGCGGCGGCGACGCGGGCCTCGGCGTCGGCGACGACCGGCTCGGCCTGGGTGTACGGCAGCGTGGTGGTCGTGCAGCCCGCCAGCGCGGCGAGCGACAGCAGCAGCAGCGACCGGATCAGGCGGCGAAGGGGCATCGTCGCCCGGCATGTTGCGCGGCGTGCGCGCCGCCGGCGAGCACAAAACAGCGCGGTGACCGGCAACCGTTTCAGCAGCGTTCGAACAGCAGCGGCCGCAGGCGCGAGCGCTGCTCGGTCGCGGCGGCGAGCCAAGCCGCCGGCAAGGCGGCGGCGACGCGCGCCGGCGCCGGTTCCGGCAGGTCTGGCCAATGCCGGCCGGAGTGGTCGCGCAGGCTGCGCAGCAGGGCCAAGGTGCCAGCGCCGACCGGCGTGCGCGGCGGTGGCGCGTGCTCGCGGCAGACGAGCCCGAGGCCGTCGGCGTGCTGCCACGCGACGTCGCCGAGCGGCGCGCCGCAGGCCGTGCAGGCGTCGAGGTCGGGCAGCGCGCCGAGCGTGGCGAGCAGGCGCACTTCCAGGCCGAGCACGACGCGGCCGACGGCGTCCGGCGGGCACTTCTCCAGCAGGTTGAGGCCGCCGAGCAGCAGGTCGAAGACCGCCGGTTCCGGCCGCCCCTCGGGCATCGCGAACTCGCACAGCCACGCGAGGTGGCTGGCGGCAAGGAAGCGCAGCGGTTCGCGCAGGCTGCGGCGCTCGCGCACGAGGCTGGCGCGCTCCAGCAGGCGCAGGCCGCCGCGGTCGGCGCTGAAGCTCGCCGACACCTCGTTGAGGAAGTCGATGCGGCCGAGGAACGGCGAGTCCGGGCGGTGCGCGCCCTTGGCCAGCCCGGTGACGCGGCCTTCCTCGCGCGTCAGGCACGTCACGATGCGGCTGCTCTCGCGGAAGTCGGAGCGTCGCACCACGATCGCGTGCAGAGCGGCCTTGGCGGGGCGGCGCGCGCGCCCCGCCGTCACCCGCGCCCCTCGGCGTGCGCCGGCGCCATCAGCGTCGCGCGCAGACGACGGATGCGCTTCTCGTCGGCCTGCAGCACGCGGAACTCGACGCCGGCGATCTGCGCCGTCTCGTCGACGACCGGGATGTGGTTGCAGAACGCGATCACCATGCCGGCGACCGTCTGCCAGTCGGCGCTCTCGGGCAGCTCGCTGCCGAGCAGTTGGTTGACCTCGGCGACCGGCGTGCGCGCCGGCAGTTCGACCACGCGGCCCTTCTCGACGACGCGCACCTTCTCGGCGTCCGACGGCGACGGCAGCGGGTCGTACTCGTCGCCGATGTCGCCGACGATCTCCTCCAGCACGTCCTCGACGGTGACGAGGCCGACCGGCATGCCGTACTCGTCGAGCACGATCGCCATGTGCTGGTTGCCCGCCTGGAAGCGGCGCAGCAGTTGGGCGGCGCCGGTGGTCGCCGGCACGAACAGCACGGGCCGCACGAGCGACCGCAGCGGCGCGGCGTCGGCCTTGCCCTGTTCGTCGTGCAGGCGCTTGAGCGCGTCCTTCACGTAGAAGATGCCGATGATGTCGTCGGCGCGTTCGCGGTAGACCGGGTAGCGCGAGAAGCCGTGCTCCAGGGCCTTCTGGATCGCGGCCCGCAGCGACAGCGACTCCGGGAAGGCGATGATGTCCGGCCGCGGCGTCATCAGCGACGACACGGCGAGTTCCTCCATGCCGATGATGTTGCCGATCATCGCGCGCTGGTCCTGCGCCAGCGCCTCGTCGGTCACGGTGTCGGCGACGGCCGCGATGACCTGCTCGCGCACCTCGGCGGCGCCGGTGGCGGCCGGCGGTTGCACGCGCAGCGCGATCATCAGCAGCCGGGTGGCCGCCTGGATCGGCACGATCAGCGGGTAGCGCAGCAGCAGCCAGAACGGCCGCAGCGCCGGCAGGGCGAACAGCAGCGCGCGCTCTGGCCGGGCCTGCGCGATGCCCGACGGCAGCGCGCCGCCGAGCCAGAGCATCACCACGGCGTAGGCGGCCATCGCCGGGACCTCGCTGCCCGGCCCGAACGCCTGCTGCAGCGACCACATGCCCAGCACCCACGAGGCCGCGGTCGCGAGGTTGGCGACCAGCAGGTACTCCGAGTCGTGGCGGCGGATCGCTTCGGTGCGGCCTTCGGCGTCGCCAGCGCCATCGGCCTCGAAGCGCTGCCGCAGGCGGGTTGGCGAGTACGCCAGCAGGCCGGCCGTGGCCAGCGCGCCGAACGAGCCGAGGGCGGCGGCGAGCAGGGCGAGGACGAGGTGGCCCGGCGAAGCGACGACGTCCAGCAGTTCGGCGGGCGCGTCGGACAGTCGGTGGGGTTCGATCAGCGAGGGCAAGCGCGGCACAGGCGGCGGAGCATACGGGAAGAGGCCGGACGGGGAGATGGCGGTGGTTGGCAGCGGCCGCCGGCGGGGGTGCCGCCAGGGTGACGCAGGCCGCCTGGGTGGCGGGCCCTTGGCTGCTTGGCGAGGCGCTTAAGCGACTGCTTGGCCTAGCTTTGCATCAAAGCGGCTGGACCTGGTCGTCGCCTGCTTCGATGTCGACCGAGAAGCGGTTGCGGCCCTGGCCCTTGCTGGCGTACAGGGCGTGGTCGGCCCGCTGCATCATGCGTTCGCCCGTATCGTCGTCGCGGTACGCGGTCAGGCCGATCGAAACCGTCAGCGGCAAGCCCAGCTCCTCGCCGCGGGCGTGGATCGCGGTGAACAGGCGCGCAGCCAGCACGGCGGCGTCGTCGGGGTGGGTGTCGGGCAGCACCACCAGGAACTCCTCGCCGCCGAGCCGGCAGATCGTGTCGCCCTTGCGCACGGTCTTGCGCAGCACCTCGGCGACGGCCTGCAGGGCGCGGTCGCCCTCGGCGTGGCCGAACGTGTCGTTGAGCCGCTTGAAGTAGTCCAGGTCGCACATCAGCAGGCTCAGGGGTCGCGATGTGCGCTCCGTGCGCGCCACTTCCTGGTCGAGGGCGATGACGCCCATGCGGCGGTTGAACAGGTGCGTCAGTGGATCCGTCAGCGAGAAGCGCTGGGCGCGGGCGAAGCGCCGCCGCAGCAGCAGGTTCTCGTGCAGCATGGTGCCGACCTGGCCGAGCATCGTCGCCAGCGGCGCGTCGTGGGCGATGTCGATCGGCGCCAGGCACAGGCCGCGGTCGAGCAGCAGGAAGGACGGCTGCGACAGATCGGGTTGGATCGGCACGGCGAGCACTTCGTCGACCGCCAGCGCGGCGGCGAGGCAGTCGGCGCCGTCGGCGCCGAGGTGCAGCACGGTCGGCTCGCGGCGGCGGATGGACTGCTGCAGGCGTTCGTGGTCGGCGGGCGGCAGGCGCAGCCGGCGCGCGGTCAGTGGCTGCGGCGAACCGTCGCAGCGCGCCTGCAGCGTCAGCATGCCGCCGCGCGGGTTCAGCTTGGCGAACAGCGCGCGGTCGTAGCCGCCGTGGTTGCGGGCGGCGCCCAGCAGGCTGGCGATGATGCCCTGGTAACGCTCGGTCGGCTTCGGCCCGAGCAGCTCCGCCATCGCCCGCCCCAGGGCGTCGGGCGTCGCGTGCGCGCCCGCCGCGCAGGCTGCGGCGGTGGCGCCGCCGCCGCCGCCGATGGCATGCGTCAGGCCGACGGCGGCCAGGGCGGTGTCCGCAGCCTGCTCGAACTCGCCGGCCGTCGTCGGGTCGGTGATCAGGAACACCGCGCCGCGGAGCACGACGTTCCAGGCGGGGTCGCGGCCGACGAGCGCGTTGTGGACCGGCTGCGGCAGGCGCCACGCACGCAGGCAGTTGCGCACCTCCGTGCTGGTCGGCTTGCTGCCGTCGCGGCGCAGTGCGGCGAGCCAGTCGGGCAGGTTCGCGATCAGGCCGAGCAGGTAGGCCGCTTCGGGGTCGAAGTTGACGGCTTGCCCCGCGCAGCGGCGGGCCGCGTGCGCGAGCGCGAGGGACTGGCGCCACGCGGTACCCAGCGCCTCGGCTGCGACCGGGCCGGGACCCGACGCGGACAGCAGTCGGACAACCGTGGCGACGCCGACTTGGCGGACGACGCTGCCCACGGTCGGCGGATCGACCGCCGCGACCGATCGGGTCGCCAGGGCCGGCGCCGCCATCGTGCGCAGGGCTCCCAGCAGCGCGAGGGGGTCGAGTCGCAGCAGCGTCTCCACCTCGGTCGCAGCGCCATCGGGGCGCAGGCGTCCGCTCAGGATGGCGGCGTGCGTCGGCACGCCGAGCACGCTCGGCAGGGCGCGCAGAGGGTTGGCGTACCTCGGAACCTCGGACGGTGCGGACACGGAGTTACTGCGGTTGTTCGGTTGCGCTCGCTGCCGTGCTCAACCGTTTCCGTCACCACACGTTCCGGCGGTGTGCCCAGGTCGCCGTGGGCGTTGCCGGCACGGCGGTAGAAAATCTGCAAGATGTTTCGGACAAGCAGGTTACGTTCATCCAGCTCGCTGCCTGTCGTAATTTTGTCGCGTCTGGCACTGCCTTCGCAAAGTGAGACACGCCATGAGCAGCACCCCTCTGCAGACGGCGCCTTGCGAGTCCTACCCCGGTGCGTGCGGCAGCCTGCGCGACCGCGCGCTCGCCCTGCTCGACGCGCAGCAGACGCCGGTCCTCGGCCAGGACGCGCCCGACGCGGCCACCCGCGCCGCCGGCCTCGCCACCAGCCTGATGGAGGCCTTCCGCCGCAGCGGCGATGCGGCGGTGTTCGAGTGCCTCGTGCAATGGGCGACGCCACACCTGCTGGCGCGCATCCGCACCCGCATGCGCGGTTGCCGGTCCCTGTGCGAGCCCCAGGAGGTCCTGCAGGACGTGCTCGTCAACATCTACCGCTACCCGGATCGGTTCCTCGCCAGCCGCGCCGGCGCCTTCGCGGCCTGGTCGACGACGATCGTCGACAACGCCATCCGCCGGCGCATGCGGCGCACGCGGCGCGCCTTCGACGTGACGCTCACGACCCCCGAGTTCCTCGTCGAATGCGTCGACGGCGCGACGCTCGGCCCGGACCTCGCTGCCGCCGACCACGAGGCGTGCGAGGCGACCGTGGCGGCGTTCACGATCGTGCTGCAGGCCTACCTGCGCGCGTTCGCCACCCTGTCGGCGCGCGAGCAGGCGGTGCTGCGCGACGTCGAGGTCGAGGGCCTCCGCTACATCGAGGTCGCCGCCCGCATGGCGGTCCGCTCCGAGGCGGTGAAGATGATCGTCTTCCGCGCCCGCAAGCGCATCCTCGGTCGCGCCGCCGAGTTGCTGCACGCCGCGGCGAACGGCGACGTCGGCGTCCGCGCCAGCGCGTAGTCGCGGCCGCACGCCATGGCCGGCTTGCAACCGGCGGCCAGGGCGCGATCGTGCCGGCATGGCCGAGGCCGTCGACCGCCTGTTCGTGCACTGCAAGCACCTCGTCACGCTGGCCGACGGACCGGCGACCGGGCCTCGCCGCGGCGCGGCGATGCGGCGCCTGGGCGTCGTCGACGACGGCGCGGTGGCGGTGCGCGGCGGGCGCGTGGTGGCTACCGGGCCGACCGATGCGCTGGCCCGCGCCTACCGCGCCGCGGACGAGGTCGACCTCGGCGGCCGCGTCGTGCTGCCCGGCTTCGTCGATTGCCACACGCATCCGGTGTTCGCGCGCACGCGCGAGCACGAGTTCCACCTGCGCTGCGCCGGCGCCGACTACATGGCGATCGCGGCGGCGGGCGGCGGCATCCTCAGCTCGATGCGCGCCGTGCGCGAGACGCCGCTCGCCGAACTCGCCGCGCTGACCGAGCGCCGGCTGTGGGGCTTCCTCGCCCACGGCACGACGACCGTCGAGTGCAAGACCGGCTATGGCCTGTCGCTCGCCGACGAGGAGAAGAGCCTGCGCGCGCTGGCGGCGGCGCGCGCCAGCGTGCCGCTGACGACGACGCGCACGTTCCTCGGCGCGCACGAGTTCCCGCCGGAGTACCGGCAGGACCGCGACGCCTACGTCCGGCTGCTCTGCGAGCAGATGATCCCGCAGCTCGCGCCGCTCGCCGACGCCTGCGACGTGTTCGCCGAGCCCGGCGTGTTCGACCGCGCGCAGAGCGAACGCGTGCTGCGCGCTGCGCGCGCGGCCGGCCTGCGCCTGCGCATGCACGCCGACGAGATCCAGCCGATGGGCGGGGCCGAACTCGCGGTCGCGCTCGGCGCCGACTCGGCCGACCACCTCGGACGCATCTCCGACGCCGGCATCGCCGCGATGGCGGCGAGCGACACGGTCGGGGTGCTGCTGCCCGGCACGATCTTCTTCCTCGCCAAGCCGCACTACGCGCCGGCGCGGCGCATGATCGAGGCCGGCTGCGCGGTCGCCATCGCCACCGACTTCAACCCCGGCTCGTGCCACACGCAGTCGATGACGCTGATCCAGACGATCGCGTGCACGCAGATGAAGATGACCGCCGAGGAAGTGATCACGGCGGCGACGATCAACCCGGCGTTCTCGCTGCGGCTCGACGGCGAGGTCGGCTCGCTGCACCCGGGCAAGCGCGCCGACCTGTGCGTGCTCGACGTTCCGAGCTGGGAAGCCGTCGGCTACGCGTTCGGCGGCAATCCCGTCGCGATGACGGTCAAGGACGGCGCGGTCGTGGTGCGCAACGTCAGCCAGCGCGCGGGTGCTTCGGCGCCGGCGGCCGGAAGCCGCTGACCGACGCGCGCAGCGCCGTCAGCTCGTCGTCGGTGAGCCGGCGGCAGGCGCCGGCGGGCAGGTCGCCGAGTTCGAGCGGGCCGATGCGCGTGCGATGCAGCGTGTACACGCGCGAGCCGATCGCCATCACCATGCGCCGGATCTGCCGGTTGCGGCCCTCGGTCAGCACGAAGCGCAGCACCGTCGAGCGGTCGTTGCGCTCGATCTCGTCGACCTGCGCCGGCAGCGTCATGCCGTCGTGCAGTTCGATGCCCTCGCGCAGCCGGCGGACGTCCTCGGCCGAGGGGTGGTCCTTGATGCGCACGTCGTAGGACTTCGGCAGCTTGCCGCTCGGCTGCAGGATGGCGAGCGCGAGGTCGTGGTCGTTGGTGAACAGCAGGAGTCCCGACGAGTCGCGGTCGAGGCGGCCGACCGGCGCCAGCCACGTCAGTCCCTTGGGCAGCAGCGCGTAGACGGTCTCCCGGCCGTGCTCGTCGGCGGCCGTGGTGACGTAGCCGACCGGCTTGTGCAGCAGCCAGTGCTCCTTGGCACGGGCGCGCACGGCATCGCCGTCGAGCACGACCTTGTCGCGCACCACGTCGACCCACGTCTGCGGGTCGCGCACGACGCGGCCGTTGACCTGCACGCGGCCCTGGCGGATCGCCGCTTCCGCCTGCCGGCGCGAGCAGACGCCCATGCGGCAGATCAGCCGGTCCAAGGTGCGTTTGCCGGCCGCGGTCATGCCGCGCACGATCGGGCAACCGGCCCGGCGGCGCAACGGCGTGCGGCGGTGGATCGCGGGCGCGCGCGGCGGTAGGAAGGCCCGCACACGCATGCCCGCCGCACCGCTCCTGGAGTTCGTCCCCAACTTCTCCGAAGGCCGCGATCGCGCGCTGGTCGACCGCCTCGTCGCCGCGATGACCGTGGCGCCCGGCGTGCGGTGCCTTGGCGCCGAACTCGACGCCAGCCACAACCGCGCCGTCGTCACGCTGGCCGGCCCGGCGCCGGCGATCGCCGACGCTGCCGTGCTCGGCGCCAAGGCGGCGATGGCGGCGATCGACCTGCGCGCGCACAAGGGCGAACACAAGCGCATGGGCGCGATGGACGTCTGCCCGTTCGTGCCGCTCGCCGGCGCAACGATGGCCGACGCGGTGGCGACGGCGAAGTCGGTCGGCGCGCGCATCGGCGCCGAACTCGGGCTGCCGGTGTTCCTCTACGCGGAAGCCTGCGCGCGCGAGTCGCGGCGCGTGCTCGGCAACGTCCGCAACAAGGAGTTCGAGGGCCTGCAGGCCCTGGTCGGCGTCGACCCCGAGTTCGCGCCGGACTTCGGCCCGGCGAGGCTTCACCCGACCGCGGGCGCGGTCGCCGTCGGCGCGCGCAAGTTCCTGATCGCCTACAACGTCAACCTCGCGACCGAGGACGTGCAGTTGGCCAAGGACATCGCCAAGGCCGTGCGCGAGAAGGACGGCGGCTTCAAGAAGGTGCAGGCGATGGGGTTCTTCCTCGACGACAAGAAGCAGGCGCAGGTGTCGATGAACCTGCTCGACTTCGAGGTGACGTCGCTCCGCACGGTGTTCGACCGCGTGCAGGAACTGGCGGCGCAGAAGGGCGTGCAGGTCGCCGAGAGCGAACTGGTCGGGCTCGCGCCGGCGGCCGCGATCGACGCGGCGTTGGCCCGGCACATCAAGCTGCCGCGCTTCGATGCGCGCGAGCAGGTGGTCGAGGCCAAGCTCGCCGTGCTCGGCGGCTGAGAATCCGAGAAGAAGGGACTCCACGGACTCCCAGGCTGCCACGGGTGGCCGCGTTCGCTGCCTCGCATGGCGTGAGAGACGAGTTGTTCCTCAGGCTCGGAACGCCAGCGCGCCCTCCCCGCCGCGGCAGCGAGGCACGCAGCATCGCGCGCCCGCCTGCCCGGCCGAACCGGCGCCGGGCCGGACCGCAGGGCGCAGGTCAGCGCGCGCGCAGCAGCGCCGCTTCGAGCGCGTGCGCGAACGCCGCCGCGTCGACGTGGCGGTCCTCCGGCCGGAACTGCAGCGCCTGGTCGCAGACCGCCGCGAGGGCCTTCGGCGCGCGGCGCGCGAACCGGCGCACCGGCGGGATGGGTCGCTGGCGCGCCGCAGCGAGCCAGGCCGCGAGGTCGTCGCTGCCGATCTCCTGGACCGTGCGCGGCGCGCGGCCCGTGAGCAGACGGAACAGCACGCCGCCGAGCGCGAACACGTCGTCGCTGCGGCTCGCCGGCAGGCCGGCGGCCTGCTCGGGCGCCGCGTATGCAGGCGTGCCGGCGAAGCCCGTCGCAGCGGCGGCCGCGCGCCGCGCGACGATCGACGCCAACTGCCGTTGCGGCCCGGCCTCCGCCGGCGCAGCCGGCAGCAGCCGCGCCTGGCCCCAGTCGGCGAGGTAGGCGTCCTGGTGCCGGCCCAGCACGATGTTGTCCGGCTTGACGTCGCGGTGCACGACGCCCTTGGCGTGCGCCCAGGCGAGGCCTCGGCTCGCCTGCAGCAGCAGCAGCGCGGTCTGTCGCCACGCATCGTGGCGGCCGGCCAACTGGCTGGCGCGCAGCTCCAGGTCGCCGCCGCGCGCGAGCGGCAGCAGCATGTGCACGTCCCCGGTCGGCGACAGCGTCAGGTCGAACGGCACGAGCACGGATGGATGGTCGAGTTGCGCGGCGATGCGCGCCTCGTCGAAGAACGCGTCGATGGCGTCGGGGGCGGGCGTCGCACCCGTGGCGGCCCGACGCCGCAGCGACTTGATCGCGACGCGGCGCTGCAACCGCAGGTCGCGACCGTGCGACAACACGGCTTCGCCGCCAGCCGCCAGGGCGCCGAGGTCGTGCAGCGCCGCCGGCGCGACGCCGAGCTCGGCGATGCGCCGCAGCACGGGGTCGCGCGACCCGCCGGGGCTCCGGCCGGCGTCGGCGAGCGTCGCGAACGTCGCCAACGCGGGCGCGCGCGCCGGCGCCGCCGCGGTGAGGTTCGCGCCGGCGCGCTCCGCGCCGAACCACCGCCGCGCCAGCGTCAGCAGCCCGTCGAGCCGCGACCGTTGCCGGCCCGTCGCCGCGAGCGGACGACCCGCGAGCCACGCCGTCAGGTCGGCGCACAGGTGCGCCATCGACTCGTAGCGCTGCAGCGGGTCGCTCGCCATCGCCTTGCGCGCCACGGCGGCGAGGCCGGGGTCGCGCGCCGGCGCCGCGGCGCCGCGTTCGTCTGGAGCGTCCCCGGTCAGCATGCGGTGCAGCATGGCGCCGACCGAGAACACGTCGGCGAGCGGACCGGCCTGGCCGCGCCACTGCTCGGGGGCGGTGTAGCCACGGGTGCCCATCGGCCGCGCGCTCAACGCGGCGTCGCGGTCGCTCACCGCGGCCGACGCGCCGACCGCCGCGGAGCCGGCGCGATGCAGCAGCGCCAGTCCCCAGTCGATCAGGCAGGCCTCGCCGAAGCGGCCGACCATCACGTTCGACGGCTTCACGTCGCGGTGCACGACCTGCTTGCCATGCGCGTGATCGAGCGCGTTGGCGACCTCGGCGACGATGCGCACGAGCCGCGCCAGCGGCCAGGAGGGGTCGCCGGCCTCGTGCCGTGCGATCAGCGCGTCGAGCGATTCGCCGCGCACGTAGCGCATGGTGAAGAAAGGCACGCCGAGCGCGTCGACGCCGACGTCGTGCACCGGCGGGATCGCCGGGTGCGACAACTGGGCAGCCGCCTGCGCCTCGTCGAGAAAGCGGTGGACGAGGTCCGGCTTGATCTGCAGCAGCGAGCCGCCGTGCTTGGCGCTGATCGACTTGCGGGCGACCTTGCGGCCCAGCAGTTCGTCGTGCACCAGCGTCAGGCTGCCGAAGCCGCCGCCGCCGATGCGATCGAGGTCCGCATAGCGCCGCGCATGGCGGGCAGGCGCCCAGACCCGTCGCAGCCGGCGCAGCATGTCCTCGCCTTGCCGCTGCGCGCCGCCGGCGGTGCGCAGCCAGAGCGCGATCGTGCGCACGCGGCGGTCGCGCGCCGGATCGCCGCCGGCCAACCGCGTCAACTCGCCTTCGATCGCGTCCTCGGGCGCGCCGAGCTGGATCGCGTAGATCGCCGCCTCGTCGTCGTCGGGCGGTGGCGGCGCGCCGGCGCCGTCGTCGCGCGCGAAGGTCGAGCCGCCGTCGGCGAGCGCGACGAGGGCGAGCAGCTCGTCGCGCAGCGACGGATCGTCGTCGGCCCGCGCGCGGACGAACGCCGCGCGCGCGTCCGGTCGCAGGTCCAGCGCCGCGTCGAACAACGCGCGCCGCCGCAGGTGTCGTGGTTCGTCGTTCATCCGAGCCGCTGCCGCAGCATGGCCTTGGCCAGCGCCCATTGCCGGTCGACGGAGCGCGGCGACGTGCCCAGGACCTGCGCGCACTCGGGCACCGACAGGTCGGCGAACACGCGCAGGTCGATCAGGTCGGCGAGGTCGGCGTCCTCGGCGCGGATCGACTCGATTGCCGCGTGCACGTCGAGCGCGTCGCGCGCGCCGCCATCGAGAGCGATCTGCGAGTGCAGCGGCTCGTGGTGCGCGTCGCCGCCGCGCTTCTGGCGGCCCTGCTCGCGCAAGCGCGCGATCAGCGCATCGCGGCAGGCGGCGCCGACGCACGCGCGCAGCAGCGTGTCGGGCCGTTCGCCGAGCAGCGAGCGCTGCGCCACCTGCCGCTGCTGTTCCTCGCGGTCGAGTTCGAGGAAGGCCTCGTGCAGCACCTCGGTCGGCGTCACCTTTGCGCGCGCGGCCGCCTGCGTGCGCCGATGCACGACGCGCTCGGCGATCCGCAGCATCTGTGGATAGGCGGCGGCGATGCGGTCCCGCAGCCGCGGGCGTGGGGGCGACGGCTCCATCCTGGCAGGCTAGGAAGACGTGCAATCGAAGGCCATGCCGCGCGGCGAGCCGGTCTGGCGGCAGCGGTCCGCCACCGGTGCGCAGGGCAGGGCGCAAGGTGCGCGAACGGCTGCGGTTGCGGCGTTCAGGGGGATTCCTGGCGCGGTCCGGCGGCCGCTGGCGGGTCCTCGGCGTGCCGCGGCCATCGCCGCAGCCAAGCCCACAGGCCACGATGAACACGATCTCCCGCTTCGTCTTCCACGTCCTCCGCATCAGCGCCGTCGCCGCCGCGCTGGTCGCCGGCTACGAATGGTGCCTCCGCGCCGCGGCGTCGTGGATCGGCGTCGCCGTGCTGCCGGTGGGCGCCGTGCTCGGGACGATGGCGTGGGCGGCGATGGTGGTGCTCGCCATCGTTCCGCTCGCGCGCAGCCAAGCCGAGCGCATCGGCCTCGGCGCGCTGGTCCTGCTGCTCGCGGTCCGCGGCTTCCTGGAAGCGGTGACCGGCGCGTTCCTCGGCGGCGTGTCGCCGATGCTCGTCGGCGCCACGGTCGGCGTCGTCGCCACGGTCGTCAGCGACGGCCTGCCGGCTCTGCCGCGGCCGCGCCGAGCCATGCGCCGGCTGGCGCCGCTGGTGACGCCGCCGAGTTCGCTCGGGCCCGCGCTGCGCCGCGTGTCGTGATGCGTCGCCGCCGGTCTTCCGCCCTTGCGCGCGCCGATCGCAGGATGCTACCTGCCATCGGCGCGCGGCCGTTTGCGGGCGCGCCGCGAGGATGCCGGTCCGGACGCCCGGTTCGGCGCCGGGCGCAGCCGGGGTGCGTGGGGGGCCGTGCGGAATTCCGCGTGGATCGCTGGCGTGAACCGCGGCCCGCTGGCGGGGGACTGGCGTGCGGGGGCGCGTGCCGCCGCAGGTTCCCAACCCCCTGGTTGGGTGTCGCCCGCCGTCGGCCCAGCCGACCGGCGGGCCAGCCGTGAGGAACGTCCCGTGCAGACCATCCTGTCCGCTGTCTCGTTGGTCCTCGTCGCCGTCGCCGGTGCGCCGCCGGCCCCGCAGCAGCCGCTGCGCGCCGAACTCGGCGTCGCCCATCGCGAGGGCAAGATCGACTTCAAGCTGGCGGCGGTGCGCCGCGCCGCGCCGGCCTTCGCCATCGACCGGCCTGACGCCGGCGCTGCGGACACGGGCGCCGGACTCGAGCGTTCGCCGACCGAAGCCAAAGCCGATGCCGAGGCCGCCGTCGCCGTCGCCGCCAAGCCCTACGCCCGACCGGTCGAAGCGGCCCGGCCGATGCCGCAGCCGCTGGCGAAGCCGATCCCGACGGTCGGCTGCCCTGGCGGCGTCGCCATCCCCGCAGCGCTGTCGCTCGCCGGTGCGCCGGCCCTGCTGGTCGCGTCCGCTTCGCCGCAGCTCGTGCACTTCGTCGCGCAGCTGCCGCCGCTGCTCGCCGATGGCGTCGTGCTGGCGGTCGGTTCGCTCGACGCCGCCGGCGTCACGGTGGTCTCGCGCTACGCGACGGACTTCCCGGCGGGCGTGACGCTGTACGCACAGGCCGTCGTGCTGGTCGACGGGCGCATCCTCGCTTCGGCGCCGCAGAAGTTCACTGGCACGGGCCGCCGCGACGGCTGATGGCCGGCGCTACGAACCCGAACGCAGGCTCTCGCCGGGGGCGGTCAGCTTGACCGGCACGTCGACGGCCTGCGGCTGCTCCGGCAGGCCGCGCACGACGGTGACCTTCACCGTGTCGCCGGGTTTGTGGCCGGCGAGCAGGCGCGGCAGTTCGTCGAAGGTGCGCAGCGGCTTGCCGTCGATCGCGACGAGCACGTCGCCGTACTGCTCGATGACCTCGCCGCGCGCGCCCGCCGCGATGCGGAACGGCCGCAGGCCCGCGGCCGCCGCGCCGTAGCCGTCGACGACCTCGGTCACGATCGCGCCCGAGGGATAGCCGAGGTCGCCGTCGAGCCGGTAGCTGCTGTATTGCGTCTTCACGCCGAGGATCGCCGTCGTCGACTTGCCGCCGAGCAGCCGCGGCACGATCTCGTTGACGAGGTCGACCGGCACCGCGAAGCCGATGCCGGCGTTGGCGCCGCTCGGCGAGTAGATCGCCGTGGTGACGCCGATGAGTCGGCCGGCCGAGTCGAGCAGCGGGCCGCCCGAGTTGCCGGGGTTGATCGCGGCGTCGACCTGGATCAGACCGTGCATCAGGCCGCCGTCGGGCTTCTCCAGGCTGCGGTCGAGCGCGCTGACGATGCCGGTGGTCATCGTCTGGTCGAAGCCGAACGGGTTGCCGATCGCGATCGCGGTCTGGCCGACCTTGAGGTCCGCCGACGCGCCGACGGCGAGCGGCACGAGGTCGCCAAGGCCGCCGCGCAAGCGCAGCACCGCGAGGTCGTGCGCCGGCGACGACGCCAGCACGTCGGCGCGGAAGTTGCGCCCGCCGACGGTCACCTGCACCTCGGTGGCGTTCTCGACGACGTGGTGGTTGGTGACGATCGTGCCGGCGCGGTCCCAAACGAAGCCGCTGCCGGAGCCGCGCTGCTCGGCGACGCGCCCCCAACCGGTGCGCACGAGCGACGACGTGTTGATGTGCGCGACCGACGGCGAACAGCGCTGGAACACGTCGACGAACGTCTGCTCCATGCCCGCGAGGTCGCCGCGCGGCGTCACCGCGCGCGGTTCGCCGCTCGGCATCGGCCGGAAGAAGCCGCCGCGGTCGAGGGCGAGGTACACGGCGAGCGCGAAGGCGGCGCCGGCGACGGCCAGCGGCAGCGAGCTGGGGCGGCGGGACGGGAACGGCGGGTAGGCGGTCATCGCAGGAACGCGTCGGGTGGCCGGGTCGGGGCGCTGTCTGCCGGCTCGCGGCGCGCCGGCGCGCGAACCCGCAGCCGACGGCCAGCGTAGCGTGCGGCGCTCAGACCGGATTCGGCCAGAGTTCGCGCCATTCGCCCGCCGGCCGGTCTTGCAGGCCGCGCAGCGCCGCCAGCGCCTCGCCGTGCAGCTGCACGGTCTCCAGGGCCGTCTGCGCCAGCGCCTGGCCGCAGGCCTCGGCGATGCCTTCGCCGTGCAGGCCGTGGTACTTGAAGATGTGGGCCGGGGTGCCCGACTTGCTGAACTTGACCACCGCCTTGGCGACCTGCTGGACGCCGACGAGCGAGCCGAGGTTGTCGAGCAGGCCGATCTCGCCGTCGTGCACCGACACGATCGGCACGCGGCGGCCGGCGAGGTCGACGACGTCGCCCGGGCCGAGCGGGCCGGATGCGCCCTTGCCGGCCGGGCGCAGGTGCAGGCGGCCGCTGACGCCGAGCGTCTGCACGAGGTGCTTGAAGCCGTCCTTGCGGCCGAGTTCGCCGCACAGCAGGTCCGGCGATGTGACGACGGTGACGTTGGCGTAGACGCCGCGGTCGAGCAGCAGCTTGCTGGCCTCGATCGCCTCGGGCACCAGCGCGCCCATGACGAACAGCTCGACGACGTTCTCGCCCGGCTGGTAGCCGCGGTAGCCGCGCCAGTCGATCAGGCGGTAGCCGCCGGCGAGCACGTCGTGCTTGAGTGCGGCGAGTATCTCGGCGTCGCCGGCGTGCGGCACCTCGGCCTCGTGCAGGCCGCCGTCCTGGGCGGTGAGGCCGAGTTCGGCGCCGGCGGGCAGCTCGCGCTTCCACTTCGCCTGCTTCTTCAGCCACTCCAGCAGCTGGTTCTGGTGCAGCGCGCGCGTCACGGCGCGCACGAGCACGCCGCTGCGGCCCTTGTTGTCGCGCGCGAAGTGGCGGCGGATCGCGTCGCAGAGGATCCACTCCAGCTCGATCGCGAACGCCGGCTCCCACGTGATCAGGTTGGGGATCTGGATGTCGCTCTTCCAGCTGTGCTGCGCGCCTTCGGGCGCCAGCGTGATGCCGCTCGGCGTGCCGACCAGCACGAACGAGCTGCCCCAGTAGAGGTCGTAGTAGAGCTGGTCGAGCGCGCGTTTGATGAAGAAGTCGTAGACCGTCATCATCGGCAGGAAGGGGATGCCGGCGACGTGGTCCATCTTGCCGAAGCTGCCGACCGCGCTCATGCAGTTGGCCTCGGCGATCTCGAAGCGGATGTGCCGCGTCCAGGCCTCGTCGGTCGGCGCCAGCTCGGGCCGCAGGCGTTCGTGCAGGTCGAGCTTCGACTCCCAGTTCTCGTCGTGCTTGGGGCCGAAGATCTTCTCGTCCATCGCCGGGTTGATGTTGGTCGAGGTGCCGACGTCCGGCGCCATTGTCATCATCAGGTCGGCGAGCGGGTTCCACTTCGCTTCGTCGGCGGTCGGCGCCTTGCCGGCCTTGCCCTCCTTGCCGGCCTTGGCGAGCTCGTCGTAGACGCCGATGCGCACGAGCTTGGCGGCCAGCTGGCCCCACATCCACTGCGTGTGCGTGGTCGGCGCGAGCTTGAGGTTGATGTCGAGCGACTCGGGCATGCCGCCCTGCGCATCGACCTGCGCCTGCACGCGCGCACGGTTCTGCTTGCCCTCCTGCTCCAGGGCCTCGATGCCCTGGCGCATCATGGCGCCGCGCTCGGCGAGGAAGCGCGCCTCGGGCGTGCTCGTGGCCCAGCGCACGAACGGCCGCTCCAGCGAGAGGCCGTGGCCGGCGAGGATCTCGGCGACCTCGCTCTCCTCGGGCATCGCCGAGTGGTTGCCGTTGGCGGCGACGCACTGCAGGCCGCGGCCCTTGATCGTGTGCGCGATGATGAGCGTCGGCCGGCGCGCGTCGAGCTTGCTGCGCTCGAAGGCGTCGACGATCGCGGCGTGGTCGTGGCCGCCGGTGTCGTAGAACAGCCGCACGAGGTCGGCGTCGCTCAGCGTGTCGAGCAGCGCCTTGCACGCCTTGTCCTCGGCCAGCAGCGCCTCGCGCATCAGCTTGCCGTCGCGCTTCCACAGCAGCGCCTGGTAGTGGTAGTCCGTGAAGCCCTGCTCGAAGACCTTGCGCAGCGCTTCGCCGCCCTTCTTGGCGAACACCTGCTCGCGGAAGCTGCCGTGGCGCAGCTGGATGACCTCCCAGCCGTTGGCGACCGCGGTGCGCTCGATGCGGTCGGCGTCGGTGCCCTGCAGGCCGCGGTTGTTGGGGATGCGCGTGCCGTCGAGGTTCTGGCGGTTGTAGTCGATGATCCAGGTGACGTTGCCGAGCTCGCGCTCGGCGACCTCGGGCATCACCTCCAGCAGCGAGCCTTCGCGGAACTCGCTGTCGCCCATCATGCACCAGAAGTGCGGCTCGGCGACGTCCCAGCCGTGCTGGCGGGCGTAGCGGTAGGCGAGCGACAGGTACGCGGCGTTGACCGGCGGGATGCCGACCGAGCCCGACGGCAGGAAGCGCCAGCCGTCCGGGTCGACCTCGGCGTGGTAGCTCTGGAACACCGGCTTGCCGTCGTGCGAGAAGCTGCGCAGGCGGGTCATCACCGCCTCGGCGTCGGCGTCGTCGAACCAGCGGCCGTCGGCGTGGCGGAACAGGCCGAGCGCATGGTGCAGCGCGTGGTCGGCGGGCGACGCATGCGGCTTGCAGCAGACGAAGTCGCCCGGTTCGCGCACGACGAGGTGCAGCGCCGCCAGGAAGTCGAGGCTCGATGCGCACGCCGCCGGGTGGCCGCCGACCTTGGGGTCGGTCTTGTCGGCGTCCGGCCGGTTGTTGGCCACGTGGATCATCGCCACCATGTGGGCGAAGGCGCGGCGCGTGATGCGGTCGATCAGGGGGAAGTCGGGCTTGCTGCGGGACTTCATGGCGTCTTTGGTTCGGGGCGCGGCGGGACGGTGCGGCGGCACGGTGCGGCGGGGCCGGACCGGGCAAGGTAGGGCAGCCCGGCCGGCCGTGCCAGCCGTCCGGGACGGTGCGGTCCGTTCGGGGGGGCGAAGAGAGTAGGCGTCGTCCGGGGGGCGGGCAAACGGAAGTCGTGGCCGCCCTGGGTCGGGGGCCGGCGGGTTCGGCATGGCTGCGCGCGCTGCCTGACGGCGCCTGCGCGCGGCGCCACGCCCGGCCACGCTGCCCGAACCGACCACGCCGCCGCCCCCTGCTGGGCGGGGGTCTGCGCCGGCGGCGCGATGGCGTGATCGGGGGGCGGTTGGTCCGGGACCGGAGGTTCCGACCCCGATCGTTCGGGGATGGTGCGTGCGGGGTTCGGCGGCGGAGCCTGCGCAGGGCGGGCAAGAATGTCGAGGTCGCGCAACTTCCGGCCGAAGCGCCAGGCCACCTCTTCCGACCATGGCCAAGGCCATGGTGCGTCCCGGTCCCGATGACGCCGCGTTCTCCCGGATGCTCGCAACGCAGCGCCCGCGGCTGCTGGCAGTGCTGCGGTGGCTTGGCGGCGACGACGCGCGGGACGTCGTGCAGGACGTTGGCCAAGGCCCGGCGTCGGCGCGGCGGCTTCGATCCGCTGCGGAACGGTTAGGGTTGGAGCGTGCGCGCCGCGTTCCGCACGCTCTGCGAACAACGGGCGGCGCGACAGCGACGGCGGCGGCAAGGGTGGAAAGGGACGGCGATGGCGTTGGGGTAGCAGGTGGCCGGGGTGGGCAAGCCAACAACACCGAATGCGGTGTCGGACCTGGAGGTAAGGGCACGCCGGTCGGTCCAAGGGGGCCAGTGGGTCCCGACGGGAGCGCGGGCAACGGTTTGTGCCGGCGCTGACCGCATTGCGCCAGCATGGGCATCGACGCCCATGTGGCGCGCACGATTTCGTCCCGATCCCATCGTTCGCCGCTCACGGTAACCTACATCACGCCTGCTCCCATGAACCTCTTCCACCTCATCACGGCACTCACAATCACCGGCGCGGCCTCGTTCTCGCTTGCGCGCTTGCCGATGGCGCCGGCGGCGAGCAGCTCGCTCGCACGTATCGTCGATCCTGAACCGCGCGAGGGCACCCTCGCCACCCTGCGGAGCATCGACGATCTGTCGGCGACGTTGGGATTCCCGAGTGGAGAGTACGGCATGGCCGTCGCGGGGAACGAAGTCTGCAATCGAAACAGCCACCTGACGTACGACCGTTTCACCAAGAACGCGCTCGTGGTTGGCATCCAAGGCGGATCGGAAGGTGTGATCCAGGACATCGGTGACGTGCGCACCAGATCGACGGCGTCGTCGGTGCTGCCATTCCTGAAGCTCCGCGATGGCGTGGTGTTCGACACCAGCAGCGAGAAGTCGTCGGTGCCGGAAGCCGGCATCGCGTTGGAAGGGCCCGCGCGCGGCGGGGCAGCGGCGGAAGCGAAGCTTGGCCATGTCTACCTCGTGCGCATCGACGAGCTGGGCAAATCGTTGTTTGCCGCCGTGCGGATCGTGGAGTTGGAACCGGGTGAGTCGGTGACCCTGCGTTGGAGAATGCTGTGAGCAGTGCGCGGCGAGTCCGGCGCGCAGTGCTCGCTGCTGGTCTCGTCGTGCTCCTTGCGGTTGCAGCGATGGTCTTCGGCGGGGCTGGCAACGGCGTCATGCCCTTGCAGGGCGACGCACGCGGGCCGGCGCCAACTGCGGCGGCCTCGGTCGATGCCCCGGCTGCGCTCTCTCCGCTGGCTGAGCCTGCCGAGCGCAAGCAGGTGCTGGCGCCGCTGGACTTCCGGGTCGTCGACACGAGCGGACGTCCGGTGTCAGGGATCGATGTCGAGTTGACCGCAAACAGCACGGTGGCCGGGGGCCGTTTTCGCAGCGCGCCAACGAATGCCGAGGGAGTCGCACGCTTTCTCCTGCCGCCGACAGAAGCGCCGTGGACTGTGGTGGCCAACAAGGCGCTCGCAAACCGTGAGTACTCCTTCGACTGGTTGGAGGTCTCCGTGCGCGATGACCGCGCCCAAGCGCATACGCTGAAGTTGGCCCCTCGGCGGGCCCGCCTGCGGGTCCACGTGTGCGACGACGTCGGCGCGCCGATCGCCAATGCGCTCGTGGAACCTCGATGCTACAACACGCCCGCCATTGGGACCGACGCGGCCGGTTGGGTTGAGTTTGCGAATCTGCCAGCGGGACCGTTGCCCATCCGTGTGCATGCTACACCAGCAACGCGCGGCGTCGTGTCCTTTCCCGACGTCTGGCATTCGGTCGAAATGCACCTCGATCAGTGTGCCCAGATCGAACTGAAGATGACGAGGATGGCGTCGTTGACTGTGCGTTTGCCCACGGCCATCGCCGAGCGCGCGGTGGCGATCGAGTTGCGCGGTCCGCTCAGCGTCGCTGGCTTGAACGCTGTCGCGAAGTGCCTCGACGTCGATGCCGACGGGGGCGCGCGGTTCGACGAATTGCCGCCAGGCGACTATGTCATTTGGGCCAGTTTCCCGACGGAGTCGGATTGGCTCCACGCCTTCCCGGACGCAGTCGACCTTGCGCCAGGCGCCCAAGCCGAACACGTGGTAGGTGCGCAGCATTCGGAAGGTGTCTTGCGTGGTCGCGTGCTCGATGACGGCTCGCTGCCGCTCGCGAACCTTGTCGTGATGACAAGGTGGGGATCGAGCCCGCGCCTCGGCATCTTCAAGCACGCCGTCACGGATGCCGCGGGATGGTTCACGATCCGCGGCCTGCCCGTGGGAGATGTCCTGTGCTCGGTGCAGGTCGAGGGCATCCAGGGCCGTAACCTGCAGCACCTCGGCGGCCCCGTGCGCTCGCTGTCGCTCCGCTGCCCGGATGAGGGCATCGTGCTGCGCCTGCGGGCGGGCCATCGCATCGCGGGCCGCGTCACGGACTCGCTGGGCAACGCGGTTGCAGGCGCGACCATCGCACTGCAGCATGCGGAGGTTCCTGGGACCAGCAGCACGCGGTCTGCTGCGGATTCCAGCGAGTCGAACCCTGGCTTGGCGCGTGGCGAGTTCGAGTTCAAGCACCTGGCGCCCGGGACGTACGAGTTGTGGGTCGAAGAAGGCGAGGAACGCGTGGTTACGCGGGTGGTCGTGGCGGGTGGGCAGGACGACACGGTGGGGCCGATCGTGTTGGTGGCGCGCAAGTAGCCAGGAAGCGGATGCTCGTGGTTTCGGTGTGCGCCGTCCTCGCTGCGTGCGCCCGAGTTGATTCACCGCGAGCGTCCGACGGGGCTGACCGGCGCCGCTTGACCTCGCCCGGATGCGCGCTGCCTACGAGCTCGCGGACGCCGCGAAGTGCTTGGCCCAGTTGGGCGCCTGGCTACGCTCTCGGCGCGCAGCGGAACTTCTCCGGAGTTGTGCGTTGCACAACCTCAGCTTGCCGGAGCCGATGCGCTTTCTCACCTCTTTCCTCGATATCCGCCTCCGACAACCGGCTACGCAGCCAAACTGCGCTGCGGTCGCACCCACAGGAACGTCAGGAGCTCCATAACTCGAACATGTACCACTTCAATCACCAGGAAAAGGCTGTCTGCGATGCTCGTGGCCGCGTCGTCCTGAAGGAGGTGGGCTGGACCATCGACAAGGAGTTGTACGCGCGACTGCACCATGGTGACGCGACCTGGAACATCGTTGCCGTGCAGACGGATGTCATCGACTCCGGCGGCAAGACGAGGCTTGGCTGGCTAGTGGCCAGAATTGCCAACGATGGCAGCGCGACCGCAACCGCCGCCCCGAACGATGTCATTGCGAGTGCGTTGAAGGCCTTCGGCTACAGCAATGGTCGTGGCGCCGACGACGATGTGCCGGTCGTCATTGTTCCATAGGAGAAGGAGAGTCTGCGCGTCGCGGATCGCGACTCTCGATTGCCCGCTCCCGGGTGCATGGACGACCGTCCTGTCCGGGCACATCGGCGGCCGCGATCACTTCGGGTTGGGACAGGCAACTCCTGTCCATGGTGACCTTGCCGGGCCACCACATGCCCAAGACGCTAGCACAGTGCGGCGCGGCGCGCGCGTACAGGATGGGCCGCCCGGTTCTCCTTGCCTCGGCGAGGCTGCGATCGAGCGTGGCGAACCACTGGATCTGGACCCAGTCGGAGACCGGCGCCGAGCATGTGCAGCGCGGCCCCGCGTCCAGTTCGTGCAACGCCGTGTCGCGCCGACACCCACGGCAAAGGTCGCAGGACGTCGCGATCGCTGCGGGCGGCACACGGGAAGCCTCGGGCCGCTTGCCGGCGTCGCAGCTCGGGCACGGCCATGGCGTTTGCGCCCCGCGGCGAGTAGGCACTGCGCGGGTCGCATGATCCGCACGATCCTCGCGTGGTGTTCCCCCGGCGCGCTCGCATGGCCCCTGTTTGGGGCGCTGGCCGCGGCGCAGCAGCCGTCGCCACCGCCAGACTTCCGCGAGTGGCTAGGCCACGGCGAGTGCTGGATCCTGACCGACGCCGAGGGGGCGGCGCTGCCGGCGAACGCGAGCGTCGCCGACTTCCCGCTGCTGCTGCGGCTGCGCCAGGGCGTCTTCGACTTCGCGGCGGCGCAACCGCACGGCGAGGACCTGCGCATCACCGACGACGCCGGCGCGCCGCTCGGCTTCGAGATCGAGCAGTGGGACGCTGCCGCCGGCGAGGCCGCCGTGTGGGTGCGCGTGCCGAAGATCGTCGGCGACGCCCGGCAGCGGCTGCGCCTGCACTGGGGCAACGCCAAGGCGCGCAGCGCCTCGGACGGCAGCACGGTGTTCGGACCCTGGAACGGCTACGTCAGCGTGCTGCACCTCGACCCGTCGCTGCGCGACGCCGTCGGCACGGTGCAGCTGCAGGACCAGGGCACGACGACGACCGCCGGCAGGATCGGCCCAGCGCGGCGCCTGGACGGCCACAACGGCCTGTTCGGCGGCGACGCCATCACCGGCTTCCCCAAGGGCGCGGCGGACAGCACGACGGAGGCGTGGTTCCGGCCCGAGCGCGTCAACACGACGGTGCTCGCGTGGGGCCAGGAGCAGCGGCCCGGCAAGGTGATGTTCAACCTGCTGAGCCCGCCGCGCATGGCGATCCAGTGCTACTTCGCCGACGTCGAGAGCAGGCAGCCGGTGGCGCTTGGCGAGTGGCTGCACGTCGTGCACACCTACCGGCGCAACGACTCGCGCATCTACATCGACGGCGTGCTCGCCGGCGCCGCGACGCCGCTGCTCGACATCCCGGCGGCGGTGCGGCTGCACATCGGCGGCTGGCACGGCCACGGCTTCCGCGGCGACGTCGACGAGGTGCGCGTCAGCGACGTCGCGCGTTCGCCGGAGTGGATCCGGCTGCAGCACGAGAACCAGCGCGCGTTGCCGACGCTGGTCGGGCCGCTCGTCGCGCCGGGCGACGCGTTTGCGACCTCGGCGCCGGCGCTGCGCGTCGCCGAGGGCGAAACGGCGACGGTGACCGCGCAGGCCGGCGGCGCACAGAAGATCACGTGGCTGCTGCAACGCGACGGCAATGCGACCGTGCTCGCCGTGGACCAGCTCGCCGTCGCGTTCGCGCCAGGGCGCGTGGCCGGCGATCAGGCGATGGCGCTGCAGTTGCGCGCGGCGTTCGCCGACGGGACGCGCACGATCGACGTGCCGATCACAGTGACCGAGGCGATCCCCGACCCGATCGCAGCGCTCGACGGTCCGGCGCGGTGGGACGGCCGCACGCCGCTGCGGCTGCGCCCGACGGTCGCCAACGCCGCCGAACTCGCCGCCGCTGACGCCGGCGCGCTGCGCGTCGCGTGGCGGATCGACGGGCTCGCGACCGTGCACCATCGCGACGGCGATGCGCTGGTGCTCGAACGGGCGCAGCGGAGCGGCGCGATGACGGTGCGCGTGGCGATCGACAACGGCGGCGCGGTCGCGGTGCGCGAGCGGACGATCCTGGTCGATGCGCCGCGCAGCGATCCGTGGACGCCGCCGCCGGCGGCCGACGACCTGCCGGAGGACCGCCGCTTCTACCCGCGGCGTCCCGACGGCGACGGCGTGCTGACGTGCCGCGGCGAACTCGCCGCGGCGGCGGACGCGGTGTTCCTGCGCGTGCTCGCCGACGGCAAGCCCTACCGGGACGCGCGCGGCGAGCTCGGACCCGGCCGTCGCTACGACGTGTCCGTGTCGCTGGAGCCGAAGCTCGTCCGCTACACGGCCGAGTTCGGCTACGTGGCCGCCGGCAAGGAGACGATCGTGCGCACGGCCGCGGACCTCGTCTGCGGCGACGTGTTCGTCGTCGACGGCCAGTCGAATGCGCTGGCGACCGACTTCGGCGAGCCGGCGCCGACCTACACGAGCCCGTGGATCCGCACCTTCGGCAGCACGTCGGGCGATCCGGCCGCGGCGCGCCAGCACGTCTGGGGCGACGCCGTCTGCCGCGCCGAACGCGGCACGCTGGAGGTCGGCGTGTGGGCGCTGGAGCTCGGCAAGCGCTGGGTCGCGGCGCGCAACGTGCCGGTCTGCATCGTCAACGGCGCCGTCGGCGGCACGCGGATCGACCAGCACCAGCGCAACGACGCCGACCCGACGGACGTGCGCACGATCTACGGCCGGCTGCTGTGGCGCCTGCGCGCCGCCAGGCTCACGCACGGCGTGCGCGCGATCGTCTGGCACCAGGGCGAGAACGACCAGGGCGCCGACGGCCCGAGCGGACGCTTCGGCTTCGAGACGTACCGCGACGACTTCGTCGCGATGGCGGCCGGCTGGAGCCGTGACTACCCCAACGTCGAGCACCGCTACGTCTTCCAGATCTGGCCCAAGGCCTGCGCGATGGGCGTCGACGGCTCCGACAACATGCTGCGCGAGGTGCAGCGCACCCTGCCGCGCTGGTTCGCGCGCATGTCGGCGATGTCGACGCTCGGCATCCAGCCCGAGGGCGGTTGCCACTTTCCGCTCGCCGGCTGGGCCGAGTTCGCGCGCCTGCTGCTGCCGCTGCTCCAACGCGACCTGTGCGGCGTCGCGCCGACCGCGTCGATCACGCCGCCGGACCTGCAGCGTGCGTGCTTCGCGGGCCCGCAGCGCGACCGCGTCGTGCTGGAGTTCGACCAGCCGGTCGCGTGGGCCGACTCGCTGTGCGGCGAGTTCACGCTGGACGGCGACAAGGGCGCGGTCGCGAAGGGCGCTGCCGTCGGCAACACGCTCGTGCTCGACCTGCGGGCGCCGAGCGCGGCGACCACCATCAGCTACCTCGACAGCGCGCGCTGGCAGCCGCGCAACCTGCTGCGCGGGGCGAACGGCATCGCGGCGCTGACGTTCTGCCGAGCGCCGATCGAGCCGCCGCGCTGACAGGGCCGGCAGGCGCGCGCGATCCCATCGCCGCTGCCGCCATCCCGCGGCGCCGATCCGCCGAGCGCGACGGAGCGCGCCCGCGGGTCGCCGCGGTGGCATGGGCGGTTGGATCTGCCGCGGAGATTCCTGCGTTTTCCGCGGGAACCACGGCCGATCTTCACGGTTCGGGCACGCCATGAGCAACCGTCACCGCCTACTGGTTCGGATCGCCGCCGTCGTCGCCGCCGCCGGCTTCGCCGCCGCGCCGGCCTGGTGCGTGCGCGCGGCCGTTCTCGCTGCGCCGGCATCCGGGGCGCAGAAGCCGGGGGACGCCGCCGAAGACCCGGTCGCCGCGTGGCGCAGGCGGCAGTTCGTCGAGGCGGTGGCCGTCGCCAGGGCGGAGGGCCGGCCGCTGCTGGTGCTGCTCGTCCCGGAGCGCAAGGACGCTTGGGAAGCGGGCCACTGGTTCGGTGCGCTGCTGCGGCACGGCGACGATGCGTTCCAGTTCGACGCGGCGGCGTGCGTGCTGGCGTGTGCGCCGATCGCCGAAGTGCAGGCCCGGCTCGGGGCCGCGGCGGCGGCCGTCGCGCCGTCGCCGTGCGAGGTCGCGCTGCTGCTGGTCGACCTGCCGGCGTCGGCGAAGGCCGCGCCGACCAAGGTCACGCGCATCGAGCCCGCGCTGCAGTTCCGGCCGCCGACGCCGCCGGAGCCGAAATCGCCGTCCGAGCCGCCCGTGCCGCAGCGCGGCGGCGACCTCGCGTGGCAGCTCGATTGGCGGACGCAGGGCGTGCGCACGCTGTCGGCGGCGGTGCACGCGGCGGCCCAGAAGCACGGCGTCGATCCGGCGGCCGTGGCGATGGCGACGGAGCGCGGGCTGACGGCGGCGGAGCGCGAACAGGCGCAGGCGTGGCTGCGCGACGGCGGCGACCTCGCCCCGGCGCTGCTGCTGCGCGCGGCCGTCGCCTTGCGGCAGCAGGCCCAGGCGCTGCCGGCGCCGCGCCGCACGCAGGCGCAGGCCGAACTCGCCACGGCGCTGCGCGCGACGGCCGCCGATCGGCCGGTCGCCGGCGCGGTCTGGGGCAACGCCTACTGCCCGCCGTGCGGCATGGCGGCCGTCTCGCCGCTGTGCGAGCGCTTCCTCGACTTCTTCCGGCAGCCGCAGCAGTAGCCCCGCCATGGCCGCCTCGTCCCCGCCCTGGGTCGGCCTCGCGCTGATGCCGGACCCGGTGTTCCTCGAACTGCTGGAGCCGGCGTGCCGAGAGGACGTCGACGCCTTCGAGGTCGCGCCGGAGACGACGTGGCGGGCGGGCGACGACGGCGGCTGGCAGCCCAACGGCTTCCACCGCGCGTACGCGGCGCTCGGCGCGCGCACCGGCAAGCCGTTCGTCGCGCACGCCGTGAACGGCAACCTCGGCGGCGCCGACCCGCGCGACGAGCGCCGGCAGCAGCAGTGGCTCGAACGCATCGCCGCCGACCGCGCGACGTTCGGCTACCAGTGGCTGACCGATCACCTCGGCGCCTGCGTGCTCGGCGACGACGCGGTGGCGCTGCCGATCGCGCTGCCGATGGACGACACGGCCGCGGCCTTGGTGCGCGAGCGGCTCGTGCGCTGGCAACAGATCGCGCCCGACACCGGCTTCGAGAACAGCGTGTTCTACTTCCTGCTCGGCGACTGGCTGGCCGAGCCCGCGTTCTTTGCGCGCATCCTGACGGCGCCGCGTACGCACCTGCTGCTCGACCTGCACAACGTGCACACGATGGCGAGCAACGTCGGCGCCGACCCGTTCGAGTACCTGCGCCGCCTCGACCTCGACCGCGTCATCGAGATCCACCTGAGCGGCGGCGCCTGCAGCAACCCGAGCTGGCTGCCCGGCGGCCGCACGCTGCGCCTCGACAGCCACGACGCGGCGGTGCCGGAGGCGGTGTGGCGGTTGTTCGAGTTCGCCGCGCCGCGCTGCCGCAACCTGCGCATGGCGACGCTGGAGCGCATGGAGGGCACCGTCGGCCCGGACGACGTCGCCGGCGTGCGCGGCGAACTGCGCCGCATCCGGGAGGTGCTGCATGCCGGCCGCTGATCCGCACGGCTTCGCTGGCCTGCAGGCGACGCTCGCCGCGCTCCTGCGCGCGCGCGATCCGGCGGCGGCGTTGGCGGCGGCGGCAGCACAGCCGGACGCCGACCCGCGGCTCGCGGCGGTCGACGCCGACGGGCTGCGCCTCGCCGCCCTGCTGGTCGCCAAGCTGCGCTTCCAACGTCTGGTCGGCGCCTCGCGCGAAGCCGCCGAGTGGTTCGAACGCGACGGCCGCGGCTTCACCGCGGCCTTCCGCGCCTACCACGAAGGCACGCCGTCGCCAGCGCTCGACCCGTGGGGCGAGGCGGCTGCGTTCGCGCGCTGGCGGGCGGACCAGGATTGACGCCGCGGGCGGTGCGGCAGTTCGTGCTTTCGCACGTGCGTACACGAGGCAAGGTCGGCCGGGCGCGGTCATGTGCGTACAATCCATTGCGCGGAAAGGAGATAGGACGCATCTCCAACGCGGGGTCGGGGTAGTGGTGCAGCAGGTCGGGCTGCAAAACGTGGGCAGCCGCCGTGTGGTTCTTCGCCGGCTTCCGCTTCCGTCGCCAACACAAACGATGAAGCCAGCACTTGCCCGCGTCGTCCTCAGCCTCGGTGTCGGTCTGTTCGCTTCGACGCTCGCTGCCCAAGGCTGCGGGATCAAGGCGCACTTCCAACTGTTGAACACGGTGCCGGGCGGCTCGGGCGGGGATCTGCGCCTCGACTCGGGCTGGCAGACCACCGCGCCGCTGGTGATGCCCGGGACCAACTCCCAGTCCAGCCCGCAAGGCTGCTACTCGACGGCGACGTGCACGTCGGTCGCCGACTACGGCGCGCTGCGGGTGTTCGGCAGCGGCGACGCGGCGAGTTGCGGCGCCGGTGGCTGCTTCCTGAAGCTCGATGAATGGACCGGCGCCGAGCCGAAGGCTCGCTTCCGCGACACGCTGACGGTCGTCGCCCCAGGTCTCGCGCCCGGCACGCCGGTGCAGGTGCGCTTCAGTGCGCAGCTCGGCGGCTTCGCGAGCGTCGGCGGCACGCCGCCGTTCACCTCGTACTTCGGCGTGAGGATGCACTGCAACAGCCAGCCGATCTTCAATCTGGCGAACAGCGTCGGTGCGACGAGTGCCACGGTCACGGTCCTGGTCGGTCAGTCGGTGTCGGTGGAGGGCATGCTCGACGCATCGCTGATGGCCATCGGCGTGATGAGCTTCAACGCGACCGGTTCGTACGCCCTCGATCTCTCGGCGACCTTCGACATCACGTCGCTGACCCCGGGCGTGGCGCTGCAGTCGTGCTCGGGCGCAACCTACAACGGGCTCGCGGCGCGGGTGACGCCGGTCGGCGTCGGTTGCGGCGCCGTGCCGCCGGCGCTGACAGCGAGCGCGCCGACGCTCGGCGGCAACGTCGCGATGTCGCTGACCGGCGCGCCGGCAAACACGCCGGTGTTCCGCGGGATGGCGCTCGGTGTCGGATACAGCCTGCCGCTCGGCGCCTGCATGCTGCGGCTCGACCCCGCCACGTCGGTCCTCGACCTTGTCGGCTTCACGTCGGCCAACGGCCAGCTGCCGATGGCGTTGCCGATCCCGAACAGCGTCAACCTGCTGAACTTCCGGTTGTCGGCGCAGGCCCTGCAGCTGCTGACGGGCGGGCCCTTCCTCGGCGTCAGCGAACTCAGCAACAGCATCGAGCTGCAGATCGGGTACTGACGCCCCGGTCGGGACGCCCGCCCGCGCTTTCCGGCCGCACGCTCCGCTGCCCGGTGCGCCGCCGGGCGTGGCCATGCTCGCGCCACGACGAGCACGGCACGTGGCGGCTTCGCGGCACATGGTCGATGGATCGAGTGCCTGCTGCGACGCGTCGCACGGAGTGTGCTGCGCGTGCGGTGCGGCGGGGGCGGCCGCCCCGCAAGCGACGAAATTGCGCGGTCTTGAGTTGCTCCGTCTCGGCGCCGCGGCCAGCCTGCGCCGCGTCCAAGCATGCCGCCAGCGCCGCCGCCGCACCTCCCCGTCTCGCCCGCGTTCTACGCCGCCTTCCTTTTGGGCGTCGCCGTCATGCTGCTGCTCGACCTCGGGGTCTTCCACAAGAAGGCCCACGCGCCGAGCTTCCGCGCCTCGCTCGGGTGGGTTGCCGTCTGGAGCACGCTGGCGGTCGCGTTCGGCGGGCTCGTCGCCGTCCAGCACGGCGCCACCGCGGCGCTCGACTACTACGCCGGCTGGCTCATCGAGCAGTCGCTCTCCGTCGACAACCTGTTCGTCTTCGTCGTCGTCTTCGGCGCGCTGAAGGTGCCGACCCACCTGCAGCACCGCGTGCTGTACTGGGGTGTGCTGTCGGCGGTCGGGCTGCGCGCTGGCATGATCTTTGGCGGCGCGATCCTCGTCGAACGCTTCGCGTGGATCCTCTACGTGTTCGGCGCGTTCCTCGTCTTCACCGCCATCCGCCTGCTGGTCGGCAAGGGCGACGACCCCACCGAGGAGGAGTCGCGCCTGCTGCGCTGGCTGCGCGGCCGCATCCGGACCACCGGCTTCCACGGCCAGAAGTTCCTGGTGCGCGAAGCCGGCCGCCTGCACGCCACGCCGCTGCTGCTCGCGCTGGTCCTGGTCGAGATCACCGACGTGATCTTCGCCGTCGACTCGATCCCGGCGGTCTTCGCGGTGACGACGGACCCGTTCCTGGTCTTCACGTCCAACATCTTCGCGATCCTCGGCCTGCGCTCGCTGTACTTCGTGCTCGCCGGCATGGCCGACCGCTTCGTCTACCTCAAGCCGGGGCTCGGCATCGTGCTGCTGTTCGTCGGCGGCAAGCTGCTGCTGCACGACGTCGTGAAGTTGCCGTCGTGGCTGTCGCTGACGGTGATCGTCGCCGTGCTCGCCGGCGCCGTGCTGCTGTCGCTGCGCCGGCCGCCGCCCGCGCGCATCGGCTGATCGGCGGCGGTCGCCGGTCGTCAGCCGTCGAAACCCCACGCCGCGGGGTCGCCGGGCGGCAGCGCGGCGGCCTGCGCCGCGAGGTCGTCGACGGCGGCGCGGTCGGCGCCGACGACGGTGGCGTGGCCGACCTTGCGACCAGGACGCAGGCCCTTGCCGTAGGCGTGCAGATGCAGGCCCGGCAGTTCGAGCAGCGCGCCGCGTTCGGGCAGGTCGCCGATCAGGTTGACCATCGTGGCGCAGCCGCCGCCGGCCATCGCGGTGCTGCCGAGCGGCAGGCCGAGGATGGCGCGCAGGTGGTTCTCGAACTGCGAGCAGGCCGCGCCCTCGATCGTCCAGTGGCCGGAGTTGTGCACGCGCGGCGCCATCTCGTTGGCCAGCAGTTCGTCGCCGCGCAGGAACAGCTCGACCGCCAGCACGCCGACGTAGTCGAGCCGCTCCATGGCGGCGCGCACGAACGCGTGCGCGCGTTGCTCGACCGCGGCGGGCACGCCCGGCGCCGGCGCGCGGCTGCGCCGCAGGATGCCGCCGTCGTGCACGTTCTCGACCAGCGGGTAGCAGGCGACGGCGCCGGTGCGGCTGCGTGCGGCGAGCACGCTGACCTCGCGGTCGAAGGCGACGAAGCCCTCGACGATCAGGCCGCCGTTGCGCGGGTCACCGAGGTCGCGCCACACCGCGTCGACGGCGGCGGCGTCGGCGCCGGCGGCGAGGCGCGCCTGGCCCTTGCCGTCGTAGCCCATGCGCCGCGTCTTGGCGATGCACGGCGCACCGACGGCGGCGACCGCGGCGTGCAGCTCGTCGCGGCTGCCGGCGGCGCGCCACTTCGGCGTCGCCATGCCGAGCTCGCCGAACAGCGTCTTCTCGCGCACGCGGTCCTGGCCGGTCGCCAGCGCCACCGGCGCTGGCGCCACGCGCACGTGCCGCTGCAGCAGTTCGATCGACGACGCCGGCACGTTCTCGAACTCGAACGTCACCACGTCGACGCCGTCGGCGAGCCGGCGCAGGCCGTCGACGTCGTCGTACGGCGCGACCACGAGTTCGCCGATGTGGCCGGCGACCGCGCGCGGCGACGGGTCGAGGAAGCGGCAGCGCACGCCGAGCGGCAGGCCGGCGAGCGCCAACATGCGGGCCAGCTGCCCGCCGCCCAGCACGCCGACCTTCATCCGCGGGGCTCCACGCGCGGGTCGCGGTTGGCCAGCACGTCGGCGGTCGTCTTGGCGCGCCGCGCACGCAGCGCCTCGCGGAAGCGCGGCTCGCGCACGCCGAGGATCGACGCCGCCATCAGGCCGGCGTTGATCGCGCCGGCCTTGCCGATCGCCAGCGTGCCGACCGGCACGCCGCCCGGCATCTGCACGATGGCCAGCAGGGCGTCGAGGCCGCGCAGAGCGCCGTTCTCGATCGGCACGCCGAGCACCGGCAGCGCCGTCTTGCTCGCCGCCATGCCGGGCAGGTGGGCGGCGCCGCCGGCGCCGGCGACGATCACCTGCAGCCCGCGCGCCTCGGCCGACCCGGCGTACTCCATCAGCCAGTCCGGCGTGCGGTGGGCGCTGACCACCACGCACTCGTGCGGCACGCCGAGCTCGGTCAACGTGTCGCTGCAGTGCCGCAGCGTCTCCCAGTCGGAGCGCGAACCCATGATGACGCCGACGAGCGGCGGGCCGGCGGGGGCGGGTGGGGTCGACATGTGCCCACGAGACCTTCGCCGGGCAGGAGCCGCGAGGCAAGCAGACGATCGGGGCAACCCCCGATCGCGAAGCCATGGACGGCGCCGGATGCTTGGCTCGGCGGGCCGGATCGGCCGTATGCCGGGCCGCCGCGGCGCCCGCGGCACGGCGTGGCGGCGCCGCGCGGCCGTGCGATTGACGGCTGGCGGGCCGCCCCGATGATCCGGCCATGCGTGCGCCACCGACGAGCCACTGGCTGCCCATGGTCCTGGCGCTGACGCTGGCGGCGCCGTTGCCGCTGCCGGCGCAGTCGGCGTCGGCTGCGCTCGCCAAGGGCCGGCTCCATCGCGCGGTCGCGGTCGCCGATCGCCCCGACCACACCTACGCGCTCTACCTGCCGACCGCCTACGACCGCCGGCAGCCGCGCCCACTGCTGCTCGCCTTCTGCGCCGGCGGCGACGGCGCGGGCGCGGTCGCCCGGCACCAGCGCGCCGCCGAGGCGCACGGTTGGATCGTCGCGGGCAGCAACGTGTCGCGGAACGGCCCGCCCGAGCCGAGCCAGGACGCCGCGCGCACGTTGCTCGCCGACGTGCGCGCCCGCTTCGCCGTCGACGAGGCGCGTCTCTACGCCTGCGGCCTCTCGGGCGGCGCTTGCGTCGCCAACTGGCTGGCGCAGTCGGCGGCCGTCCCCTTCGCAGGCGTGTTCCTGCACGCCCGCGGCGACATCACGCAGGTCCCGGGCGGTCCGGCCAGGACGTTCCATCTGCTCGCGCCGGGCGCTGCGGACTTCAACTTCGACGAGTCGGTGCGCTACCTCGTGGCCGCCGAGAAGGTTGGCGCGACGGCGGTGCTCGACGTGCAGCCCGGCGGACACGAGTGGGCGTCGGCGGCGGCGTGCGAGCGGTTCCTGCGCTTTGCCGAGATCGAGCACGCGCTCGCCGCGGCCGCGGTGGACGAGCGCGTGGCCCGGCTGCTGACGGCCGAGTTCGACGACCTCGTCGCGCAACTCGATGGTGCGTTGCCGTGGCTCGCGCAGCGGCGCCTCGCCGCCCTGGCGGCGCGTCTGCCCGATAAGGACAAGCGCTGCGACAGGCTGCGGCAGCGCTGGGCGGAGCTGTCGAAGCAACTCACCGCCGACGCCGCCGACGAGCGGGCGGCATGGGACGAGCTGGCGACGAAATGCCAGTTCGACGCGGCGATCGACGGGCGCTATCCGTCGGCGGCCTCGGTGCGCGCGGTCGATCAGGCGCGCCGCGACCTGCTCGCGCGGTGGACTGGAACCACGGCAGCGGAGCTGGCGTTGCTGTCGCGGCAGAACACGCCCGTGTCGCTCGCGCGCGCCCTCGGCGGCGACCTGCCGCCGGAGGCCAAGGAAGCCTACGTCGCCGTGGCGACGCAGTGCGCCGACCACGGCGTGCCTTGGCTCGCGCGCGCGCGCGAACTGATCGCGGCGAACAAGCTCCGGCGCGCGATCGGCGCCCTGCAGCACGGTGTGCGCGCCGGTGCGGTGCAGGCTCAGGACCTCGCGGCCGAGCCGTTCGCCAAGCTGCGGAACCTGCCGGCGTTCCAGGCGCTGCTCGCCGCGGCGCGCGGCAGGTGACGGCGCCGTCGCCCGGCGGCGGCAACCGGCGAAGGGGGCGCGCCGCCTCGCGCGCGACCTGCACAGCCTGATCGCCTGGGCAGCTCTACAAACGACACCGCCCCACGGTTGTGCACCGTGAGGCGGGGTGTCCCGGCCTGCGCCGAGCGATGGCTCCTCGAGTAGGACTTGAACCTACGACCCGGTGATTAACAGTCACCTGCTCTACCAACTGAGCTATCGAGGATCGCGCGACGGGCATCGGCCCGTGCGGGGCGAGAACGTTAGCGGCGCGGCGCACGCGGTCAAGAATCGATCCGTTCCCGTCGCCGACGGCGGCCGGAAACGGCCGCGGGCCGTCCCGTCGGCGACGGAACGGCCCGCGGCGGGCGCTTCTCGGCGCGGTCCGGTCAGCCCTTCGGGGCCGGGCCGAACTTGCGCAGGCGCAGTTCCTTCGTGCCTTCCAGCGCCTTCTTGGCGGCGTCCTCGGTGAAGGCCTTCTTGGTCTTCACGAAGACGAGCGCCTTGCCGCTGAGGCCGTTGGGGTGCACGCGGATGACACCGTCCAGCTTGCTCAAGACGTCACGCGTCTCGATGGCGGTGCCCATTCAACCCAAGCCGGCGATCGCCAGCTCGAAGACCTCCTCGGCCTTCGGCAGTTCGACCTCGGCGAGGCTCTTGATGAGGACGCCCTTGCCGGCGCGTCCCTTCTCGAGAGCGGCGTTCAGCTCCGCGATCTCCGGCGTCTTCTTGCCGGCGAGCTCGAAGTAGCCGACACCGGTGGTGTCGAACTGCAGGTTCTTGATCGTCTTGTCCTTTTCGAGGATCGCACGGACCCTCGCAGCCTGTGAGGCGGCGCCTCAACCGCTGATGCCGGACGCTTCGATCTTCCAGAGCTTCTCGGTCGGTTCGGTCGCCTTCGCCGGCTGCGCTTCGGTCTGCGCCATGGCCGTCGTGGCGAACGCGAACGCGGCGAGCAGCACGCTTGCCTTGATTCGCATCGGGGACTCCTGGGTGGTCGCGCCGGCGGCCGGGTTGGCCGACGGCGGCGTAAACGCACTATCGGCGGGCGGGCGGGGCGGCGCAAACCCCGGGCCGCGGAAGTTCCCCTGCGGCCGGCCTCACGGTCCGGCGAAGCGCCACGCCGGCAGGTCCTTGGGCGGTGCTTCCTTCGCCAGGGCCGCCCGCAAGACCGCGATCGGCATGGAGTTCTGCCGCAGGACCGCGTCGTGGAAGGCCTTATCGGACCAGCTGCCGCCGCCGACCAGTTCGGCGTGCAGGGCGCGCAACTGCAGGCCGCCGAGCATGTAGGCCGCCTGGTACAGCGGGGGGTACAGCCCGCCGACCGACCGCCGCACCTCGCCCTCGGCGGCGGCGCGCTCGTGGCCGACCTTCGCGATCAGGTACTCGACGCACTGCGGCCCGCTCCAGCGGCCGAGGTGGAAGTTGAGCGAGAAGACGATGCGCGCGCAGCGGTGCTTGCGCCAGTACAGCATGCCGATCCGGTCCGCCGGCGTCTTGCCGAGGCCGAGGTCGTAGAGCCGCATCTCCCAGTACAGCGCCCAGCCCTCGATCCAGAACGGCGTGTCGAACGGCGCCCGGTAGGTCCGGTGCCGCGCCTGCATGTGCTCCTGCAGCCAGTGGCCCGGGATCAGCTCGTGGTGCACGGTCGCGCGGCAGAAGTGCTCGTTGTTGCTGCGCAGCGCCTGCAGCTTCTCGATGTGCGCCATCGCATCCGTCGGGAACGAGACCTGGATCGTCTCGCCGCCGAGGAAGAACGGGTTCGTGCGCTGCGCTTCGCGCGACATCATGCCCATGCGCCAGCACTCCTTGGCCAGCGGCGGGATGGTGACGAGGTCGCGCTGCTCCAGGAACGCGATCGCCTCGTGCGCGAGCTCCTTGACCAGCTGCGGCTGCTCGCCGGGCGCGCGGTGGCGGCGCTTCACCAGCTCCAGCGCTTCGCGCCAGCTGCCGGCGCCGAGCTCCGCGGCGGCCTTCGCCGCCTCCTGTTCGCACCACGCGAACTCGCGCTCGGCGATCGCGACCAGTTCGGCGGGCGCGTAGGGGATGCGCTCGAAGCCGAGTTCGCGCAGCAGCGCCGACTCGCCGATCGGGTCGCCAAGGAGCGAGCGGTCGGCGCCCTCGGGGGCCGTGGCGCGGAGCGCATCGTCGAGCTGGCCCAGCGCCGCCTCGGCGGCGCGGTAGGGGGCGCGCACCCACCAGCCGAACTCGGGGTCGTAGCCGTCGCGGAACTCGAACCACTGCCGCAGCGCCTGCCGCAATCCCGACAGGCGCAGCGCCGCCCGCGCCGGCACGCTCGGCGGCAGCTTCGCCGCGGCGCCGGCCAGCGCGTTGCGGGCGGCGAGGGCGGCGTCGGCGACGCCGTGCACGGCGTCGGCGGCGGCGCGCGCCGGCATCGGCTCCATGCGCCGGCGGCCTTCGGCGAGCGCGGTGATCGCCGGCGCGAACGGCACCAGCGCCTGCACCTCGGCGTCGCGGGCGCCGTCCTGTTCGAGCTGGAAGAGCGAGCGGTCGACGTGGCGGTCGAGCAGCAGCCAGTCGATGCGCGCGTCGTGCGCCAGCGCGTCGAGGTCGAGTTCGTCGAGTTCGCGGCGCTCCTGCCGCCAGCGCTGCAGCAGGCGGTCGCGGCGCTCGGCCGACATCGGCGCGTCGTAGCGGCGGCCGAGGTCGGCGAGGTCGGCGCCGAGCGCTTCGATGCGGGCGCGCAGGCCGGTTGGCTCCTGCGCGGGGACGGCGCCGGCGCTGGCGAGGCCGGCGAGGACGAGCAGGAAGGGCCGCATCGGCGCGATGCTACGGCCGGCGGCGGTGCGGGTCATCGTCGCGCGGCGCGACGATGCGCGGCGCAACCGTGCGCCGGGGGCGCCGCCGGGCCGCGCGCGCGGCCGCGGCAGGGCGCTGCGGCCGGTCGGCCGCAGCGCGCGCTCGCTCAGGCCTTGGGCCCGGCGCTGCGGATCGCCTCGCTGGCGCGGTCGGCGTACTTGCCGAAGTTCTTGGTGAACAGGCCGGCGAGGTGTTTGGCCTTCTGGTCGTACGCGGCCTTGTCCGCCCACGTGTTGCGCGGATTGAGGATCTCGGCCGGGACGTTGTTGCAGCCCTGCGGCACGTGCAGGCCGAACGTCGGGTCGACGACCGTCGCCGCCTTGCTCAGCGAGCCGTCGTGGATCGCGTCGAGGATGGCGCGGGTGTAGCGCAGGCTCATGCGCTTGCCGACGCCGTGGCCGCCGCCGCTCCAGCCGGTGTTGACCAGCCACGCCTGCGAGCCGTTCTTCGCGATCTTGTCGGCGAGCAGTTCGGCGTACTTGGTCGGGTGCCAGACCATGAACGCCGCGCCGAAGCAGGCCGAGAACGTCGCCTCGGGGTCCTTCACGCCCATCTCGGTGCCGGCGACCTTCGCCGTGTAGCCCGAGATGAAGTGGTACATCGCCTGGTTCGGGGTCAGCTTGCTGACCGGCGGCAGCACGCCGAACGCGTCGCACGTCAGGAAGATGACGTTCTTCGGGTGCTTGCCGACGCAGGGGATCTTGGCGTTGGGGATGTACTCGACCGGGTAGCTGCAGCGGGTGTTCTCGGTGATCGACTGGTCGGCGAAGTCGACGACGCGCGTCTGCTTGTCGTAGACGACGTTCTCCAGCACCGAGCCGAAGCGGATGGCGTCGTAGATCTCCGGCTCCTGCTCGCGCGTCAGGTTGATGCACTTGGCGTAGCAGCCGCCCTCGATGTTGAACACGCCGTCGTCGCTCCAGCAGTGCTCGTCGTCGCCGATGAGCGCGCGGCGCGGGTCGGCCGACAGCGTCGTCTTGCCGGTGCCCGACAGGCCGAAGAACAGCGACACGTCGCCGTCCTTGCCCTCGTTGGCCGAGCAGTGCATCGACATGACGCCCTGGCGGGGCATCAGGTAGTTCATGATCGTGAACACGCCCTTCTTCATCTCGCCGGCGTACTGCGTGCCGAGGATGACGAACTCGCCGCGTTCGAACGACAGGCTGACCGACGTCGCGCTGCCCATGCCCTCGGTCAGCGGGCTCGCCGGGAACTGGCCGGCGTTGAAGATGACGTAGTGGGGGTCGCCGAAGGTCGCCAGCTGCTCCTTGGTCGGGCGGATCAGCATGTTGTGCATGAACAGCGCGTGGTACGCGTTCAGGCAGACGATGCGGACCTTGATCTGGTACTTCGGGTCCCAGCCGGCGAAGCCGTCGACGACGTAGATCTGGTCGCGCGTGTTGAGGTAGTCGATGGCGCGCTGGCGGTTGATCTGGAACGACTTGTCCGTCAGCTTGACGTTGACGTCGCCCCACCAGACGTCCTTGTTGGACGGGTCGGCGTCGACGATGCGCTTGTCCTTGGGCGACCGGCCGGTCTTCTGGCCCGAGCGGGCGGCAAGCGCGCCGCTGCGCACGATCTCGCCCTCGCCGCGCTTGAGGGCCTGCTCGTAGAGGATCGCCGGCTCCGCGTTGCGGAGCACGTTGGTCACCTTGATGCCGTACTTGGTGAGGTCGACGGTGGACATTCGGTTCGGTTTCGGGGGAGTGTGCGGGGCGTTATCGCCCAGCGAGGGGCGAAGAGGATAGGGACCGCCCGGACGTCGATCCAGGGGGCGCGCCGCACGGCGAGAAAGCGCTTGCCTACCGCGGCGGCGACCGCTAGCGTCCCGCGCCCCAAAACGCGTGCGCCCGTAGCTCAATTGGATAGAGCGCCAGACTACGGATCTGGAGGTTGGAGGTTCAATTCCTCCCGGGCGTGCCACCCAAGCCCCTCGCCGCGGGGCGATTTGCTCCGCGGCGAGGCGAGCCCTTCCGGTTGGCCGCCGCCAGCCGAGCTCCCGGCGGCAGGGAATCCCCGAGCAGGCAATCCCCGAGCAGGCAATTCCCGAGCACCGGATCCCCGAGCACCGGATCGCCGAGCACCGGATCGCCGAGCACCGGAGCGCCGAACACCGGAGCGCCGAACACCGGAGCGCCGATGAGCAGTGGCCCCAGCCGCGAGACGCCGGATGCCTTCCCTCCGGCCTACCTCGACGACCTGAAGCTGCAGGTCCGCAAGCACCCGTGCTTCACGGTGAACAACCTCAACCGCGACTTCGTCAACACGCGCGGCTTCTCGGTGGTGTTCCGGCGCGAGGGCCTGCCGCAGGTGCTCGCCGCCTTCCCGTTCTTCGGACCCTATCTCGCGACGGCGCTGCGCAGCGACTGCAACGCATTCTACCTCAACCCGCTCGAACTCGAGGGCGGCTCGCGCGTCGATCCGCACGTCGACCGCAGCCTGCGCGGGTACTGCAAGGACGTCAGCACGCCGCTCGCCGTCAGCGTGCTCTACATCGACGTGCCGCCGGCGATGCAGGGCGGCCAGCTGGTGCTCGCGCGCGGCAAGCGCACGCTCGCCAAGGTGCAGCCGCGCGCCGGCCTGCTGGTGCAGTTCGACGGCGATCTCGTGCACTCGGTCGATCGCGTCGACAGCGCGGGCAAGCGGCTCAGCCTCGTCTGCGAGCAGTACCTGCTCGACGAGCGCGAACTCGCCGAGGTGCCCGAGTACGCCATCGAGACGCGGGCGAAGACGTACTGACGCGGCGCTGCGGGCGGCTCACGGCCAGCGCACGGCGTCCCACTCGGCGAAGCGATCGAGGCCGCCGTCCGGCGGCGCGCGGCGGGCGGCGCGCATGCGGCGCTGGATGTCGGTGCAGCGCGCCGCCAGCGCGGCGTCGCCGTCGCGGAGCGCCGCGGCGCGCGCGATCTCGACGGCGCCGACCGACCACTCCGAGAACGCGGTGTTCGCCGAGCTCTGCACCAGCGTCGGATCGCCGGCGGCCCACTGCGCGTCGGTCAGCGGCGCGCCGTCGAGCCAGCGCAGCGCCATCGCCACCTCGTGGTGGCGCGGCGTCACCAGCCAGCCGAAGCGCACGACGTTCGTCGCCAGCGCCTCGGCCAGCCTCGCCGCGGCGGCGTCGCCGGTGACGCGCGCGTGCGCGGCGAAGCCGATCGCCGCGGTCGCGTCCTGCCACGGGTTCCAGTAGCGGTGCTTGCCCTGCAGCATGCGCGCGTCGGGCTCGCACACGAGCATCGGCCGCACGCGGTCGGGCGGTAGGTCGCGGCCGCTCCACTCGCGGGCGTAGACCTGCGCCATGCGCGCGTCCATGCGCGCCGCCAGCCGGTCGTCGCCGGTGGCGAGCACGTTCCACGCCGCCGCCAGCGCCGTGCGGCCCGCGCCGCGCGGCGCGCCGGCGTGCGAGGTCGAGAAGCGCGGGTCGAGCGTCTGGCCGGCGCGGTACAGCCGGCCCTCGTTGCGCAGTTCCTCGCGCGCCCAGTGCGAGCCGGTCAGCAGGGCGAAGGCGCCGAGCGTGTTGCTGCTCCAGTGCTCGCGGTCCTTGCCGGTCCAGCCGTGGCTCTCGAAGCGCGGCTCGGGCGCCGGCTTGCCGAGCCGGTCCTGCGACATGCCCTCGTGCCAGTGCGTGCGCCCTGACCAGACGTTCCAGTCCGGGTGCTCGTCGGGTTCGACCGGCCGGCCGTCGGCTTCGAAGAAGTGCACGGGGCGGCAGGCTTCCTGCAGCACCGACAGCTCCGCTTCGAGCAACTGCGTCGGCACGCCGGTCGCGGCGACCAGCGACAGCTTGACGACACCGAAGTCCGGTTGGTCGCCGGTCTGGCCGGCGAAGCGCTGCAGGCCGAAGCGGAAGCAGCCGAACGGATCGCCGTCCGCCTTGTCGCGCGCGACGAAGGCGGCGAGTTCGCGCGCGAGGTGCGCCCGCAGGGCCGGGCCGCGCAGCCACGGCGGCAGCTCGGGCACGACGCCGAACGGCCCGAACGTGCCCGCCGCGTTCCACGTCGTCGCGCCCAGCAGCGGCGACGTTGCCGCCGCGAAGGTCGTGCCGTCGGCGAGGCTGCCGTCGCCGCGCATGGCCGGCACCAGCGCGCCGGTCCGGCGCAGGCCCTGGCCGTCGCCGAGCGGCCGGCCCTTCAGCAGCACGCTGCGGCTGCCGGTCGCCGTCGCCGCGTGCGCGATGCCGAGCGCGCCGTCGTGGCGCAGCGCCAGCGCCATGCCGTCGCACTCGATCGCCAGTTCCGCGACGTCGCACTGCATTGCCTTGGTGCGCGGGTCGGAGAACCACACGGCGACGTCGCACTGCGCGTGCGGTTGGTCGCGCCACGCCGTGACGATCGCCTCGGCCAGCATCCCGGTGTCGCCCAGGCGGGCGCGGCGCAGTTCGACGCGGCGCAGCGCGTTGGCCTCGAGGTCGGCGACCCGCTGCGGCTCGGCGCGCACGACGGCGCCGCCGACGGTCGCCGTGAACACGAGCTTCGCCGCCGGCATGGCGATCGGGCCGGTCGGCAGCGCCGGGCCGGGGCCGGGGGCGAGGGCGACGCTGCGTTCGCCGCCGGCCGGCACCTCGGCGACGAACAGGCAGAGCGCCTGCCGCAGCGAGCCGTCGGGCCAGCGAGCGCCGAACGGCTGCCAGCACGTCGGCGTGTCCGGCACGTGCAGCGCGGGCAGCTCGCGCACGGCGCCCGGCGCGAACGGCACGACGACGGCTGCGCCCTCCTTGCGCGGCGTGCGCGCGAGGTTCTGCAGCGTCAGGGTCGGCGTCGGCGCCGCCGTTGGCGCCGCGGCCGGGTCCTGAGCTGGCAGCGCGCTGGCGAGCCAGGAACCGACGACCAGCAGCAGCCGCGACGCACGCATGCGGCCATCATCGGCGCGCGACCCGTCCGGCGGTAGGTGGCGGTGGTCGATCGCGCGGCGCGTGCGTCGGCGATGTCGCGCCGACGGCAGTCGGCAGGTGTCCGCTGCCGCCGGTCGCTACATTGCGCGCCGATGCGCCGCCTCGCCTGCTGCTTGTTCGCTGTTCTGTGGTCGTCCGCCGCGGGCGCGCAGGACGCAGCGGCCCTGCAGGAGCGCAGCCGGCAGCTCGCCGTGCGCGCGACCGCAGGCCTGCACGCGCTCGCCGATGCCTACGCGGCGCAGAAGCGCCACGGCGAAGCCCTCGCGCTGCGCACGGAGCTCTGGCAGGAGTACGCGCCCGGCGACG
>JADCJE010000011.1 GCA_020247305.1 Phycisphaerales bacterium | reverse complement strand
CGGGCCGCCGCCCTGGTCGACCTCGCCGCCGTCGGCTCGCACGGCCACCGACACGCGCCCGTCGGCGAGCGACGGCTCGGGGGTCCAGAACAGGTTGAAGCGGTCCTCGCCGCCCGCGCTGGCGGCGACCATCGCCATCACCCTCGGCGCGGAGACCGCGCGCGCGTCGATCACGCCCATCCACTTCGCGTCCGGACCGCTGCCGCCGGTGCTCGCCGCACGCCAACCGGCGAGGTCGCCGTCGAAGCCCTGCGCGCCCGGCGTCGGGCCGCCGGACGGGGCGGTGGCGCAGGCGGCGAGCACAACAGCCAATGCGGCGGCGAGCACAGCGGACAACGACGACGACGGGGCGGACTTCGGCTCCATCGCCGCAGTCTAGCGACGCGGCCTACCGCCGCGCGCTCACTCGCTGCACGACTGCAGCGCCGGCACGACCGCGTCCTCGGGGCGCAGTTCCGTCGCGCGCCCTTCGTCGAAGCGGTCGGCGAACACCTCGTCGACGAGCGGCCCCCAGTGCTCGGGCCCGCGCATCGCCACGAGCCGTTCGCGCGCCCACACCGACTCGCGGTGGTACTGGCCGTACTTGATGCAGTGCATGCGCGCGTGCGGCAGCGCCCGTCGCTCGTCGCCGTAGAACGGCACGGCGAGCTGCCAATGCCGCGCCAGCGCCGCGCGCGTGCTGGCCATCGTCGGCCGTTGCGCGGGCCGGCCCGCCAGCAGGTCGCGGACCTGCCCGAACACGAACGGATTGCCGATGCAGCCGCGCGCCACCGTCACGCCGTCGACGCCGGTCTGCCGCAGCATCGCGACGACGTCGAACGGCGAGAACAGGTCGCCGCTGCCGAGGATCGGGAAGGCGCCGACGTGGCGCTTCACGTTCGCCAGGAACTCCCACCGGCTCGGCCCGACGTACTTCTGCGCGACGGTGCGCGGGTGCACGGTCGCCGCCGTGATGCCGCGCGCGATCGCGCCTTCGAGGATCGTCCAGAAGCGCCGCTCGGCGTCGGGCGAGTCGTCGGAGCCGCGGCGCATCTTGACCGTCACCGGCGCGTCGCCGGCGACCGCCTGCAGCACGGCGTCGACCATCGCCAGCGCGGTCTCGGGGTCCTGCAGCAGCCAGCCGCCGCGGCGGCGGCCGAGCACCTTGTTGACCGGGCAGCCGAAGTTGACGTCGACGATGTCGTAGCCGGCCTTGACCAGTTCGCGCGCCGCGGCGCCAAAGCGCGCCGGGTCGCTGCCCATCAGCTGGCCGCCGACCGGATGGTCGTGCTCGGGCACCGACAGGATGCGCCGCTGCAGCTTGCCCTTCTGCAGCACGACCTCGTCGAGCACGACCTCGTTGAGCGCGTAGGGCGCGCCGTGCTCGCGCGCGACGGTGCGCATCGCGAGATCCGAGTAGCCGCTGAGCGCGGCCTGCACCGCCGGCATGCCGACCGCGACCTTGCCGAGCGCGAGCGGGCGGAACGGGGCCGCCGTGGTCATCCGCCGGTGATCGGCGGCAGCGCCGCCTTCTTGAGGAACAGCACCGCGAAGCACGTGGCGTCGATCATCAGGCGGCCGCGCCGCTCGACCGGCCAGCTGCCGTTGCGGTTCTGCAGCGCCAACAGCTGCACCGCGCCTTCGTAGTACCAGTCGCGGCCGTGCAGCAGCGCGACGCCGGCCAGCTCGCACGTCCGCTCGAGGCCGTAGAGGTAGTAGTAGTAGCTGTCGTCGCCGCGCTCGACGAAGCCCGGGTTGCTGCGCACGGTGAACTCCTCGCCGAGCCACGCGAAGCCGCTCGCGACGCCGGCGTCGACCTTGGGCAGCAGGTCGGACTTGCCCTGGCCGGTGCGCAGCAGGCCGAAGCGGCTGATCAACAGGCTGCCGACGCCGGCCGCGGTCATCGAGCCGTACGCGGGCTTGGTCGGCTCGCGGTAGCAGAAGCCGCGCACCGGCATCGGCGCGCCCGTGCCGGACCTGGCCGGCGCGCCATCGCCGCGCGCCATCGCCGCGCGCTCGGCGTAGCGCACGAGCTGCGGCACGGCGGTGCGGCCGAAGTGGTCGCACTGCTGCAACAGCTGGTGCTCGGCGGCCGCCCCCCACGCCGTCGTCGGCACGTCGAGCTGGCACAGCAGCGCGGCGTACAGGCCGAGCAGGCCGTACTGGTTCAGCGAGTTGTCGAAGCGCGGCCCGGCCGTGTAGTTGAACGCGAGCTTGCGGTCGGGCTTGTGGCGGGTGTCGATGTTCTTCAGCAGCGTCGCCAGCCACTGCTCGGCGAGGAGCTTGTCCTCGGCCGACAGCACGCGGGGCTTCGGCGCCGGCAGCGCGCCGCTGCGCAGCAGGTCGGCCTCGCCGGGCGGCGTGTAGCGCTCGGCCAGCGCCATCAACGCGACCGACAGCGAGTACGTGTCGACAAGCACGCGCTTGCGCAGTTCGGCGAAGCCGGCGACGACGGCGGGATCGTCCGGCGTCGTCTCGGCGTGCAGCAGCGTCAGCAGCGCCAGCGCGATGCGGCCGGCGCCGTACGTGCGCGAGCCGTCGTCGGCGTCCTGCAGGCGCTTGTTGCCGAGGTCGCGCAGGTCGCGTTCGAGCCACTTGCTGCCCTCGCGGATCGCCTGCGCCACCGCGCCGCGGAACGCGGCGTCCTGGTTGTCGTGCACGGCGACGAGGTCGTGCGCGTCGCGCACGACGAGCTTGCGCCACACGCCCTTGCCCTCCTCGAACACCAGCGACAGTTCGCCCTGCCAGCTGCCGAGCGCGCCGCGCTGCGCGTCGAACGTGCGGCGCAGCCGCAGCTCGCCCTTCGCCCGGTGCTTGCACAGGTCGCGCACGAACTTCGCCATCGTCGCCTTCGACTCGCCGGGCAGCACCTCGGGGTCCTCCGTGGCGATGGCCAGTTCCAGCGTCTGCGCTCCGTCGGCGGCGAACGGCTCGGCCTTGCCGGTCAGCACGAGGTCGCCGAACGGCACGATGCGGTGCGCGCGCAGCCGGACCGCGCCGTCGAGGCGCAGGTCGCCGGCGACGAAGCGCAGCACGTCGCGCAGGTCGCGCGGCGCATCGCCGATCGCGCGTTGGTCGGGGGCGAGTTCACCCTGGCAGATCCACGGCGCCGGCAGCAGGTCGGGCAGCAGGTCGTCCGGCACCTTGCCCTTGGCGTCGAGGGCATGCGCTTCGGCCGCCTTGCCGGCGGCGTCGCTGGCCGCGGCGTAGGTGCGGCGGTACTCGGCGGCGCCGCGGCTCGGCAACCGCCACGTCGGCGCCTGCTGCGCGGCGAGGGTCGCGGACAGCAGCAGCGCGGCGGCGGCGGAGCGGAGCATCATGGCGGCGCGTCAGCCTATCCGGCGGCCCACGGCGGCGGCAGCGGCGATCGCGCACCTGCGCCGCGACGTGCCCGCAGGCTCACGGCCGGGCGAAGGTCGCCAACAACACGGTTCGATCGCCGTCGCCGAGGTTCCACGCCGTGTGCGCGACCGTGTCGTCGAAGACGAGGCACTCGCCTTGCCGCCAGCGCAGCACGACGCCGTCGACCTCGAGGCCGAGGTCCCCCGCTGGCACTGCGAGCGGCAGGTGGCAGCGCAGCACGCCGCGCAGTTCGCCGGCGTGGCGGTCGAGGCGCGTGCCCGGCGCAAAGCGCGAGAAGCCGGCATTGACGAGGCCCGGCACGGCGGCAAGCGCCGCGGCGGTCGCCGGGCAGCGCGCGCGGTTGGCGGCGGCGGCCGGCGCGTCGCCGACCAGCGGGCAGTACGTCCAACCGCGCTCGTCGTAGTCGGCGGTCGCCACGCTCAGCGCGTCGGGCGCGTCGGGGAAACACGTTGGTGGCAGCGCCAGCATCTCGGCGCGCACGTTGCGCCACGCCGCCTGCAGCGTCGGCACGAACGGGAAGGCGCGTGGATCGAAGACGGCGGCGGATGGCACGTGCGCAGGCTACGAGGCCGCGCCACCGCGGCAACCCGAGGCTCGCGCGTGCGCGCGTGCTGTTCGCCCGCGCGGCATCACGGCGCCAGCGATGGCCGCGTCACGCCGCGAGCGGCCACAGCAGCGCCGTCGCGCACGCGCCGCGGCCGCTCCACGCCAGCGTGCGCAACCAGTTGGTGGCGACGAGGCGGCGGATGGCGGCGGCTTCGTAGCCCTGTTCGAGCCGGTGATGGCACGGCACCTGCAACAGGAACGTCGAGGCCCACACCACCGCGAGCAACACGGCGCCGATCGCCGCGGTCGCCGCGTGCGCCGCCGGCGCGCGCAACCACACGAGGCCCACGAGCGCCGCTTCGAGCAGCATCGGGACCATGACGATCGCGCCGATGCGGCGGCAGTGCGCACGTTCGTAGGCGGCGAACTGCACTTCGCCCACGGCGAGGAACAGCGGGTAGTGCACGACCTGGATCGTCCAGATCAGGCCGCACAGGTAGAGCGTGACGGCCGCGTGCGCGATGGCGAGCGCCGGCCAGGGCAGCGCCTGCAGCCAGTTGGTCACGCAGCCTGGCTCCGGTGCGCGCGCCGCGCCGCCAGCAGCAACGCCGTGAACGGCAGCCACCAGATCAGGTCGTTGGTGACGATCAGCCAACCGCAGCGCCACGGCATCTCGCCGCGCAGCGCGGCGTCGAGGAAGCCGATCGGGCCGAAGACCT
>JADCJE010000109.1 GCA_020247305.1 Phycisphaerales bacterium | reverse complement strand
TGTGCCCGGCGGGTGCGATGTGGGCCGCGAACGGGCGCAGACGGGCGGGAGTGACCGGCTGTACGAGGGCGCGCGGGTGCGGCTGGATGGCGTGGATGGGTTCCGGGTGGTCAGGGACCGCTGCTTGTTCTTCCTATCCCCACAGCAAGTCGTCGCGAGCGCCATCGCCGCCATGCGCAGCGGCATCCGCGTTATCGCTGGCATCCGCGCCGTCGGCCATGGCATCCGGCAGCGGTTCGCGCAGCAGCAGCGCGCGAGTGTTCACCTGGAACGAGCGAGGCTCAGTTCGATGGGTTCCCCAGGTTCGACGCGCACGGGGAACGCGGCCTCGTGCCGTTCGCCGGCGAAGTCGGTGTACTCGACGCGGTAGTCGCCGGGCGCGAGGCCCCGGACCCACGACCGCAACTCGAGCACCATCTCGCGCACCACCGAGCCGTCGGGGAAGTGCACGGTGAGCATGCCGATGCTGCCCGGCAAGCGGACCTCGGTGCGCACGCCGCGCTGCACGTCGATCGCGAGCGGCGTGACCTGGTCGATCGCGACCGTGGCGTCGGCGAAGGCCGGCAGCACGTTCTCGCCCCACACCATCACCCGGTACGCGCCGGGCGAGAGGTGTTGGCGCCGGATTGGGCGCGCCATGCTCGGCTGCCGCGGCTCGCCAGTGAAGAAGTCCACGCCGGGCAACCGCACCGCGGCGTGCACGTGGCCCGGATCCCCGCTGGCCATGCGCACGTCGACGTGGATCTCGCCGGAGCCGAGCTCGATGGTGCCGAGGTCCACCGTCCCGCTCGCCGACACGTCGATGTCCGCTCGCTGCGCGAGGTTGGCGAACGGCTTCCTCGTGACCGCGGAGAAGTGGTAGCGCCCGGCGGGCAGGTCGTCGCAATGGAAGGCGCCGCTGGTGGCATCCAACGTCACGAACACGGTGTCCGGCCGAAACGGGTTCTCACGGAGCCCGCGGTGCAGGGACAGGCTCAGGTCCGCCGGCAGTTCCCCTCGCGGCACGCCGACGCGGCCGATCACGCGACCGTTCGCACCATCCATAGGCATCACGAGCCGGACCGGCTTGCCCGTCGACACCCGATGGTGCGATTGCGGCAGCGCCGTCTCGTTCGCCGCCAGCGTGATCTCGTACTCGCCGGGCTCGAGCAGTTCGAACCAGACCCGCCCCTTCGCATCCGTCGTGCGCGTCGTTGCTTCCGACTCGCTGATCTTGCGCTGCACCCGGATGCCAGGTCGCGGACGCCCGTGTTCGTCGACGATCGTGATCTGCAGCGTCTGCAGCTCACCGAAGCGGTGCTCGAACACCACCGGCTCCCCGGTACGCACCTCGATCTCGCGGCACACCTTCGCCTCGTAATGCGAGACGGTGAGCAGGTAGTGCCCCCGGAGCACCCCGCGGAACGTGCACGTGCCGTCCGCGTCGGTCATGCCGCCGAAGTAGCACCAGGGCGCGAACGCCACCGGGATCTCGCTGGCCTTGCGCACCAGCTGCACCGAGTGGTTCACGACGGGATGCCCGTCGTGACGCCGCAGGCGCACCACCAACGTGCCGCCTTCGCCGAACTGCAGGTCCGTTGCGTGCGGCTCCCCCGCCACGGCCGTCGCGGCGGCCATCAGCACGCGCGGATCCTTCGCGTCGCGCTGGTCGCGGACGAGCAGATGGTGACTGCCAGGCGTCAACCAATCGCAGCGGTATCGCCCCTGCGCGTCGCTGCGCGCCGTGTTCGGCCATTGCGAATTGTCGACCGCGTCGTCGGGCACGAACAGCACGACCGCTGCCGGAACAGGGGCCCCGGCAGCATCGAGCACACGGCCATGGATCGTCGCCGCCTCGCCACCGAGCTGCAGCACCACCGGACCTTCCTTGCCGGTCAACACCGAAGCAGGCGACGCCACGTTGCCAGCGCGCACGGCACGCACCAGCAACTGCAACTCGATGCGCGGTTCGCGCCAGCGCCCGTCGCGGTCGGTGCGGCCGATCTCTTGCATCACCGGCAGTCCGCGCTCGTTACTGGCGAAGATGCCCGCCCCGGCGACCGGCGCACCTTGGGCATCCACGACGAGCACGTCGGTGGTGAACACCGGCGCCACATCGACGACGTGTTCGGTCGTCGTCGCCGGCGGTGCGTTCACGGATTGGATCGTCGGCTGGCCGGAGCCGACCCAGACACGCACACGCCCCGCCGCGACGCGCAGCACGGCGCGGCCCTGGGCGTCGGTGCGCCCATCCGCCGAATCCGGCGCCGCCTCGTCGCTCGCAGCCGACGTCGCGACGGGAACGCTCGCAGCAGCATCCCTCGACGTCGAGGCGACAGGGGAACGCGGCGGCGGCTCGCGCATCACCCGCACCTGCACGTCGGCGAGCGGCGTCTTCGTCGCCCCATGGCGCACCAGCAACGCCAACGTGGCCGACGGATCGCCGGCCAGCGCCGGCACGCGTTCGCTTGCCGCGGGTTGGCTCACGGCCGATGCCACCCGCTCGCTCTCGTCGCTGGCCGCCGCCTCGCCCGCCGCCGCTGCGACCGCCGGCGCGACCCGTGCATCCCCCTCGGCGACAGCCACAGGTTGACCCGACGACGACCCTGCACTCCACCACAGCACCATCCCGACGACCGCAGCGACCGCAAGCAACCCCTTCTTCATCGCCAGCACCGAGAACACCGAAAACACCACCGCACCCGAACCCACCGCGACGGTCGCACCACCCGGCACCTGCGCCATCACGGCCTCGCGCATGCTCGCGAACAACTCGCCCGGAATGCGCAGCGGCACCAGCGAACCGACCACCGCACCCGCCGGCAGCTTCTGCCGCAGCTGTTCGAGTCCCCGATGCAGCCGCGTGCGCACGGTCGCCGCCGGCACTCCCGTCGCCGCCGCGATCTCCACCGCACTGAGCCCGTGCACGAAGTGCTGCTCGACCACCGAACGGAACGGCTCGCTGACCGAGCCGAGCGCCGCGACGAACGCCGCACCGAGCTCCCGTTCGCCCGCCGCCGTCGCCGGATCGACCACTTCACGCACACCGAGCCGCGATGCATCTACGACCCGTGCAAGCGCCCGTCGCTGCTCGCGCACGCGGTTGACCAGCAGCCCCACCAGCCATGGCAGCAGCGGCCGTTCATCGTCCCAGGATTCCTTGCTCTCGATCGCCGCGAGGAACGTGCTCTGCACCGCGTCCTCCGCGTCGTGCCGATCGCGACACAGATGCGCGGCGACGCGCCACAACTCGGGGGCGGCCTGATCGAAGACCTTGGCCACCAGACGCGGATCGCCGTGCTGGCGGAAGCGGGCGAACCAACGATCGATGCGTGCGCGGATCACATGGCCTACTGGACGCGACGGCGCGGAGTGTTCCCGAATCTCCGGGTCGATGACAGCCGAGAGCGACCGCGGCGGCGACCGCGTGGGACGCGCGCCGTGCCGCATCCTGGCAGCTGGCACCCGCGGTCGTGCCGGGTCGTCACGAATCACCTGGGCGGTTCCGTCACGGCGCGGTCGGGGCGCAATGACCTGCGCAAGGTCCGACCGACGCCACGCCGGAGACGAATCCGTCCCTTGTTCCCACCGGGCTCGGGTTGCTGATCCGGACCGCAGCTTCTGCGTGTCGTAGGAACAAGCACCGGTCCCGGACCCTCCGGCCGGCCGCGTAGTGGTAGAGCACCCACCCAACCGTGTCCAGCCGAGGGGCCGAGGGGGAAGGACGTTCCAGCTGCGGTGCCGGGCCACTCGGGCCCCTTTCCCACCATCCCCCGACGCTCGACCCCATTGTCGCGCGCCAACTCGAACGACTGTGGGCGGCGCCGTGATCGCGCGCCGGCGTCCACGACAGGAGCCTCTCCATCGGTGACCCGCTCGTCGTCCTGAGCCGCCTGATCGGGCTCGTCTACGTGCCGGCGATGCTGCTGTGCCCGCTGGCGTTCGCCGCGCTCGTGCCGAACCGCGCCAGCAACGACGCGGACCGGCGTTCCGTCGCCGGCAACTGCAGCGGCGGTTACGCGAACGGCTGCGGGTTCCGCATGGTGGTGGGAAGCGACGCGCTGGACGGCGGCGCTATCCATGGGCGTCGCTGCTGATGCGAGTGTTCGGGATCGACGTGCTGCTGTGCCCGCACTGCTCGGGAACGCGTCGCGTGCTGGCGGCGATCCACGACCCGGAGTCGGTTCGCAAGGTGCTCGGGTCGCTGGGGCTGTCCGCGGAAGTGCCGGAGCTGGCGGCGTGCCGCGCGCCGCCGGGCGGTGGGGCT
>JADCJE010000108.1 GCA_020247305.1 Phycisphaerales bacterium | reverse complement strand
TCGCGGCCGCCCCAGAGCACAAACTGCCCGCGCTGCGCATCGTGCACCTGCACCGCGCCGTGGCGCGCCGGCGGGAGTGCACCTGACAGCTGCGTCCACTGCACGCCGTCCCACGCCCACGAGTCGCCGAGGTTGGAGGCAAAGGACTGGTCCGCGCCGCCGTGCAGCACGGCGTGCCCGCAGTTGCCGTCGAAGGCGAGGCTGGCCGCCCAGCGCGCCGACGGCCCGCCGGCCGCAGCCTTCTGGCTCCATGCCGCGCCGTTCCACGCCCACAGGTCGCCAAACGTCTGCGCGCCGTCGCCGCCGCCGAAGAGGAGCGTCTCGCGCCGCACTTCGTCCCACGCGCAACTGGCGTTGCGGCGCGGACTCGGCGCGCCCGCCGCGCTGCGCTGCAGCCACGTCACGCCGTCGTATTCCCACGTGTCGCCCAGCGCCGCCCCGCTGGCGTCCTGACCGCCGAACAGCACGCACACCCCGCGCGCGCCGTCGTAGGCCATGGCGAGGTAGGCGCGCGCCGGCGGCGCAGTTGCAACGGTGCGCTGGACCCAGTTCGCGCCGTCCCATTCCCAGGTGTCGCTGCGCACCGCAGCACCGTCGAAACCTCCGAAGAGCACCGCGCGCCCGCGCTGGTGGTCGAACGCCATCGCGTGGCCCCAGCGCGCGTTCGGCCGCACCGGCGTGATGCGCGGCGCCCACAGCGTGCCATTCCACTCCCAGGTGTCACCGAGCGCGGTGGTCGTGCCGTGGAAGCCGCCGAACACCGTGGTCACGCCGCGGTAGACGCCGTACGCGGCAGCACTGCTGTTGCGCGCGGACGGCGCGGTCACTGGGCGCTGGGTCCAGGTCTGCGCCAGCAGCGGCGCGGCGGTCAGCGCGAGGGCGAGGAGGCGGGCCAGGACGGAACTGGGCGTTGGGGACATGGCGGCAACTGGTACAGGCGTAGGCGTTTGGTATCGCTTTAGGGGTTCGGCGCGCGACGGGTCGGGGCTTGCCGAGAGGCCGCGATCGACCGCGCCGACGTCGCCGCAGCTGCGGTCGCTGCGAACCGGATCGGAGCACGAGCCAGCAGCGCAGCGTCCTGCGCGTTGCGAACCTCGCGCGAAGACGCGTCAGACACGCGCGTGCTGGAAGGACCCTTCGATCGTCCATCGCAACGCACGTGCCCCTGCACCGCGCGCGGTCGCGTCGGCCCGCAGGCGCGGGGCCGAGCCCGTGCCGGAGGTGCCGAGCGAGCGTGCACGGCCGGGTTCGCTCTGCGGGCCCTCATGGGACTGTGACGAGAACTGGGGCGAGCACGACCCGAAGCCCGACGTAGCTGACCGTGATGCCGGGCGTGTCGTAGCCGCGAAAGGCCGAGCGGCAGTAGAACGCCGTGCTGCTTATGTTCCAGCCGCCGCCGCGGATCACGCGGTACCCGCCGCCGGTCACAAACGGATCTGAGACTGGACCGGGCGCGTACCCTGCGTAGGTATCGAGGCACCACTCCCAAACGTTGCCGTGCATGTCGTGCAGACCGAATGCGTTGGGCGCATAGCTACCAACAACAGCCGTCTGCCCACCCTGGAAGTTCGCTTGGCTCGTGCCCAGGCTCGTCCCCGTGTTCCACTCCGTTGTCGTGCCAGCACGGCAGCAGTACTCCCATTCGGCTTCCGTCGGCAGGCGGTACTGGTAGCCCGGCGGCACGCGCCCAGCCGCCTGCTCGCTCGCCGTCAGCGCCTGGCAGTACGCGACGGCAATGTACCCCGACACCTGCTCCACGGGGCGCTGGGCGGCGTTCGGATAGTTGGCGCCCTGAAAGTAGCTTGGGTTGCTGCCCACTACCGCCTGATACTCCGCCTGCGTCACCTCGTACTTGCCCATCCAGAACGGCGCCGTCAGCGTCACCTGCCGCACCGGCTGCTCGTCCGGATTGCCCGCCGTCGAACCCATCAGGAACGTCCCCGGCGCGATTGGGACCATGTTGAGCGCCGGGTTCACACTCACCCCCACCTGCACGAGTGCCGTCCGCGTCACCGAACTGCCGCCAAGGAAGTTCACAACCACCAACCGCACCGAGTACCACCCATTCTGCGTGTACGTCCACGACGGGTTCTGCTGCGCCGAGTCGAACACCCCGTCGTTGTCAAAGTCCCACAGCCACCAAAGCGGCGACTGCGTCGACGTGTCCGAGAACTGCACCGTCAGCGGCGCGCTGCCGCTCGTCGGCGTCGCCGTAAAGCTCGCCACCGGCGCGGCGTTGCCGCCGCTGACGACAATCTGCTGCTGCGCGGTCGACACACCGCCGGGACCGGTCGCCGTCAGCGTCACCGTGTACGTGCCGCCGAGGTAGACCTTCGGCGGCGGGTTTGGCAGCGTGCTGCTGGTGCCGTCGCCGAACGTCCACGCGTAGCTGGTCGCGTACGTCGAGGTGTTGGCAAAGCTGACCGTCAGCGGTGCACTGCCGCTCGTCGGCGTCGCCGTGAAGGCCGCGACCGCCGGCGCTGGTCCGGTCGTCACTTCGAGGTCGTTCTCGGCCCAGCGCAGCGCCAGCGTGTAGAGGTCGAGATCGACCGCCTGCACGTCGAACTCGAAGCCCCACAGCGTCGGGTGGTTGGGGATCGCCAGCGCCGTCGTCAGCGACCCGCTGCCGTCGAGCAGGACCGGCGCAAGTTCGGCCGAGAACAGGTCGACGCGGCACAGGCCGATCGACGGGAAGCCCGGGATCGGCACGGCAAACGCGAGCGGCTGCCGCACCGTGACCAGCGGAAAGCAGAAGTGCAGCGCTGCCGCGGCACCCGGGTAGTCGTAGCGGAACTGCGCCGTCTGGCCGACGACCGGCTGGGTCACCACCGCCATCGTGCGGCTGCACGACGGCCCGAGTTCCCAGGTGTCGTTGCGGAAGCCGGCGGCATCGCGGCCGCCCCAGAGCACAAACTGCCCGCGCTGCGCATCGTGCACCTGCACCGCGCCTTGTCGCGCCGGCGGCAGTGCACCAGCCGGCTGGCTCCACGCCACGCCGTCCCACTGCCAGCTGTCGCCCGGCAGCGTCGCGCCCGCTGCGTCGCCGCCGCCAGACAGCACCGCGCGGCCGCAGTTGCCGTCAAACGCCACGCTCGCGTCCATACGCGCAGCCGGCGCGGTCGACGTCGCCTTCTGGCTCCACGCCGTCCCGTTCCACGCCCACAGGTCGCCGAGCGCCTGCGCACCGTCGCTGCCGCCAAACAACAGCGTCTCGCGCCGCGTCTCGTCATAGGCGCAGGCAGCACGGCTGCGCGCGCTCGGCGCGCCCGCGACGCTGCGCAGCGTCCACGCCGTGCCGTCGTACTCCCACGTGTCGGCGAGCAGCGTCTGGCCGCCGCCCTGGCCGCCAAACAGCACGCACACGCCGCGCGCCGCGTCGTACGCCATCGCGGCAAGGCTGCGCGCCGGCGGTGCACCCACGACCGTGCGCTGCTGCCAGCTGGTGCCGTCCCATTCCCACGTGTCGTTGCGCAGGCCACCGGCGTCCTGTCCGCCAAACAGCACCGCCCGCCCGCGCCGCTGGTCAAAGGCCATGCCGTGGCCCGCGCGCGCACTCGGCCGCACCGGCGTGACGCGCGGCGTCCACGTCGTGCCGTTGTATTCCCACGTGTCGGCGAGCGGCGCGGTCGCAGCGCCCTGGCCGCCGAACAGCGTCGTCACCCCGCGGTAGACGTCGTAGGCGGTAGCACTGCTGCTGCGCGCCGACGGCGCCGTCGACGTCGTGCGCTGCACCCAGCCTTGGGCCGGCAGCAGGGCGAGCGTGTGCAGGCCAGCAATCAGGCCGAAGCAGAACAAAGACCACGAAGCGGACGGTTTGGCCATGGCGGGATCGGGCAGTCGCGCGCACCGCAGCAGCCAGCGCACGCAGGCATCGAGCCCACGCCTTCTTCCGGCCGCGCACAAAGCGCGGCGCACACGCTAGCGCACCGTCCGCAGGGCGTCGAGGCCGCTGCCCCGGTCCGGCGCCCTCCGGTGCGCCGCAACGGCCCGCCCACCCTGCGCCCGCCGCCGCCGCAAGCACTCCGCCAACGCGGTCCGCCGACCCGGCACACGCCACAACCGCCGACCGCCGATCGCCGCGCCGCGCCGCCACCCGCCACGCGCCAGCCCGCATGCCGCCGCGCGCGCGACGCGAGGACCCGCCGCGCGCCTCCCCCTCACGGCATCGCCACCACCACCACGCGCGCCGCCCCGTCGCCACCGCCCTCGCTCGCCACCAGCAG
>JADCJE010000107.1 GCA_020247305.1 Phycisphaerales bacterium | reverse complement strand
GCGCGACGGCGCGCCGACGCTGGTGCTCGCCCTGCAGCGCAACGGCTTCTGGTGGCGCAAGCCCGGCAAGAAGGTGTTCGACAACGACCCCGACGCGCTGGTGCGCAGCGAGGTCGGCTTCGGCCGCTTCGCCGCCCTCGCTGTCGGCAACCGCGCCGCGCTCGTCGCCGCTGCCGCGCTCCTGGTGGCGAGCCTGCTGCTGTCGGCGGTGCTGGAGCCGCTGTCCGATCCGGGGCCTCTGATGCCTGCCCATGGCATCGCCACCGGGGCGGTCGCCGCCCCCGGCGTCGTGCACGCCCGTTTGCAGGAGTGCCAGGCGCTGGCCGGCGCGCAGGGCTGCACGGTCTGCCACGAACCCGGCGTCGGCGTGACCGAGGCCAAGTGCATGCAATGCCACGGCGACCTCGCCGCGGCGACCTCGCGCCGCCATCCGTACCTTGGCGACGGCGGCGTCGCCGCCGGCTTCTGCGTCGAGTGCCACACCGACCACCACGGCGCCGACCCGGCGCAGTGGCTCAAGACGGGGGCCGCCGACAAGACCGGCCGCTGCGAGTCGTGCCACCGCGACGACGAACGCGTGCGCGAGCAGGCCGGGGCGCTGCCGCCGCCGCCGCTGCCGCCGCGGCGCGACACGACCCTTGCCGCCCACCTGTTCCCGCACAAGGCGCACCTCGCCAAGGGCATGGACTGCGCCGTCTGCCACCAGGTCGCCGCCGGGCGGCGCGCCGCCCAGGCGCAGGGTCTGCCCGACGACCCGCTGGCGCGCGACTTCGGCGTCATCCCGTACGAGGCCTGCCGCTCGTGCCACGTCGCCGGCAGCCCCGCGGTCGGCATCACCGCCGCCGACCAGGAGAAGTGGCGCGCCGTCGACCGCACGTGGCCGGTCGCTTGGCACGGCTCGGACGACGGCGGCAAGTGCGCACAGTGCCACGCCGCCGGCGACAGCGCGGGGCGCTTCGGACCGGCGATGCGCACCGTTGCGCGGCCGGCGCTGACGGCGGCGCAGCACGCCGCGCAGCGTGCGACGTACGTCGTGGCGAGCCGCTCGCACGACGAACAGTTCGCCGACCACGCCGGCGGCAAGGACTGCACGGAGTGCCACAAGAACGGGCTCGCCGCGCCGCGCGACGCCGCCGCGCCACGGCCGTTCTGGCACGCGCTGCACCTGCAGGCCGCGGCGCTGCTGGCCGACGGCGCCGAGGCCGGCGCGATCAGTCGCGACGCCGACCAGGGCTGCCGGTCGTGCCACCAGGGCCTGTGGTCGGCGACGCGCCTGACCGACGCGGCGACGGCGCTCTACCACTGGCCGAGCAACGACGCCGAACGCGGCGCCTGCGGCGCCTGCCACATCGAGCGCGGCCAGGCCTTGGCGATGACGGCCACCGCAGCGCGGCCCGCCGCCGGCGGCGGCACGCCGACCGCGATGGTCGCCGACTTCCCGCACGACGTGCACGTGGCAGCCGCCGGCTTCGGCCAGTCCGGGCCGCTGGCCAAGGGCTGCTACGCCTGCCACGTGTTCGAACGCGGCGGTCCGGGCGAACACCAAGCCGTCCCGCGCACGCTGCCGGGCGCGGCGGACTGCTCGTCGTGCCACACCGGCCACGCCAACATCGGCGGCGGCAGCTGCCAGCAGTGCCATCCGCACGACGAAGCGCGCACGACCAATTCGTTCCTGGTCAGCGCCGGGGTCGCCGACGGTGTCGTGCTGCGGCAGCGGCCGGCGACCCGCGCCGGCACGCGCACCTGGCCGGGCGCGAACGGCTTCCGCCACACCTCGCCGGGACACGACGGGGTCGCGTGCGCCGACTGCCACGACGCCGCCGGCACGGCTGCGGCGACGACGCTTGCGGCGGTGCCGATTCCGGACGAGAGCCTGCCGGGCTGCCGCACCTGCCACCTGCAGCACCAGTTTCACTGGCGGTGACGCAGCCGGCGCGGCGCGCGCCCGCCGCCATGCCTTCGCGGAGGCTCAGCCGTCCGAACCGCCGGGGTAGCCGGTGCGGCGATTGCCGAAGCGCCGGCGCGCCTTCACCCCCCCAGGATCCTTGCGCATGGCATCCAGTTCGTCGTCACCCGATGGCGCAACCGCGCCGCTGTACCCCGCCGCTTGCATCGGACTCCAGTGGCAAGCGAGGCAGCTGCGCGGTGCGTAGCTGCCGCCCTGGCCGCTGTGGGGGCTCGTCGAGTCGCCGAACAGATGGTCGGCGCGCGGCAAGCGGCGCCCCGGCCACCGCGGGTCGGGTTGCAGGTCCCCGCGGTGGCACTCGGTGCAGCGACGGTCCGTCGGATGGAACTGCGCCGCAGCGAAGCCGCCGAAACGCGTGACCGGCTGCACGAAGCGCGCGTCTGCCGCGGCGGCCGGCGAGCCGCGCCGGGGCGGCACGTCCACCTTGCGGCTGCCGTCGGCGACGGCCGCTGGACTCGCCGCGTGGCAGCGCGCGCAGCTCTGCGCCTGCTCGCCAAAGACGATCTCGGCGCCGTTGGTGTCGACCCCGCGCGTGGCATCGTGGTCGTGGCACTGCACGCAGCGGCGCGCTTCGTCGCGGGTCGCGATGTCGCGCCCGTCCGCCGCGAGGACGTGGCAGTCCGTGCACGCCGCCTTGGCCACGTGCGCCTTGTGGTCGAACTGCACCGCGCGGTCCTTGGCGGCGAGGCTGGCGAGGGTGCGGCCGCGCTCGCCGAGTTCGCGGGCGCCGACTTCGAGCACCTGCGCGCCGAGGTGGCAGGCGCCGCACGCCTGTTGCGAGTAGGTACGGAAGTCGGCGCCGGCGAGCGCCTCCGACGTCGTCGCCTCCTGCGCGCCCGGATGGCACAGCAGGCAGTCCTGCGGCCCCGGCGCGGCCGGCAGGTGCACCGCGTGCCGGAACGGCCGCTGCCCCAGGCGGGACGGCAACTCCGGGACGCGCCCGCGGTGGCAGGCAGCGCAGTCCTGCAGATCGGGCCGGCGGCCGTCGCCGCCTAGGCCGATGTACGGATGCGCTTGGCCGCCGAAGAGGAACACCGCCTCGCGGATGCGTTCGACCTGGGCCTGCGGCACCGCGAAGAAGTCGCCGCGGCCGATCTCGTGGCAGGCCGCGCAGGCGTCGAACCCGCGGCGGCCCGCCGCCGTCGCCTTGCCGTCGGACGCGCCGTCGGTGGAGTCGTGCAGCGGCGCGACCGCCGATTCGCCGGTGCTCCAGGCCGGTCCGTCGTGGCAGGCAACGCAGTCGAGGTAGCGATGGCGGCTGCGGCCGGTCGGCCGGCCGTCGGCGTCGACGAACGGATGGTCGGCACGCGGATCGTGCACCGTCGCCGGATCCTGCTGGTGGCAGTGGCTGCACGACGCGGTGCCGGGTGCAGCCAGCGCGGCGTACGCCGCGGCGTTGGCGACGCCGGCGCGGCGCGCCTGGCCGGGCTGCAGGAATCGATAGTGGTCGGCGTGCGCGAACGCGCCGACAGCGTGCTGCACCCGCCGTTCGGTCCGGCTCGCCGCCGCCCCCAGGCCCTTGCCGTCGTCGCCGCGGTGGCAATCGGCGCAACTGGCCACGGCGATGCCGCCCGTGCCGAGTTCGCCGACACCGGCGGTCGGCACAGCGGCATGGCAGGTCGTGCAGTCCATCGCGCCGTGGTCGGCGTGGTCGAACGCACCTCCCGGCTGCAACTGCGTCGCGCCGGCATTGAGGCCGCCGGTCGGGCCGCCGAAGACCTCGGCGAGGCGCGTCGCGTAGGCCGCGTACTGCGCCGGCTGCGGCGGTTCGAAGCGCGGCATCGCCAGCGCGTCCGCCGTCGCCGCGTCGAGCGCGCCCTGGAACCAGCGCATGCCGCGCAGGGCGGCGTAGTCGTCAGCGGCGAGCGCCGCCGGTTCGTGGCAACGCGCGCACTGGCCCGGCCCCGTGACGATGTCGTAGTCGCCGATGGCGACGCGCGTGCCCGGCGGCGGCGAGTGGCACTCGCGGCATTCGAGCATCAGATGGGTGTGGTGACGGAAGGCGTCGCGGGTGCGCGTGCGGTACGGCGCGAGGTCCCGCTCCCAGCCGGCGGCGAAGCGGCGGTCCAGCTTGCCACCGTGCCCTGCCGGCGCGTGGCAGGCGTCGCACGAATCCTGCGGCGCCGACACCTGCCGCTGCGCCGTGTAGTCGTGGCAGGCGCGGCAATCGCGCCAGACTTCGGCGACTTCGCCTTCGCGCCACTCCGGCGTGACGTGCCGTGCGTGGGTGAAGCGCTCGCCCTGCGCCTTCGGCTCCTGGCTCGGGTCCGCCGCCGCGTCGGCGCCGCCCCAGGACGCCAGGCCGAGCGACGAAAGCACCGACAGCACCAATGCCGCACGCCGCGCCATCACGTCACTCCGCCTTGCCGAGCGGCTGGATGCGCACCGGTCCCTTGGCCTTCGCCTGGCAGGCGAGGCGGCAGCGCGCCTCGTCGAAGCGCGCGCCGAAGTACTTCTTCGACTTCTTGGCCATGGTGTTGCGCTCCTTGGGCGCAGCGTCGCTGAGGGCAGTCGCGCCATCGAGCACGACGACGCAGCACTTGCCGCACGTGCCGCCGGACTCCGTCGGCGCGCCTTCGTCCCAGCACTCCCACTGCGTCTGGCAGGCGCCGTCGATGCTGTCGGCGTCGCTGCTGGCGCGGCCGTTGCCGGCCATCGCGACGAGGATCGGCAGTTCGGGCTCGGCCGGCAGCGTCGCGCCGTCGGCGAACGCGATCGCCGGCGGCCCGCCGGCGGCGGCAGGAGCTGCGGGGGCAGCGGCGGGCGGCGCGGCTGCGGCGGCCGGCGCAGCGGCCGCTGCGGGTTGGGCGGGCGCGGCGGCGGCCGGCGCGGCGGGCCCGCCGACCGGGGGCAGCGTGCCCGGCCGGAGCACCCGGCTGGGCGCGTCGGCGACCGGATCGGGCAGGTCGACGCAGCGGAAGCACTGCGCCCCCATCCACACCTCGTCCTTCTCGTTGAGGCGCAGCAGGCCGCGGACCTCGATCTGGGTGCCGTTGCGGCTGAGGTCGTTGCGCACGCGCGCGAGGCCACCGGCCTCCCAGGCGATGAAGTGGCTCTTGCGCGAGATGCTGCGGTCGGTCGGAGCGACGTCCTCGCGGCCGATGCTGCGGCCTTCGGTCGGCAGCGGCAACGTGCGCACCGGGGAGCCGGCAGCGTCGAGGACGGCGAGCACGGCGCGGCCGGCGACGACGTCGACGCGCAACCGGCTCTGGCCGACGACGAGCACCGTCCCCGAGGGCAGCGTGCGCTCGCTGTTGATCGTCACGTACACGCTGCCGCCGAACGGCACGTTGGTCACGTAGCACTCGTCGCCGTCGACGCGGAAGGCGGCGTGCTGGTCGAGCAGCGCCGTGTCGGTCGGCACGACGACACGCCCGGCGCTGCGGCCGACGACGGAGTCGCCGACCGGCAAGGCCAGTTCGAACTGCGCCGCCGTCTGCGGGTCCTCGGCGTAGCTGATGCGGGTGAACTGCGCCGCGACCTGCGGCTCCGGCGCAGCCGGCTCGGCCGCGGCGGGCGCGGCCGGCGGCTTGCTCGTCGAGGTCGAGGTCGCGCTGCCCACCGGCGGCGGCGCCGCCTGTGCCTGCCGCACCTGCTGCTCGCGGATCGCCGCGTCGGAGGCGCCCTTCTTGATGCGGGCATGCACGGTCTCGGCGATCGCGACGCCGTCGGCCATGCCGCCCTTGAAGCTCGACCCGAGCTCCTTCAGCGTCGACTGCAGCGCCTCGGGGCGGAAGTCGGTGGTCTCGAGGAACGCCGGCGCCAGCAGGCCGCCGCCGAGGAACACGTTGGGGATCTGCGACTCGCGCAGCGACGTCACCGCGAGGCGCTTCTTGCTCGGCGCGTCCGCGAGCGAGAACTCGTGGATGCCCATCTCGGCCAACAGCTGTGTCGGCCGCTCGGTGCCGATGAAGGCCAGCACCTGCTTCTTCTCGAACTCGTAGCAGACGAGCTCCGGCGGCTGGTTCTGCAACTCGACGCGCCGCGTCTTGACTGCGACCAACTCGCGCCCCTTGTCGTCCTTGAACACCGCGAGCGGCTCGGACAACGGCAGGTAGCGGATGTTGCCCTGCGTCCAGGCCTCGTAGAACTTGCTCGCCAGCGCCTTGCCCTGCGCGACCTTCGGCATCTCGCGGCCGCGGTAGCACCAGAACACGTCCGAGGCGTCCTTCGCCTTGGCCTTGGCCAGCGCGATGGCGACGACGGCCTCGGCTGCCGACATGCCGCCGCCGACGACGCAGGCCGGGCCGCCGACGAAGTCGGCGCTGTTGCCGAGCTTGTAGCGGATGCCGAGGCCGTCGCCCATCAAGCGGACCTTGGCCGGCGAACCGCCGCCGAGCGCGAGCAGCAGCGCGCGGCAGTGGATCTTGCCGCGCGCCTGCGTCTGCAGCTCCATGTACTCGGCGACGAGCAGGCCGTCGGCGCCCCGGGCGCAGCCGATGAACTCCCAGCCGTTGCGGTAGCCGACCTTGTTGTCGTCGTAGACCTTCATCCAGCGCGCGTACAGCTGGTCAGCCGGCGTCTGGTCGTCGTAGGGCAACTGCGCGAGCAGCGGGCCGCCCTTCGGGAACACGAGGTCCAGCCGGTCGCCGTAGTCGGCGTCGACGTCCTTGGGCTTGGGCAGGTGGTCGGCCCACTCCTTGACGATGCTGAGCACGCCGTCGCGATCGACGACGAGGACCGAGAGGCCGAGTTCGTGCGCGCGCCACGCCGCGGCCGTGCCGCAGGGGCCGCCGCCGACGACGAGCAGGTCGAGAGGCGATTGGGGACTGTCACCGTTCATGGCAGGAAGGGCGGATTCGGGCCGCGATCGCGGCGCAGGGGTCACGGCTTGCGGTTCGGCTTCTTCGCCGGCAACGGCTTGGGCTGCCAGCCGGCGGGCGGCGCGTCGGGGAACTGCCGGAGCGCGCCGTCCGGCTGCAGGTAGAGCTTCTGCATCTCGGCCAGGGTGAACGGCCGGCCGCCGATGCGGCCGAACACCGAGACCTGGTGGCCGGACTCGTCGACGGCGCGGTCGCGCTCGAGGCCCTTGGCGATGGCCACGGCGGCGCCGGCGGTCTGGCGGCTGGCGAGCCACTTCGGTCGCGGCTCCGGCGCGAAGCCGTAGGCCGAGGCCTTGCGGTCGTCCTCCGGCGTCACCAGCGAGCAGACGTGCATGCCGTTGCGGCCGTCGGCGACCACGGCGTAGACGCTGTCGTTGACCATGCCCACGCGCACGGCGCGGGTGTCGACCAGCTTGCCGTCGGCGTTCCAGAAGACCGGCGCGCCGGGCGCGCGCGGCGCGGTGACGTCGACGATCGCGAGGCCCTTGGCGCCGGCGGCGACGTAGGCGTAGGTGCGGGCGACGGTGACGCTGCGCGCGTCCGCGATCGGCACGACGACGCCGGTCGCCTGGATCGCGGCCGGCTGGGTGACGTCGACGACCTCGAGGCCCTTGGCCGTGGTGACGAAGGCGTAGCGGAACTGGACGGCAACCGCGGTCGGCCGCTCGAGCGGCACGACGCCGAGGACGACCGGCGCGAGCGGGTCGGCGATGCCGACAGCGACGAGACCCTGACGGCAGCAGACGTACACCGTCGTGCCGGCGACCACGAGGTGCTCGGCGCCGGCGAGCGCGCCGCCCGGGTTGAAGGTGGCGACGCGCTTGATGAAGTTGTTGTCGGGGTCGCCGTCGGTCAGGCAGTCGACGTCGACGACGACGAGGCCCTCCTCGCGGTCGCTGACGTAGGCGTAGCGGTACGACTCGTGCAGGTTCTGGTCCCGCCCCTTGTACGGGTAGTTCTGCTCGCGGTTCTCCGCGATCCACGGCCGCCCCATGCTGATCGACGCGTTGGTCGGCAGGGCGACCGCAGTCGCGTACTTCGTCGCGACGTGCGTGTCCTGGCCCAGCGGCGACACCGGCGCGGTGACGATGCGCTCGCTGAAGTTCTTGTTGGCGACGTTGGCGATGTCGTAGACGCGGAAGCCGCCTTCGCCGTTGGCGGTGTACAGGTACTCGCCGCGCTGCTCGAGCGAGAGCACGTTGCCGCCGTGGCGGTGGCTCTCCTGCAGCTTGCCGCCAGCCTGCTGGTGCGCCGCGTGCTCGGCGGGGAACGCCATGCGGTGCAGGTTGCTGCCGATCATCGCCTGCGGCTCGGGCCACTCGGTGATCTTCACCGCCTCCAACCCGCCCTCGGCGCCGCCGACGTAGGCGTACATGCCGAAGAAGTTCACGTAGTTGGTGCCCATCAGGTACGTCTGGGCCAGCCACGCGTTGTTGTCGTCCTTGTCGGAGACGTGGCAGTCCGAGCACTTGCGCGTCTCCTTCGTGCGCACGGTGTGGGCGAAGTGCGTGTTGAAGCACTGGCCGTTCATGCCGTTGGCGGCGACGGTCAGCTGCTGCTTGTACGCGATCGCCCGCTGGCTGTCGGTCGACGAGATCATCACCGCCGACGACGACCGGACCACGGCGACCTTGTTGTCCTTCACGTCGCCGGACACGCCCAGCATGAAGACGTCGTCGCGCGCGACCTGCGGATTGTAGCTCGCCCAGTTGCGCAGCTTCTTGTCCTCGAAGTGGTGCATGTCGGTGCGCCAGTTCGCCTCCTGCGGCAGGTGGCAGCCGAAGCACGACGTCATCCACGACGTGTGGCAGGCCGCGCAGTCCATCTTCTCCGGCGCGTGCGCGCAGCTGCCGTCAGCCTTGGTCTGCAGCTTGGCGTACGCCGCCTGCTCGTTGAAGTCGGCGTGACCCGGGGTCACCGTGTCGACGACCTGCTTGAGCCGCCATTGCAGGTCGGGGTAGAGCATCGAGCGCTGGTACCAGACGCCGACGCCGCCCTCCTCGCGCTGCTCGAAGCGCGGCTTGCCCCACGGCGTCTCGCCGCCGAGCCGGCCGCGTTTGACGTCCGTCTTGGCCGCCGGGCCGGAGAACCGCATGGTCGCCGCCTCGGTCGCGGTGCCGTGGCAGTCCTGGCACTGGATCTGGATGGCGGCCTGGTACTCGGCGTAGAGGTGCGTGTCGCCGTGCACGTCCTGGGCGAAGTGGCAGTCGACGCAGTGCATGCCGCGCTCGGCGTGGATGTCCTTGAGGTGGACGGGCTTGCCCGGCGGCGGCGTGAAGCACTTGCGCGCCAGGATGTCCTGCGCGGTCGGCGTCGAGCCGAGCTTCGGGACGACGCCCTCGAACTTCTTCGGGTCGTCGTAGTCGACCTCCTTGCCGTCGGCGTCGAGCAGTCGGCCCTTGCGGTCCATCTTGAACACCGCGCGGAAGATCCAGCCGTGGCCGTGGTAGTCGGCGAACTGCGTGTGCTTGAGCTTGGGGTTGACGTTCTGTGCGACGTCGTCCAGGAAGGCCCGGTCGCCCCACTTGCCGCGCGCGGCCGCGCCCTCGGGGTTGCGGTCGTTGATCGCGCGCGTCTCGGCGTGCGTCTTCGCCGCCTGCTCCGGCGGCCACATGGCGTCGCCGTCCGTCTCGTACGACCACATCTGGTAGCCGTAGTACGTGTTGAGGAAGCTGTTGGGTTGGTGCATGTGGCAGACCATGCACGTGCTCGACGGGATCGCGCGCGTGAAGCGGTGCGCGATCGGATGACCGCCGCGGTTCTGCGCGATGGTCGGATCGCTCGCCTGGGCCGGATCGCGCGGATCGCGCGGACCGAGCCACGCCGGCGCCGCGCCCTTGTCGTCGGCGAGCCAGCCGGCGCGCTCGGCGCGCAGACCGACGTTGCCGTGGCCGGCATTGCCGAACTGCGCGTACGGGCCGCTGTGCACCGGATCGCGGTCATTGGCGTAGATCACATGGCAAGCGGTGCAGCCGCTGCCGCGGAAGTCGCCGGGCTGGTCGTTGGTGCCGAACATGCCCAGGTGCGGATCGTTGAGGCGCGTCTTGTGCACGTTCAACGTCGGCAGGTCGACGCGATTGAGCGTGCCGAGCCCGCGGTCGGAGGACTTGTTGTTGGGCCGACCCGGATCCTCGAACTTGTCGGGCAGGCCCGGCACCGGCGAATTGAGGCCGTTCTGGCCGAGGCCGGCGGTGCCGAGGCGGCTGCCCTGCTCGAAGATGCGGAAGACGTTGCCGGGCTGCGTCACCTCCCAGTGCGGCAGCGGCGCGGCCAGCAGCGACCAGCCGTTCGCCGCGACCTCCTCGGGCGTCGGCCGCCGTCCCGGCTTGCCGGGCTGCTGCTCGCCGCCGTCGGCGGCGACGACGTGGTTGACGACCTGCGGCGTGCCGTCCGGGCCGAACGACTCGCCGAGGATCGACCGCTTGGCGCTGACGATGCCGTTGGCGTACGTCACCGTGCCCCAGAAGTGCTGCGCGGTCGCCATCAGCGACTTCATCACCTGCAGCGTCTCGACCTGGTGGCACGGCCCGCAGGTCTTGTTGGCGACGCGCAGGTCGCCGGGATTGACGAAGCGGATCCAGGCCTCGCTCTCCTTGAGCGTCAGCGTGTACGGCCGCTCGGGATTGGCCGAGTCCTTGGCGCCGCGATGCTTGGGCTCGGGATTGGCCGAGTCGGCCCACTCCTTGGGGAAGCGCGGCACAGGGTGCGCGCCGTCGACCGTCGTCTTCGTCGCGTCGCCGCCGTGGCAGTGCGTGCACGTCGACTTGCGGCCACCCGGGTGCGGGTCGACGCAACCGGCGTGGCAGGCGACGCACGAGCCCTCGTCCGCGACCACGCGATCGTCCTGCAGCGACTGGCTGGCCATCGCCGCGGCGACGATGCCCTGCCGGTCGGCCGTCGTGTCGGCGTAGGGCTCCCACGTCGAAGGGGCCTGGCAGCCGAACAGCTGGAACGCAGCGAGCGTCGCAAGGGCGGCGACGGCTCCCGACAGGCCGCGACGCGGCGAGGAAACGACGGCGCGAGACGGCCGGGCAGACGAGGGGGTAGGCATGCGGGCGCTCCGGACCGCCGGATGCTAGCCGCGCCTGTCGGGTGGTGCCACGACGGCGACGTCACGGCCCCGCCGGGACGCACACTCCTCGCGGCCAACAGGGGCAGGAGGGCCCCTATCCTGCCTTCCTCTCGGCCTTCAGTAGAGCAACCGCGTCTTGATGCTGCTCGGCAGCGCCGCGATGCGGTCGCGCACGGCGTCGGACAGCTGACGGTCGATGTCCATCACGAGGTAGCCGACGTCCTTGGTGGTGCCGAGCTGCTGCGCCTCGATGTTGGCGCCGAGCTCGCTGACGATCGCCGTCACCGACGCGAGCACGCCGGGCACGTTCTTGTGGATGTCGAGCAGGCGGTGCGTGCCGTCGCGCGGCGGCAGGTGGATCTGCGGGAAGTTGACCGCGCCCTCGGTGACGCCGCGGTCGATGAACGCGATCAGCGCCGTCGCGACCTCGATGCCGATGTTGCGCTGCGCCTCCTCGGTGTTGCCGCCGACGTGCGGCGTCAGGATCACGTTGGGCAGGCCGGCGAGCTCGCTGCGCCATTCGGCCTGCACGGGCGTCGGCTCCTGCGGGAAGACGTCGAGCGCCGCGCCGCCGAGCCGCCCGTCGGCGAGCGCGTTGCGCAGCGCGTCGAGCGCGACGACGCTGCCGCGGCTGAGGTTGAGCAGGTAGCTGCCGGGCTTCATGCGCGCGAGCTGCGGCGCGCCGACCATGCCGCGCGTCTGCGCCGTCTCCGGCACGTGCAGCGACACGAAGTCCGCTTCGTCGAACAGCTGCTCGACCGTCGGCACCGGCTTGGCGAGGCCGAGCGGCAGCTTGCGCTGGATGTCGAAGAACAGCACGCGCATGCCGCACGCCTCGGCGAGCAGGCCGACCTGCTGGCCGATGTGGCCGTAGCCGATCAGGCCGATCGTGCGGCCGCGGATCTCGTGCGCGCCGGACAGCGACTTGTCCCACTGGCCCTGGTGCAGCTTGCCGCTCTTGTCGCCGAGCCGCCGCGCCAGCGCGATCACGCAGCCGAGCGTGAGTTCAGCGACCGAGCGCGTGCTGGCGTACGGCGCATTGAACACCGGGATGCCGCACCGCGCCGCCGCGTCGATCTCGACCTGGTCGGTGCCGACCGAGAAGCAGCCGATGGCCATCAGCCGCGGCGCCAGCGCCAACTGCGCCTCGCGCAGCTTGGTGCGCGAACGCAGGCCGACGACGTGCGCGTCCTTCAGCACGGCGGCGAGTTCGTCGCCTTCGAGCGCCTTCGGGATTACGTCGACCGTGTATCCGGCCGCCGTCAGGGCTTCGCGCGCCGCCGGATGGATGTTCTCCAGCAGCGTGATGCGGATCTTGTGGCGCGGGTACGACGTGCGGGACATGCGGCGCGCGACGCTACGCGGCGGGTGGCGGCCAGACCAGCACGACGGCGGCGAGCAGGCAGGCGGCGATGCGCGCCGTGATCCAGACCTTCTGTGCCGCGGTCAGGTCGACGTCGAAGCCCGAGTACCAGGCGATGAAGAGTTCCGCGCCTGCGCGCCACGCCATGACGGCGAGCGCTGCGGCGAGCAGCCAATCGAGCCAGCGGTGCATTCCCGCAGGCTACTTGGTCGCTTTGACAGCGGCCACGCGCACGGGCGCGACAGCGGCAGTCACTGTGGCCGCCATGCGGCCGACGAGGACGCGCCGCCCGCCGCGCCGGCGACCTCGTCGGCGAACGGCACGGGCGCGCCGCCTTGCTTGCGCATCGGCATGCACGCCCCGCGCGCGCGCAGCAGCGCGCCGAGTTGGCCGGCGAGCGCATGCAAGCGGGCCGGTTCGCGCGCCGCGAGGTCGACCTGTTCGGCCGCATCGGCGACGACGTCGAACAGTTCGAGCCGGCCGTCGGCGTGATGGTGCACCAGCTTGTGGTCGCCGACGCGGATCGCGCTCCACGGTGCCTGGCCGGCGTAATGGTGCGGGTAGTGCCAGACCAGCGGCCGCGCTGCCGCGTCGGCCGACGCCGTCTCGCCGCGCAGCGCCGGCGCGAACGACACGCCATCGACCTGCTGGACGGTGCGCCCTCGCCAGTCGACGCCGGCGACGTCGAGCACCGTCGCGAACACGTCCTCGACGACGATCGGCGCCGCCGCCACGCCCCCCGCCGGCGCCACGCCCGGCCAGCGCGCGAGCAGCGGCACGCGCACGCCGCCCTCGTACGGCGCCAGCTTGTGGCCGCGCAGCGGCAGGTTGCGCGGGCACTGCGCCGGCGCGCCGTTGTCCGACAGGAACAGCACGACGGTGTCCTGCGCGAGGCCGAGGCGGTCGAGGGCATCGAGCACGTCGCCGAGCGACCGGTCCATGCCGGCGATCATCGAGGCGAGCCGCGCCTGGAACGGCGGCAGGCCGGCGGCGTCGAACGCGCCGCGGAAGCGCGCGTCGTCCTCGTACGGCGCGTGCACCGCGTAGTGCGACAGGTGCAGGAAGAACGGCGCGCCGTCGCGCGCGGCGCGCTCCAGCTCGGCGATCGCCTCGCGGGTCAGCGCCTCGGTCAGGTTGACGTCCGTGCCGTGGTACGTGCCGAGGCCCGGCACGTCCCAGACGGCGTCGCCCTTGCGCCACGTCGACGAGAAGTTGCGCTGGCCCAGGTGGCTGCCCGGCGCGCCGGCGGCATGGCCGGCGACGTTGACGTCGAAGCCGAGCGCCGTCGGATCCGCGCCCGGCGTGCCGATCGCGCCGAAGTGCGCCTTGCCGACGTGGATCGTGCGGTAGCCCGCGTCGCGCAGCAGCGCTGGCAGCGGCGTCGCGGCGACCGTGCGCGCGTGCGGCCGCGCCGGCGCGGTCAGGCCGTTGACGTGCCATTCCGGCGGCAGCAGCGTCGGGTGCGCGTCGTCCGGCGACGCGTCCCGGCGCAGCGTCCAATTGGTGACGCCGTGGCGCGCGACGTTCATGCCGGTCAGCAGCGAGATGCGCGTCGGCGAGCACACCGCCGAGGCGTACGCCTGCGGGAACTTCACGCCTTCGGCGGCGAGCCGCTCGACCGCGGGCGTGCGGTAGACCTTGTTGAGCGCGCTCGCCGTCGCCTGGAACGGCACCGACGTCTCCTGTGTGCCGAGGTCGTCGACGAGGAACACGACGACGTTGGGCCGCCGCGCCGAGGGCAACGGCGAGGGCGCGGGCGCGGTGCAGGCGGCGACGAGCCACGTCGCGAAGGCAACGCGCGCGGCGGTGACGCGGCGAGACGTCATGGCGTGAACGTAGCGCGTCGACCCTGCGGGCCGCCAAGACTTCGGCGACGGCGCGAGCGTCGCCACGCAGCTACGGCAACTCGCGGCCCGCGCGCGCAGGCCGCCGTGCGTCCGCGCCCTCACGCGCCGTCGAGGCGCACGGTGCCGAGGCGGTCGCCCGGATCGCAGAAGTCGCCCAGCAGGCCGCACAGCTGCTTCACGATCGGATCGGTGTAGGCGTCGTAGTAACGCTGGTTGTGCGGGCCGACGCCGTGCTCGGCCGAGTAGCTGCCGTCGTAGCCCTTGACCGCGAGTTCGTAGACGCGCGGCTGCAGCGCTGCGACCACGTCGGCGTACGGCTTGCCGACGGCGTCCTCGCGCCACACGAGGTTGAGGTGCGTGCCGCCGTCGCCCCAGTGGCCGTAGTCGCACAACCGCACCGCCGGCCAGTCGGCGGCGAGCAGCGCCTCGACGTCGGCGGTGAAGCGCGGCAGCAGCGAACGCGGCACCGAGATGTCGAACGCGAGCATGCGGCCTTCGCTGCGCAGGCTCTCGCTGATGTGATGGCGCATCGCCCAGAACTCGTCGGCCTTGCCGACCAGCACGTCGGGCACGGCGTCGCCGGCGGTCTCCAGGAACGCGCCGAGCCGCGCTTCGAGCACCGCTTCGAGCGCCAGCGCGTCGGCCGGCAGCGTCGACGCCAGCTCGACGAGCACGGCGTAGCGCGGCAGTTCGGCGAACGGCTTGCGCAGGTTGGGCTGGTGCGCGAACACCGCAGCGAGCGCCTTGTCACTCATCACCTCGAAGGCGCTGAGCACGTCGCCGAGCTCGCCTTCGAGCGCGCCGAGCAGCGCCAGCACGGCGTCGCCGTCGCGGCAGGCGACCAGCGCGGTGGCGCGCTGCTTGGGCAGCGGCGCGCACTGCAGCACCGCCTGTGTCACCACGCCGAACACGCCGGTCGTGCCGACGAACAGCTGCTTGCCGTCGAGGCCGGTGTTGTTCTTGCGCAGGCGGTTGGGCAGCGCCAGAACGCGGCCGTCGCCGAGCACGACCTCGAGGCCGAGCAGGTTGTGGCGCACGTCGCCGTACTTCAGCAGCCGCGTGCCGCCGGTGTTGGTCGCCACCATCGCGCCGATCTGCGGGTCGGCGCCGAGATCGACCGGGAACCAGAAGCCGTCGCGCGCCAGCCGTTCGTTGAGCTGGCTCAGCAGCACACCGCCGTCGACGCGCACCGTGCGGCCGCGGACGTCGACGTCGATGGTCTGGTTGAGCCGTTCGAGCGACAGCACGACCATCGCACCGCTGGCGTCGGGCGTCGACGCGGCGACGAGGCCGGTGTTGGCCCCCTGCGGCACGACGCGTGCGCCGTGCCGGCCGCAGACCTGCAGCGCCGTCGCGACCTCGGCAGTCGACGCCGGCCGCACGACGCAGCGCGCCGTGCCCTTGCCGTAGCGCCAACCGGTCTCGAAGCGCGCGCGGTCGGTCGGGCTCGTCAGCACGCCGCGCTCGCCGAGCGCGGCCAGCAGGTCGTCGATCAAGGCGGCAGCGGCCATGCCGTCTTCCTACCCGAGCCAGCGCGCGATCGCCACGGCGGTCGCTGGTGCGGCCGCCCCGCTCAGACCACGACCATCACGTCGTCCAGCGGCCGCCGCTCGCTCGCCGCAGCTGGCACGCTGCACCGCTCCGCCGCGTAGCCGACGGGGATGAGCAGGAACGGCCGCTCGTGCTTGGGCCGGCCGAGGATGTCGCCGAGGAAGGCCATCGGGCTCGGCGTGTGCGTCAGGGTCGCGAGGCCAGCCAGCTGCGCTGCCGCGAGGAACAGGCCGCACGCGAGGCCGACCGACTCCTTCAGGTAGTAGACCTGACCGCCGTCGTCGCCGTGCGTCAGCTGGAAGACCACGACGAGCCACGGCGCGGTGGTCAGGAACGGCTTGTCGGCGTCGGTGCCGAGCGGCGCCAGGTCGCGCAGCCACGCGTCGTTCGCCCGACGGGCGTAGAACTCGCGTTCCTCGGCTTCCGCCGCGTCCCGGATGCGCGCCTTGATGGCCGGATCCTGGACGCAGACGAACCGCCATGGCTGCTTGTTGGCGCCGCTTGGCGCGGTGTGGGCGCAGCGCACCAGCGCTTCGATCCACGCGCGCGGCACCGGCCGATCGCTGAACTCCCGCACGCTGCGCCGCCGGCGCAACGCGTCGTGGAAGGTGGCCAGCGCCTCCGTCGGCGGCACCGGCGGCTGGTAGCGGTCGACGTACGGCACCATGCGAGGTTCGCCCATCGCGGCAGAGGAAGCCCCGGCTCCACGTGCGTCAATCGAGCATGGCCGCCGAGCGGCTGCCCTGGTTGTTCTCGAAGCACGTGAAGTCGATCAGAAAGGTCGCCACCAGCAGCAGCTTGCGGACCTCGACCGGCACGTGCGGCTGGAACTCGACGCCGAACATGTCGGCGTCGGTGAACATCTCGCGCAGGAGCCCGCCCCATCGCTTGCGGATCACGCCGGCTTCGGCGCCTTGGAAGGTCAACGTGAACGTCCAGGGGTGGAACAACGGGCTGCGCAGTTCCATCACCTCCTGGCCGGCAGCGTTCTCGACCATGAACACGCGGTGCAGCCACGACCACTTGCGCTGCACGGCGCCGATCTTCCTGTCGCCGTCGAAGGCCTCCATGCGGTGGAAGTACCAGCGGAACGGCTTCTCGCCGCGGCCCACCGGGCGCCCGGCGGCGTCGTAGACGTGCACCGTCGCGCGCCGGCAGCGGCCGAACAGGTTGCGCAGGAACCACTGGCCGAGGCCGCGCGCCTCTTCGGCGGCGAAGCCGAGCCGCTGGCCGGCGCCGTCGGTGAGTTCGAAGCGGTTCTTCGACTCGAAGCCGAGCAGGATCTCCGCCCACTCCTTGGTCTGGCGGATGAGCACGCGGTCGCGCGCGCCGACGAGGTCGTCGAGGCCGGTCATTCCGGCAGCCTACTCGCGGCGCGGAGCCACCGCGCCCGGTGACGCGCGGAAGGCCGGCCTGGTGTCCGCCGGCGCCGGTCAGGTCGGGACCCGGCGGGCTGCCGCCCGAGCAGCGGTTCCCGTCCGCAGCGATCCTCGCCGCAGCCGTCGACCCGCAGCCGTCAGCGCGCCGTCGTCATGCCGAAGATCGCCGTCGCGTTGCCGCTGTCGAAGCGCAGGTCGAGCACACCCGGGGCCTCCTCGGCGCGGCTGATGAACTCGTGGAAGCTGCCCGGCACCGCGCGCGTCACCAGGCTGCCGTCGGCGTCGACGAACAGGCGCTCGACCATTGCGGCGCGGAACGCCGTCTGGCGCACGCGGCCGCTGCGGCTGACCTCGACGTCGGGCTTGACCGGCCGGCCGCGGCGGCGCTGATCGGCGGCGGTGGCGACGACGTCGTCGACGCGGTCGGTGGCGTGGTTGAAGGCGTTGCCCTCGGTCGCGATCCACGCCATCTCCGGCGACTCGGCGAGCAGCGCTTCGTAGTCGCTGACGCGCGGCTCCGGGTGCTGGCGGTCGAAGCAGCAGACGAGGTTGGGCAGCAGCTGGCAGGCGTCGTCGAACGACAGTTCGCCGCGCGCGGTGAGGTCGGCGAGCATCGCCTTGCTGGCCAGCGGCAGCGGGTCGCGCGAGCCGCCGACGACGCGCGCGACGACGGCCTGGAACGCCGCGCTGAAGCGCTCGGGGTGCAGTTCGCTGACGAAGAACTGGGCGATCGCGGTCGGCAGGTCGCGGTGCGCGAAGGCGCGGCCGGTCATGCCGAGGCGGTCGAGCGGGTAGACGCCGGCGACGGCGAAGCCGAGCGGCTCGAGCACGCGGGCAAAGGCGGCGATGCCGCCGGGCAGGGCGCCGCAGTCGGTCGCGACCGTGCGCAGCGCCCCGTGGTCGAACACCAGCTTGCGGCCGGCGCGGGCCGCGTCGCCGACGTAGGCCTGCGCCATCGGCACGCGGCGGGTGACGTCCTCGAACAGCAGCATGGTCAGCGCCTGCGCCAGTTCGGCCCGCGCGACCACGCCGCGGCGCGGCTGCAGCAGGGTCGGGTGCACGGTCAGGACCTCGAACAGACGCCCGGTGCGGGCGGTGCCGACGGCGCGATCGAGCAGGCCCCAGAGGGCGGTTTCATGCAGGTTGTTCATGGCTGGCGGGCTGGCTCGCGGGCGGCCCTGGGCGTAGGGGCGGCGCGTTCTTCGCCAGAACACTACGTGGCGGACGCAGGCATGCCGCACGGACCGCCCTGACTTCTCTGCATGAGTTGTTGCGCTAAGCTCATCAAGTGACCCGAACCCTCCCTACCACCGCCGCCCTGCAGGCGTTCGAGTCCGCCGCCTACCACGGCAGCGTCACCGCCGCCGCCCGCGAACTCTCCCTGACGCAGGGCGCGATCAGCCGCCAGATCCAGGCGCTGGAGCAGCACCTCGGCGCCGAACTGTTCCGCCGCGAACGCCAGCGCATCCAGCTGACCCCCGTGGGGGAGCGCTACCTGCAGCACGTGCGCAACGCCTTCGACCGCCTGGAGGCCGCCGCGCTCGAACTGCGCGCGCTGCGCCGCGGCGGCGGCGTGCTGCAGCTCGCCATCCTGCCGACCTACGGCACCCGCTGGCTGATCCCTCGCTTTCCGGGCTTCGTCGCCGCGCACCCCGACGTGCAGGTGCACTTCACCACGCGGCTCGTGCCGTTCGACTTCGGCGGCGAAGACCTCGACGCCGCCATCCACCACGGCGACGCGCACTGGCCGGGCGCGCGGCTCGACAAGCTGATGGACGAGGACGTGGTGCTGGTGTGCAGCCCGGCGTACCGCGACCGGCTGGCGCTGCGCGAACCGGCGGACCTGCGGCGCGCGACGCTGCTGCAGATGGCGACGCGGCCGCACGCGTTCGACGAGTGGCTCAAGCAGAAGGGCGCGACCGGCGTCGACGGCCGGCGCGGGCCGCGCTTCGAGCACCACCAGATGGTGCTGCAGGCGGCGATCGCGGGGCTCGGCGTCGCCGTGGTGCCGACGTTCGTGTGCGACGGCGAACTGGCGGGCGGCGCCGTCGTCGAGGCGACCGCCGACAGCAAGCTCGCCACCGGCAAGGGGTACTACCTCGCGCGGCCGGAAGGCCGCGCGGAACTGCCGGCGCTGACGGCGTTCCGCCGCTGGCTGCTCGCCGCGCACGGGCAACCTGCGCCCGCCGACGGCTGACGCGGCGCGTGCGCCGGCGGCGCCGGGTCGGCGCGACCGGCGCGAGCGCTGCGTGGCCCGCACGGGCCACCGCGCGGGCGCGGAACGTGCAGAAATCCCGTCCGAAACCGCGGCGGCCGTTGCCTTGCAGGCATCGGCGCCAAGCAGCGGCCGTGCGCCTGCGGCCGCGCCGAGCACCAACAACCAAGCGATCAGGCCGGTAGATTCCCCGGCCGCGATGCCCAACCACGCGACGTACCTCGCCACGCGCACGTTCGGCTGCCTCGACGGCCTGCGCGCGCTCGCAATCGTCGCCGTCGTGTGGCACCACGCGGTGCCTGCGGGCACTGCGGTCGTCGCGCTCGACCGCGGCTTCCTCGGCGTCGACCTGTTCTTCGTCGTCTCGGGCTACCTGATCGTCACGCTGCTGCTGCGCGAACGCGCCCGCCGCGGCCGCATCGACCTGCGCGCCTTCTACATGCGGCGGCTGCTGCGCATCGTGCCGCTGAACTACGCGGTGATCGCGGCGATCTGGGCGCTGGCGACGTGGCGCGGCGGCGCGCAGGCGGCGACGATCGACCACGACGCCATCGCCGCGCTGCTGTACACGACCAACTGGGCGGCGACGTCGACAATGCTGGCGATCACGTGGTCGCTGGCCGCCGAGGAGCAGTTCTACGTCGTGTGGCCGCTGGTCGAACGCTGGCTGCCGGGGCGCGCACTCGCGTGCTGGGCGGCGCTGACCGCGGCGAGCGCCGCGCTGGCGGTCGGCCACGCGCACCTCGGGCTGTGGCCGGGCCTGCCGGGGATGCTCTGGCAGACGACGTTCTTTCCGATCCTGCTCGGCGTCGGCCTCGCGCACGCGCTGCACGACCCGCGCGGCTTCCGCGCGCTCGCCGCCGGGCTCGGCCACCGCGCCGCCGCGCCCGTGTGCCTCGCCGCCATCGCCGCCGCGGCGAGCCTGCCCTGCGACGACCTCTCGGGCGCGCCAAGGCTGCTGCTGCAGACGCTGTTCGGCGCGCTGGTCGCCGCCTGCGTGCTGCGCGAGGACAACGGCCTGCGGCCCGCGCTGGCGCTGCGGCCGGTCGCCCGCATCGGCGCCGTCAGCTACGGCGTCTACCTGCTGCACCAACTGGCCATCGGCGCGATCGAACCGCTGGCGCGGCGCGCCGGCGACGTGCCGGCGGCGGGACGGTTCCTGCTCGCGCTGCTGCTGTCGTGGCTGCTGGCGGAGGCGTCGTTCCGGACCTTCGAACGCTGGTTCCTGCGCCACAAGGACGCGTGGGCGCGCTGACCGCCGTCTCGACCCGGCGACGGCGAGGCGCTTTCATGCCCGGCCCGCCATGAGGCACGAACTGCGCGCGATCCCACCGGCCCCGCGGCTCGTCCGCTGGCGGCCGCTGTTCGCGCACCGCTGGCTGCTGCTCGCCGCCGGCCTGCCGCTGGTGGCGATCGGCGCGCTGGTCGCGTGGCTGATGTTCCTGCAGTCGGGGGGCAAGATGTCGCTCGGCCCGCGGCTCGACGCCGGCCCGGTCGTGCGCGTGCCCGGCGTGCTGCGCGCGGTGTGGCCGCCACGGGCGTTCCCCGACGGCTCGCAGCGGCAGGAGGTGCGCTACGAGTTCCGCATCGAGAGTTCCAACCTGCGCGGCGGCTGCTTCGTTCCGGTCGGCGAATGGCGCGAAGGCGGCGCCTGCGAAGTCGAGGCGCTCGCCGCCGACTGGAACGTCAACCGCATCCGCGGCGGCGCGCTGCACCTCGACCGCGACTGGCTGCGCGCACGCTTCTGGGTGACCGCGCTGGCGGTGCCCGGCGGCTTGCTGCTGCTGGCGTGGCTCGCCGGCGCGCTGCAACTGCGGCAGGTGCTGGTCCACGGCGACGCCTCGCTCGGCGTCGTACACCGCGTGCAGCGCGTGCAGGGCGTGCTGCCCGAGATGCTGCGCGTCGACTACACGTTCCGCGACCACCGCGCGACGACGCGGCACAACCGCCACTGGGTGCGCGCGCACGGCGAACTCGGGGCGCGGCTGCTGGCGCAGATGGCAGCGGGACGCTTCGAGGAGATGCCGGTGCTGCACGACCGGCGTTTCCCGCAGTGGAACCGCATGCTGCTGCCGGCCGACTTCCTGCCGCCGCCCGGCCCGCTCGACCTCGGCTTCGATGTCGACCTCGGCGAAGGCAAGCGCCCATGAGCGGCCCCGACGTCGACAGCCTGCTCGGGCCGGCGGGCCCGATCGCGCGCCGCCTGCCGGACTTCGAGGCGCGGCCGCAGCAGGTCGCGCTCGCCAAGGCGGTCGAGACCGCGCTGCGCGAGCGCCGGCACCTGATCGCCGAGGCCGGCACCGGCACCGGCAAGTCGTTCGCGTACCTGCTGCCGGCGGCGGTGCACGCCGACGCGCACCAGGGCGAAGGGCCGGTCGTGGTGTCGACGCGCACGATCGCGCTGCAGGAGCAGCTGGAGCACAAGGACCTGCCGTTCCTGCACGCGGTGCTGCCATTCGAGTGGAGTTCGGTCACCGCGATCGGGCGCAACAACTACCTCTGCCTGCGCCGCATGCACCTCGCCGAGCGCGAGCCGGAGATGCTCGACGACCCGGAGAAGCACGGCCAACTGCGCCGCATCGTCGATTGGTCGCTGGCGACCAAGGAAGGCACGCGGCAGGAGCTCGACTTCCAGCCGCTGCCCGAAGTCTGGGAGTCGGTGCAGGCCGAGCACGGCAACTGCCTCAACCGCGCCTGCAAGCACTACGACCACTGCCACTGGCAGCGCGCGCGCCGGCGCATGCAGACGGCGCAGGTGCTGGTCGTCAACCATGCGCTGTACTTCGCCGACCTCGCGCTGCGCATCGCCGGCGCGTCGTACCTGCCGCCGCACCGCGTCGTCATCTTCGACGAGGCGCACCACCTCGAACGCACGGCCACCGAGAGCCTGGGCCTGCGCATCGGCCGCACCACCGTCGGCTGGCACCTGCGCCGGCTGCACGGCCGCCGCAACGCCCGCAGCCTGCTGGCCAGGCACGGCAACCAGGCGGCGATGCTGCTGTGGGAGGAGGCGCACCAGCAGAGCGAGGCGTTCTTCGCCGAGCTGGACGAACGCCTGCAGCGCGGCGGCAAGGGCGAAGGCCTGCCGCTGCACCAGGACGCCATCGAGGACCTGCTTTCGCCGGTGCTGCGCGCGCTGAGCATGGAGCTCGGGCAGTCGGCGGTGCGCGCGACCGAGGTCGACGCGCAGATGGAACTGCAGGCGCGCGCCAACGGCCTCGACGCGCTGTGCGCGACGCTGCGCGCGCTGTGCACGCACAACCCGGAGTCGCCGACACCGCTGGTGCGCTGGATCGAGCCGGGCAGGCACGGCGCGCAGTTGTGCGGCGCGCCGATCGACGTGTCGGCGGCGCTGCGCCAGCACCTGTTCACCAATGGTCCGACGGCCATCCTGACGTCGGCGACGCTCGGCGTGCCCGACGACGGCGGCTTCCGCTGGCTGCGGCGGCAGCTCGGCATCGACGCGGCGGAGACGCTGCGCGTCGGCTCGCCGTTCGACTACGACCGCGCGGTGCAGATGGCGATCCCGGAGGCGATGCCCGACCCGAGCGACGCGACGGCGTACCGCGCCGCGGTGGTCGAGCAGTGCGAGCGCCACGTGCTGCAGAACGGTGGCCGCGCGCTGATCCTGTGCACCTCGTGGGACCTCGTGCGCGGCGTCGCGGCGCACCTGCGGCCGGCGCTGGCCATGGCGGGCATCGAACTGCTGGTGCAGGGCGAAGGGCCGCTGCAGAAGCTGCTGGAGCGCAAGCGCGCCGAGCCGACCTCGGTGCTGATCGGCACCGACACGCTGTGGGAAGGCATCGACCTGCGCGGCGACGCGCTGACGCTCGTGGTGATCGCCAAGCTGCCGTTCGCGAGCCCGGGCCATCCGCTGGTGCAGGCGCGGCTGGCGCTGATCAAGCAGCAGGGCCGCGATCCGTTCGCCGAGCACTCGCTGCCCGAGGCGATCCTGAAGTTCCGCCAGGGGTTCGGACGGTTGATCCGCAGCGCGTGCGACCGCGGCAAGGTCGTGGTGCTGGATCCAAGGGTGCGCACGAAGGGGTACGGGCGGAAGTTCCTCGCGGCGCTGCCGTTCTCGGAGGGGCACGATCCGACGGCGGGAGGGGAGTGAGGGGAGGGAAACGGGAGGGGCGGGTTGGGGCAACCGAGTGCGGAGTTTGCGGCGGAGAGGGCCAGAGGCGGGGCGGGCGGATTGGGGCAGCCAACCGCAGCGGGGACGCGGGGAAAGGCTGGGACAGGGATGTCCGGATGGTGCGGGCGAGGAACGCAACCAAGCGGAGCGGCGTTCGACGGCGCGTTGCCGCGTTGCCGCGTTGCCGCGTTGGCGTGTCGGCGCGACGGCGCGACGGCGCGATGCCGCGTGATCGACTCGGCGCGATGGCGTGATGGCGCGACGGCCCGATCCCCCAATCCCTCCCCCGCCACCCTGACGGATTCCGAACTCCCGGCTTGCGTCTCTGGTGCTCGGGATGTATTAGTGCGCTTTCAAGTTGGTCGGCGGCGTCGTGGCGGGTCGCGGACGCGGGCCGTGGGGTTGGTGTGCGTGGTGGCGATGCAGTGCGTGGAGGTCGGCGTGACGGCGAAGCAGAAGGTGCAGACGATGCGGACGGTGCAAAAGGCGCGTAAGGCGAAGAAGGCGCGGCCGGTGCAGGGCGCGCTGCCGTTCCGGTCGTGGGGTGGGGCGCGCAAGGGGGCTGGGCGCAAGCCGAAGGGCACGGTG
>JADCJE010000106.1 GCA_020247305.1 Phycisphaerales bacterium | reverse complement strand
GCGCTCGCACTCGCCGCCGTCCTCGCCCGCCGCACGGCCCGGGCGGCCCGCAACCGCGCCGAAGACGTCGCCGACCAGCGCGCGCGCGCCGCCTGACCGCGGTTGCGCACGTTGCCCGGCTCAAGTGCCGGACTATCCTGCCGTTGTGGTCCGCCGCCGTGACGTCCTGCTGCTCGCCGCCTTCGCCGTCTGCGCGGCGGCCGCCGCCCTGCTGAGCGCTCCCGGCGAACCAACTGCGCCCGACCCCGACGCGATCGCAGCGCCCGCCCCGGCGGCCGCCGGGGACGCGCCGCCCGCCGCGGACCCCGCCGCCGCCCCCATCGCCGCCACCACCCGCCCGCGCGCCGGCGAGGCCCCGACCGACACCCGCGGCTGGACGAGCGGCACCGTGCGCGGCGACATCCAGTTGGCGGTGTCGGTGCTCGATCGCATCAAGTCGATCACCATCGAGGTCGTCGAGGCCCGGCAGGCCTACGACCGCGACGGCACGGTCCGCCTGCCCACGCGCCGCATCGTCGCCGTGGAACGCGGGCGCGGCACGCCTACGTTCGAGGTGCGCGACATCCCGTTCTCGGAGCATCCGTACGTCGTCATGGTGCGCTCGCCCGGGCTGAACGGCAGCCTCGCGATCGTGCCGATCGACGCCGCGCACCCGCTGCACGAAGACCTCGTGCTCGCCATCACGCCCGGCGCGGTGCTGTCGATCCTGGCGCGCGATCAGGACGCGACGCCGTACGTCGGCCTCGACCTGTCGCTGGCCCCGCTCGGCGACCCGCCCGGCCGGCCGCCGTACGGCGGCAAGACGGACAACTTCGGCTCGCTCGTGCTGCCCGACGTGCTCGCCGGCGCGTACGAGTTGCGCGCCGTGCAGGACGGCCTGCTCGCGGCCGAACCCGAGCAGATCACCGTGCAGCCGGGCGGCGCCGCGTCGCCGCGCGGCCAGAGCCACAAGCTGCTGATCGAGCGCGGCGTGGCCGTGGCGATCACCGTCGGCGACCGCAACGGCTTTCCGTTGCCGGAGACGGTGGTGACGGCGACGGCGACCGACCGGATCAAGCACACCGTGCGGGAAGCGCAGGCCGATGCGATCGGCGTCGCGCGCCTGCCGCTGCTGCCCGCCGGCACGTGGCACATCACGATCGCGCGCGAGGGCTTCCACCTGTGGGACCGCCACGTGACGCTGAAGGCGTTCCAGGATCCGCTGCCGCTCGAGGCCCGGCTCGTGCCGATCGCGCGCTGAGCGCCGCGCGCTTCCGACCGCGCGCGCGCGCCGGTAGAGTCCGCCGCCAGCAATGGGCCAACCGATCGTCGACCTCGCGACCCTCGACCTCAGCCGCGCCGTCGTGCCGGATGCGGAACTGCGGACCTGCCTGCCGCACCGGCACGAGTTCCAGTTGCTCGACGGCATCTGCCACTTCGATCCCGAGCGCGGCATCGCCGTCGGCTGGAAGGAATGGGACGCCGAGCCGTGGTGGGCGCGCGGTCACGTGCCCGGCCGGCCGATCATGCCGGGCGTGCTGATGATCGAGGGCGCGGCGCAGATCGCCACCTTCCTGGTCAAGCAGAAGAGCGACTGGGCCCGCGACCGCATGATCGGCCTCGCCGGCCTCGACGACGTGCGCATCCGCGGCCAGATCGGCCCCGGTTCGCGCGTGCACTTCGTCGCCGGCAACCTGCAGATCTCCGGCCGCCGCCTTGCTCGCATGCACGCGCAGGTGTTCTGCAACGACCAGATGACGCTCGAAGCGTTCGTGATGGGAGTGATGCTGTGAGCCGCAGGGGCGCGCGGCCGTGACCGACGCGCGCATGCCGCGTTGGTTCTGGCTGCTGCCCGCGCTCGCCGCGGCCGCTTGGTGGCCCGACGCGCCGTACTGGCAGAGCGACGACTTCCTCGCGATCCAGTACGCGAACAACGGCGCGCGCGTGCTCGCCGACTTCGCCGGCCCCCAGTACGGCGCCACCGACGTGTGGTCGTTCTGGCGGCCGCTGATCACCGCCAGCTTCTGGCTCGACCAGCAGCTCGGCGGCCCGTTCCCGCCGGTGTCGCACGTCAGCAACGTGCTCGCGCACGCGCTGTCGGCGCTGCTCGTCGCCGCGGTCTGGCGGCGCTTCCTGCGCCCGGCGTCGGCGTTCGTCGGCGCGCTGCTGTGGGCGCTGTTGCCGACGCACCAGGGCTCGATCTGCTGGGCCGTCGGCCGCGTCGACAGCCACACGACCGTCTGGTGCCTGCTGGCGGTGCTGCTGGCGCTGCGCAGCGCCGAGCGCGGCGAACGCACGGACTGGCGCCTGTTCGCCGCGACTGCGGCGGCGCTGCTGAGCAAGGAGTCGGCGCTGGTGCTGCCAGCACTCGCCACCCTGGCCGCCGCCGCGCGCCTGCCGGCCGGCGAACGCTGGCCGCGCGCGCTGGCGCTGACCCGCGGCGCCTGGATCGCGTGGCTCGCCTACCTGCCGCTGCGCTTCGTCGTGCTCGGGCGCTTTGGCGGCTACGACGCCGCGACCTTCGACCCGGTGGCGGCGCTGCGCGGCCTCGCGACGGCGCTGGCGCAGGTCGGCGCGCCGCTGCGATGGATCGGCGTGCCCGCGGAGTTGCCCGGGGCGCCCGGGCTGTGGCTGACCGCCGCGGCGCTGCCGGTCGCGCTCGCCGTGCTGACCGCGATCGCGCACCGTCCACGCCTCGCGCTGCTCGCCGCGCTGGCCTACCTCGTCGCGGTCGCGCCGGTCGCCGGCTTCCTCGCCGCCGCCGACAACCCGCAGACGCTGCGCCTGCAGTACCTGCCGGCGGTGGCCCTCGTCGGGCTCGTCGCCAGCGCGGGGCCGTGGCATGCGCTGGCGGCGATCGTCGCGCTGGCGTGGCCGTTCGTCGCGATGCGCGCCGAGCAGGCGGTCGCCGACGCGCAGTCGGCGACGATGCACCGCGCGCTGCTGCGCGAAGCCGGCGACGGCGTGGCCGAGCCGCTGTTCGTCACCGGCCTGCCGCACACCAACGCCCGCGGCTCGATCGTGCAACTGCACTTCGGCGTCGACCGCATGCTGCAGCCACCGTTCACCGCGCGGTCGCACCGGCTCTGCGCGCTGCGGCCGCTGGCGACGTCGGACTCGGCCTTCCGGCTCGAGCTCGTCGACGGCGTGCCGCGGGCGCTGCCGAACGGCTCGACGTGGCACTTCGAAGCGCCGACGATGTTGGCGCAGGTGCCGCCGCACGACGACCTGCCCGCGCTGCCGATCGCCGGGCTCGTCGACGGCGGCGTCGACCTGACGAGCGCGCAGCTGCACGCCATGCTGCCGGCGGGCGCGGTCGGTCCGCGATTGCAGACGCCGCAGGTGCGCACGCCCCACTACCGCCTGACGGTGTTCACCGGCGGCGGCTACCTCGCGACGCTGTTCGCCAACCACGCGCCGGCGAACGCGAGCGACGGCGTCGTCGACTTCCGCGCGTGGTTCGCCGGCGGCCCCGCGGGCGAAGCCGCCCGCTACGGCATCGGCGGCGCCGAGTTCGTCGGCGAAGCGCTGGTCGTGCCGACGACCATGGACCTGTCGCCGGCATTCCCGGCGCTGCTCGAAGCCGGCGCCGTCGACGCCAACGGCGTCTTCCGCGCGACGCACCGCGCCCGCCGGCTGTTCGAGCTGCGCTTCGACCGCGGCTATCCGGCCTGGGCCCGGCGCGCGCAAGGCCGCGGCTGAGCGCCGGCGCAGGACCTGCGGCAGGCGCGCCGCGACGAGCACGTTGCAGACGCCGATGCCGCCATGCCATCGGGCGCGATGGCACGCGACGATGCGGCGCCCTCCAGGGGTTCCCTTGGCAGCGGCAGTGCGGCCCAGCATGATCGACCCTGCCGTATGGTCGTCGCGCCGCGCGGCGCCCGCACCAAGCCATGGGAAGTCCGCCCAGCACCAACCCTGCGCCCGACCTCTCGGTCGTCGTCGCCTGCTACATGGAGGCGGAGCACCTCGTCGATTCGGCGGCGCAGTTGACGGCGACGCTCGACGGCCTCGGGCGCAGCTACGAACTGGTCTTCGTCGAGGACAAGAGCAGCGACCGCACCGCTGCGATCGTCGCCGAACTCGTGGCCGGCCGGCCGGAGCGGCGCGCCGTCTACCACGCCGTGAACCAGGGCCGCGGCGCGACCGTGGCCGAGGGCTTCCGGCTGGCGCGCGGCCGCATCGTGGGCTTCCTCGACATCGACCTCGAAGTGCACTGCCGCTTCCTGCCGTCGCTGCTCGCCGCCATCGACGCCGGCGCCGACGGCGCCACCGCGCGGCGCAGCTACGCGCCGGGCAGCAACCCCGTCGGCTGGCTGCGCAAGTTCGTCAGCCGCGGTTACCGCCAGTTGTTCCGCCGCTGCTTCGACGCGCCCTTCGACGACCCGGAGACCGGCTTCAAGTTCTTCGTCCGCGAGCGCATCCTGCCGGTGCTCGACCGCGCCGAGGACCGGCGTTGGTTCTGGGACAGCGAGATCATGGTGCTCGCCCACCACGCTGGGCTGCGCGTCGTCGAGGTGCCGTGCACGTTCGCCCGCCGCGCCGACAAGACGTCGACCGTGCGCCTCGCGCGCGACGTCTGGCGGCACCTCGTCGCCATGTTGGCCTTCCACGGCCGCCTGCGGCGCCAGCGGCGCGCCGACTCACTCGGCGGTGGCCTCGACGTCCAGCGCCAGCGCTAGCGCGACGAGGTCCTCCAGCACCTTGGCATCGAGCGCCAGCGCGAAGGGCCGCTCGATCGGCGCGCGCAGCTTGAGCGTGACGCCGGCCCAGCGCACGCCGGCGCGCCCGACGACGTCGCGCCAGCCGTCGCAGGCGCGCAGCGTGGCGAGCAGGTCGAGGACCTTCTCCTCGGGGAAGCAGCAGGCGCCGCGCATCACCTCGTGGATCCACAGGCCTTCGCGGCGCGCCACGCCGGCGATCGGACCGACGTCGCCCTTGGCGAAGGCGCGCGTCGGCGGCAGGCCGAGCGCGCGGGTGACGGTGTCGGGGCGGACGTCGTCGAGCACCAGCCGGAGGCCGACGACGCTGCCGGGCACGACGTCGGACTCGCCTTCGTCCCAGTGCGCGCCGTTCCAGCGCCAACGCACCTGCACAGCGAACGAATCGGGCGCGCGGCGATGCACGGTCACGCCGCGGCCGTCGGCAACGTGCTGCTCGACCGGCAGCGCGCCGGCCCACTCGGGCAGGCGGGCGATCAGCGCGCGGCCGAAGTCGCTGCGGCTGGCGCGCAGGTGGGCCAGCGGCGACTGCGGCAGCGGGCCCGGCGCCGACACGTCAGGCCTCGCGGGGCGCGGGCTTCGGCAGCCGCGGACCGTCGACGTCGTCGGTCAGGATCTCCTCGACGTCGAGTTGGCGGCAGCGCGCGCCGACGCCGAGCAGCGACGCCAGGGACGGCGTCGTGCGGCCTTCGTCGCCTGAGATCCACTCCTTGACGTAGGTGCCGTGCTGGCAGTGCACGCGCAGCCGCAGGGCGCCGTCGGGCAGCGGATCGAGCGCCAGCACGCGCAGCGCGCGTTCGCGGTCGAGGTCGGCGCGGCGGTGGGCGACGCGCTGCGGCGTGCGCTGCAGCGTCAGCCCGTCGAAGGCGCGCGCGGCGGCGAGGCCGGCCTCGCCCGGCGGCGCGTCGACGGCGACCTCGGCGAGGTAGATCTTGTCGAAGTGCGTCTCCTTCCAGTAGGCGACGCGGCGGCGGTCGACGCGCACGAACGGCGCCAGTTCGATGGCGCCGCCGGCGCGCTGCTCGATCTCCTGCTTCAGCGCGGCAAGGTCGACGTCGGGATTGCGCGCGCCCTGGACCTCGAACACGAACGGCCGGCCGCGGCCGAGCATCAGCACGTCGATGTCCTCGCGGCCGGCGCCGTGGAAGACGCCGTACTTGCCCCCCATCGCCGGCACCAGCCGGCGGCCGATCAGCTCCTGCACCGATTCGCGCGTCAGCTTGCCGAAGCCCTCGCACTTCGCGCAGTCGCGGCGGCGGCGGCGATCGCCCTTGCACTCGGGGCAGAAGAACACCGTCTGCGGCAGGCCGCGCTGCAGCTTGCGGTAGCGCGATTCGAGCCAGAGATCGACGCGCGGACGCGGCGGGGCAGCGGGCGGGACCGGTTCGGACATCGCCGCTAGCGAACCCGGGCGGCGCGGACGCTGCAAGCGCGCCGGCGGCGATCAGCGCTTGCGCGCGGCAGCGGCGGCGGGGCGCGCCGCCCGGCGCGGCGGCGCGGCCTGTTCGGCGCGCTGGGCCCGGCGCTCGAACAGGCGGCCGAGCTGGGCGAACAGTTCGCGCGGCGACAGCGGCGCCGACAGCAGGGCGTGGATGCCGAACTTGGTCTTCTCCGCGCTGAGGTCGCGGCAGCGCGCCGCCGGCGCGACCACGAACAGCTGCGCATCCTTGTCGATCGCGCGCAGGTGCTGCATCAGCTTGATGGCCTCGTGCGGCTCGCCGTCGAGGCCGAGGAACACGCAGTCGAACGCCCGGCCGCGCAGTTCGTTGAGCGCGGCGTAGCCGGTGCCCGTCGCGACGTGCACGTCGGGGAACTGCTGCAGGGCGACCTTCAACTGGTCGCGCACCAGCGGATCGTTCTCGACGATGAGCGCTTCCATGGTGTTTCGCCTATCGACCACGGCCGAGACCGGGCGTGACCCGCGGCGGAGATTCCGACGCCATCGGCGCTTGACCACGCCGGGCGGCGGTTGTGTCCTGGGTCGATGCGCATCCTCGCGGGCGTCGACGAAGCCGGGCTCGGACCGATCCTCGGTCCGCTCGTGGTCGGCGGCGCCGCTCTGGCCGGTCCCGAAGGCGCCGACCCGTGGACGGCCCTGCGGCCGCTGGTCGCGCGCGAACGCAAGGAGAAGGGCAAGGTCCGCGTCGCCGACAGCAAGAAGGTGCACCAGGGCCCGCACGGCCTGCGCGCGCTCGAGGAGACGGCGCTGGCGTTCTGGGCCTGCCGCCACGGCGATCTGCCGGCGACGCTCGGCGACTGGCTGGGCCAACTCGGCGTCGACCTCGCGGCGCTCGCGCGCTGCCCCTGGTACGAGGACCTGTCGCAGCCGCTCGTGCACGTCGCCGACGACGGCTTCGTGCGACTGCACGGCGAACGGCTCGCGCGCGGCCTGCGCGAACACGGCATTGCCATGCTCGACCTCACCGCGCGGCCGGTCGACGTCGAGGAGTGGAACGCGCTGATCGCCGCGACCGACAACAAGAGCAAGGCGCACTTCCATGCCTACGGCGAGGTGCTGACGCGGCTGCTCGACGCGGTGCCCGCCGGCGTCGACGGCCACGTCGTCGCCGACCGGTGCGGCGGCCGCATGCACTACGGCGCCGACCTGCGCCGCCTGCGCCCTGGCGCGCGCGTCGAGGTGGTGTGCGAGGAGCCGGCGGTGTCCACCTACCGCGTGCACGGCGCCGGCGGCGGCACGACGGCGGTGACGTTCGCCGAACGCGGCGAAGACCGCGCCTTCCCGACGGCGCTGGCGAGCTGCCTCGCCAAGTACCTGCGCGAGCGCATGGTCGGCTGCCTGAACGCGTGGTTCCAGGCGCGCGTGCCCGGCCTGCAACCGACCGCCGGCTACTACGTCGACGGCCACCGCTGGCTCGAAGACCTGGCGCCGCACCTGCCGACGCTGGCGGTGCCGACGCAGCGGCTGGTGCGCGTGCGCTAGGAGTCTGCGTCACGGCAGGCCACGCCGCCCGCCACGCGTCTTCGCGCCCGGGGACTCGCCGCCGATCCTCGGCGAATCCACCGATTCGTCTGCGGTCGTCGGCTTCGTCCCGGACGCGCATCCACGCACCGGATCGGCGCGCGTCCCGTGACGCGGACTCCTAGGAG
>JADCJE010000105.1 GCA_020247305.1 Phycisphaerales bacterium | reverse complement strand
GTCATGTCCATGATGCCCGGGATGAAGAGGACAGGCCGCCCCATCTCGGTCGCGCGTCCGATCGCCTCGTCGACTGCATCGAGCGCCGCCATCCGGCGGATCTTGACGACCCGGCCCGATCGCGCGAGCTCGATCGCGACGATGATCGCGACGCCGACAACCACCAGCATGACGAAGAGCGGCAGACGGTCCATCTTGAACCAGGTCCCCTCCGCAGCGACGGCGGCGGCGGCATCTGCAGCGCCGGCGCCAACATCGCCAAGCGCCGCCACGCAGGGCACGAGGATCGCCGCCGAAGCAACCGCAAGTCCGGTGTGCAATCGCCTTGAACTCAGTCGCTGCATGAACTCTCCTTGCTGCGCCATGGGGCGCGTCAAGCCAGTACAGGCTCAGGTCTCGATCAACTCGATGTTCGCCCTCGGCACCGTCACGCTGCGGCCATCGCCGAGCTTGACCTCGAGGACACGCGCCTTCGAGCCCGAGCCAAGCACTGCGGGCTCGCTCGGCAGCGCCGAGACCGAACCGAGCAGCCCGAAGTACGGATCGCGGATGAGGCGCACCTGCGTTCCGATCTCGAGCGCTCCCTCCTCAGGCCGCGCGCCCTGCGCAGGCTGTGCGTCGCTTGGCCGGCGCGCGATCACGATCTCTGGACGCATCACGCCTGCGCGGATCTGCGTCGCGCCATTCACGCTCGCCTCGCGTCCGCCGAGCCGTTCACCCGTGCCGTCCGCACCGTCGCGCGCGAAGCCCTCCAGCAGGGCGAATGTGCGCTCGGCCATCGCGATGTCGCCGAATCCCTCGGTGATCACGATCGTGATTCCGATCTTCTCGGTGCCCGTGATCGCGACACCAAGGTCGTAGCCGAGGATTTCCTTGAGGTCCGAGTCGTCGATGCCGCCGGAGACGATCGCCGCGACACCCACTGCCTGCGCGGCCTTGACGGCGGCCGCCGTCACGCGCGCGCCGCCGACGACGACCGCGCCCTTCATGTCGGGCTTGATCAGCGTGGCGTCGAGCGGCTGGTCGTGAAGGGTGCAGGCCATGCGGATCGGGCCGACGGTTTCGCCGCCGACACCGAAGATTCCCTGCACGAACGCTGCTTCCGTCTCGATCAGCGCACCCTCGTTCGGAAACACCTCGACCACGCGGCCGTCGACATACGCCTTCACCTCGACGGGAAGCGGCGCGCCGCGCAGGATCACCTGCCCTGTCGTCGTGCTGATCGACTCGATGGTGCCTGCCGCCGGCGAGGCGCACTCCTTCTTGCCGATGCCGAAGATGCCCTTCGACCGCGCAAGGGGCTGACCGGCGACGACGGCGTCACCCTGCTTCACGAGCATCAGCGACGCGAGGTCGCCGGCGGGCACGCCGAGCTGCGACGAGACCGCGACCGGCGTCACGTCGCCCTCGATGTAGGTGCGCGCCACGACGTCGCGCGCCTTGACGGCGTCGCCGACCTTGACGAGCACCTCGCCGTGCACGGGAAGAAGCCGGCGGCCGCGGTAGGCCGCGCGTGCAGAAACCTTGAGTCCGGGCGTGTAAGCCTTCGCCATCGCTCAGCGAGTCTCCCACAAGTTCGCCCAGCGCGCCACCGCCGCGCGTCGATCTGCCGGATTCTCGGGCAACACCAGCGGCCTTCCGCGTGCGTCAAAGAGGATCCCGACCGTGCCGCCCTTGACACGCCGCGTCACCGGCTTGCCGGGACCGGCGCCGAGGTCGAACTCCTTCGCGGGCTCGACAACCACCTCGACCTCCTGCTCGGGCCCGACGCGGACCAAGGCGACGTCGCCGCAGGCCAGTTCGCCCGAGGCGCTCACAGCGCCCGACACCCGGTAGGAGAAGCACTTCTTGCCCCACTTGCCCTCGCCCTTCGCCGCCACCGACCAGCCGAGGCGCACGAGGCAATCGCGCTCGAACACCTCCATCGCAGCCTCTGGCTGCACGCTTGCCAGCACGCCGAGGTGCGGCATCATGAAGATCGAGTCCTTCGCCAGCTGCGTGAAACCCTGCGGCTCGAAGCTGTCGACGAGCATCGCAGCCGTCTGTTCCAGCTTGGGCGCGTGGCTCAGCACTCCGCCGGACGCGACGAGGAGATCGAGTCGCATGTCGTCCACGATCGTCTGTCCGCTCGCCTGCTGCGAGAACAGGTCGCCGACGGTGCGCTGCTGCTGCACGCCCTTCAGCGTCGTGGCGAACTCCTTGTGCTGGACATACGCCAGCCGAAGCGCCTCGCGCGCCACGGCCTGCTCGAAGACCAGCGCCTCCGCCGACTGCGGGATCGTGGTCGGTCGGATCATCTTGTTCTTCACGCGGTTGCGCAGCTCGCGCTCGTCCATGTCGATGTGCACCCAGCGCAGCACCTTGTCGAGTCCGGCCTCGGCGCACACGTTTGAGATCGAATAGCTCATGCCGAGGTTCGCGCTCACCGTGCGGTTGAAGGTGCCGTCGAACACGCTGAAGACGTCGGTGGTCGCGCCGCCGATGTCGACGCAGACGGCGTTGAGGCGGTCGCGCGCGGCGATCCGCTGCAGGATGTCGCCCACGGCGCCGGGCGTCGGCATGATCGGCGCGTCGCTCCACGAGATGAGTTTGTCGTAGCCGGGCGCGTGCGCCATCACGTGCTCGAGGAACACGTCGTGGATCTTGTCGCGCGCAGGTCCGAGGTTCTCCTGCTCGAGCGTCGGGCGCAGGTTGTCGACCACCGCGAGGTCGAAGCCCTTGCCAAAGATTCCGCGCACCTGCGGCGCCGCATCCTTGTTGCCCGCGTAGATCACGGGCAGTTCGTACTCGCCGCCGAATCGCGGCCTCGGCTTTGCGGGCGCGATCTGCTCTGCGATCTGCACGACCTGCTGCACGTTGCCGCC
>JADCJE010000104.1 GCA_020247305.1 Phycisphaerales bacterium | reverse complement strand
CGCTCTTCCGATCTGCAGCACGTACCTCGCGCACGTCTGGCCGGGCGGCTACTCGGCCGGCTACTACGCCTACGTGTGGAGCGAGGCGCTGGCGGCTGACGCGTTCGCCGCGTGCGTCGAGAACGGCGGCATGACGGCGCAGAACGGCAAGCGTTTCCGCGACCTCGTGCTGGCGCGCGGCATGACCGTCGAGCCGATGTCGATGTTCGCCGCCTTCCGCGGCCGCGACCTCGACACCAAGGCGCTGCTCAAGCGCCGCGGGCTGCTGTAGTCGGCGGCGCGGCGGCGCCGCACCCTGCTCAGCCCGCCCGCGCGCCGTCGCGGCGGGCGAGCGCCCAGCCCAGCCCCCAGATCAGCGCGCCGACGGCGAGGACGGCCATCAGCATCGGCCACACGCGCGGCAGCCAGCGGCACAGCGCCGAGTCCAGCGTGCCGGGGAAGTAGTCGCTGTCCTTGATCACGATCATGCCGGTCTCGACCAGCACCGAGGTGTTGGCGATCGCGTCGGTCGGCCAGGCGTTGGGGGCCCACGGCGGGATCCACAGCATCAGGCCGCAGCCGAGCGCGACGAGGCCGGCATAGAGGGCGCGGTGGCCGGCGGCGAGGAACCGCAGCGACGCCAGCACGAGCGGCAGCACGACGAGGTTGCTGTGGCGCGCCCAGTCGAAGGCGATGCAGAAGATCACGAACACGCCGCCGGCGACGAGCCACAGGTGCAGCCGTTCGCGGCCGTGTTCGCGGCGGTGCTGGTGCCACGCCAGCACGGCGAGCACCGGGCCGAACGTGGTGACGAGGTGCACCAACGCCATCAGCCAGACGACCACCGAGCCGCCAGGGAACAGCGGGTGGTCGGCGAAGTAGCTGGCGTTGAAGACCTGCCCCGGTGCTGCGGCCTTCACGTAGAGGTACCACGCGCCGTACAGCCCGACCGCCAGCGCCGCGCCGAGCGCGTCGCCCCGCCACGGCGCGCCAGCCTGCCGCCGCACCACCCACAGCCACGGCAGCAGGAAGGCCGCGAGTTCGTGGTTGAGCAGGTTGAGCAGGTACAGCCCCCAGAACAGCGGCGCGCCGCGGCCAGCGGCCAACAGCGACCAGAAGAACAGCGCGTAACCCAGCGCGTCGGGGTAACCGACCCAGTGGTCCTTGTAGAGCTGCACCGCCGCAGTCAGCGCGATCGCCAGCGTCACCAGCCCGGCGTCGACGTCGGCCGCGCCGCGGCGGCGGCAGAAGAAGAACACCGTCGCCAGCAGGAACACGGCGTACACGCGGCAGAACGACACGAAGCCGTCGCCCCCCATGCCGCACAGCCACGCCAGCAGTGGCCCGAGCACGCGCTGCGGGAACTGCCCCAGCAGCGCCGGCGGGTCGGTCGACAGCGCCTGGAACTGGATGCCGAAGCCCTTGGCGACGTCGCCGGGCACGATGACGACGCAGGAGACCGCGTAGGCGAGCGCGCCGACGACGGCGGCAACGGCGAGGTCGCGCGCGACCGACGATCGTGGCGCGGCGAACGGCAGTTCGAGGCGAGCGAACATCGGCGCGCGGCACACTACACCGCCCACGCCGCGGCGGCGAGGCGCGCCGACACCCTGACCACGCCGTGGGCATCCCACGATCCGCCGCGCGGCGCCGCGCTCCCCGTGCGATGGCGCGGTTGCAGCGAGGACGCAGTCGGAGCCGGCTCCGCCACGCGCGCCGCCGCCCTGGCCCTGCCCACGCAGCGTCGTCGCATGCCCTCGCGCGCGCCGCCGCGACGAGGCGACAACCCGACCCCCAGGCATCGCCCCTGCCGACCGCCGCCGTAGGATGCGCTTCGATGCGCGTTTCCTGGCTCGCCGTCGCCTTGCTGCTGCACATCGCGCTCGCGACCGCGTACGCCGTCGCGACGCCTGCGTTCGAAGGGCCCGACGAGAACAGCCGCTACGAGTACGCCCAGCACCTCGCCAACGCCGGCAAGCTGCCGATCGCGCCCGCGCTGGCGCAGGCGCGCGGGCTGCCGCAGACGGACGGCGTGCTGCTGGCGCACGATCCGCCGGCCTACTACGCGCTGCTGGCCGGCGTGCTGCTGGCGACGAACGCCGACGCGACGATCTTCGCGCCGCGGCTCAACCCGCGCTTCGGCGCGCCCGGCGACCCGGCGCGCTTCCTGCACTTCGAGCACGGCAGCGCGCAGGGCGAAGGGACGCTGCGGCTGCTGCGCATGGTCTCCGTCGCGCTCGGCGCGCTGTCAGTCTGGCTCGTGCACCGCCTCGGCCGCGCCTGCTGCCCGACCAACGCGCGCGTCGCCGACCTCGCCGCGCTGCTGGTCGCCTGCCTGCCGATGTGGTCGTTCCTGCACGGCGTCGTGCACAGCGACACGATGGCGACGGCGCTCGCGTGCGCCACGCTGCTCGCGCTGACGCGCTGGCTCGACGGCGCCGTCCGCAGCGCGCGCGCCGGCGCCGGCCTCGGCCTGCTGCTCGGGCTCGGTCTCGCCACCAAGCTGTCGACGCTGTTCCTGCTGCCGCTCGCCGCCGCGGTCGCCGTCGCCGTGCTGCGGCGCGACCGCAGCCGCTGGCCGGCGATCGCCGCCGCGCTGCTGGTCGCCGCCGCGGTCGCGCTGCCGACGCTGCTGCGCAACCACGCGCTCTACGGCGACGCACTGGCGCTCAGCGTGCACGACGCGACGTTCGCGCCGATCCCGCCGGACGCGCGGCCCAACTGGCTGCTCTTCGGTTACCTGCCGACGATCTTTCCCTCGCTGCTCGGGCGCTTTGGCTGGTTCGCGCTGCCGCCGGCGACGCCGCTGGTGTGGCTCGGCGCGCTGGTCGTCGCCCTTGCCCTCGCCGGCTGGCGGCGCGGCCGCCGCGACGCGCGCGCGCGCCTGCCTGTGCGCCACCACGCGCTGCTGCTCGCCACGCTGTTGCTCGTGTTCGCGGCGACGACGCACTTCAACTGGTCGGCGGCGCAACCGCAGGGCCGGCTGCTGTTCCCCGCCATCGGCCCGGCCGCCGTGCTGCTCGCCGCCGGCCTGCTGCAACTCGCGCACGGCTGGCGCGGCCGCATCCTCGGCGCGCTGGCGCTGCCGGCGGCGGCGCTGTGGGTGTTCATCGGCTGGTTCCTGCCGGCGTTCGATCCGGCCCTGGCGCTCGCGCCGGCGTGGCACCGTTCGGTCGTCGACGCGCGCCGGCCGGACGCTGCGCGCGCGACCATCGCGTGGCAGGCAGGCGAACTGCCGCCGACGGCGACGCCGCCGACACTGCGCTGGTCGGAACCGGCCGCGCCGCCCGATGCGCGCTACGCGCTGTACGCGCACGACGAACACGGCCGCGTGTGGCTGGCGGCGTTCGAATGGAGCAGCGGCTGGCTGGCTCTGGCAGGCGGCGAGGCCGTCATGCCGGACGCCGCGTTCGGCCTGCTGCCGACCGACCGCGACGTGCTGCTGACGCTGCGCCGCGCGCCGGTCGCTGCCGACGACGATCCGGCCGCGCTGCCGCACAGCCCGCCGCTGCGCTGCCGCCGATTGCGGTAGGAGTCTGCGACAGGAACCGCGTACCGAGCCGGTGCATGGATGCGCGGTTGGGGCGAAGCCGACGACCGCAGGCGAATCGTGGATTCATCGAGGCGTTCGGGCGGTGTTGGCGGGCGAAAGGCACGGGCTCGGCGTCGCGACGACCGCACGCAACCGCCGGCCTGCGCGCTACTCGCGCCGGACGAGCGCCAACCCCGCCGGCCCCGTCGCCGTGTGCGACAGCGCGTTCTCGACCGCCTCGATCCACACCGCGTCGAAGGCGCCGACGCCCGCGGGCACGGCGACGAGTTCCTGGCGCAGGCCGACGATCGCACGCAGCGGCGGCAGCTGCGGCGGCTGCGGCTGCGGCGCGCCCTTCGCCTCGCCGACCACGACGCCATCGCGCAGGAAGCTCACGCGGAAGTCGCAGAAGCCCATCGCCTGCAGGCGCAGCGTCTGCGCCGGCGCCGCCGGCGACCAGCGCACGAGCACGCCGCCGTCGTAGACCAGCTTCACCTTGGGCTCGTCGAACCAGTACGTGCCGAGCGGCAGTTCGTCGGCGAGGTCGGCCGCGGCCACGTCGACGGTCAGCGGCGTGCGGTACTCCGTGGCGACGAAGTCGCGGAAGCCGGCGTCGAGTTCGCCGCTCCACAGCTGCCACAGTGCGCGCCAGCGCTTGCCGTCGAACACCGGCGCGCGCGTCGCGAGGCGCAGCGCGTCCCAGTAGGCGCGCAGGCCCGGGTGACGGATGCGGTTCTCGCCGGTGACCAGCGACTCGTAGTAACCCTCCGGCACGCGCCGGACGATGTGGCCGATGCGCCACTTGCTCGGATCCTTCGCCGGCAGCCGCGTCAGCAGCGGATCGCACAGCAGCGGATCGAGCAGCGTGCCCTCGCGGCCCGCGCCAAAGCCGGCGACGCCGACGGCGCCATTGAGCAGCAGCCAGCGGCCGCCGCCTTCGGGGCGCACGGCGCCGTGCAGTTCGCCAAAGCGCGGCGCGTGGCGGCCCGGCGCGAACAGCCCGAGGGCGGGGTAGTAAACGCGGCGCTCGTCGCCGACGCCGCCCTGGGCCATCAGCTGCGCCAGCGCCGGTGCGGTGTCGCAGCGCGGCGGCAGCAGCCACTGCGGCAGGCCGCGCAGCGCCACCAGCCCGACGATCGCGACGGCGGACAGCGTGGCGACGCGCTGCGGCCAGCGCGACCAGCGCGCCGCCAGCACGGCGAGCGCGACGACGAACGGCGGCAGGAAGAACCGGCCGGCCATGAAGTCGCCGCCGACCTTGACGACGTACGCGCAGTACAGCAGTCCGCCGACGGCGAGCCCGCGCGCGCCCGGCATCCGCAGCGCCGCGACGAGGCCCGCGGCGACGATCGGCAGCAGCGCCGGATCGTCGGTCAGCGCGAAGCGCGCGTAGTGGAGGCCCTGCCGCGCCATATCGCCCGCCGGGATGCCGACGCCGAAGGCCTTGGCGTGCGCCGTCACCGGGAACGGACTGCCGTAGTACACCGTCGCGAACAGCAGCCAACCGAAGAACGGCGCGCCGGCCAGCAGCAGCGTGCGCAGCGACGGCCCGAGCGGCCGCCCGGGCAGGGCCGCCAGCAGCGCCGGGGCGCACAGCAGCGCGAGGTCCATGCGGTTGGTCGCCAGCAGCGCGGCACAGACCGCCGCGCGGCCAAAGCGCGGCGCCGGCGCGGCGGCGAGCGGGGCGCTGGCCGACCAGCGCGGCGCGTCGGGCGACGCCACCGGCAGCAGCGCCTCGACGAACAGCGCCAGCAGCACGAACGTCAGCGGCGTCTCCAGCCCCGACGTGCAGTAGTCGGTGAACGCGCGCGTGCCGACCAGCGCGAGGCCGCAGGCGACCACCGCGGCCGAGGTCGCCGCGCGCCGCAGCAGCAGCGCCGCCGCCAGCAGCGACAGACCCAGCGACAGGCAGATCGTCGGCAGGTAGCTGGCGCCGGTGAGCCAGCGGGTCGCCGTCAGCAGCAGCATCCAGAGCGGATGCGTGTACGTCTGCACGCGGTCGTCCGGGTTCCAGCGCAGGCCGGCGCCGGTGGCCGCGTTCTCGACCGTGCGCAGCGTGATGTAGGCGTCGTCGCCGATCCACGCGCAGCGCAGCGCCACGCCGAACAGCACGACGAGGGCGGCGGCCTGCAACAGGCGACGGGACGGGTCGACGGTCATGCGGCGGGCGCGCGCCGGAGCGGCAGCATCACGGCCGAACGATAGCCGATCGCCGGGCCGGCTGCCTTGCGCGCATGGCATGGGCGGCTGCGCGCCGCGATGGGCCGCGCGTCGACGCCCGCACCAAGAACGCACGCTGCGCGCCGGCGCCGCGCGATGGCGTGGGCGGCTCGCGCCCGCGACGATGCGCGGCCATGCGAGTGTCCCCCCATGCCGTCGCCGCCAGCCTGCCCCGCGCGCGCTGCCGGCGACGTCCCGCTGCCGCGGCCGCAGCCGCCCTCGCCGCCGCGTTCGCCGTGGTCGTCGGCTCGGCGCGCGCGCAGACGCCCCCGGGGCCCATGCCGCCGATGCCGCCGAACATCGTGCATATCGTCGCCGACGACATCGCGTGGGACGACCTCGGGTGCTTCGGCAGCAAGGACATCGCCACGCCCAATCTCGACCGGCTGGCCGCGCAGGGGCTGCGCTTGACGTCGTTCTACGCGCCGCACGCGACCTGCACGCCGACGCGCGCGGCGATCCTGACCGGCGGCTACGCGCAGCGCGTCAGCCTGCCGCGCGTGCTGTTCCCCACCGACCGCACCGGCCTCGCCGCCGACGAAGTCACCATCGCCGAGCTGCTGCGCGACCGCGGCTACGCCACCGCGTGCGTCGGCAAGTGGCACCTGGGCCACCGCAGCGAGCACCTGCCGACGCGCCACGGCTTCGATGCGTTCTTCGGCATCCCGTACCCCAACGACCACGGGCCCGAGCGACTCGACCCGCAGGGCCGCTCGCGCGGTTTCCCGCCGCTGCCGCTGCTGCGCGGCGACCAGGTGGTCGAGCAACCCGCCCAGCTGGCGACGCTGCCCGAACGCTTCGTCGCCGAAGCGGTCGGCTGGATCGCCGCCAACAAGGCGCGGCCGTTCTTCCTGCACTTCGCCAACATCGAGACGCACACGCCGTGGCTCGTGGCGCGGCGTTTCCAGGGCCAGTCGCAGGCCGGCGTCTACGGCGACGCCGTGCAGTGCCTCGACTGGGCCGTCGGCGAGTTGCTGGCCGCGCTCGCCGCCGCGGGCGTCGCCGAACGCACGCTCGTCGTCTTCCACGGCGACAACGGCCCGCTGACGCGCGCGTACCCCGAACTCGAAGGCATCTACGGCCACGCCGCCACCGTCGACACCGGCCGCGCGCACGCGCTGCGCGGCGAGAAGTACAGCAGCCGCCACGAGGGCGGCGTGCGCGTGCCGGCGATCGTGCGCTGGCCGGGCGCGATCGCGCCGGGCCGCATCGACGACGGCGTCGCGGCGGGCTTCGACCTGTACCACACCTTCGCCGCCGCTGCGGGCGTGCCCGTGCCGCCGTCGCCGCCGCGCGACGGGATCGCGCTGCTCGACCGCTGGTGCAAGGACGCGCCGCCCGCGGCCGAGCGCCTGCTGGCCTTCTACGACGGCTGGCAGCCGGTGGCCGCGCGCCGCGGCCGCTGGAAGCTCGTGCTCGCCAACACGCCCGACGCGCCGCCGACCCTGTACGACCTCGACGCCGACCGCGGCGAAACCCAGGACCTCGCCGCGCAGCACCCGGCCGTCGTCGCCGCGTTGCGCGCCGGCCTCGACGCGCTCGCCGCGCGGCTCGGCCGCGGCGCGCCAGGGCCGGACGCCCGGCCCGCGCACACGCTGCCGCAGTGACCGGCGGGCGACCCCGCCGCCTTTCGCTGCGTTGCCCGCCACCCCTACGCCGTTCGGCGCAGCGCGCGCGCGTCGGCGAACGCCTAGGAGTCTGGCGCAGGAGAACGCCATGGACCCGCAATCGCCGCTGCATCCGCTGTTCGTGCATCTGCCGCTCGCCCTCGCCACCCTGGCCCCCGCGCTGTTCGGCGCGCTGTGGCTCGCGATCCGCCTTCGGTGGCTGCCGCTGCGCTCGTGGTGCCTCGCCATCGCGGCGCAGGCCGTGCTCGTCGGCAGCGCGGGACTCGCCATGAAGAGCGGCGAGGAGGACGCCGAACGCGTCGAACGCGTGGTCGCCGAAGCGGCGATCGATCGCCATGAAGAACAAGCCGAGAGGTTCCTCGGCGGCGGGATCGCCGTGCTGCTGCTCGCATTCGCGCCGCTGCTCGCCGGTCGATTGCCGCGCGCCGGCGGCATCGCTGCCTACGCCACGATCGCGGCCTCGGTCGGCGTGCTCGCTCTCGGGTGGGCCGTCGGCAGCACGGGCGGCAAGCTGGTCTACCGCGACGGCGCCGCGGCGGCGTGGACCGGCGGCGCGCTCAACGCCCAGCAGCCGGTCGACTCGACCCACCGCGAACACTGACACACCACAGCGGTGGTCGGCGCACCACCGCCGCCAGCGCACCGCGCGCATTGCGTCGCCGTGTACGCTGGCCCGATGCGGCACCCACGTCATGCGTCCATCGGCCTTGTCGCCCTCGCGTTCGCCGCGCTTGCGCCGGCACAGGGCAAGCAGCCGCCGGGGCCGCCCGATCTGACCGCGGGCGAGGCGATCCCCGCCGGCCACGAGCACGACTGGAACCTCGGCCCGACCGGCGCGCGCGGCTGGATGTTCTGCGACCGCATGGTGACGACGGACGCGCGCCAGATCGCGATCACCAAGGTCGCCGCCGGCTCGCCCGCCGACGGCGTGCTCGCCGTCGGCGACGTGCTGCTCGGCGCCGGCGGCACGGCGTTCGCGCGCGATCCGCGCACCGAGCTGGGCATGGCGATCCGCGCCGCGGAATCGACGGCGGGCGAGGGCGCGCTGCGGCTCTCGCGTTGGCGCGCTGGCGCCGTGGCCGACGTCGTCGTGGCGCTGCCCGTACAAGGCGACTACAGCGCCACCGCGCCGTTTGACTGCCGCAAGTCCGAGCAGTTGTTCGCGCGCGGCGTCGCGGCGCTGGCCGCGCAGATGGCCGAACCCGGATACGGCCGCCGCCTCGACCCGATCCCGCGCTCGCTCAACGCGCTGGCGCTGCTCGCCAGCGGCGACGCCGCGCACCGGCCGCTGCTGCAGCGCGAGGCGCGCTGGGCGGCGGACTACCGCAGCGACTCGATGCAGACGTGGCACTACGGCTACGTGATGATCTTCCTCGCCGAGCACGCGCTCGCGACCGGCGACCGCGAGACGCTGGCGGGCCTGCGCCGCCTCGCTGCCGAGGCCGCCGCGGGCCAGAGCGCCGTAGGCTCGTGGGGCCACGGCTTCGCGCGGCCCGACGGGCGCCTCGGCGGCTACGGCATGATGAACGCGCCCGGCCTGCCGCTGACGATCGGCCTCGTGCTGGCGCGACAGGCCGGCGTCGACGACCCGAAGGTGGCGGACGCGATCGAGCGCAGCGCCAAGCTGCTGCGGTTCTACGTCGGCAAGGGCGCGGTGCCGTACGGCGACCACCACCCGTGGATCGAGACGCACGAGGACAACGGCAAGTGCGGCATGGCCGCGACGCTGTTCGACCTGCTGGGCGAAGCCGACGCCGCGACGTTCTTCTCGCGCATGAGCGTCGCCTCGCACGGCGCCGAACGCGACACCGGCCACACCGGCAACTACTTCAACGTGCTGTGGGCGTTGCCCGGCGTCGCGCGCAGCGGCCCGCACGCGACCGGCGCGTGGATGCGCGCGTTCGGCGGCTGGTACGCCGACCTCGCGCGCCGCTGGGACGGCACGTTCGCGCACCAGGGCCCGCCCGAACCGAAGCCCGACAGCTACGACGACTGGGACGCGACCGGCGGCTGGTTGCTCGCGCTGGCGCTGCCGCGCCGCTCGCTGCTGCTGACCGGCAAGCGCGCGTCGACGGCCGCGCAACTGTCGGCCGTGGACGCCGAGGGCCTGATCGCCGACGGCCGCGGCTGGGACAACAAGGACCGCACGAGCGCGTACGACGCGCGCGGGGACGCCGAGCTGCTCACGAACCTGCGCAGCTGGTCGCCGGTGGTGCGCGAGCGCGCGGCGATGGCGCTCGGCCGGCGGCGTGCGCCGGTCGTCGACGCGCTGGTGGCGATGCTCGCGGCCAAGGAGCTGTATGCGCGCCTTGGCGCCTGCCAGGCGCTCGGCGAACTGCGCGGCCGCG
>JADCJE010000103.1 GCA_020247305.1 Phycisphaerales bacterium | reverse complement strand
CTTCGACCTCCGCGAGTTCCCCGGCGACCACCTGGAAATCGGCGGGAGCGCTCCGGCTGAAAGGCGCTTGCAGATGCACGCGCCAAGGGCCGACTTCGAGTTGGGGGATGGAAAACCTGCCAGCAGAGTCCGTCGTCGCAATGCGTGTACCGCATGTCTGCCAAGATCTCTCTGCAAGCCCAGCATCAGCGTCACGACGTTCGACAACAACTTCGACGCCGGCCATCGGCACGCGACCATGCTGCAGCACAGACCCGACGACACCGCCCACACGCAACAGCGGGACCAATCCAAGATCCACGACGGGCATCCGTGGCATCCGGCCAGACCAGCGTACGGCCTGGTAACCCGGGCACTCGACCCGAAGCGACATCTCCGTCGTCGACCAAGGCGCCGCGACGTACAGCAAGCCGTCGGCATCCACCTGCAGGTCGATCGAGCCATCCAATCCACCCTGCATGCACCCCGTTGCAGAGGGCAGCGGCAGCAACGAAACGGCATCAACCGCAGCAAGTTTGACCAGGATCGTGTTTGGGTCGGACCGCAGAAGCGACGCCACTCGCTCCCCGAATCCGCTTCTCGGCGATGCGCCTGCCTCGGCGCCGGGACGCCCCCCGATGATCCGTGCGCTGACGCCATCCTTGCCGCCCGGTTCCGGCATGTGCGCCTCGACCGCAACCCTGTGCGTCCAGACCAGAGCCGCAAACAGCCCCATGCATATGAAGGCGACAATCTTGCGCAATGGCTTCCTCATTTGCATCGTGGCTCATGGTGACGACGAAGCCCGGCGAAGCAGAAGCCAGGGCGACGGCGCACACCAACACAAGCAGAAAGATTCGTCAACCATAGCGCGCGAATCGTGTCGACTACGTGATGACGTGATCGTTCTCGAAGATCGTGAATGCGTTGCCCTGCTTGACCGTGATGCGCTTTTTCGGCGGCACCGTGAACTTCCGTGACGTGCCGGCGGGCACCTTGACGGCAGTCCCGTCGATGTCGGTGACTTCCACGTCATCCGCATCCGCCTTCACGTCGTAGACCCGGTTACCAGTGGTCGGATCCACGCTTCCCCAGGTGACTGTTGCGGAACCGACGTTCGCAGAGCCTTGTGCTGCGAGCGGCGCGGCAAACGCCAGCGCACCGATCAGGACAGGCTGAAGGAAGGAAGGAAGGAAGGCAGCGACGGTTCGGATTCGCATCTGCACCATGGTAGCTCGAATGTTTGCATGCGTCAACGCACAGGACAGGTGCCGGCCCACGAAAGCCCCCAACCGTCAAGAACCCACACCTGCGACGAACCAAGAGCCCTCGCGCAGGCAGCGACGGAAATGAAGCGCGCGCAGCCAATCGGGCGCGCCCTCGCGTGCGCCGGCTGCGGTGCGGCCTGCGGTGCGACGCGCCATCGCCACCGGCTCGGAGTCTGCGTCACGGCAGGCCACGCCGCCCGACACGCGCCTTCGCGCGGGTCGGCGCGCATTCCGTGACGCCGCCTCGTGGCCGCCGTCCCGCCCGCGCGCTGGCCTCGTTCGCCGCGCCCCGTAGGATCCGCCGCGCGCATGAGCACGAAGAGCCTGCTGGTCGAACTGTTCGTCGAAGAGCTGCCGCCGAAGTCGCTGAAGAAGCTCGGCGAGGCGTTCGGCGCCGTGCTCTTCGACGGCCTCAAGGCCCAGGGCCTCGCCGCCGCCGACGCCGCCGCGACCACCTATGCGTCGCCGCGCCGGCTCGCGCTGCACCTGACCAAGGTCGCGCCGAAGGCCGCCGACAAGGCCGTTCAGGTCAAGCTCGTGCCGGTCAGCGTCGGCCTCGACGCGGAGGGCAACGCCACGCCGGTGCTGCTCAAGAAGCTCGCCGCCGTCGGCGCCGACGCGACGGCGGTCCCGGGGCTCAAGCGCGCGGTCGACGGCAAGGCCGAGACGCTGTTCCTCGACAAGGTCGAGCCGGGTGCGCCGCTCGCCGCCGGCCTGCAGAAGGCGCTCGACGACGCGCTCGCCAAGCTGCCGATCCCCAAGGTGATGACCTACCAGCTCGCCGACGGCTGGAGCAACGTCAAGTTCGTGCGGCCGGCGCACGGCCTGATCGCGCTGCACGGCGCCGACGTCGTGCCGGTGCAGGCGCTCGGCCTGCAGTCGGGCCGCACGACGCACGGCCACCGCTTCGAGGCGAAGGCGCCGTCGCTCACCGTCGCCGACGCCGACGCGTACAGCCGCCTGCTCGCCGACGACGGCGCCGTGGTGGCGTCCTTCGCCGAGCGCCGTGCCGAGATCGCGCGCCAGCTGGCCGCCAAGGCCGCCGCCGAGGGCCTCACGCCGATCGACGATCCGGCCCTGCTCGACGAGGTCACCGCGCTGGTCGAACGGCCCAACGTGCTGCTGTGCCGCTTCGAAGACGAGTTCCTCGCCGTGCCGCAGGAGTGCCTCATCCTGACGATGAAGCTGAACCAGAAGTACTTCCCGCTGCTCGACGCCAAGGGGAAGCTGACCAACAAGTTCCTCGTCGTCAGCAACATCCGGCCCGCCGACGCAAGCGCCGTGGTCGGCGGCAACGAGCGCGTCGTGCGCCCGCGCCTCGCCGACGCCAAGTTCTTCTTCGACCAGGACCGCAAGAAGGCGCTCGCCGACCGCCTGCCGGGCCTCGCCAAGGTCGTCTACCACAACAAGCTCGGCACCCAGGGCGAACGCGTCGAACGCGTCGTCGCGATCGCGGCCGCGGTCGGCCGCCTGCTCGGCGGCGACGCGCTGGCGGCGGCGGCGACGCGCGCTGCGCAACTGGCGAAGGCCGACCTGCTGACCGACATGGTCGGCGAGTTCCCCGAGCTGCAGGGGATCATGGGCGGCTACTACGCCCGCCACGACGGCGAGACGCCGGCCGTCGCCGACGCGATCGAGGACCACTACAAGCCGCGCTTCGCCGGCGACGCGCTGCCGCGCAACCCGGTCGGCGTCTGCACAGCACTCGCAGACAAGCTGGAGACGCTGGTCGGCCTGTTCGGCATCGGCCAGATCCCGACCGGCGACAAGGACCCGTTCGCGCTGCGCCGCCACGCGCTCGGCGTGATCCGCATGGTCGCCGAGAAGAAGCTGCCGCTCGCGCTCGACCAGCTGATCGCGCTGGCGCGGCCGCCGTTCGGCGCGCTGATCCAGGATCCGACGGCGGCGCTGACCGACTTCGTGTTCGACCGCCTCGCGTCGTCGCTCAAGGACCAGGGCTACACGCCGCAGGAGATCGACGCCGTCGTGTCGCTGCGCCCGCAGCGGCTCGCCGAGGTCGGCCAGCGGCTGGCGGCGGTGCGCGCGTTCGCGGCGCTGCCGGAGGCAGCCTCGCTCGCCGCCGCCAACAAGCGCATCGGCAACATCCTCAAGAAGGTCGAAGGCGCGCTGCCGACGACCGTGCGCGCCGACCTGCTGGCCGAGCCGCAGGAGCAGGCGCTGCACGCAGCGCTGCAGCAGGCCGCCGCCGCCGCCGAGCCGAAGTACGCCGCCGGCGACTGGCAGGGCGGGCTCGTCGCCTGCGCGTCGCTGAAGGCGCCGGTCGACGCGTTCTTCGACAAGGTGATGGTCAACGCCGACGACGTCGCGCTGCGGCAGAACCGCCAGGCGCTGCTCGGCCAGCTGCACGCGCTGATGAACCGCACCGCGGACCTGGCGCGGCTGGCGACGTGATCGGCCGCGCGCTGCGCACGCTCGTGCGCGTGCTGCTGACGCTGTGGGGCTTCGCGCTGGCGGCGGCGGCGCTGCTGGGCCTGGCCGCACCCGCGTCGCTCGAGTCGCAAGCGCGCGAACCCGAGCCGCTGGCCCTGCGTGTGTCGCACACCATCGCGGTGTTCGGGTGCGCGGCCTTCCTCGCGCTGGAGCCGAGATGGCTGCGCGCCCGCCCGCGATTGCTCTGGCCGCTCGCCGCGGCCGCCGCGCTGGTCAGCGCGCTCTTCGGCTGGCGGGCTTGGACGGCCGATCCGCGGCAGTGGCGGAAGTGGCTGGAGTGGACGGTGCTGCTGGCGCTCCCGTGCGCGGCGCAGGCGGCTTTGCTGCGGGCGGCGCCGCCGCCGCGCGCATCGCCGCGGTCCACAGCTTGAGCAGCTGCACCAGCGCCGGACGCGCGGCGTCGAGTTCCGCCATGCTGGCGAAGGTCGCGACCGCGCGGTCGGCCGCCGGCCAGTGCAGCCACGTCGCGTCGAAGTCGACGAACGGCGCCGCGTCGGCGCCCGCGCCCTTCGCCGCGCCGCGATGCAGCACGAGGCGCAGCGTCGCCTTGTTGCCGAGGTTGACCGTCATGCAGTGGTCGTCGGCGTCGGGCAGGCCCCAACTCGGGGCGTTCCACTTGATCGCTTCGACGAGCCGCGGATCGGCCTTGGCGACGATTGTGCGCAGCGCGTCGAGCTCGGCGCGCAGCGGGTGACGGCACGCCGCCAGGAACGCGGCGACGTCGGCGGCTGGCTGCCCGGGCATGGCGGAAGGATAGAGTCCGGGCATGGATCTCGCCCGCTTTCCTCGGCGTCATTACAGCCACGGCCCCACCCCGCTGGAGTTCCTGCCGAACTTCACCAGGGCCCTGGGGGGGCCGGACGTCTGGATCAAGCGCGACGACCTGCTGGGGCTGGCGCCCGGGGGCAACAAGACCCGCAAGCTGGAGTTCCTGGTCGCCGACGCCCTGGCCAAGGGCTGCGACACCCTGGTCACGTGCGGCGCACCGCAGTCCAACCACTGCCGCCTCACCCTGTCCGCCGCGGTCAAGGAGGGCCTGAAGTGCCGCTTCGTGATCGAGGAGCGCATCCCCGGCAGCTACCGCGACGACGCCAGCGGCAACCACTTCCTGTTCCGGCTGTTCGGGGTCGAGTCGATCACCGTCGTCCCGGCCGGCACGAACATGGCGGCGGCGATGCAGCAGGTCGCGGACGAACTCGCCCGCCAGGGCCGCAAAGCCTACGCCATCCCCGGCGGCGGCAGCAACGCGCTCGGCGGGCTCGGCTACGTCGCCTGCGCGCAGGAACTACAGCAGCAGACGTTCGAGCAGGGCGTGCGATTCGACCACGTCGTCGTCGGCTCGGGCAGCTCGGGCACGCACGGCGGCCTGCTCGCCGGCTTCCTCGGCAACCGCATCGACGTGCCGATCCACGGCGTCGGCGTCAGCCGCGACCCGGCCGACCAGGCGCCGCTGGTGCACAAGGAGGCGCAGGCGGTCTGCGACCTGCTAGGGCTCGGCCTGGAGGTGCCGCGCGAAGCCGTGCGCTGCGTCGGCGGCTATTGGCAACCCAAGTACTCGCTGCCCAACGCGGCGATGGTCGAAGCCGTGCAGTTGCTGGCGCGCACCGAGGCGATCCTGCTCGACCCGGTCTACACCGGCAAGATCATGGCCGGGCTGATCGGATTGAGCCGCGCCGGGACCTTCCGCAAGGGCGAGAAGGTGCTGTTCGTGCACACCGGCGGCGCGCCGGCGGTGCATGCGTACGAGGCGACGCTGCTCGGGCGCTGACGGCGCGCGGCGATGCGCGACGATCCCCGCACCAAGGCCCCTTTGACTCGCGCGCGGTCGTTCTGCACTCTGTGCGCGTGCGCCGGGCGGTCGCACGTCGCGACCGCGCCGCGCCGAGTCCATCCCATCCCCACACGGAGCTAGCCATGGCCAAGGGTCAACAAGGCAAGAAGGAAGTGAAGAAGGAATCGAAGCTGACGCTGAAGGAGAAGCGCGCAGCGAAGGCCGCCAAGAAGGCGATGAAGGGCTGATCGCCCGTCGGCGCGCCGCGCGGCGAGTTCCGCGCGGCGCCCGACCGCTGCTACCGCAGCAGCGTCGCCGCGCCCGCTGCCACTGCCGCCACCGCGCCGACGACGACCGTGCGCGCGAGTCCGCGCCCGAGGCCGATCGCCATGCCGGTCTTCACCGCCGTGTTCGACAGGCACGCGACCAGGATCGCCGTCGCGGCGATGCCGACGTCCGCCGGCGCGGCGCGCACCCGCTCGCCCATCGACACGGTGATCGCGTCGACGTCAGTCAGGCCGGCGAGCGCGGCGACGGCGTAGACGCCCGACTGCGGCAGGTGCTGCTGGCCGAGCTTGAGCAGCAACTGCACGACGGCGAACAGCGCCGCGAACTTGCTCGCCGCCAGCAGCGAGAACGGGTTCTGCATCGGCACGGCCGGCAGGCCGTCGGCGCCGCCACCGTCGCGGCTGCGCATGGCGACGCCCGCCGCGCCGGCGCACACGGCCGTCATCGCCGCGCACGGCACGGCGAGCGCCAGCGCCAGCGCCGGCTGCACGACTGCGGCGACCGCCACGACGCGCACGAACATGATCGCCCACGCCAGCAGCACGCCGCCGGCGAGCGCCCGCGCGCGCTGCGGTTCGTCGCGGCTCTGCTTGGCGAACGCCAGCGTCACCGCGGTCGAGCTGACGAGCCCACCGGTCGCCGCGGTCACCGCGATGCCACGGCCAGGGCCGAGCCATCGGGTGGCGATGTAGCCGACGAGCGACATGCCCGAGATCAGCAGCACCAGCAGCCACAGCTTGTACGGGTTGATCGCGCCCCACGGGTCGATGGCGCGGTCGGGCAGCAGCGGCAGCACGATGAACGTCGCCAGCAGCAGCCGCATGCCGACCAACACGTCCTCCCAGCCGAGCTGGCCGACCAGATGGTGCAGCGGCTGCTTGTAGGCGAGCAGCGCCGCCATGCCGACGCCGAGGCCGACGGCAAGGTCGCGGAAGCCCGTGGTCGCCATCGCGCCGAGGAGGCAGGCGGCGACCGCCGCCAGCTCTGTCGTCAGCCCGACCTGCTCGGGCCGCTGCCGCACGCCGGCGACGTAGCCGGCCGCGACCACCACGCCGACGACGACCACGACCGCCGGCAGGATCCACGGCATCGCCAGCGCCGTGCCCATGTAGCCGCCGACGGCGCCGAGCAGCGCCAACAGCACGAAGCTGCGCAGGCCGGCGATGCCGAAGCCCTCGCGCATGTTGCGCTTCTCGCGCTCGATGCCGAGCAGCGCGCCGAGCAGCAGCGCGGTGCCGAAGTCCTGGGCCGCGGCGTAGTCGAACTCCGTCGTCACGTCGGACAACGTAGCGTCCTGCCGCCGCAGACTCCTACGCACCGATGCCCGTCGGCCCGCCATCGCCGCCCGTGCCCGCCCGCCGCCGTCGCCCTAGACTGCGGCGATGCGACCGACCCACGCCCCCGCATTCCTGCTGGCCGCCGTCGCCGCCAGCGCCGCCATGACCACCGCCTCCGCCCAGGATCCCCTCGCCGGCAACCCGTTCGCGCAGCCGAGCGCGCTCCCCTACACGACGCCCGCCTTCGACCGGATCAAGGACGAGCACTACCTGCCGGCCCTGCTCGAAGGCATGCAGCAGCACGCCGCGGAGATCCAGGCGATCGCGGCGAACGCCGAGTCGCCGACGTTCGCCAACACCGTCGAGGCGATGGAGCGCAGCGGGGCGCTGCTGACGCGCGTCGCCAAGGTGTTCTTCAACCTCACCGAGTCGACGACCAACCCGACGATCCAGAAGATCCAGGCCGAGGTCGCGCCGAAGCTCGCGGCGCACCAGGACTCGATCTACCTCGACGCGCGGCTGTTCGCCCGCCTGGAGGCCGTGCACGCCGCGCGCGAGACGTTGGCCGGCGAGCCGAAGCGCCTCGTCGAGCGCCTGCACCTGTCGTTCGTGCGCAACGGCGCGCGGCTGTCGCCCGACGCGCAGCAGCGCCTGCGCGCCATCAACGAGCAGTCCAGCAAGCTGACGACGACGTTCCAGGAGCGCCTGCTCGCCGACACCAAGGACCTCGCCGTCGTCGTCGACGCCAAGGAGGCGCTCGCCGGCGTCGACGCCAGCGCCGTCTCGGCCGCCGCCGACGCCGCCAAAGCCGCCGGCAAGGACGGCAAGTGGCTGCTGACGCTGCAGCTGCCGACCTCGCAGGGCGTGCTGTCGTCGCTCGACGACCGCGGCACGCGCCAGCGCGTGTTCGAGGCGTCGATGCAGCGCTGCGCCCGCGGCAACGGCAACGACACCAAGGCGCTGGTCCTGCAGCTCGCCGCACTGCGCGCCGAGAAGGCGCAGTTGCTCGGCTACGCGACGCACGCCGACTACGTGCTCGCCGACCAGATGGCCGGCTCCGGCGCCGCCGTCGAGAAGATGCTGGCCAGCATGGCGGCGCAGATCGTCGTCAAGGCCAAGGCCGAGGCCAAGGAACTGCAGGAGTGGCTCGACCGCAACCAGAAGGGCCAGCAGCTCGCGGCCTGGGACTGGAGCTGGGTCGCCGAGAAGGTCCGCAAGGAGAAGTACGCGTTCGACGAAGGCGCGGTGAAGCAGTACTTCCCGATCGACCGCGTGCTGCAGGACGGCATGTTCTACATGGCCAAGCAGCTGTACGGCGTGGAGCTGCGCGAGCGCAAGGACCTGCCCGTCTACCACCCCGACGTGCGCGTGTTCGAGGTGTTCGACGCCGACGGCAGCAAGCTCGGCCTGTTCTACGGCGACTACTTCGCGCGCCCGAGCAAGCGCGGCGGCGCGTGGATGGACAACTTCGTCGACCAGACCGAACTGCTCGGCCAGCTGCCGGTCGTCGTCAACGTGATGAACATCCAGAAGGCCGGCGACGGCCAGCCGACCCTGCTGAGCTTCGACGAGGTCACGACGATGTTCCACGAGTTCGGGCACGGCGTGCACGGGCTCTTCAGCAAGGTGCGTTACCCGCTGCTGTCGGGCACCAGCGTGCCGCGCGACTTCGTCGAGTTCCCGTCGCAGTTCCACGAGGACTTCGCGTTCGACCCGGCGGTGCTTGCGCGCTGCGCCAAGCACTGGCAGACCGGCGAGGCGATGCCGACGGAGCTGGTCGGCAAGATCCGCGCGGCGCGCACGTTCGGCCAGGGCTTCGCGTCGCTGGAGTACGTCGCCGCAGCGCTGCTCGACATGGCGTGGCACACGCTGCCGCCGGGCGCGAAGGTCGACGACGTCGCGGCGTTCGAGAAGCAGGCGCTCGCCAAGGCCGGCGTCGCCTACGACCTCGTGCCGCCGCGCTACCGCAGCACGTACTTCGCGCACGTCTGGCCGGGCGGCTACTCGGCTGGCTACTACGCCTACATGTGGAGCGAGGCGCTGGCCGCCGACGCGTTCGCGTGCTGCATGGAGAACGGCGGCATGACCGCGCAGAACGGCAAGCGCTTCCGCGACCTCGTGCTGGCGCGCGGCATGACGGTCGAGCCGATGTCGATGTTCGCCGCCTTCCGCGGCCGCGACCTCGACACCAAGGCGCTGCTCAAGCGCCGCGGGCTGCTGTAGTCGGCCGCGGGCGTGGCGCGCTTGCGCCACCACGACCGCCGTGGGATCCTCCGCGCCATCGCCGCCGGTCAGCGGCGCAATGGAGGAACGATGGAACCCTGGATCGTGCCGGTGTCCCTGGCGGCCCTGCTGCTGCTTCTCGTCCTGATGACGGTGAAGATCGTGCCGCAGAGCGAGAAGTACGTCGTCGAGCGGCTTGGCCG
>JADCJE010000102.1 GCA_020247305.1 Phycisphaerales bacterium | reverse complement strand
GAGCAGCGCCAGCGCCTGCAGGAGCGCATCGACGACCCGAAGAAGCGCTGGAAGTGGAGCTCGCGCGACCTCGACGAACGCGCCCGCTGGGACGACTACCAGCAGGCCTACGAGGACGCTCTCGCGGCGACCAGCACCCACGACGCGCCGTGGTACGTCGTGCCCGCCGACCGCAACTGGTACCGAGATCTCGCGGTCAGCGAGGTGATCGTCGACACGCTGGCGGCGATGGACCTGAAGCTGCCTGCGGGCGAGCCGGGGATCGAGGGGCTGCAGGTGACGTGAGCGAGGCGGCGGCGCGCCGGCAGCCGCCGCGGGGACGGCACCCGCGCGCGCTCGGCGCTGCGGGTGGGTGACAAGCCTGCTGCACACAGCCCCCCGCTACGCTGCCGCCTGCTTGAGCACCTCCACCCCGCCCGTCCGCGCCACCGACGTCCTCGTGCTCGGCGGCGGCTTCGCCGGCGCCGGTTGCGCCCGACGCCTCGAACGCCTGCTGCCCAAGGACGCGCACATCACGCTCGTCAGCAGCGAAAACTACTTCGTCTTCCAGCCGCTGCTGCCCGAGGTCGTCGGCGCCAGCCTGTCGCCGGCGCACGTCATCAGCCCGCTGCGCCACCTGCTGCGGCGCACCGAGGTCGTGCGCGGCGAGGTCACCGCCATCGAACTCGCGCCTGACCCCGACGTTGGCGGGGCCCTCGCCGGCCGCGTGACGGTGGTCGCCGAAGGCGGCGGCGAGACGGTGGTCTACGCGCCCAAGCACCTCGTGCTTGCGCTCGGCTCGGTCGTCGACACGAGCCGCATGCCGGGCATGGCCGAGCACTCGCTGCCGATGAAGAACGTCGCCGACGCGCTGGCCCTGCGCCACGCCGTCATCTCGCGGCTGGAGCGCGCCGTGCTGGAGTCCGACCCGGACGAGCGGCGCGCGCTGCTGACGTTCGCGGTCGTCGGCGGCGGCTTCTCCGGCGTCGAGACCGCCGCCGAGATCAACGACCTCGTGCGCAGCGCGCTGCGCTTCTTCCCGTCGCTGCGCGGCGAGCCGCTGCGCGTCGTCTGCATCCACAGCCGCGACCAGATCCTGCCCGAGCTCGACAAGCGGCTGGGCGCGCACGCGCTGAAGGTGCTGCAGAAGCGCGGCGTCGAGTTCCGCCTCGCCGCGATGACCCGCGCCGCTTCGCGCGAAGGCGTCTATCTGAAGGACGGCGAGCTGATCGCCGCGCGCACGGTCGTCTGCACGGTCGGCAACGCGCCGCACCCGATGCTGAAGGCGCTCGCGCCCGCGGGCAGCAACCGGCTGCCGACCGACGCGTTCCTGCGGCTGCAGGGCCGGACCACCGTCTGGGCGCTCGGCGACTGCGCCGCCAACCCCGACGGCCACGGCGGCGTGTCGCCGCCGACGGCCCAGTTCGCGTCGCGCCAGGGCGACGTCGCCGCCGCCAACATCGCCGCGGCGCTGCGCGGCAAACCGCCGCAACCGTTCCGCCACAAGAGCCTCGGCCAGCTGGCGACGCTCGGCCACCGCAACGCCGTCGCCGCCGTCGGCGGGCTGAAGATCACCGGGTTCGTGGCGTGGTGGCTGTGGCGGACGATCTACCTGATGAAGCTGCCGCGCTTCGACCGCAAGCTGCGCGTCGTCATCGACTGGACGCTCAACCTGTTCTTCCCGCGCGACCTCAACGCGCTGGCGATGCAGCCGACGGCGCGCCACGGCACGATCCACCTCGAAGCCGGCGAACAGCTGTTCCAGCAGGGCGACCCCAGCGGCGCCTTCTACGTGGTCGAGAGCGGCAAGGTGCGGCTGACGCGCTGCGACGCCGACGGCTGCGAGGCGGCGAGCGACCTGCTCGGCCCCGGCGAACACTTCGGCGAGGGCTCGCTGCTGCGGCAGGGCGTGCGCGCGACGACGGCGACGGCGGTCGAGCCGACGCGCGTGCTGGCGTTCCCGGCCGCGGAGTTCCGCGTGCTGACCAACAGCTTCCGCGGCCTGCGCAAGCTGCTCGACGCGACCTCGCGGCGCTTCCAGCCGGCGAACACGATCCTGCCGAAATGGGTGCCGGCCGAACGCCTGCGCGCGACGGTCGCCACGATCATGAGCAAGGACGTCGTCACCCTGCCGGCAACCGCGTGCCTGCAGGACTGCATCCGCACCCTGCTCGACAAACGCATCAACGCCTTCCCGCTCGTCGACGCCAAAGGCCGCCTCGCCGCCATCGTCACCAGCACCGACGTCTTCGCCGCGCTGCGCGCCGACTCCGACCTGCAGCAACCACTGCTGCCGCTCGCCACCCGCGACGTCCAGTGCGTCGAGGCGACGACCCCGATCGAACGCGCCGTCGAGATCATGCGCCGCCGCGACGTGAAGCACGTGGTGGTGCTCGACGGCGACCGGCGGGTCGTGGGCATCGTGTCGATCAAGGACGTGCTGCGGCTGGTGGCGGGGGCGGCGGCGGGGTGAGGCGGGCGCGGCGCGGACGCGACGTTCCCGCCGCCGAGGGAACCTGACCGGCGCGACCGGCACCCTGCGGCCATGGCACGCCCGTCGCGATGGTCGGACCGGCTTCCCGGTCGATCGCAGCGCGGCTTCGCGCCGCCCGCCCCACCGTCACGCACCATGCTCAACCCGCTCGGTTGCCCCCGCCGTGCGTGCCGCCCCCGCGGCTGCCGCTCTGCCGTCGGACGCACCATGCCGATACCCCCCGCTGCCTGCTATCCTGCCCGGCACGCATGGCGATCCGCCTCCTCCTCCCTGCCCTGTTGCTGCTCGCGGCCGACGACCCGCTCAAGGTCGGCTTCGCGAAGCTCGCCGGCTTCGACTACCAGGAAGGCATGAAGCTGCCCAAGGAAGTGACCGAACTCGACGAGAAGCTCGTCGAGATCCGCGGCTTCATGCAGCGCGAGTCGCCCGGCAGCGAGCCGGTCAACTCGTTCCTGCTGATCAACGACGCCTGCGGCTGCAACGGCACGCCCAAGCTCAACGAGATCGTCTTCTGCACGCTGCCCGACGGCGTCACCACCGACATCAAGCCGGGCGTGGTGACCGTCACCGGCAAGCTGTACGTCGGCGAAGAGAAGGAAGACGACGTCGTGATCATGATCTACCAGCTCGACGCGGACACGGTGAAGTGAAGGCCCACGCCGTGCACGTGCTCGTCGCGCTCGCCGTCGCCTCGCCGCTGCTCGCGCTGCTGCCGCTGGGCCAGGACCCGGCCGCGGACTGGCCCAAGGAGGTCGAGCGCGCCTGCACGTCGCCGCGCTACGGCCTGCGGCTCGCCGCCGCGCGCAAGGTCGCCAAGGGCGGCGGCGCCGCCGTGCCGGCGATCGTCGCGTGGGCCGACAAGAACGGCCGCAACGCGCTGCCGCAGGCGCTGGTCGACGCGATCGCCGACGAGTCGACGACCGAGGCGCCGGTGCTCGACCTGCTGTTCGCGTGGGCCGAGGACCGCGACTTCTACTGGCGCGCGTCGGCGCTGCGCGGGCTGGCGCTGCGCGTCGGTCCCGCCGGCTACCGCCGCGTCGCGATCCTCAAGCTGTGCAAGGCGCACGCCGACGACCCGGCGTGGCTGATGCGCACGCACGCGCGCTTCGGCCTCGCCCTCGGCGGCGACGCCGGCGCGCTGGCGCTGGCCGAAGGCGACCCGCGGGCCCGCGTCCGCCTGCCGCTGCTGCTGCTGCAGCAGGGCAAGCTGCCGCCGCTGCAGCCGCTGATCGACGCGCTCGGCGACGAGCGCACGTTCCAGGAGACGCCTTGGGGCCAGCAGACGGCCAACGAGGCGCACAAGGCGCTCAAGCAGTGGCTCGGCGACGAGCACCCGCTCGCCAAGGGCGGCGCGTTCGCCGACACCGCGCAGGCGCTCGCCGCGATGCACGCCGCGTGCAGCAAGAAGAGCGGACAGGCGCTGACGCTGCCGCAGGTCGTGCGCGACCGCGACGTCGCGTTCGCCGGCGGCGTCGAGCTGCTGTCGTGCAAACACGGCGACCAGTTCGTGCAGTGGACCGACGACGGCCGCGTGTTCCTCGGCGTCGACGCCGCGCGCGAGCTGACCGTGCCGGCCGCGAACTGGGACGCGGTGTCGAAGGATCGCACGGCGCTGCGCCTGCCGGACGCCATGGGTGCCGTCGTTTGCGACAGCATCCGCCTGCGCTGGGCCGCGCCGAAGACGCACGGCAAGGCGGCCCCCGCGAGCCTGCCGGCCGACGCCGCGAACTGGCTCAAGCGGCTGGCCCAGGCGATCGAAGAAAGCGGCGATGCCAAGGCGGCGGCGGACCTGCGCGCCGGCATCGAGCAGTTCGCCAGCCGCTAGCGAGGAACGACTCCGACCATGTGTGGCATCATCGCCGTGCTGCGGCGCGCCAGCGCGCGTCCGGCCCCGACCGCTGCGTCGCTGCGCGCCGCCATGGCCGCGGCCGAACACGCCCTCGCCGCCGCCATCGACGTCGACCGGCTGACCGCGGCGGAGCGCGCGCTCGCCGGCCTCGACGGCGCGCTGCGCGGCGTGCCCGGCCTGCTGGCGCTGCTCGCCGACCGCGCGCTCGCCGACGAACTCGCCGCGCGCGCACAGGCGCTCGCCGGGTGGCTCGTGACCTTCGAGGCCGCGATCGACGGCGACGCCGCGGCGGCCGCCGCCGACCCCGCCGTGGAAGAACGCAACCGCGCGCTCGTGCGGCTCAAGGACGCGCTGTGGGCCGTGCGCCGCGACCGCCTGCCGCACGCCGCCGGCGTGCGCGCGCTGGCCGGCGACGCCGTGCCGCACACGGCGGCCGCGGCGTCGTGGTCGAGCCTGCAGCTGGCGCTCGACGCGCTCGACCGCCTGGAGGTGCGCGGCCGCGACTCCGCCGGCATCTCGATCCTCGTCACCGGCGTCGATCCCGACGCGCCGGCGCTGCGTTCGCTGCGCACTGCGCGCGACAACGACCCGCTGTTCCAGGACGGCTCGATGCGCGCCGAGGCCGGCTGCCTCGCGTTCGTCTACAAGCACGCGGCCGAGATCGGCGAACTCGGCGACAACGTCAAGGCGCTGCGCGCGTCGATCGCCGGCGACCGGCTGCTGCAGGCCGCCCTGCGCGAGCCGCGCGCCGAGGCGCTGGTGCTCGGCCACACGCGCTGGGCCAGCGTCGGCATCATCAGCGAGGCCAACGCGCACCCGCTGACGCAGGAGGAACTCGACGGCCCGCACGGCCCGCTGGTGCTCGGCGCGCTCAACGGCGACGTCGACAACCACCACGACCTCGTGCGCAGCGAAGGCCTGCGCCTGCACGAAGCGATCACGACCGACGCCAAGGTCATCCCGGTGCTGGTCGCGCGCCAGATGCGCGCCGGCCTGCCGCTCGCCGACGCCTTCCGGCGCACGGTCGCGACGTTCACCGGTTCGGTCGCGATCGCCGCCGTCTCGGCGCGCGAACCGCACCGCCTCGCGCTGGCCCTGCGCGGCTCGGGGCAGGCGCTGTACGTCGGCTGCGCCGAGGACACGTTCGTCGTCGCCAGCGAGCCGTACGGCGTCGTCGAGGAGTGCGGCCGCTACCTCCGCCTCGACGGCGAGACGCCGGGCAACCCGCAGAACCCCGCCGCCTCGCGCGGGCAGGTGGTCGTGCTCGACCGCGCCCGCGCCGGCGAAGCCGCCGGCATCGCGCGCGCATCGTACGACGGCACGCCGCTGCCGGTCGCCGACAAGCAGCTCACGACGGCGGCGGTGACGACGCGCGACATCGACCGCGGCGCGTTCCGCCACTTCCTGCACAAGGAGATCGGCGAAGCGCCGCAGTCGCTGCGCAAGACGCTGCGCGGTCGCATCGTCGCGCACGGCGAACGGCTGCGCGCGATCCTGCCGGACAGATCGCTGCCGACCGCGGTGCGCGACGCGCTCGCCGCCGGCGCGATCGCGCGCGTGCTGGTGATCGGCCAGGGCACCGCGGCGGTCGCCGGGCAGGCGGTCGCCGGTTTCGTCGCCGACGCGCTCGCCGGCGCCAAGGTCGCCGTCGAGGCGCTGCCGGCGACCGAACTCAGCGGCTTCCAGCTGCGCGACGACATGCGCGACACGCTGGTCGTCGCCGTGTCGCAGTCGGGCACCACCACCGACACCAACCGCACCGTCGACCTCGTGCGCGCCCGCGGCGGCCGCGTGCTCGCGATCGTCAACCGCCGCGGCAGCGACCTGACCGACAAGGCCGACGGCGTGCTCTACACCAGCGACGGCCGCGACGTCGAGATGAGCGTCGCCAGCACCAAGGCCTTCTACGCGCAGTGCGCCGCCGGCCAGCTGCTGGCGCTGGCGCTGGCGCGCGCCGCCGGCGTCGCCGACGACGCCCGCGAGCACGAGCTGCTCGCCGCCCTGCGCGCGCTGCCGGAGGCGATGCGCGCCGTGCTGGCGCAGGACGAGGCGATCACGGCGATCGCCGAGGCGCACGCGCCGCAGCGCCGGTCGTGGGCGCTGGTCGGCAACGGCAGGAACCGCGTCGCCGCCGCCGAGATCCGCATCAAGCTCAGCGAGCTCTGCTACAAGTCGATCGCCTGCGACGCGACCGAGGACAAGAAGCACATCGACCTGTCGACCGAGCCGCTGGTGCTCGTCTGCGCCGCCGGGCTCGGCGGCTCGACCGCCGACGACGTCGCCAAGGAGGTCGCGATCTTCAAGGCGCACAAGGGCTGCCCGATCGTGATCGCCACCGTCGGCGAGGCGCGCTTCGCGGCCGCCGCGGCGACGATCCACGTGCCGGCCGTGCACCCGGCGCACGCGTTCATCCTGTCGACGATGGCCGGCCACCTGTTCGGCTACCGCGCGGCGCTGGCGATCGACGGCACAGCGCTGCCGCTGCGGCGCATGCGCGGCGCGATCGAGGCGACGTTCGCCAGCGGCACGCCGCGCACCGACTGGCAGGCGGCGCTGCGGCCGCACCTGCTGCCGGCGTGGGCCGAGTTCCAGCGGCAGCTGAGCGCCGGCCGCTACGACGGCGCGCTCGAAGCGCGCACCGCCGCGCGGCTCGTCGCCCTGTGCAGCCACGCGCTCGGCTTCGTGCCGCTCGACGCGCTGCCGACGACGCTCGGCGAGAGCGGCGGCCCCGGCACGGTCGTCGACCTCCTGACCGCGGAGCTGACGCGCGCGATCGACCAGCTGACGCGGCCGGTCGACGCCATCAAGCACCAGGCCAAGACCGTGACCGTCGGCATCTCGCGCGCCGACGAGGAAGTGCTCACCGCGCCGCTCGTGCAGGCGCTGCTCGCCGCCGGCGCGCCGCGCGACCGCATCGGCTACCGCGACCTGCGCGCGCTCGCCGGGCTCGACCCGGCGGTCGCCGAGGTGCTCGGCAGCACGCGCTACCGCATCGACGGCGACGCCGAGGGCGGCAGCGCGCGCATCGAAGCCATCGACCAGCGCGGCATCGCCGCGGGCATGCGTTCGCGCACCGCCGGCAACCCGCCGCTGCGCGGCACCAAGCACCTCGTCGCCGTCGAGAAGCAGTGCTTCCTCGCCCGCGGCCGCAGCGACGACCGCACGGTCGTCATGGTGCCCGAGGTCGCGCAGAACCGGACCGTCGGCATGACCCTGCTGCACGTGCGCTTCCGCGACCGGCTCGACGCCACGACGCTGCGCTCGGTGCTCGGCAGCTACCGCCATCGCTACGCCGCGCTCGTCGACGCCGTGACCGAGACCGAGGCGGCGTTCGACGAGACCAGGCTGGCGGCGATCGCCGTCGTCGACCTGCTGTGCGAGCCGATCAACGCGCTGGCCGACCGCTGGCGCGACGGTGCGCACGAACGCGGCTGACGGGCAGGGGCGGTGCGGGCGACCCCGCCCGGTTCGCGCCCGCCAGTGCCCGTTGCCAGCAGCCCAGCCCCCTTCGGCGCAGTTGGCCGATCGGCCGCCGTCGTTGCGGAACCGTCGCACGTTGGCCGTGCTGGGCGCCGGGACCTTCGGACCTCCTGGCGGACGCGATGCCATCGCAACCCGCCGACCCGCCCCGCCCGCGTGCGCCAGCCCGCCGCCCGCTACGCTGCCGCCCCGTACCGCTCCCCGTCCGGAGATCTGCCCCCACATGATCCGCACGACCGTCCTGTTGGCCTGCGCCGCGAGTCTCGCCGCGCAGGATCCCGTCATCGTCCAAGGCGCCGTCAAGGTCGCCGAAGCCGGCAACCGCGAGGCCATGCCGCCGGTGCTGCCCGCCAGCGAATCGGTGGCGCTCGCAGCGACCGCGCCCGCAGGCGTGACGGTGCCCGCCGGGCTCGCCGACGCGATGGCCGGCGCGGCGAAGCTCGGCGGCAAGAGCATCGCAGTCGTCGTCGGCAAGAAGGCCGCCGACGCCAAGTCGTTCGACACGCTGTGCCTCGACGCCAACGCCGACGGCAAGTGGAGCGACGACGAGCGCCACGCAATCGAGATCACGGCCGTGCAGGGCCGCAACAACGCGCCGGCCGGCGAGCGCAGCAAGCCGGTCGAATGCACCATCGCCCTCGGCGCCGGCAAGCTGACCGCCAAGGCCTCGTACATGCGCATGGGCGAGAACGCGCCGACGGTCGCGCTGCAGTTCCCCGCCTACCTCGAAGCCAAGGTCAAGGTCGGTGACGTCGAGCGCATCGTCGCGATCGTCGACAAGGACCTCGACGGCTCGTTCGCCGGCAAGGACGACCTGTGGGTGCTGGCCAAGGCCGGCGACCGCCCGGCGATGCCGTTCGCGCTCAGCCAGCTCGGCGAGAAGCGCTTCGTCGACGGCCAGCTGGTCGGCATCAAGGTCGAGGCCGGCAACACGGTGAAGGTCACCGCCGCCGCCGCCAAGGGCCCGGACGCGAAGGACGCCGCCGCGCACCGCGAGCGCGTCGAGCACCAATGGTTCGAGCGCTTCGACAAGGAGAAGGCCGACTTCGTCGCGCAGCGCAAGCTCGACACGACGCGGCCGCGCGCCAAGGCGCCGATCGCGTGGAACTACGTCACGTTCGACGAGGCGATCGAGCTGGGCAAGAAGGCCGGCAAGCCGGTGTTCGTCGACGTCATGGCCTTCTGGTGCGTGTGGTGCTACCGCATGGACTACTACACGTACGTCGACCAGGAGGTCGCCGACGTGCTGGGCACGCAGTTCGTGCCGTGCAAGGTCATCCAGGAGCAGGACCTCGCCGGCGACTACGACGTGCTGATGAAGCAGAAGCTGGAGGCCAAGGGCATCCCGGCGATGGGCATCTTCGGCGCCGACGGCAATGCGCTGCACAAGATCGGCGGCTGGAAGGCCCCGGTCGACTTCCTCGCCGACCTGAAGCAGGGCGCCGAAGCGTTCGCGGCCGCGAAGGGCAAGTAGCCGCGTCGTCCGCCGCGGCGCAACGCGCGCCCGGCAGGACGCCACGAAGGGTCCGCCGCAGCGGGCCGCCGGGTCGACGATCCGGCGGCCCGAGCCCTTTTCCGCGCCGGGCGGATCCCTATCCTGTCCGCCCCGATGCCCGTTCCCCTCATCGACCTGACGCGCGACAAGGCGCTGCTCGCCGAAGTCGAAGCCGCCGTCGTCCGCGTCGTCCGCAGCGGCCAGTACATCCTCGGTCCCGAGGTCGAGAACCTCGAACGCGAGCTGCAGCAGTACCTCGGCTGCAAGCACGCGCTGACCATGTCGTCGGGGACCGACGCGCTGCTGGCGCCGCTGATGGCGCTCGGCATCGGCCCGGGCGACGAGGTCGTGCTGCCGACGTACAGCTTCTTCGCCACCGCCGGCGTGGTCGCGCGCGTCGGCGCGACGCCGGTGTTCGTCGACGTCGAGCCGACGTGGCTGAACGTCGACGTGCAGAAGCTCGAGGCGGCCCTGCGGGGCTGCAAGCGGCCGAAGGCGGTGATGGCGGTGCACCTGTTCGGCGCCGCCTTCGACGTCGACGCCGTGCTGGCCGTCTGCCGCAAGTTCTCCGTGCCGCTGATCGAGGACGCGGCGCAGGCGATCGGCACCAAGCACAAGGGCCGCATGGCCGGCGGCGACGGCCTGTGCGCCGGCTGGTCGACGTTCCCGACCAAGAACCTGGGCGGCATCGGCGACGGCGGCTTCCTGACCACCAACGACGACGACTTCGCCGCGACCTGCAAGCTGCTGCGCAACCACGGCCAGGCCGAGCTCTACAAGCACCACAAGATCGGCGGCAACTTCCGCATGGACGCGATCCAGGCGGCGGCGCTGCGCGTCAAGCTGCGCGGCATGGAGCAGGTGACCCTGCAGCGGCGCGAGAACGCCGCGCGCTACCGCCGGCTGTTCGCCGAGGCCGGGCTGATGGAGTGGTGCACGCTGCCGGTCGACACCGACCGCCACGCCTACCACCAGTTCGTGCTGCGCGTGCCGACGGCCCAGCGCGACCCGGCGATCGCGCACCTGCGCCAGCAGGGCATCGGCTGCGCCGTGTACTACCCGATCCCGTTCCACCGCCAGCCGTGCTTCGAGTACCTCGGCGCCAAGGCCGCGGACTTCCCGGTCGCCGAGCAGGCGGCCGCGGAGGCGCTGGCGCTGCCGATCTTCCAGGGCCTGACCGAGGCCGAGCAGATCGACGTCGTCGGCGCGCTGAAGAAGTTCGTGCGCGGGTGAGCGCCGTGCGTCGCCGTCCGCTGCCGCTGCCGTCGTCGCTGCCGCTGCTGGTCGCAGCCGCGCTCGCCGCCTGCGGCAGCGCGCCGCCGCCGCCGCCTGCAACCGCGGCGGCGACGCCCGACAGCCCACCGCCCGCTGAAGTCGGCGCGCCGGCTGCCAACGCCGCGGATCGCGCAGCGAGCCCGCCGGCCATCGCTGCACGCGACGACGAAGCCGCCGCCGCGAAGCCGCCGATGCAGCCGCCCGCCGCTGCGCCGGCGGACGCCGCCGCTGCGCCGGCGCCAACCGCACCCGTCGACTTCACGCCGCCGCGCCTGCAGCTGCCGCCGCGCCACGTGCGCACGGCCGGCAGCGCGCTCGCTGCGCAGTGGGGCCGCCTGCCGCTCGCCGAGCGCGAGCTGCGCGTGTGCGCGCAGTTCACCGCCGGCAACGTGCCCGCGCGCCTGGCCGACCTCGCGCCGGTGACGATCTCCGAGGAGATCGACGGCGAATGGCGCACGGTCACGGTCTGGGTGACGCCCGACTACTTCGCCATCGGCACCGACGAGGACGACCTGCGCATGCCGCTGTCGCCGGCGAGCGCGCAGTGGCTGTGCGACCAGCTCGACTGCGCGCTGCCGACGCCGCGGCTCGTCGACGCCATCTGGCTGCAGGCCCGCCACAAGGTGACGCCGCAGCCGATCAGCCCCAAGCAGCACGACATCGCGTCGCTGCCGGTGTTCGCCATGCACGACCGCATGGTCGACGCGCAGACGGCGCGCGAGGCGGGCGACGCGCTCGTCGCCGGCCACAAGAAGGACGTCGTGCTGTCGACGCTGCTGCAGGAGTGGCCGGATCGCGTCGTGCTGTACGGCTGGCACCGCCTCGACGGCACGCCGATCCAGCCCAAGTCGAAGGCGCACACGACGCCGCACGTCGACTACAGCCACGGCATCCGCCTCGTCTCGCGCACGATCCTGCTCGACGGCGCGCCGACGAAGCTCGACGCCGTGCTGGCCGACCCGAAGCTGTGCGCGCTGCTCAGCGACGAGGGCCCGCTGCCGGCCGTGCGCTATCCCGCCGCGCCGGCTGCCGACGGCGGCGGCTCCGGCCGCTGACCGCTGCGCAGCAGCGCGCCGGCCACCGCCGCGCCGACGACGTTGAGCACGCAGTCGCGCACGGCGTCGAAGGCGTCGCGCGGATCGGCCGGCCAGAGCCACTGGCCGAGCTCGTGCAGCAGCGTGATCGCCAGCGGCACGCCGAGCGCGATCGCCGTCAGCGCGCGGCGGGCGGCGCGGCGGTGCGCGCGGTGCAGGCCCAGGCACAGGCCGGTCGCCAGCGTCGTCGCCAGCAGGCCGCACGAGTGCAGCGCCCAATCGCGCATCGTCGCCTGGAACGGCCACGGGAACATGACGAAGTGCGTCGCCAGCGTCGTGCACCCGGCGGCGCCGAGCACACCGACTGCGAGCAGCAGCCGCGCGCGCGACAGCGCCGGCACGGGCGCTTCCGGCGGCGGGCGGCGGCGGCGCGGGGACGGCGGGCTGGCGGGCGCGACGACGTCAGCGACCTCGCCGGCGGCCCCTGCAGCGCGTTCGTCCATCGCGGACTCAGCGCACGTAGCGGTACGAGCCGCCGTTCTCG
>JADCJE010000101.1 GCA_020247305.1 Phycisphaerales bacterium | reverse complement strand
GCTCAGTAGCTGCCGACGACGAGGTCGAGCGCGTTGGTCGCGCCGACGGCGAGGCTCGGGTCGAGCGCGAAGTGCACGAACTGCTCGCGGAACGCCGCGCCGGCGAGCGCCGGCGTGTTCGGGATCGCGAACGCAAGCTGCGCCTTGCCGGCGACGGCGAGTTGCACGCTGGTGACGTCGGGCTGCACGAGCAGCGTGCAGCCGGGGATCGCGGTCGCGAAGACGCCGGCGAGCGGCAGGTTGGCGGACTGCGTGCTGCCGACCGCGATTGCGAAGGCCGCGAGCGGCAAGCCAGTCGCTTCGAGGCGCAGCGTCTGGCCGAGCCACGGCGCATCGCTGGCGAGCGTCGCGGCGCCCGTCGCGCAGCCGGAAGCGACGGCGGTTGATGCGCTCGGGCAGCCGGTCGCGAAGCGCGCGATGGCCGCGGCCCGCGCCAAGTCGAGGACCACGGTGCCGAGGACCAGCACGTCGCCGTTGCGCAGCGCGATCGGCTTCCCGAACCCGCTCGCGTGCAGCGGCGTCCACGTAGCGCCGTCCCAGCGCAGCGTGGTGCGCACCACGGGCGTGCCGTTGCCGCCGTACCCGATGTTGGCGACGACGCCGCCGTCGGGCAGCGCGTCGAGGGCGCCGCCGTTCGGATTGACCAGGGAGCCGAGCGTCTGGAACGTGGCGCCGTCGAAGCGCATCACGCCGTTCGACGCTGACAGCGCAATGGCGCCGTCGCGCAGCTCGACGGCGCCCTGCGGCAGCGGCGCGCCCGGCACGACCGTCGACGTGCGCGTCGAGCCGACCCAGCGATCGAGCAGCGTCGACAGGCCGCTCGGCGTGCTGGCGCGACGCACCGCCACGAACGAGCAGTCGCGGCAGGCGGCGAGCCCCAGGTTGGCCTCGCCGGTGACGGCCGGCGCGACCGTCAGCCACTGCGCGCCGTCGAAGCGCCGGATGGCGTTGTCCTGCATCCCCACGACCAGGTCGCCGTTCACCAGCTGCACGGCGCGGTTCACCGTCCCTCCGGGGCCGGCGCCGACCGGGTGCCAGGCCGCGCCGTCGAAGCGCGCGACCCCGGTCAGGGCGACGCCGCCGATCGACGCGAAGGTGCCGGCGACGATGTAGCTGCCGTCGTCCTGCGGCAGGATGTCCGCGATCTGCGCGCGGCCGCCGAACGACGTGGTCGGCATCGCGCCGGTCGGTTCGACCGTCCAGGCGCCGTCGCGGTAGCGCACGAAGCCTCCGGGCGCGGGCAGGTTGCTCAGCGCCGTCGTCGTGTTGCTCACGCTGGTGAAGAGGTGTCCGACGATGCTGCCGTCGGGCATCTCCGCCGCCGCCAGCATGGTCCCGATGACGCCGTCCGCGACCGGCGTCGCGACGCCATTCTGCGCGAAGAAGCCGAACGGCGGCGAGAACGTGCCGATCGTCGAGTTGTTGCCGATCAGGAGCGAGCCGTTGGCGACCGGCCGCACGTGCGTCGTGCTGAAGGCGTTCGCCAGGACCGGTTGCCAAGCGCCCGCAACGAACTGCGAGCAGCCGGCCGTGCCGAACGCGACGGGCTCGCCCGCAGCGTTGACGCCGCCGCCGCTCACGCCGACCAACAGCATGGGCGACACGTACGGCTGCCAACCGGTACCGGTCCAGCGCGCGACGCCGCCTGCCGCGATGCCGCCGCCGACCGTGGTGAACGCGCCGAACGCGAAGAACTCGCCGTTCGGCAGCATTTCGACGTCGCGCACGATGTTGTTGGCGCCACCCTGAAGCGTGCGCACGATGCCGGTGGCCCGCTCGTAGATCGCGACGTTGTTGGCCGACTGGCCGGCGACCGACGAGAACGAGCCGGCGATCAGCAGGTCGCCGTTGGGCAGGCGCCCGACGTCGGTGGCGCTGCCGCTGAAGCTGCCGCTGGCCGGGCCGAGGGCGAGGCCGGACGTCGACGTGCCGTCGAAGTAGCCAAGGCCCGTGCTCTCGACGTAGTGGAGTTCGCTGGCGCCGCGCGGCGCGAGCGCCGTGACCTGGCCCGTCAGCGCCGGCGGCGGCGACGCCAACGCCGACCATTGGGCGCCGTCGAAGCGCGCGATGCGCGGCGCCTGCACGCCGCCGGCCGTCGTGAAGCTGCCGCCGATGACGAGGCGGTTGGCGCCGTCGACCGCAAGGCTGAACACGACGTCGTCGCAGCCGCCGCCGAGCGGCTGCCAGCCGAGCGCGGCGTCGAGGCGCGCGACGCCGTTGACGACGACGCCGCCGACGCGCCGGAAAGCGCCGCCGATCACGAGTTCGGCGGGCAGCGGGCCGCTGCCGTCGCGGTCCCAGAAGACGCTGTCGTTCAGCGCGCCCTCGAGGCCCGACGGTACGTCGAGCGTCTGCAGCGAGTTGCCGCACGGGGACTGGGCCCTCGCCGCCGCACTCGCGATCAGGACGGACAGCAGGACGAGCAGGGTGGAAGTGTGCATGCGGATGATGTCACCGGGAGGATAGTGGACGCAGCGATCCTGCGCAGGATCGCCAGGCGACGTCGTGACTACCGCCCTATGTGCCTGGAGGTAACGGTGTGCGTGAGCGCAGAAGCTCCGTCGGACGCGGGGGCCATGGCTGCGCGTCGGCCGCGCCGCCTGGCGCGCGACCCGGCCTCGGTCCGGCGCTGGGCCAGCGCACCCGTCGAGCGAGGCGGCTGCCGGCGTGCCGCCGACGCGGCAGGAGATCGACCAACTGCACGCGCCGGGCGGGACGGCGTGCCGCCGGCTCAGTAGCTGCCGACGACGAGGTCGAGCGCGTTGGTCGCGCCGACGGCGAGGCTCGGGTCGAGCGCGAAGTGCACGAACTGCTCGCGGAACGCCGCGCCGGCGAGCGCCGGCGTGTTCGGGATCGCGAACGCAAGCTGC
>JADCJE010000100.1 GCA_020247305.1 Phycisphaerales bacterium | reverse complement strand
GTCGTTCGAGGCGCTGAGCGGCAACGTCGTCGACGTGCCGACGCTGCGCCTGCAGGTGCGCGGCGGCGAACCGCTGACGCTCGGCCGCTTCGCGCAGCGGCGGCGCGAAGCCTGGGACAATCTGGCCGAACTCGCGGCAGCCCGCGCTGGCGTGCCGGTGACCGTCGTCCCGCGCTGACGGCCCTGGCGTGGGAACGAGAACGGTCCGTACGTTGCAGGCGGACTTCGCAGCATCGACCGCGACATGACCTTGCATAAGCTCCTGATCCTGATCGGCGTCTTCGTGTCCGCCGCAGCGGCCGCCGCCCAGAAGTCCGCGCCACCGACGCCGCCACCGCCGCGCATCGCTGCGATCGACGCTGCCTTCGACACGATGCTCGCCGGCCTCGGATCGCGGCCGTCGCCTGCCGGCCTGTCCGTGATCGACGGCACGGAGGTCGTGCACCAGAACCTGCGTGGCGGGCTCGCGGTCGATGCGCCGATGCCGATCGCCTCGGCGAGCAAGTGGCTCGCGGTCGCGACCATCCTGTCGGTCGTCGACGAGGGCCTGCTCGAACTCGATGTGCCGGTCGCCGAATACGTCGTCGAGCTCGATCGCCCGGACAAGCGGACCATGACCCTGCGGCAGTGCATGTCGTGTACAGCGGGGTGGTCGGGCTTCCTGCTCGGGGAACAGCCCGGTTGGGGCTCGGACGAATTCGCCGTCGCCGCCGGCGCAGCGCGCGTTCGAACTGCGCCCGGCGCCGCGTTCCGCTACGGCGGCGTCACGTTCCAGATTGCGGCCATCGCCGCCGAGCGCGTCACGGGCAAGGACTGGCACACGCTGTTCGCCGAGCGCATCGCGAGTCCGCTCGGCATGACCGCGACGAAGTTTGCGGCGATGCGGCCCTTCGGCGCCGATCCGGGCACGACCAGGCTGCCTGCCGTCGCCGGAGGCGCGTTCTCGACGCTCGCTGACTACACGAAGTTCGTGCAGATGCTGCTCGGCGACGGCGACTTCGCGGGCAGATGCGTGCTGAGCCCGGAGTCGGTTGCGCTGATGCTGTCGGACCAGGTCGCTGCGGCCGTCGATGTGCGGATGCCTGGCGACCTCGGCGCCGGTCTGGGGGATGTCCGGTACGGCCTCGGCACGTGGCTCTTGCGGCCCGAGGGCACGTGGCTGCGCGCGTGCGACCCGGGCGCGTTCGGCTTCACGCCATGGATCGACCGCGACCTCGGCGTCGGCGGCGTGCTGGCGATCCGCGACCGCTCGGCGCGGGTCCTGCCGAGGCTCGCGGCCGTGCAAGCGGCGGTGCGCGAGGCCTGCGGGCCGCAAACGGGCCGCTGATCGAGAGTGCGGCTGGCCCTGATCCCAGGGAGGCGCGCCCTCGCCGCCGCCGCTATCGTCCGCGGCTTCGCCATGGCCAAGAACCCTCCCTTCCGCCGCGTGCTGATCGCCAATCGCGGCGAGATCGCGCTGCGCATCACGCGCGGGCTGCGCGAACTCGGCATCGAGTCGGTCGCCGTGCACAGCGACGTCGACGCCCGCTGCGCGCACGTGCTCGGCGCCGACCACGCGGTCGCGCTCGGCGGCAACACCAGCGCCGAGAGCTACCTCGACTTCGGCAAGATCCTCGCCGCGGCCAAGCGCACCGGCGCCGAGGCGATCCACCCGGGCTACGGCTTCCTCAGCGAGAACGCCGCGTTCGCGCGCGCGGTGCGCGACGCCGGTCTCGTGTTCGTCGGCCCCAACCCCGAGGCGATGGACCGGCTCGGCGGCAAGAAGGCGGCGCGCGAGGAGGCGATCGCCGCCGGCGTGCCGGTGATCCCTGGCACCGAGAAGGACACCGGCGACGCCGCCCTGATCGCGTTCGGCAAGCAGATCGGCATGCCGGTGATGGTCAAGGCGAGCGCTGGCGGCGGCGGCCGCGGCATGCGCATGGTCGAGCGCGAAGACGACCTCGCCGAAGCGCTCGCCGCCGGCCGCCGCGAGGCGAAGGCGTCGTTCGGCGACGACCGCATGATCCTGGAGCGCGCGGTGTTCCCGGCGCGCCACATCGAGATCCAGCTGATCGGCGACCAGCACGGCCACGTCGTCTCGCTGCACGAGCGCGAGTGCTCGGTGCAGCGCCGCCACCAGAAGGTGCTCGAAGAAGCGCCGTCGGCCGTCGTCGGCGAGGAGCTGCGCCAGCGCATGGGCGCGGCGGCGATCGCGCTGGCCAAGCGCGTGGGCTACGACAACGCCGGCACCGCCGAGTTCCTGCTCGACCCCAAGGGCAACTTCTACTTTCTGGAGGTCAACACGCGCCTGCAGGTCGAGCACCCGGTCACCGAGCTGGTCACCGGCGTCGACCTCGTGCACCTGCAGCTGCACGTCGCCGCCGGCGGCAAGCTGGAGCAGCTGCTCGCCGGCCGCGACCTGCGGCCGCGCGGGCACGCAATCGAAGCGCGCATCTGCGCCGAGTCGCCGGAGACCGGCTACATCCCGGCCGCCGGCCTGCTGCGCGTCGTGCGCGAGGCGGAAGGCCCCGGCGTGCGCGTCGACAGCGGCGTGTACTCGGGCTGGGAGGTGCCGCCGTACTACGACTCGATGCTCGCCAAGCTCGTCGTGCACGCGCCCGATCGCGCGACGGCGTGCGCGCGGCTCAGCCAGGCGCTGCGCGACATGGTCTACCTCGGCATCCCGACCAACGTCGACTTCCTGAAGCGCGTCGTCGACGACGACGCGTTCCGCACTGCCGCGATCTCGACCGACATGCTCAAGCACCGGCCCGAGCTGGCGGCCGGCGACAAGGCCGGGCCCGACGACCACGCGCTGGCGGCGGCGGTGCTGACGCAGGCGCTCGGCAAGGCCGGCGCCGCGACGGGCGGCGGCAATGGCGGCGGCGCGGCGGCGGGCGGCGGCGGCGATGCCGGTTCGACCGCGGTTTGGCAGGCGCTCGGCGGGTTCCGCCTGTTCGAGGGGGCAGCACGATGAAGATCACGCGCGAGTTCGTGCGCGACGGCAAGACCGTCGCGGTGACGGCCGAGTTCGTCGAAGGCGACCGCTGGCGCGTGCGCGTCGGCGACGCCGTGCACGAGTACCACGCCAAGGCGCTCGGCGACGGCGGCGTGCGCATGCAGTCGGTCGGCGAGTCGCCGGAGCGCGCGTTCGTCGCCTACGGCGCGCCGGCCAACAAGGCCTACATGGTGCGCGCCGACGGCCGCACGTGGACGCTCGAAGCGCCGGCGCAGAAGCGCGGCGGCGGCGCTGCGGCCGGCGACGGCACCGTGCGCGCGCCGATGACCGGCACCGTGCTGGAGGTCGCCTGCAAGCCGGGCGACGAGGTGACCGCCGAGCAGACGCTCGTCGTCGTCTCGGCGATGAAGATGGAGCACAAGCTGACGGCCGGCGTCGCCGGCACGGTGAAGAAGGTCGCCGCGCAGAAGGGCGGCACCGTCGACCAGGGCGCCGAGCTCGTCGTCGTCGAACCGAAGAAGGCGGAGGCCAAGTCGTGACCGACCCGCGGTATCCGATCGGCCCGTTCGTCGCGCCCGGTCCGTTGTCGCCCGGCGCGCGCGCCGAGGCGATCGCCGCGATCGGCCGCGTGCCCGAGCAGTTGTACGGGGCGGTGCGCGGCCTCGACGACGCGCAGCTCGACACGCCGTACCGCGCCGGCGGCTGGACGCTGCGGCAGGTCGTGCACCACGTCGCCGACAGCCACGCCAACTCGTACGTGCGCTGCAAGCTGACGGTCAGCGAGGACAACCCGACCGTGCAGAACTACGACGAGACGGCGTGGGCCGCGTTCGCCGACGCCAACGGCCCGATCGGTTCTTCGCTGCTGATCGTGCACGCGCTGCACGACCGCTGGGTCGCGTGGCTGCGGTCGCTGCCGGCGGCGGCGTTCGCGCGGCCGTGCACGCACACCGTGCGCGGCAACCTGACGCTCGACGACCTCGTCGCCATCTATGCGTGGCACGGCAACCACCACGTCGCGCAGATCGCGACGCTGCGGCGCGGCAAGGGCTGGTAGGCGCATGGTCGGCTTCCTCGCTCGCTTCCGCGGCGAAGGCGCGCCGCGGCCGCCGCGCGCCGGCTTGCCGCAGATCGCGCTCGCGTTCGTCGGCGCGGCGCTGACGATCTTCGTGCTGCGCAGCGCGCATTCGCCCGACGCGATGCTGCTGCTCGGTTCGTTTGGCGCGAGCTGCATGCTGTGCTTCGGGGCGCCCGACGCGCCGTTCAGCCAGCCGCGCAACGTGGTGCTCGGACACGTGCTGTGCACGGCGATCGGCGTCGCCAGCCTGCAGTTGCTCGGCCCGTCGCCATGGAGTCTCGCGCTCGGCGTCGGCGCGGCGTGCGCAGCGATGATGACGCTGCGGATCGTGCATCCGCCGGCGGCGTCGAACCCGATCATCGTGCACTTCGGCGGCCACGGTTGGTCGTACGTGCTGTTGCCGACGGCGGCAGGCGCCGCACTGCTGGTCGTGTTCGCGCTGCTGTTCCACGCCGCGACGCGGCCGGGCCGCTGGCCGAAGTCCTGGTGACACCGGCGGATGCGCCGCGCGCCGCCGCGCCGGCGGCGCCGGGTGTCGCCCCGGCCGCCGGCAGGTACTGTGTCGCCCCGGTTCACGCCCCCGGACCGCTCCCGCTGCGATGACTCCCTCCGACCCCGTGGCCAGCCGGCCCTGCGTGATCCCCGCCGTCCACCCCGCGACGGCCGCACTGCGCGCGTTCGAGGCGGCGCACCCGTTCTGGTCCAACGACCTGTTCGCCGCCTGCAAGGCCGGCTGGCTGACCAAGGACGACTTCCGCTTCGTCTTCGGGCAGTACTACCTCTATTCGAAGAACTTCACCCGCTACCTGAGCGGGCTCATGGCGAACCTCGACGACGACCTGCTGCGGTCGCGCCTGAGCGAGAACCTGTGGGAGGAAGGCGGCGGTGCAGCTCCGGAGAAGCGCCACGCGCAGATCTTCCGCGACTTCCTGACGCAAGGCCTCGGCATCGACCTCGCGACGATCGAGTTCCTGCCGTGCACGCGGCACTTCGTCGACCAATTCCTCGGCCACTGCATCCGCGGCTCGGCGCTGCACGCCAGCGCGTTCCTATCGCTCGGCACCGAGGCCATCGTCGCGCGCATGTACGCGACCATGGTCGACGGCCTGCTCGCGGCCGGCGTGCCGGACGACCAGCTGCAGTTCTTCCGCATCCACATGGCCTGCGACGACGCGCACGCCGCGACGCTGGAGGACATCCTCTGCAGCTTCCAGATGCAGCCCGACTGGGAGCGGCAGTGCCGCGACGCGCTCGACCTCGCGCTGCGCCTGCGCGGCGTATTCTTCGACCAGTTGATGGCCGAGGTGAGGCACCGCCGCGTCGCCGGCTGCCTGCAGCGCATCCAGGACCGCAAGTCGCTGCTGACGCCGGCGGTCGCCGACGCCCAGCTCAAGTTCGAGCCGCGGACGCCGAACGCGACGCCGATGTACGCCAACAAGGTCGACGCGATGAACATCGACTTCACCGTCGACCGCGCGCCGTTTCCGGCCGAGGTGCTCGACGCCCGTGTCGTGCGCATTCCGGCGGGCAAGGCCAACGAGCGGCACAAGCACGCGCACGAGACGATCTTCTACTTCCTCGCCGGCACGGGCCGCGTGATGGTCGACGATCGCTGGATCGCGGTGCAGCCCGGCGACAGCGTGTTCGTGCCGCGCTGGTCGGTGCACCAGTCGCAGAACCAGGGCGACGGCGAGATGGTGATCCTGGCGATCACCGACTTCTACCTGACCGGCAAGGCGCTGGTCGGCGACTACGAGTCGACCGCGCGCATGAAGCGCGCGGCGAAGGCCTGACGCGCGCGGCGCAACCCGGGCGTCCGGGTCGCGCGCTCGTTCCGACGCTCAGTAGCTGTCGATGTAGCTGCGGACCGCGTTGCTGACCACGATGCCGGCGTTGTTCGTCGGGACCGGGGAGATCAGCGCCGCCGCCTGCGCGTAGTAGATCAGACCGCCGGGCGCCGCCGACGGGACGATGAACGACAGCGTCTGGTTCGGCGTTGTGCCGATGAAGGCGTTCGAGCTGTCGACGGAGGCGATGTAGAGCTTGCAGCCCGGCGCGTCGATGCCGTAGGCCGTCAGGTCCGTGCCCAGCACGTCCTGCGTCAGGCTGAAGGCCAGCACGCCGAAGTGGAAGGCCGGCGCCGGCGCGGGGCTGGCGAGCGGGATGTTGTCGAGCGAGTAGACGACGGTCGTGCTCGTGGTCGGCGTCGAGCTCGGCGCCGGCGCGGCGCTGAGCGTGAAGGCCGGCGTCGCGCAGCCCATGCCGTAGGGCTGGTGGTTGGCCGAGGGGACGACGGTCGAGGTCAGCGCGATGTCGTCGAGCAGCGTGGTGCGGTCGTCGACGCCCGTGATGTTGCCGAGGTTGTCCAGAATGTACGGGCTCAGGCTGTTGAAGCTGAGCGTGTACGTCCGGCCGGCGACCATGTGGAAGGTGGCGCCGGTGCGCGTAAACCAGCCCTGCCTGTTCGGCAGCGTGAAGCGATCGTCGCTGATGTTGGCCCAGCTGTTGGCTTCGAGGCCGCCGAAGACCTGGCTGGTGTAGTTGCCGATCAGCTGGACGTTGCCGAGGTTGTCGGTCACCGTGACGCTGTAGTCGTTGGGCCGGCCGAACCACGTGTCGCCGCGCCACGAGTTGCGGTTGCAGTCGAACCACGTCAGCGTGCCGATCGCGTTCTGGCTCGCGGTGAAGGTCTGCTGCATCTGCTGGCGGTCCTTGATGATGCCGAAGACCACGCCGGTCTTGGCCCACTTCCAGCCGGTCGCGAAGTCCTCGGTGCGCGCGATGGCGCCGCCGACCCAAGGGCTGCCCGCGGCGATGCCGCGCCACGACGATTCCAGGCCCGCGGGCGTCCAGCCGGCGTTCCAGGGGCGGCCCCAGAGTTCGCCGTTCGGGCCGGTCGAGTAGCTCGGCAGGTTCTGGGCGACGACTTGGGTCTCGAAGCCGCCGTCGAGCAGCGACTGGGCGCGGGCGTCGGTCGATGTGAGGCCGAACACGCCGGCGAGGATGGCGGCGGACGCCGTGCGGAGGTCGAGGAGTGCACGGACGGAGAACGAAGTCATGTGCGTGCGGGGGTGGTGAGGAACGAGCGTGAGGGTTGCGGAACCAGGAGGCCGCAATGTCTGAACGAATCAGCGAACCGGTCGCGGCGCACATTTGTCGTGCGCATCTCGATGCGTAGGCACGAAACGGTCGCCAACCCCGCAGAGAGCTGCTATCCGCCAAAGTGCGCGAAGCCGCCGTGCCAAGCGCGAATGCGCGGCAGGCCGCAAGCGGTTGTCCGGATCGGCCCCGACGTGGTACGCCGGACGGCAAATCGTCTCGGATCCGGACGCCGCCGCGACCCTTAGGCGCAGGGGCCGAGCGGCAGCAGGCGAAGCGTGGCGCTGTCTGCAACGTCCTCGGCGGCCCGGGCGACGCAGGCGAAGCGCACGTCGGCGGGGGCGCGCACCGCGCGCAGCAGTTCGTGCTCCATGCCGCCCGGCGCAGCTAACGCTTCGCCGCCGGCGAGGACGCGCACGCGGCAGGTG
>JADCJE010000010.1 GCA_020247305.1 Phycisphaerales bacterium | reverse complement strand
GGCGCGTAGGAAGTCCAAGCACCGGTCCCGGACCACCCGGGACCCACCACCGCGATGCTCCCCCCTGCGCGCGACCCCGTCAACCCGGCCGCAACCGCCCGCGCGCACCGATCCCCGGTCCCATTCCGCCGCGTTCCCGCCGCGCGAGCACACCGCTCCCCCGCAGCGACCGCCCAGCTCGTCACCGGCGACGAGCAGCTCGATCACTATCGCTGGATCGCCGATCGCCACCTGCCGCGCGGCGACCTGCGCGCGCTGTCGGTCGGCTGCGGCGAAGGCGCCCGCGAGCTGCGCTGGGCCCGGACCGGGCGCTTCCGCAGCGTGCTCGGCATCGACCTGTCGCCGTACGCGATCGACTCGGCGCGGCGCGCCGCGGCGGCGGCCGGCCTGGCCGACGTGGTGCACTTCGAGGTCGGCGACCTCGCCGATCCGGCGGTTGCCGGCAGCGAGCCGTTCGACGTCGTGATCGGCGAGCACTCGATCCACCACCTGTCGCCGCTGCGCGCGGTGCTGGCGTCGCTGCGCGAGCGACTGGTGCCCGGCGGTCTGTTCCTGATCGACGAGTTCATCGGCCCGACCAAGTTCCAGTGGACCGAGGCGCAGCTCGACCGGATCAACCGCCTGCTGCCGCAGCTGCCCGAACGGCTGCGGCGACGGCAGGACGGCAGTCTGAAGTGCCGCGAGTACCGGCCGAGCCGGCTCTACATGCGGCTCAACGACCCGTCCGAGGCGGTCGAGTCGGCGGCGATCGTGCCGCTGCTCGACGAACTGTTCGAACGCATCGAGCTGTGGCCGTACGGCGGCGCGATCCTGCACATGCTGCTCAGCAAGATCGGCCATCACTTCCAGGACGACGATGCGGAGGCGATGCAGTGGCTGCAGCACCCCGCCGCGATCGAGGACGAGTGCATGGCGCGCGGCGAACTGCCGAGCGACTTCGCGGTCGGGGTCTGGCGCCGGCCCGGCTGAACGGCTGGGGTGCGCTCGAGCTCGCTACCGCTGTTTGGGGGGCGGCGGCGGCAAAGGCACGAACACGAGTTCGACCGGCGTCACCGTGCCATCGGCGTGAACTTCGATCGGGAACGGCTTGGCCAGTGGGTCGCCCGTGATGCCTCCGAGGCCATGGCCGCTCTGCCATCCGAGTCCCGCGTCGACGAATCCGAACGGTACGACCGTGTAGATGCCGGCCGGAACAGAACAGGTGGCGCCGTTCGTCTCGACGACGAACGTGCCGGCCCAGATCGCCGCCGGATCGTCAGCGTGCGCAACGCGCAGCCACACGCCGAGTACAGCACCCGGCGCTGCGCCTTCGGGCCACTTCCAAGTCAACTTGGTGGTCACGCGCGCTGTGGCCGCGATCTCCCCGAGGTCCACGACGCCGCCGGCGATGTGGACCACTCGCTGCCACAGCGGACCAGGATCGCTGCCGAGGGCATGTTCTTGGACACGGACGAGCCAATCGCCATCGGCCAAGTTGTCGAACGAGAACCGACCGTCCATGGGCAGTTCGGTCTGCGCGCACGTCCACGAAGTCGGCACCACCCAATCCGTGCTCCACGACGGGTCGTCGCTGGCCTTGGAGAGCGGGTAGAGAACTGCCTTCCGCAGCGAGGCCGGCATGGGGCGCAACTGCTCGATCGCGAACCTGCCGCGGATCGCGCCCGCGTCCAGATGCAGTGTGCAGGTGGCAGAGCCGGTGCCGGGCGGTGGCAGTTCCACGACCGTTGGCAGCGACGTCGCAGCACCCTTGGTGTGGCGCACGCGCAGTTCAACGGGGCCTCCATGGCGGTAGCGGAACACGAACGTGCCGTCTGCCGCGACCCGTTGTCCGGCGACCTGACTGCGCACCGAGTCTTCCTCCCAATCCACGGCTTTGGCCCGTCGGATGAGCGCCCTGGGCCGCCATCCCGGTCGAACGGCGAGAACGATTGCATCTGCGCACGGCGCTCCATGGAGCAGCACCCGACCGCGCAACGTGGCCAGCGGCGGGTCGCCGAGCTCGATGCTCGTCTCGGTGCCAGCGATGATGGTGAACCCGATGCGGCCTTCGTCGATGGCGCCATCGTCCAGCAGCGGTACGACGCCGACCAGCTGGTCCGATCGCAGTCCGACGTCGGCACGATTGGCGCGGGACAACTCCGCACGCCAGGGTCCCGGCGCAAGGCCTGTAGCAACGAAGCGACCGACGGCGTCCACGGGAATCGACAGCGGCCGCCAATCGCGCCACACATCGCTCGGCTGACGCAGCGCAGCCACCTCCGCATCATCGGCCACCGCCCACAGCGTGACGCTGCGTGCGTACTCCGTGCTCGACCCGCCGTGCACGATTCCGCGCACGCCCCCGGCGCGCTGGAACACGACTTCGAGTTCCGGCGGAACGTCGCCGTTCGCGAACACGCGGACCTCGGGCAGGAAGCCCTCGCAGCGCACGCCGAATGCCAGCGGCGATGCCGATTCGACGGGAAGCACTGCCACTCCCGCCGTGGCGATCGTGCACCGCTTCGTGTAGCGACCGAAGATCCGCTCGCTCACGCCTTTGGCATAGGGGCCGGAATAGAGCGTCGGGAAGTCGGCGATCCCTGGATCCTCGACGATCTCGGCGCCGTCGATCGCGCGCCCCTCCGGATCCTGCACGACCACACGCACTGCGTTGCGCGGGGCGATCGTGAGTTCGATCGCCGTGTCCTCGCGCAGGGCGACCCGCAGTGGCGAGGACGCGCCGAGCCCGGCTGCATCGGCGCGCACGAGGAAGTCCGCAGTAGACAGACCTTCGATCACGAACGTGCCATCCGCAGCCACTGGCAGCGGCTTGTCGACGAGGTCCCATGGGCGCGGGTCCGCGGCGTCGGGAGCCCGGTCCTTCGCTGCGGACAACAGGATCGTCGTGGCGGCAGAACCGGCACCGCGCACGGCGCCACGCAGCGTCACCGCGCGGCCGAGGCGGATGCGCGGCTCGTCGGCTCCATACGGGACCTGATGCCAGTCGGCGATGTGGCCGGCGGCCGAGACGTGGAGGCTCTTGTGGTCCAGGTGGTTCTCGAGCACGAACACGCCACGCGCGTCGGTCGTCACCGGCTCGGGCATCGACTCCACGGTGACCTCGGCACCGGGCAGCGGTTGGCCGCGCCAGTCGAGAACGATGCCCTGGACGCGCCTGCCGCGCTGCACCTCCAGTTCCGCGATGGCGGTGCCGTTCTCGACGATCGTCGTGTTCGCTTCGGCTAGCGCATGGTCGCGCGTGACCGCGGTGAGTCGGTAGCCGCCCGGTCGCAGCCCTTCGAAACGGAAGGTGCCCGCCGCGTCGGTTCGCAATGGTGTCGGCTCCGGCGGATCGCTGGCAGCGGGGCGCCGTTCGTACTGGCCGCACGCGGCCGTGACTGCGGCGTTCGCCACCGGCTGGCCCAGAGAGTCGCGCACCACGCCTGCGACTGCGCCACCGTTCGGCACAGGCACCACACCGAGGTCCCAATCGCTGGCCCGGCTGCTGTGCCAGCCCGACCACCAGTCGCGCGGGATCGTCGGCGCATCGACGACGAAGCAGAAGCGCGCCAGCGGCATCACGAACGCGAACGAACCATCGGCCGCCGACGTCGTCGCGCCGACCGGCGCCACCTTCTGATCGGAGCCCGCGAACACGCGCAACGGCACATTCGCCAGGGGAGCCTCGTGCTGTCGCAGCGTGCCGCGCACGACGTGGCCGGTAGCGACGCGTGTGCGCGTGACGTCGATGCCGTCCGAGGTCGACGCGGGGAGATCCGCGACCGCGGTGTAGAGGGTCGGGGAGGAGTGGCTCGGCGACAGCGACGCGTGCGCTTCGGACGCCGGCGCCGGGGATGGTGACGACGGATCGTCCGTCGTGCGGACGAACCACCAAGTGGCCACCGTCGTCAGAACGGTGACGGCGAGTGCGACGGCAGTCGAGGGCTTCACAGGGTGCAGTGTCGGTGGTGCTTGGGGCTCGCGCCAGCCTGGTGCAGGTCGAGAAGCGGATGCCCGTGTCGCGGGTCATTGCCCTCGCGATCTTCCGTAAGCTGCCCGCGGCAGTATCTTCCGGCGATGGCCTGCACGCGCTGGTGGATTCTCGGGTTGCTGGCGGTCGGAGCCTGCCGCACGGTGCGGCCAGAGGACGTGCCGACGGCAACGACCGCGGCGGCCAGTCAGGCCGCGGCGTTCCCCGGCGCCCCGTCGTTGCTGTCGGGCTTCGATCTCGGTGGCGAACGCGGGCTGCGGCACGGCGATCGGCTGCTCTACGGCGTGACGCTGCAAGACGGCGAACGCGTCAGCCGCCGCCTGCTGCGGCTCGAAGTGGACCGCGACGATCCGGAGTTGGACACGCACCTGTTGCTCGTACAGCAGAAGGAACCGCAACGGCGCCTGGCGTCGCGCCCGACGCGGCCGATGGGCCTGTTGCTGCTGCTGACCGATGCGGACGGCAAGGAACTGCAGCGCTCGCGCATCGACACCTTCGACGCGCACCTCGAGTCGAGCTTCACCGCCGGCGTGCTCGCCCAGCAGCGCAACGATCCGTTGCCGGTGGCGGTCGCCACGCTGCAGCTGCTCGAGATCTGCAACCTGCTCGGTTCCGATGCGATCCTGAAGCGCCTGCTCGGCGAGGTCGCCAGCGTGCCGCTCGACATCCGGTTGCTGTGGCGGCGCAGATTGGTGCTGGAACCCGGCTTCGAGCAGGCGACCCCGTGTGCAGCGACGGCCGCCGCCGGCGGCGGGCCCCAGCCGGTGTTCGACCTGCCGTTCGATCTGTATCTGAACGACTCGCTGTTGGTACGCTGCACCGCGGCGATCGTGGCCCCGCAGGGGCCGACCGCGGCGGCCGCCGGCATCGTGCGGCTGTCGGCGCAGCAGGCCGAGCAGCCCGGACCGCGGCTCGAGCTCGAATTGCTCGCTGCCGCCCGCGGTCCACGTTCGGACTTCGCGGCCCACGAGGCGGCGGCGTTCCTCGGCTACGACGACGAAGGCACCGCGCTGGCGTTCTCGCCGGACGGGCGCTTCGTCGCGATGCCGGGCGCTCGCGGCACGGTCGAACTGCGCGATCTGCGGCGCGAGGATCCATCGCCCGCGATCGAGCTGCTCGGTTCGATCGAACGCACCGCGGCGCTGCACTTCCTCGATGCGACGACGTTGCTGGTGGCGCGCGGCAAGGCGATCGAGGTGTTCTCCTGCGACGGTGCGATGCCCGGAGGCACCTTGCAGCCAGCGGTCGTCCATGCGATCGACGGCGAGCCCGGCACGCCGGTCGATATCGAACCAGCTGGCGATCGATCGGTGTTCGTCGGCTTCCACGGCGCGGGTGTCGAACGCTGGACGCTTGCCGCCGGCAGTGCGGCGCCGCAGCGGGAGAGCGTGCGCAGCGCAACCTGGCAGACCGGCCAAAACTCCGCGGGTATCAAGTGGTCCTTCGCCATCACCCCACCCGGCGGCTGGCTGCTCGGTGGCCGCGGCCCGGATCGATGCCTCGTGCGCAACACGGCAACCGGCAGCGACGCCGAGGTCGAGACGCTGTGGACGCGCACGGCGAGCGGCACCTGGCAGGCAGCGCCCCATCCGCTGGTCAACGAGCCGCAGGCGCGGCGGCAGCGCTGGGATGGTGACAGCGAGCTGCTGCCGTGGGACGAAGTTGCCCATGGCTTGATGCTGTCGCAGCGGCGCGACCAGACGGCGCACGGCACCGTGGCGGGGTTCATCGCCGTGACCCACGGCACGGTGCGCAATCTCGGCCAGGCCCATGCGCCGACCTCCCGCTACATCCACGGCTTCTCGCCGGACGGCAGGTTCTACGCGTGCGTCGGGCCGGGGCATCGCGTGCTGGCCCGAGTCCCCGGGCCCTGACAACGGGGCCTCAGGCCGCGCCGTCATCGATCGCGCGCGATGGCCGACGCACGAACAAGCCGACCGCGCCGATCACGATCGCCGGCAGCCATAACCACACGAACTCGCTGGCGAGCACTTCGAGTCCCCACTGCGAGAAGAACGCCCGGATGCCGAATGGTGCGACCTCGATCGGCTGCCACGGCCAGAACAGCCGCGCGTCGGAGAACGGCCACAGCAGCGCGATGCCGAGTGCGCCGTTGGTGGCCATGTCGACGATGCCGTGCGACGCCATCGCCACGGCGAGGAACGCGGCGACGCGCGTTCGCGGCAGCTGGTTGCGACGCGCGAGCCACGGGGCCAGCCCGGCGCCGATCACGGCGGCGAACAGCAGCGAGGTAAGCGTCCGACGGCACTGACCGCCGCCGCTTGACCTCACCCCGAATGCGCGGCGCCTACGCGCTCGCCGACGCCGCGAATCGCTTGGCCCAGTTGGCGGGCAGCAGCTCGTCGATCCGACGCGCTGGGTGCGTCGCGACCCTGACCAGCACGTCGGCCAAGTAGGCGAGCACATCGACG
>JADCJE010000001.1 GCA_020247305.1 Phycisphaerales bacterium | reverse complement strand
GCGCGCCTGCAGGTCGACCTCCAGTTCCGGCGCGAAGCGGAAGGCGTCGGGATCGACGCCCTGTTTGCGGAACGGCCCGATCACCTGCCAGTCGCGGAGCACGCCGAGCCGTTCGCCGTGCCGCTCGACGCCCGCGCCCGTTTGCGCCAGTTCGCGCGCGAGCCGGTCGCGCGGCACCGGCGAGCCCGGCTGGTCGTCGAGCGTCGGACCGAGCTGGCGCGCGGCCGCGGCGCGCTGTTCGCTGCGCGCGGCTTCACGGTCCTCGGGCAGCAGCGGCCAGCGGAAGCGGATCAGGTCGGCCCAGGCCGGCTCGCCGAACGCTTCGGCGAGGTGGTGGCCGAACGCGCGCGCCAGCGTCGGCGTGCGCGCGTCCTTCACCTTGCAGGCGCGGTAGTCGCGGAAGAAGCGGCGGTAGCGGTCCCACTGCCAGCCGTCCGCCGACTTGCCGTAGGCGGTCATGAAGTGCAGGAAGAAGCCCGCACTCGGCCCGTAGTTCGGGATGCGCCAGTACTCCAGGTCGCGCTCCAGGTAGTCCTGCAGGAACGCGCGCGCCGCCAGCCCGACCGCGGCGCGGCCGGGTCCCTGCTGGCCGAGCTCCAGCAGCGCGAAGGCGGCGCCGAAGTCGGCGAGCCCCTCGCGCATGCCGCCGTAGACCGGCGCGGTGTCGTCGATGCAGTGCGTCAGTTCGTGGTACAGCAGGCCGTTGTCGACGCGCGTCGCCTTGGCGGCCGGATCGGCGTTGCCGATGTCGATGATCTTGCCGCCGCCGACGCCGCCGCCGAACTCCCACAGCTCCTTCCAGTAGACGGTGACACGGTCGCCGTCGGGGTTGGGCACGCGGCCGAACAGGTCGGTCAGGTACAGGTAGGCGAGGTCGAAGCGCAGCAGGCTGTCGGCGGGCACGCCGTCGACGAGCGCCTGCGGGCCGATCAGCACGAAGCGGTGCGACACGCGCGAGCCGGTGCGCGCCCAGCACGGATGGTTGCGCGCTGCGTCGGCTTCGGCGCGCTGGTCGGGCGGCGCGTCGGCGAGCCACGCCTTCTCCAGCGCCTCGCGCGCCGCCTTGCCGGCCTCCCGGTGTTCGGGCGTGAACTCCAGCGTGCGCAGCAGTTCGCGCGCGATCGCGCGCTGCTGCGGATCCTTGGCCATCGCCTCGCAGGCGGTGATGCGCGCCAGGCCCTTCGGGACCTCGCCGTCGCGCCGCTGCGCTTCCGCCTGCTGTTCCTTCGACAGCGCGAAGATCCTGGCGGCGATGCCGTCGCGGTCCTGCGTCGTGCGCTGCGCTTCGCCGAGCGCGCCAAGCACCGCGCGGTCGGCGTCCTCCTGCAGCGCGCCGCCGACCTCGTCGAGCAGCAGTAGCGCGCCGTGCAGCTTGCCGGCGTCGTGCATGCGCCCGGCGACCTGCCGCAGGAAGCGCGCGCGTTCAGCGCGGACGCGGCCGAGCACGATGTCCGACTCCTCGAACGTCAGCGGCGCCGGCGGCATGCGGCCGACCCCGGCGAGGGCCTTCTGCAGCTTCTGCTTCTGCGCGTAGTCGGTGATCCGGCGGAAGGCGAACTCCAGCGTGTCCCACGCCTCGGCGGGCGACTTCGCGGCGAGTTGCGCTGCGCTGGCGATGGCGGCGTCGGCGATGGCGGCGTCCGCCGCAACAGCGACCTCCGGCCAGACGAACCGCGCGACCGGCGCGAGGCCGCCCTCGTTGCGCGCCGACAGCGGCGGCAGCTTGCGCTCGCCGGTGGCGTCGACGAAGCCCAGCCAGACCTCGACCGCGTCGCCGGCGCGCAGTTCGGCGGGGGGCGTGCGGAACGGCAGCGGCAGTGCATAGGCAAACGGCTTGCCGACTGGCCAGCGGCGGCTCGCCGTCGGCGGCGCGTGGTCGCGGCGCAGCAGCAGCGCGCCGCCGCGCCGCAGTTCAACCCGCACCGACCACGCGTCGACGAGTTCCTGCTCGGCGGTGAAGGCCAGCCGCAGCGTCGCCGCGCCGGTCGTCGCCAGGGCGGCAGCGTCGACGGTCGCTTCGCAGCGCACCGGCAGCGACTGCGGGAAGCTGTCCTGCGCGGCGGCGGGCAAGGCGGCGAACAACGTCGCCAGGAATGGACGGATCGGCATGCGTCGAGCCGCCAGCGTAGCGCGAGCATCGCCGGAGCCGCGTTCGCGGCCGCGCCGGGGCGCGGCGTCGGCAGTGGTCAGCCGAAGACCCGCGCCAGCCGCATGCTGGCGAGCCGTGCGGGCGGAGCGCCGGCAGGGCGACGTCGGCCCGGGCGGACCCGGGCCGAGCGCCTGCTGCTGACGGGCTACCTCAGAGGTTGCCGATCGTCGCGCGGACGCCGTTGCCGGTCACCGCGCCGAGCGCGTTCACCGCCGGCGCCTGGAACACCGCGGACGTCGTGTACAGGTTGAAGTTCAGCAGCGCCGGGTTGGCCGGGAGCAGGATGCTGTACGCGTGCGTGCTGCCGGAGACGAACCAGGCGTTCGTGACGTCCGTCGACGCGCGCAGGCCGCAGCCGGGGGCCCCGAGGAAGCCGAGGTCGTTGATGCCGGGATCGCCGATGCCGAAGACGTCGATGCCGACGGCGCCGGTCGCGGGGACGTTGCTGGTCGTCAGCTGCCACAGCGTGCCGACGAGCGGCAGCGTATTGGCGGTGACGGCGAGCGCCGCAACCTCGGGGTCAGCCGTCAGCAACTGGCCGCCGAACGCCGTCGCCAGCGCGACCTGGCCCGGGTCCGCCGACGTGCCCGGCGCGGAGACGCCGACCAGATGGCGGGTGCCGAAGGGGCTCGCCGTGCTGCCGTCGACGCTCAGCCAGACGATCCGCACCCGGCCGGTGGCGAGGTTCAGCTGGAACTGCATCGTGCTCGGGTTGGCGACGTTGGTCGGGTAGTTCTCGACGTTGTTGAACGTGACGAACAGCGTGCCGAGCACCTCCTGCGCGAGGATCTGGCCGCCCTCGCTGACGTTGTAGTCGTGCCACGCGTAGATGCCGCCGAGCGCGCTGTTGAGGAAGCCGCCGGCCGTCGGCGTGTACGAGTTGGTGCCGGGATAGTTCATTGCGGCTGCGCCCCACGCGATGATGGCATTGCCGCTGATCTGCAGCGTGGCCTGCGGTCCCTGCGGCGTCGGGAAGGGCGCCGTCGCGATCGTGTAGTTGACGACGCCGTCGTCGCCCGTTGCGAGCGCCACGCCGCCCGTCGGCAGCACGAAGTTGGCCGCTGCGGTGCCCGGCAGCCATGCGCCCTGGTAGCCGTTCGCGGTCGGGGTCAACTGCAGTGTGTTGCCGGTGAGTCCGGGAGCGGCTGCCGCCGCGTCCGCAAACAGCTGGTAGAAGGAGTTGAACGTTCCGCCGCAGCCGGCGCCGAGCGTCGTGTTGGTGGCCGGCTGCGCCGTCAGGCAGTAGTTGACGCGCCCGTTCCAGAGGCGGCCGGCAGTCGGCAGGCCGAAGATGCCGGCGAAGGGGTAGCTGACGCCGACGCCTGCCGTCACCTGCAGGTTGCCGTCAGAGCCGATGACGGCGCCCAGTTGGTTGGAGCCGGTGGTGTAGGCCACCGGGTTCGCCGCGCTGCAGGTGACGTAGAAGGCCTGCGTCGCGCCCGGTGCGATCGTCACGTTGACGGGGACCGGAATCGGGGTGAGCGTGGGGCCGGCAGCCGTCGCGAGGTTGGTCGTCGAGCCGACAAGCGTCCAGGCTGCGGGCGTCTGCTCCGAGCCGTTCCACGAGCCGGGCTTCGTGTACACCTCGACCAACGCCGCCGTTCCCGCGACCGGGAACGACTGGTCGAAGCTGCCGATCGTCAGGGCCGAGGCCGACGTGTTGACGATGTTGAACATCGTGCCGTTCTGGGCGTTGCCGCCAGCCGTCGTGGTCAGCACCGAGGCGCACGTGTCGACGATCGTCAGGTTCACGCGCGACAACGTGCCCCCTGCTTCCGAAGAGCATGCGCTGCTGGCCCCGCCGCTGCCGCCGATGCCGGACTGGGTGAGGAGCCGGGTCAGCGTCGTCGGCACGCCGAGGATGGTGCTAGAGAACGTGCCGCCACCGGTGGCGTACGAGTTGTAGGACGTCGTCGAGCCGACGGCGTTCGTGCAGGCGCCGAGCACGCCGTAGTGCCGCCCGGCGATCAGCGGGATCGCCACCGGCACGCTCGAGCCGCCGGCGGTGTTGTTGCTGTAGTGCAGCTGCGTGCCGACGACCGTCGCGTTGAACGCCGGCGGCGGCGTCGTGCCGAAGTCGATGAACTCGATGGCCTGGAACGGCTGGCTCGCTTCGTTCGGCACGCTGATGCTGGTGACGACGCCGTTGGCCGGCGCCTGGAACCAGTAGCCGCGGGTCAGCGCGGCCGTGAACGTGCTGCCGAACGGGGGTTGCGGGATCTGGGCGTTCGCCACCGCGGCGAAGCCGAGTGACGCAATGAGCAATGCGATGCGCATGGTGAGGATGTCCTTCGCGAGGGAGGTGTCGATGCGACCGGATGGACGCATCGCCAAGTACGCTAGGGAGCGCATGCGCGGGTTCGGCAAGGTTTCCTTTGAATATTGCGTTAATAGCCAATGACGGTATGTGGACAGGCCGTCGTGTTCGTAGGGAGGGGGGGCTTCTTGCGTAGCCCTGATTGGATGTGTCGCCCAATGGCCAAATGTCGGCGCGCGCGTGGATCGCCGGCGGAAGTCTGCGCGACCCGGTCGGTTCCGTCTTCCCGAGGACGACACCAGCGATCGTCCCCGACCCTCGGCTCGGGGCCAGGACGCGCGGTGTCCGCGGCCGGAGCGCGCCGCTGCCATCGCGCAGGAGCCGCGCGATCGATGGCGCAGGCGAAGACCGGGATGCTGTGGCGTCCCGGCCGCCGGAGCGCGATCAGGACGGGCGATCCGTCCTGGTCGCTCTGGCTCGCATCAGAGGTTGCCGACCACGCCGTTGATGCCGTTGCTGGTGATCGCGCCGAGCGCGTTCACCGTCGGCACCTGGAACACGGCGGACGTCGTGTACAGGCTGAAGCTCACCAGCGCCGGGTTGTTCGGGATCGACAGGCTGTAGGTGTGCGTCGCGCCGTTGACGATCCAGCCGTTGGTGACGTCGAGCGCCGCGCGCAGGCCGCAGCCCGGCGCACCGAGGAAGAACAGGTCGTTCAGCCCCGGATCGCTCAGGCCGAACACGTCGACGCCGATCACGCCGGTCGCCGGCACGTTGTTGACGCTCAGGTTCCAGTTGGTGTTGGTCACCGGCCGCGAGGTTGCGGCGAGCGACAGCGGCAGGATGTCCGAATTCTCGAGCTGGAACGTGAGCGGCAGCGTCGCCGACAGGTCGCGGTTGCCGGGATTGGCTGACGCGCCGCCCGGCGAGTAGCCGACGAGGTAGCCGTTGCCCTGGGCGCCCATCGCGCCCCAGCAGATGTGCACCGCGCCGCTCGACGTGTCGAACTGCATCTGGAACGTGTCCGGCGCCGTCGTGCCGAAGCTGTAGACGCCGTCCCAGGTGACGCACGCGATGCTGCCGACCTGCTCGAACTTCACCTGGCCGCTGCCCGCGAGGCTCGGGTTGTAGTCGTGCCAGTTCCACCAGCCGGTGTTGGAGGCGTTGAGGAACGTCGTCACGACGGGCGTGTATCCCGTGCCGTTGCCGGTCGCGCTGACCGACACGTAGCCGTTGGAGCACACCGAGAGCGACGTGGTCGTGCCGCCGGGGTACGCGAACGGCGCCGTCAGCGTGACCGCCGTCTGCGTGTCGTCACCGAGCGTCAGCGCCGTCGCCGCCGGCGACGGCGGGATGTAGGCGCTGATGCCCGGGAGCACAAAGTAACCCGTGCCGGTCGGCAGCATGGTCAGCGACGTGTTGGCGAGGTCGAAGCCGCCGGCAGTCGCGAAGTTCTCGTAGAACGATGCGTACTGCTGGATGCAGCCCTGGCCGAGCGTGGTGTTCGTGGCGATCGTGCCGCCGCCGGACGGGACGATGTAGAGGTCGACGCGCGAGATCGTGCTGCCGACTTCCGACCAGCACGGGTTGTTGCCGCCGGCGCCGATGCCGAACTGGGTGCCAAAGCGCGTCAGCGTCGTCGGGATGCCGAGGATGTTGCTGGCGAACGTGCCACCCGCGTTGGCGTACGAATTGTAGGCCGTCGCCGAGCCGATGGCGTTCGTGCAGGCGCCGAGCACGCCGTAGTAGTTGCCAGGCACGAGCGGGATCGTCACTGGCACGAGCGAGCCGCCGGCGGTGTTGTTGCTGTAGTGCAGCTGTGTGCCGACGACCGTCGCGGGGAACGCGGGCGGCGGCGTCGCGCCGAGGTCGAGGAACTCGATGGCCTGGAACGGCTGCAGCGCCTCGTTCGGCACGCTGATGCCGGTGACGATGCCGGCCGCAGGCGCCTGGAACCAGTAGCCGCGCGTCAGCGTCGCGGTGAACGTGCTGCCGAACGGCGGGATCGGGATCTGGGCTGCGGCGATCTGGGCGAGGCCCAGCGCGGCGATGACGAATGCGGTGCGCATGGTGGTTGCTGGATGAGAGGACGAGACGAACGAGGGCCGCGGCACCGTCGCCGTGGCGATGCACAGGATGCCACGACGCGGGCGGTGCTGCGCGCTCGGCGCGGCGGCTGCTTGTCACGCGTCGGTATCGCGCAGGCCGCGCGCGTCGGCGCGCCGCAATCCCTACGCCGATCGGTCCGGTCCGTTCGGCGCGACTGCGGGCCGCCGGAGCGCTGCCGCTACGACCAGTTCTCCCACTGCGCGTAGGCGTCGGCGAGCTCCTGCTTGTGCTTCGCCTCGTCGCCCTGCAGCGCCTTCATCTTCGCCGCGCTGGCGTAGTTGGCCGGATCGAGCATCGCCGCGCGCAGGCCTTCGATCGCGGCTTCCAGCTGCATGATGCGCTCCTCCAACTTCTGGAACATCCTGGGGTTGCGCACCTTGCCGGTCTCGATCGCCTTCTTCGGCTCGGCGACCGGCAGCGCGGCGGCGGCCTTGCGCGCAGCCGCGTCCTTGGCTTCGGCCTCGGCGGCGCGCGCGGTGGCGCGCTCGTCGGCGAGCACGCGCTGGCACTGCGCGAGGCCCTGGTCGAACGCGCGCACGACCCCGCCGTCGACCCACAGCACGCGGTCGGCGACCTCGTCGACGAGTTGGCGGTCGTGCGTGATCAGCACGACGGTGCCGGGGAACTCCTTGAGCGCCTGCTCCAAGCCCTCGGTGCCGGCGACGTCGAGGTGGTTGGTCGGTTCGTCGAGGCACAGCAGGTCGAACTGCGCGCGCGTCATGCGGGCCAGCGCGAGGCGCTGCTTCTCGCCGCCGGACAGCTCGGCGACCGGCTTCTCGACGTCCTCGCCGCAGAACAGGAACAGCGCGAGGTGGTCGCGCAGCGGCCCCTCCGGCACCGTGCGGTCGAGCTCGCGCAGCGCGTCGAGGACCGTGCCGTGCTGCGGCAGGTCGTTCTTCTCCTGGCTGAAGTAGCCGATGCGCAGGTTGTGCGCGCGCTGGATCGCGCCGGCGGCCGGCGTGCCGATGCCGGCGAGCAGGCGCAGCAGCGTGGTCTTGCCCGCGCCGTTGCGGCCGAGCAGCGCGGTGACCTCGCCGAACCAGACGCGGAAGTCGGCGTGCTCGATCAGCGTGCGCGCGCCGGCCACGACCGTCAGGTCGGCGCCTTCGAGCGCCACCTGCCCCTGCTGGCCGCGCGTCGATTGGCCGAAGGTCAGCCGCATCTGCGCGCGCTTGCCCTGCGGCTTGTCGATCAGCTGCAGCCGCTGCAGGCGCTTGAGCCGCCCCTTGGCCTGCGCGCTCATGCGCCCGGCCATGTTGCGGCGGATGTACTCCATCTCCTTCTCGACGAACTCGCGCTGGCTCTTGAAGGCGCGCGCCTGCGTCAGCAGCGCGAGGTCGCGCTGCTTGCTGTAGTGGCTGAAGTTGCCCTTCCAGCGGTTGGCGACGCCGTCGGCGACCTCGACGATGGCGTTGGCGATGGCGTCGAGGAAGCGGCGGTCGTGGCTGACGACGACGCACGCGCCGGGGTAGCGCACGACGAAGTCCTCGACGAACTCGATGCCCTGCAGGTCGAGGTGGTTGGTAGGCTCGTCGAGGATCAGCAGGTCGGCCGGCGTCGTCATCAGGATCGCCAGCTGCACGCGCGACTTCTCGCCGCCGCTCAGCACCGAGACGTCCTTGCCGAGGTCGGCGAGCGGGAAGCCGATGCCGGCGAGCACCTTCTCGACCTGGTGCTTGCGGTCGTAGCCGCCGCCGGCCTCGAACGCCGCCTGCAGCTCGCCGTAGGCGCGCAGCGCCGCCTCGTCGCCGCCGGCCATCTGCGCCTCCAGCGCGCGCATGCGGCGTTCGAGCGCGTCGTGCTCGCCGGTGCCGCGCAGCACGAGGTCGAGCACCGTTGTGCCCTTGGGCATCGCCGGCATCTGCGCGCCGTAGGCGATGCGCAGGTCCCGGCGGGCGTTGCGCGTGCCGGTGTCGGCGTCGTCGACGCCGGCCAGGATGCGCACCATCGTCGTCTTGCCAGCACCGTTGTCGCCGACCACGCCGATGCGGTCGCCTTCGTCGACGCGCAGCGACAGCCCGTCGAGGATCGCGAAGTCGCCGAAGCGGCGGACGATCTTGTCGAGGGCGATCAGCGTCATCGGGGGCGGGCAGGATACCGCCGCCCCCGTGACGCGGAAGCGGCGGCGGTCAGTGCCCGCCGCCGGCCGGCGCGTCCTCGACCTGCCCGTCCTTGCCGATGCGCAGCACGCGGTAACCGCCCTTGCTGCGGAACCACAGCGCCAGCAGCAGGAACATCACGGCCATCGTCGCCGGGATGAAGGCGTCGACGCGCAGGGTGCGGCGGTCGGCCTCGATGCTGGCGAGCACCACCTTGCGGTCCTCGTCCGACAGCTTGCCGAGCGCCTCCTTGGCGTCGGTGACGCCGGCCTTGGCGAGTTCCTTGCGCGTGTCGTCGAGGCGCTTCTGCACCTCCGCGCGCTTCTTGCCGTCGAGGCCCCTGACTTCGGGGAACACCAGCCACTGGCTCGGCTGCTCGGCGACGAACTTCGCGTGCACGGCGGCGTCGGCCTGCAGCAGTTCCTCGCCGGCGAAGCGGTCCTTGGCGTAGCCGAGGCCCGGGCCGCCGACGATGCCGGCCGACAGCATGCCGATGCCGCCCATCAGGCTGATGGCGACCGCGCCGGTGCGCGGGAAGCGGTCGCTGGCGACGGCGAGCATCGTCGGCCAGAAGAACGTCTTGCCGATCGCGTAGACGGTCAGCGCCAGCAGCGCCATGCCGAACGACTCGATGCCGGCCGTGAGGTTGAGGCCGACGAACGCCATGGCCGCGCTGACGAACAGGATGCCGACCGGCGACAGGCCCATGCGCTCGATCGCGCCGGCGCAGAAGCGCAGGCCGAACATCACCGCCGAGGTGAAGACGAACAGGATCTGGCCCTGGTCCGGCGTCAGCAGGTTGCCGGTGATGCCGCCGATCCACGAGTCGGTGCCGAGTTCGACGGCGCCGATCAGCAGGTGCAGCACGAACAGCGTGAACAGCAGCCACGAGCCCGGCGAGAACTTCGTGGCGACGCCGACGCCGACCAGCAGCGCGCCGGCGATGCCGTAGGAGAGGGTCTCCGGCAGCTTGAGGCTGCCGGCGAAGAACTGGCTCAGCAGCAAGCAGATGACCAGCGCGCCGGCGATGCCGACGTCCTTGAACATCGCGCCGAAGCTGAGCCCGCTGCGCGTCGCCTCCGAGCGCGGCATCGCCTGCCCGAAGAACAGCGCGCCGTAGAACAGCGTCGGCACCAGGAACAGCGCGAGCTGCAGCCGCCAGCCGACGCTGTCGCCGAGCGCCAGCACGATCAGGCCGCCGATCACGAGGCCGGCGGGCCAGCTCGCGTGCAGGATGTTGAGGTAGTGCGTGCGGCGCTGCGGGAACAGCGTCGCGACCAGCGGGTTGGCGACCGCTTCGAGCGTGCCGTTGGCGAGGCCGAAGACGAACGTGCTCCACCACAGCATGCCGAGCGCGTTGTCCTTGCCGACCGCGAACGTCATCACGGCGGAGACGACGTGCATGGCGAAGGCCGCGAGGATCAGCAGCCGGTAGCCGAGCCGGTCGCACACGAGCCCGCCGGCGATGATGCCGAAGCAGAAGCCCGGGAAGCCGGCCGACGTGATGCCGCCGAGGTCGGTGTCGCTGAAGCCGAACTCGCCGCGCCACGTACCGACGAGGCCGGCGCGGATGCTGAAGCCGATGCCGGCGGCGAGGATGGCGAAGAAGCCGGCCCAGAGCAGCCGGCCGGCGTTCGGCGTGATGCCGTCGCGTTGCATGTCCATGCGGGGAGACGAGGGGTGGGGACGAGGAGGAGCGAACGAGTGCGGTGCGGCTGCCGCGCCGGGAGATTGGCGCAGCGACCGTGCGGTCAGGAGACGGCGACCGCCGCGAGCGCCGAACTCTGCGCCGCCGCCGGCGCGGCCGCCAGCGGCAAGCCGGGCCGGCGTGCCAGGATTTCGTCGCGGGAGCAGCCGGGCCGCGCGCGCAGCCGGCCGGGTCCTCGCAGCGCCGCTCGGGCGGGCGCTGCGCCGACGCTCACCGCGCGCCCATCAGGTGCTCGACCGCCAACTGCTGCAGGCGCACGTAGCCCGACCCGCCCGCGCCGGCCTTGTCGGCGTCGAACGTCTCGTATGCGGACTTGTCGGCGAGCAGCTGCGCGATCGTCTCGCCCTTCTTGAGCGTCGGCTGCGCCAGCTCCGGGATGCGCGCCTGCTTCATCGCCTGCTGCACCTCGCGGTCGGCGCGGAAGGCGGCCGCGCGCTCGCGCAGCAGCCGGTACATGCGCATGTTCGCCGCCGCCGACTGCCAGACGCCGTCGAGGTCCTCGGTGCGGGAGGGCTTGTAGTCGAAGTGGCGCGGACCCGCGTAGCCGGCCGACTCCAGCAGGTCGACGAGGAAGAAGGCGCTGACGAGGTCGCCGTGGCCGAAGACGAGGTCCTGGTCGTACTTGATGCCGCGCTGGCCGTTGAGGTCGATGTGGAACAGCTTGCCGTGCCACAGCGCCTGCGCGATGCCGTGCACGAAGTTGAGCCCGGCCATCTGCTCGTGGCCGACCTCGGGGTTGAGGCCGACCATCTCCTTGTGCTCCAGCGTCTCGATGAACGCCAGCGCGTGCCCGATCGTCGGCAGCAGGATGTCGCCGCGCGGCTCGTTGGGCTTGGGCTCCAGCGCGAAGCGGATCGCGATGCCGCGCTCCTTGCAGTAGCCCGTCAGCGTGTTCATCGCCTCGCGGAAGCGGTCGAGCGCGACGCGGACGTCCTTGGCGCCGTCGTACTCGGCGCCCTCGCGGCCGCCCCAGAACACGTACGTCTCCGCGCCGAGCTCGGCGGCGAGGTCGAGGTTGCGCATGACCTTGCGCAGCGCGAAACGGCGCACGTCGCGGTCGTTGCTGGTGAAGGCGCCGTCCTTGAACACCGGGTGGGTGAACAGGTTGGTCGTCGCCATCGGCACTTTCATCCCGGTGGCGGCGAGCGCCTTCTTGAAGCGGTCGACGTGCTTGCGGCGCGCCTTGTCGTCGCTGCCGAACGGGATCAGGTCGTCGTCGTGGAAGGTGACGCCGTAGGCGCCGAGCTTGGCGAGGTTCTCGACGATCTCGACCGGGTCGAGCGCGCGTCGCGTGGCGTCGCCGAACGGGTCGCGCGCCTGCCATCCCACGGTCCAGAGGCCGAAGGTGAACTTGTCGACGGGCTTCTTCTTGGCTGCGGGCATCGGAGGGGTCCTGGTCAGGTCGGGGCGTCAGGGGCGCGGATGTTCCGTTGCCGCCAGGCGCTCGCCGAGAGCCCCAGCTGACGGCGGAAGTGCCGCGCGAAGTCGCTGTGATCGTAGAAACCGGACTGCAGCGCAACTGCCGTGATCGGCAGGTCGGTGCGCTGCAGCAGGGAGCAGGCGTGCAGGATGCGGATGCGCATCAGGTAGTCGCGCGGCGTCGCCTGGAACGTGCGGCGGAACTTGCGGCTGAACTGCCGCACCGACAGGCCGGCCATGCGCGCGAGGCGCGCGACGTCGAGCGGCTGCTTGAAGTCGCGCTGGATGCGCTCGGCGACGTCCGCCAGCTCCAGGTACGGCGCGATCGCCGTGCGCTGCGCCTCGTAGCTGCGCACCGTGCCGACGACGCCGCAGCACGCACCCTGGCGGTCGAACAGCGGCAGCTTGTCGGTTACGAACCACTCGGGACGGCCTTCGGCGTTGGGGAACAGTTCGATGATGCCGAGCAGCGGCTTGCGCGACTGCATGACGTGGCGGTCGTCGCGGCGGTACTTCTCGGCGAGGCGCGGCGGAAAGATCGCGTCGTCGGTGAGCCCGAGCAGTTGCTCCTCGCGCTCGAACCCGCAGCGGCGCACGAACGCCGGGTTGCCCATCATCAATCGACCGTGGCGGTCCTTGGCGAAGAACAGGGTGCCCGGCAGGTGGTCGAAGAGGTGCCGGAACGGCGCCGGCGACAGGCCGGCGAGCCAGTCCTGTCGCGGGTCCGCGGTCAGCATGGCCGAACGCTACACCTTGTCGGAGATCATCCCAATGGGATCGTCGACGCGGCCGACGTCAGCCGCGTTTGCGCCGCTTCGTCGGGCGGCCTGCGGTCCGGCCGCCGCCGCGGCGCTTGCTGTGGTCGCGCAGCCATGAGGCGAAGCCGTCCTCGTCCAGCGAGCCGTCGGCGAGCGCGAGCACGAAGACGGCAGCGTGCGCCGGCGACGCCGTGAGTTCGAGGCCGTTGCGCTCGAGGAGGATCGCCGTCGCCAGGAACGCCGTGCGCTTGTTGCCGTCGACGAACGGGTGGTTCTTGGCGATGCCGTGGCCGTAGGCGGCGGCCAGCCGGCAGACATCCGCCTTGCCGTAGGCATGGAGGTTCTGCGGGCGCGCCATCGCCGAGGCGAGCAATCCAGCGTCCCGGACGCCGTCGGAGCCGCCGAACGAGCGGATGCACTCGGCGTGGACGGCGAGCACGGCCTCCGGCATCAGCCAGACCGGCGGCTTCACTTCGCGAGTTCCCGCAGCGTCTGGCGGTAGCGGGCGATCAGCGAGCGCGCGATCGCCATCTGGTCGTCGAACTCGGCGTCCTCGGCCGTCAGTTGGAAGCCCTTCTCGTTGGGCAGCAGGGTCAACGTGCCGCCTTCCCGGACGTGGAGGGCCTTCAGCACCTCGCCCGGGAGGATCACGCCGTACGAATTGCCGATCTTGCGCAGCTTGAGCTCCATGTTGCAACCAACGTTATAACGCGCTGGCGCGATCGGCAACCCCGGCGGCCCGGCGCGGTCCCGGCGTCGCGCCGTCCAGGCTCGGAGCGGCCGAAACGTACACATTGATTGCGCAATCGTACAGGCGGCCGCGGCGGCGGGGCGGACGATGCCGCGCATGGTCCGCTCGCTCCCGCGTTCGCGCGCCGTCCTCGCTCCGTCCGTCGCGCTGCTCGGCGCCCTCCGCGGCGCCTTGTTGGGCGCGCTGTTCGCCATCGGCGCCGCCGCCGCCGCGGCGCAGCAGTCCGCCGCCTCCGCCGCGCCCGACGCCGGCCGTCGCCTGCAGGTCCTCTTCGTCGGCGCGCCGACGCCGAACGGCCCGCACCACGACCCGATCACGCGCTACCGCGCGCTCAAGCGCGCCGTCGGCGTGGACGGCATCGACCTGACGTACAGCGAGGAGCCGGCGGCGGCGTTCACGGCCGACGGCCTGCGGCCGTTCGACGCCGTGCTGCTGTACGGCAACTGGGACCAGATGGGCGTGATGCCGAAGGCCCAACTCGACGCGCTCGTCGGCTACGTCGAAGGCGGCGGCGGCTTCGTGCCGGTGCACTGCGCGTCGGCCTGCTGGGGCCGCTCGCCCGGCTTCGTCCAGCTCGTCGGCGGCCGCTTCCTGCGCCACGGCGGCGAGGAGTTCGCCGTCGAGGATGCGCTGCCGTCGCACCCGGCACTCGCCGGCTCGCGGTCGTTCCGCGCCTGGGACGAGACCTACGAGCACGACGAGCAGGCCGGCGACCGCACGATCCTGCAGACGCGCGCCGGCGAGCCGTGGACGTGGGTGCGCACGCAGGGCAGGGGCCGCGTCTTCTACACCGCGTCGGGCCACGACCACCGCGTCTGGGACCGCGCCGAGTTCCACGCGCTGCTGACCAACGGCATCCGCTGGGCGGTCGGCGACGAGGCGCACGCGCGCTTGCAGCGGCTGCAGCTGCCGAAGCTGGAGACGGAGACGGTGTCGCTGCCCGGCTACAAGCAGCGCCAGGAGATCACCGTGGCGCAGAAGCCGCTGTCGCCGGCCGAGTCGCAGAAGCTCGCGCAGGTCCCGGTCGGCATGGAGCTGCGGCTGTTCGCCAGCGAGCCGGACCTCGTCAATCCGATCTGCGTCGGCTGGGACCACCGCGGCCGCGCCTACGTCGTCGAGACGGTCGACTACCCGAACAACCTGCAGAAGGGCGACCTCGGCCACGACCGCATCACCGTCTGCGAGGACACCGACGGCGACGGCCGCGCCGACCGCTTCACGCGCTTCGCCGAGAAGCTGTCGATCCCGACGTCGCTGACGTTCGCCGACGGCGGCGTCGTGTGCAGCAACGGCAGCGACATCCTGTTCCTGCGCGACGTCGACGGCGACCTGCGCGCCGACGAGCGGCGCGTGCTGTTCACCGGCTTCCACATGGGCGACACGCACGCCGGCGTCAGCAACCTGCGCGCGGCGCCGGACGGGTTCGTGTACGCGACCGTCGGCTACTCGGGCTTCGGCGGCGAGGTCGGCGGCGTGCGGCACGACTTCGGCCAGGGTGTGTTCCGCTTCCGCGCCGACGGCAGCGAGCTGGAGTTCCTGCAGCACACGACGAACAACACGTGGGGGCTCGGCCTGACGTCGGCGTTCGACGTGGTGGGCTCGACCGCGAACGGCAACCCGAGCTGGTACTTCACGTTCGCCGACGCCGCGTACCGCGCGGTCGGCATGTCGACGCACGTCACGCCGCGCGCCGACGACAACCCGTTCTACGCGCCGATATCGATGGACATCCGGCAGGTCGACTTCTTCGACCGCTACACGTCGGCCGCGGGCCATGCGGTCTACACGGCGACGCGTTTTTCGTCGGCGTGGCGCGAGCGCATTGCGTTCGTCTGCGAACCGACCGGCAAGCTGGTGGGCTGCTTCGAGCTGGTGCGCCAGGGTGCTGGCTTCCGCGCCGTGCAGTCGCCGAACAACCTGTTCGCGTCGGCGGACGCGTGGTCGAGCCCGGTGTGCGCCGAGGTCGGCCCCGACGGCGCCGTGTGGATCTGCGACTGGTACAACCTGATCATCCAGCACAACCCGACGCCGTCGAAGGGTTCGGCCGGCGTCGACGCGAAGACCGGCGTCGGCAACGCGTACGAGACGCCGCTTCGCGACGTGCGCCACGGCCGCATCTGGCGCGTGTTCCCGGCCGGCATGCCGGACGACGACGCGCCGAAGCTCGCTGCCGACGATCCGAAGGCGTGCGTCGACGCGCTCGGCCACGGCAACATGCTGTGGCGGCTGCACGCGCAGCGACTGCTCGTCGAGAAGGACGATGCCGCGGTCGGCCCGGCGCTCAGGGCGCTCGTGCGCGCGGACGCGCCGCTCGCCGGCATGCACGCGCTGCACGCGCTCGACCAGCTGCGCCTGCTCGACGACGCGCTCGTGCGCCCGGCGCTCGGCAGCAAGCACGAGGCGACGCGCCGCGCGGCGATCGCGCTCGCCAGCGTCGCCGTGCTGAAGGACGCGTTCGTCGGCGACGGGCCGCTGGCGCTGCAGGGCCGCGAACTCGCGGAGCTGCTGGTGCGGCTGTCGCAGTGCGCCGTCGATCCGGCGATCGGCGCTGCGATCTTGCGCACTGGCCAAGCGCAGGAGGCGGCGATCTTCGACGACGTCACGCTCGGCGACGCGTGGCGCATCGCCGCGCGCCGGCACGCGGCGACCGTCGTCGCGGCGGCCGACGCCGCGGGGCTCGTGCCCGAGGCGCAGCAGGCGCCGGTCAACGTGCTGCCCAACCCCGGCCTCGAAGCCGCGGCCGCCGACGCCCCGCAGAGCGTGGCGGACTGGCGCGACCTGCGCACGTACGGCGGTTCGCGCGAGGTCGTCGTGCGCCGCGCCGAGGGCCAGGGCCGCAGCGGCAGCAACTGCCTGATGGTCGCGTCCGAACGCAACACCGACTCCGGCGTCGCCGCGACCGTGCGCGTGCAGGCCGGCAAGCGCTACCGCCTGAGCGGGTGGATCAAGACCGCGAACGTCGAGGCCGCGCGCGGCGACGGCGTGATGCTCAACATCCACGGCGGTGTGCGCACCGCCGGCGTGAAGGGCACGAGCGACTGGACCGAGGTGTCGGCCGAGTTCGACGCCGGCGGCGAGGGCGAGATCGTCGTGCACTGCCTGTTCGGCGGCTACGGCGCGGCGCGCGGCACGGCGTGGTTCGACGACGTGCAGCTCGTCGCGATCGGCGGCGGCAACACGCTGGCGAGCGCGCTGCAAGCGCTGCGCGCGACCGCCGCCGGCGTCGCCGACGACGAAGCGCCGGCGAAGCCACGTGTGCATGCGATCGACGCCGCCGTGCACCAGCGCGGCGCTGCGGTGTACGCGCGCACTTGCATCGCCTGCCACGGCCTCGACGGCCGCGGCCTGCCGCCGGTGTTCCCGCCGCTCGACGGCTCGGATTGGATCGCGGGCCCCGGCGAGCGCGTCGTCGACGTCGTGCTGCACGGCCTGATGGGCCCGATCACGGTCAGCGGCAAGCGCTTCGACGCCGCGATGGCGCCGCTCGGTGGCCAGCTGTCGGACCAGGAGATCGCCGACGTCGTCACCTATGTGCGCCAGCGCTGGAGCAACGACGCGCCGGCCATGACCTTCGACGTCGTCGCCGCGCGCCGCAACCAGCACAAGGCCCGCGCGACGCCGTGGACCGCGGCCGAGCTCGACGCCGTCCGCTGATCGGCCGCCATGACGACGCGCCTCACGACACCGTCCGCGAGCCGGGCGTCCTCGGCCTGACGGCCGCGCCGCCGCGCGCAACGCCCCGCATCGACTTCCTTCCCCTCGACCTTCCCGCTACGCCACGCACGCCATGAAGAAGTTCCGCGCCGCCATCGTCGGCCTCGGCTTCGGCGCCGAGTTCATCCCGATCTACCAGAACCACCCGTACGCGGAGATGTACGCCATCTGCCAGCGCGACCAAAAGCGCCTGGACGCGGTCGGCAAGGCGTTCGGCGTGCAGAAGCGCTACACGAACTACGCCGACCTGCTGCGCGACCAGGACGTCGACTTCGTCCACATCAACACGCCGATCCCCGACCACGCGCGCATGACGCTGCAGGCGCTGGAGGCCGGCAAGCACGTCGCGTGCACCGTGCCGATGGCGACGAGCGTCGAGGACTGCCGCCGCATCGTCGAGGCGACCGAGCGCACCGGCCGCAAGTACATGATGATGGAGACCGTCGTGTACTCGCGCGAGTTCCTGTTCCTGCGGGAGCTGCTGCAGAAGGGCGAACTCGGCAAGCTGCAGTTCCTGCAGGCGAGCCACCAGCAGGACATGGACGGCTGGCCGGGCTACTGGCCGGGCCTCCCGCCGATGTACTACGCGACGCACTGCACAGGCCCCGTGCTCGGCCTGCCGCGCAAGGACGCCGAGTACGTCTCGTGCTTCGGCAGCGGCACGATCCGCAACGAGATGGCCGGCATCTACGGGTCGCCGTTCGCCGTCGAGACCGCGCACGTCAAGCTGCGCCACAGCGACCTGTCGGCGCGCATCATCCGCTCGCTGTTCGACGTCGCGCGCCAGTACCGCGAGAGCATCGACGTGTACGGCGACAAGAAGGCGTTCGAGTGGCCGCTGGTCGAGGGCGAGAAGGCGGTGCTGCACACGGCCAAGCGCCCCGAGCACCAGATCCCGCAGCTCGTCGACGTGCCGGACTTCGCGCATCTGCTGCCCGACGGCATCCGCAAGTTCACGACCAAGGGCGTCTACGACCTCGCCAGCAACGAGCACCTGTCGTTCACGCAGGGCGGCGGCCACGGCGGCAGCCATCCGCACCTCGCGCACGAGTGGCTGATGGCGCTCGCCGAGGAGCGCGACCCGTGGCCGAACGCGCGCCAGAGCGCCAACTGGACGTGCGTCGGCATCCTCGCGCACGAGTCGGCGATGCAGGGCGGCGTGCGCAAGGACCTGCCGACGTGGTCGTTCTCGGGGTGAATGCGATGGACCTCGGCGCGCCCAAGCTCGGCTTCAGCTTCCTGTACTTCGGCCCGCGGCTCGATCCGGCGCTGTTCCGCTGGTTCGACCGGCTGGCGTTCCACGGCTACGGCGCCGCGGAGCTGCCGATCGTCGGCGCCGAGCGTGCGCAGGTCGACGCGGCGAGGAAGGCGCTCGCGGCGTCGGGGCTGCAGGCGCTCGCCGTCGGCTTCGCCGTGCCCGGCGCCAATCCGTTGTCGGCCGACGCCGCCGAACGGCGCGCGGCCGTCGCGCACCTCGGCAAGCTCGCCGAGACCGCGGCCGCGCTCGGCAGCCCGATGGTCGCCGGGCCCATGCACTCGGCGTACGGCGTGTGGACCGAAGCGCCGCCGAACGCCGACGAACGCGCGCGTTGCATCGACGTGCTGCGGCAGGCCGGCGACCACGCGAGCAAGTGCGGCGTCACGCTCGCGCTGGAGCCGCTCAACCGCTTCGAGTGCTACTTCCTCAACACCGCCGCCGACTGCGCGTCGCTCGTGCGCGACATCGGCCACCCGGCCGTCACCGGCGCGCTCGACACGCACCACGCGCACATCGAGGAGGCCGACCTCGGCGCGGCGATCGCGGCGATGGGCGGCGCGCTCGGCCACGTGCAGCTCAGTGAGAACCACCGCGGCACGCCGGGCGCAGGGCAGGTCGACTTCGGCAAGGTCGCCGCCGCGCTGCGCGGCATCGACTACCGCGGCTGGCTCGTCGTCGAGGCGTTCTCGCGCATGGATCCGGCCTTCGGCAGCGCGCTGCGCATCTGGCGCGCGTTGGACCGCGGCCCGGACGACGTGCTCGCCGCCGGCGCGCGGCTGCTGCGGCACTGGCTGTAGCGCGCGGCAACCGCTGCGCGTCCGAACGCGTGCATGGCGCGCCGATGCACACGCGACGTGTCAGCGGGTAGGCTGCGCACGCCAGTCCGCCGCTTCGGCGTGCTGCCCAAGTCCTGCCACGGAGAGCGTCATGTCGTCGCGTGGATCCGCAATCGCCGTCGGCGCCGTCGTCGTCCTTGCCCTTCCCGCCCAGACCGTGCTGACGGTCGGCCCCGGCGGCTTCCCGACGATCCCGGCGGCGCTCGCTGCCGCGGTTCCCGGCGCGATCGTCGACATCCTGCCGGGCGTCTACCCGGCGTTCGACTGCAGTGTCGGCGTCACGCTGCGCGCCGCGTCGTCCGGCACGGTCGTCATCGACCTCGCCGCCAATCCGTTCCCGCCCGGAGCCGGAACGCCGATGCAGTTCGCGGCGCCGGCGGGTCAGACGATCCACGTCGTCGGCTTGACGTTCTCGTTCCCGGCCGCGTCCTTGACGGCCAATTGGAACCCGCAGGTCGCGCTGCTGTCCGACGCGGTGATGGAGGCCTGCACGCTGACCAGCCAGCAGGCCAACGCGAAGGGCAGCCTGCGCATCGGGCCGGGCGCCGTCGTGCACCTGCAGAACGTGACGACGCAGGGGCCGATGCTGCGCGTCGAGGGGTTCGCCACGGCGGTCCAATGCAGCGTCGCGGGCCCATGGGTGCTCGGCTTCACGTCGCCCGCCGTCTGGCTCGCGGGTCGGATGCATGCGAGCGACTGCGCCTTCACCGGCGGATCGAGCAGCACGCAGTCGGCCGGAGCGGGCATCGACGTCGCGGCCGCGGGCGAACTCTTCGCGGTCGATTGCAGCATCCAGACGGGCTTCGGCCTCGGCGCAGCCTGTGCCATCGCCGGCGGCGGCACGGTGCGCATCGCCCGCATCGCGTCGAACAGCACGGCGTGCCTGCCGACCGCGGCGGCGAGCGCGCTCGGCGCGCAGCGATCCGGACCGGTGGTCCGCGGCGCGCCGTTCGCCGTCTCGTACAGGGGCAGCCCGCTGGTCCCGGTCGGCGTGCACCTCAGCCATGCGGTTGCGTCCGTGCCGCTGCCGTTCACGGCGCAGCCGTGGGGCGCGCCGCTCGGCGCTTCGTTCGAAGTGGCGTTCGGGTTGACCGACGTCGCCGGCCAGTTGCCGCTCGCGTTCGCGATCCCCAACAACCCGGTGTTCGTCGGCCTGCCGGTTTGGCTGCACGGCTGGTCGGGTTGGACGTGGCCGCTCGACGTGGCGCCGCCGGTCGGCGGTCTCGTGCGCTGACGGCCGCCGTTGCGGGCCGCGCGCACGACCCGGCGGCGCGGCGGCTGCGCCTGACCAACCTGCGACGAACGGCCGCTTGTCCTCGTCGCGGGCGCGGCTACGAGAAGCGCATGCGTCTCCTCTCGTGTCTCGCCACCGCGTTTGCGGCGTTCGTCTGCCCGGCGTCGCTCGCCGCCCAGGAGCCGGTGGGCCTGCGCTGGCTCGACCTCGACGGCGACGCCGCGCGGCAGGTCACCGTGCGCAAGGATCCGGCGAAGTACCTCGGCCACCCGACGACGGTGCTGCTGCCCGACGGCGCGACGATGCTGTGCGTGCACCCCGAAGGCCACGGCAAGGGCCCGATCGTGCTGCAGCGCAGCACGGACGCCGGCCGGACGTGGAGCGCGCCGCTGGCGGTGCCGGAGAACTGGGCGACCAGCCAGGAGACGCCGACTATCCACCGGCTGGTCGACAGGCAGGGCAAGGCGCGACTCGTGCTGTTCTCGGGCCTGCATCCGATCCGCCGCGCGCTCTCGAATGACGACGGCGCGACGTGGACGCCGCTCGAGCCGATCGGCGACTTCGGCGGCATCGTCGCGATGGCGAGCGTGCTGCCGCTGCGCGACGGCAGCCACGCGGCGTGGTTCCACGACGACGGCCGATTCTTCCGCAAGGACGGCAAGCGCGCGCCGTTCACCGTCTACCAGACGATCTCGCAGGACGGCGGCGTGACGTGGGCGGCGCCGACGGTCGTGTGGACCGGCAAGGACAAGGACCTCTGCGAGCCGGGCGTGATCCGTTCGCCTGATGGCAAGCGTCTCGCGATGCTGCTGCGCGAGAACCAGCGCAAGCAGAACAGCCACCTCAGCCTGTCCGACGACGAAGGCCGCACGTGGTCGGAGCCGATCCCGTTGCCGCTGTCGCTGACCGGCGACCGCCACGTCGGCGTGTACGCGCCGGACGGCCGCCTGTTCGTGTCGTTCCGCGACATGGCGAAGGACAGCCCGACGCGCGGCGACTGGGTCGCGTGGGTCGGCACGTTCGACGACGTCGTGCAGCGGCGCGACGGCCAGTACCGCGTGCGCCTGTCGCGCAACTGGAAGGGCACGGACTGCGCGTATCCCGGCGTCGAGGTCTTCGCCGACGGCACGATCGTGACGACGACGTACGGCCACTGGGATCCGAGCCAGCAGCCGTACGTCCGCTCGGTGCGGCTGACGCTCGCCGAGCTCGACGCGCGCGCCAAGGGCCCGGCGCCGACGTTCGCGCGGCCGAGCGACGCGATCACGCCAGCACCGCGGCTGACGGAGGGCTGGCAGAAGCGCATGGCCGACGACCTCGCCAAGGCGCAGAAGGGCGGCTACGAGGTCGTGTTCGTCGGCGACTCGATCACGCAGGGCTGGAACGGCGCCGGCAAGGAGCAGTGGGCCTCGCACTGGGAGCCGCGCAAGACGCTCAACCTCGGCGTCGGCGGCGACCGCACGCAGCACGTGCTGTGGCGCCTCGATCACGGCGCGCTGGCAGCGCTCGCCGGCCCGCACAACGCGGTCAAGGTCTGCGTCGTGATGATCGGCACCAACAACAGCAACGGCAGCGACAACACCGCCGAGGAGATCGGCGCCGGCATCGCGGCGGTTGTGCAGCGCCTGCGCGCCGGCCTGCCGCAGGCCAAGGTGCTGCTGCTCGACGTGTTCCCGCGCGGCGAGAAGCCCAACCCGCAGCGGCAGAAGAACGCGGCGGCCAGCGACCTCGCCGCCACCGCCTTCGCCGGCGACGCGATGGTGCGCCGCCTCGACCTCGCGCCGCGGTTCCTGCAGGCGGACGGCACGCTCAGCAAGGAGACGATGCCGGACCTGCTGCACCTGTCGCCGGCGGCGTACCGAACGTGGGCGGAGGCGATGGCGCCGGTGGTCGACGAACTGCGGCGCTGAGGCGCGGGCTGGGCTGCCGCCCCCGCTCGGTTCGCCGCGACCGTGCGAACGGTCGTCTGGCGTCCTTGGACAGTGGGGGGGGGCCATGGTTGTCCGTAACCGGCGCGCCCTGCACGATTGCCCCAGCTGCCAACCCACGAGGACGCCATGCCGAAGACCACGAGCCTGTTCGCGATGCTGGCGCTGAGCGCCATCGTTTCGGGGCAGGACCCTGCGCCCAAACCCACGCCCAAGCCGGACGCGCCCAAGACCGAGAGTCCCAAGGCCGAGGCGCCCAAGGTCCTCGCCATCGGCGACCGGCTGCCCAAGGGCATGTCGCTGCGCGGCCTCGACGGCAAGGTCCAGCCGTTCGACGACCTCAAGGGCAAGGTCGTCGTGCTGCACTTCTGGTCGTCGACGTGTCCGTGGGAAGTGCTGGCCGAACCCAAGCTCAACGCGCTCGCCGACGAGTTCGCCGGCAAGGACGTCGTCGTGCTCGGCATCGCCGCCAACGCCAATGAGATCGGCGAGCCGCCGACGCAGGAGGCGTTCGACGAGAAGGACGCCGACAAGAGGCCGTACCCGAAGCTGCGCGCGAAGGCCGCCGAGAGCAAGGCGAACCACCCGATCCTGGTCGACCACGACGCGGTGTTCGGCAAGCTGCTCGACGCCAAGACGACGCCGCACTGCTTCGTCTTCGACAAGGAGCTCGTGCTGCAGTACCAGGGTGCGCTCGACGACGACGGCCAGGGCAAGAAGCCGTCGCCGACGCGCTACCTGCACGACGCGGTCACGGCGCTGCTCGCCGGCGACAAGCCGGGGATGCAGACGACCAAACCCTACGGTTGACGCACCAAGTTCGCCGCCCGGTCGGGCGGCGGTCGCGGTCGATGACCTGCGCGGGCGGCGGTGGCCGCCCGCGAGCGTTGGTGGCGCCGTTTGCGCGTCCCTGCCCTGCCTGCCCTGCGCCTACGGCGGCGCCGGACGCTGCGGCGGCCTACTGCCGACGCCATCGGCAGTTCATGTCCGGGGCGCGCTCCGCCGATAGCGCCCCCACGACCATGAAGCGCGCGCCTCGATCCCTGACGGTTGCGCTGGCGGCAGCGACGCTGACGCTGCCGTCCTGCTACCAGATCCAGGTCACGGCGAACGCCGGCCCGGCGCTGCTCTCGGCGTCCGGCGACATCGGCTACTACGAAGGCAACTCCGTCGGCGGCGCGTCGACGTTCCCGCCGGTCATCCAGGACATCGACAGCGCCTTCGGCGTCGGCAACACCGAGGTGGCTCCGTTCGGCAGCGTTTCGGTCGACGTCGGCGTGCCGGTGCTGACGATCTCCAGCTTCCGGTTCGCGACCTCGGGCGAGGGCGAACTGCAGGAAGGCTTCGGCGGCCTGACCAACGGCACGCCGGTGCGCAGCGACTTCGAGGTGCTCGACGTCAAGGCGACCTACGTGTTCGGCATCCCCGTCGGTCCGGTGTCGATCGCGCCGGGCTTCGGCGTGGACTACCTGGACATGAAGCTGCGCCTCGTCAACCAGCTCAATCCAACCGAGGTGCAGACCGCGGACCTGAGCGCGCCGATCCCGTTCGGCGTCGTGCGCACCGAGTACGTGCACAAGCAGCGGCTGCGGCTGATGGCCGAACTCGGCTACATGTCGGCCGACGTCGGCGACTACGAAGCGCGCCTCGTCGAGTTCGAGGCCATGGCGTCGTACCAACTGTCGGCGCGCTGGCACCTCTTCCTCGGCTACCGCTACACGGTCCTCGACGCGAAGGCCAAGCTCGACGAGGACTACATCGACGCCAAGTTCGCGATCCAGGGCCCGATGATCGGCGGCGGATTGCGGTTCTAGGAGTCGGCGTCACGGCGGGCCGCGCGGCCGGCGCGCGTCGTCGCGCCCAGGAGTTCGCCGCCGATCCTCGACGCAGCCACTGGTCGCCTGCGGCCAAGGGCTTCGCCCCGACGGCGAATCCACGCGCCGGGTGCTCCGCCGCTCCGATGGCCTCTGGCGGTCTGCCGCACGCCGCTGCCCGTGCGTTCCAGCGCGCACGGTGTCGCGACATCTCGGGGTCGCTCGTCGAACCCGTGGCTGGTGCCTTCGGCCGGCCAGCGCCGGGGCGCAGAGCCTTGCCTGAAAACGACTTGCGACACTCTGCCGCCCCGCGTTCGAGGTCGCGTGCAGCGCCGTCGGCAGCCCCGGTGCCGGCAACGACGGGCGCCGGCGGACGCACCCAAGGCGAGTCGGGGGCTTTTCCCGACGTCGGACTCGGGGTCTCATCAGCAGTCCCTCCGACCGGATCATCATGCCCCGGCCGGTTTCGTTTGTCCCCTGGTGCAACCATGCTCATTCGAGTCGCACTCGCCTCGTTCGCGTTCGCCGCAGTCGCGGCGGCGCAGTCCTTCCTCCAGATCAACCCCGGCCCCGGTGCGCTGCAGTACCTCTGGGTGCCAGCACCGTCGGCCAATCCGGTCGGCTTCTTCATGGACATGACGGTGACCAACCCGATCACGATCCAGGGGCTGAGCTTCCCGAGCTACACGCCGGTCGGGCAGTCGATCACCGTCGACTTCTACACGACGAACACCGGCCTCACGACGTACGTGAACAGCGAGACGCTGCTCGCCAACTGGACGCTGCGCGCCACCGCCACGTCGTCGATCACCGTCGCGCCGACGACGCCGAACGTCTGCTTCGGCGCCGGCGTCCAGCTCAATCCGGGCACGTTCGGCGTCGCCATCGTCGTGCGCAACGCCAACAACCTGTTCAGCAACCTCGGGCCGCAGACGATCAGCAACGCCGACCTCAGCGTGACTGTCGGCGCCGTCAGCGCGCAGGCGTTCACGACCGCGCCATCGGCCTACGGCACGAACACGTTCCACTTCAACGGCACGATCTTCTACGCGCCGGGCCTCGTCACCAGCGCGTGCGCGACGCGCACGTCGGTCGGCACGGGCTGCAACAACGTCTCGGGCAGCTTCTACCAGAGTTGGAACACCAACGCGGCGATGTCGGCGGCCCTGACCAACCGCAACCTGTCGCTGGTCAACACCGGCGCCGGCTACGTGCTCGCGCAGGGCTCCTCGCCCTACGTGCCGCCGAGTGCGACCGCGACGGCGCTGCCGGCGAGCAACAACGGCGAAGCCATCATCCCGCTGCCGAGCCCGCTGAGCTACCCGGGCGGCACGACGTCGCAGCTGGTCGTCAACACCGACGGCCACATCTCGACCGCCTCGAACCTGCCGTTCCCGGGCATCAGCTACAACTTCATGCCCTACGTCGACGGCTTCCTGAACGCGATCAACCCGATCTGGGCGGTGTGCTGGCACAACTTCAACACCACCGAGCTCAACAGCGGCCTCATCAAGTGGGAGGTCGTCAACAACGTGTGCTACGTCACGTGGGACAACGTCGAGAGCCTGCCGGGCACCGCGGCCGCGCAGACGGCGAACGCGTGCCGCTTCCAGGCGCAGTTCGACCTCAACACCGGCAACGTCAACTACGTCTACCAGGCGATGACGACGATCGGCGGCAGCCAGTCGTACGACGACACGATCGTCGGCTGGTCGCCGGGCGGCGCGTCGCCCAACCTCGGCCCGACCGACGTCACCACCGTGACCGCGCTGCTGCTGCCCGCCGCCGAGACCCTCGGCCTCAAGGTCGCGGCGACGGCCGCTCCGGTGCTCGGCAGCACGATCGACTTCGTCACCACCAACACGACGAACGTCGGCATCGGCGTCAACTACCTGAGCGTCGTGCCGCTGCCGGGCCCGGGCATCGACCTCGGCATCCTCGGCGCGCCGGGCTGCTCGGCGCACGTCGACATCAACGCCGGCGTCGGCAACCTGATCTCGAACGTGCCCGGCCTGCCGCCGCTCAACGTCACGCTGCCGCTGCCGAACAATCCGGCCCTCGCCGGCTTCGTGGTCGCCAGCCAGTCGATCTGGCTCGATGGCGCGGCCAACGCGCTCGGCCTGCTGACGTCGAACGGCGTCACCGTCACGCTCGGCCTGTTCGGCCTGTGAGCGACGCGGCCGCGTGACGCGGCGGCGCGGCGGTCCGAAGCCCCCTCGGCCCGCCGCCGGCCCGCCCGCCGTCGGCCATCGCGGAGCAATCGCCCGCACCTTGCGTCGGGCGCGACTTCGCACGGTCGCCATGTGGCGGCCGCACGTAAGATCCGCGCCCCGATGCACGCCCGCCTCCCCTGGCTGCCGTTCCTGTCCGTCCTGCTCGCGCTGGCCTCGTCGCTGTGCGCGCAGGATGGCACGCTCACGCTGACCGCGGCCATCGAGCCCGCGACCGCCAAGCCCGGCGACGCGGTCACGCTCGTGCTCAAGGCCACCGTCACCGCCGGCTGGCACGCCTACGGCGCGCTGGAGCAGACCAACATCCCGGTGGCGCTCGCCGCCGACAAGCTGCAGCTCGGCGGCCTGGAGCGCGCAGGCGAGCCGCAGATCCCCCCCGGCAACATGGAGCTGAAGGGCGACCTGCGACAGTTCCCGCTGCCCAACGTCTTCACCGTCAAGCAGCCGCTCAAGGTGCCCACCGGCATGGCGGGCGGCACGGTCGAGGTCGCCGGCGCGTTCGACTTCCAGCTGTGCGACGAGTCGATGTGCCTGCCGCCGGACGAGGCGAAGTTCAGCGCACGGTTGGTCGTCGACGCGCCGGTCGCGCCGAAGGCGGCTCCCGCCGGCGGCGCGCAGGACCCCAAGGCCGCGCCGTCGTTCCGCTCGGACGACGGCAAGATCGAAGTGCTGCCGCGCTTCGAGCCCGCCACGGCGCGCGCCGGCGAGACGGCGACGCTGGTGCTCAAGGTCGCGGTGCTCGACCCCGAGTACCACGCCTACGGCGCGCTGGAGACCGAGCAGATCCCGGTCGGCCTGAGCAAGACCAGCGACTGGGGCAGCCTCGCGCCCGAGGGCGCGCCGCAGATCCCGCCCGGCGAGAAGAAGGAGCGCGCCGGCGTCGTCAACCATCCGCTGCCGCAGGGCTTCGAGGTCAAGCAGGTCGTGCGCGTGCCCGCCGACGCCAAGCCCGGCGAACTCGGCGTCGACGCCGGCTTCACCTACCAGATCTGCAACGAGACCGGCTGCCTGGAGCCCGCCGAGGTCGGCTTCGAGGCGAAGCTCGTCGTCGAGGCCGGCGCGGCGCGGCCCGAGCGCAGCGGCGCGGCGGCGGCGCCGACGAAGACCGGACCGGCGGCGGGCGGCAGCCTGCCGAAGGCGGCGCCGGCCGCCGACGACAACCCGTTCGGCAGTTCGTGGTGGGCGCTGATCCTCGCGTGCATCGGCGGCGGCCTGTTCGCCCTCGCCATGCCGTGCACGTACCCGATGATCCCGATCACGTTCAGCTTCTTCACCAAGCAGGCGGAGAAGCGGGGCGGCAAGGTGCTGCCGCTCGCGCTGGTCTACGGCTTCGGCATCGTGCTGATGTTCACGCTGGTCGGCGCGCTGCTGTCGACGGTCATCATCGACGTCGTCAACCACTGGCTGACCAACGCCGTCATCGGCGCGATGTTCGTGTTCTTCGCCTTCGTGCTGTTCGGCTGGATCAACCTGGAGCCGCCGCAGGCGCTGCAGCAGGCGGCCGGCAAGGCCACCGCGACCGGCGGCTACCTCGGCGTGTTCTGCATGGGCGCGACGCTGGTGATCACCTCGTTCACCTGCACGGCGCCGATCGTCGGTTCGCTGCTGGCCAACGTCGCGCAGTTCGGCACGGGCCGCGTCGCGATCGGCATGGCGATCTTCGGCGCGACGATGGCGCTGCCGTTCGTGCTGTTGTCGCTCGCGCCGACCAAGGTGAAGGCGATGCCGCGGTCGGGCGAGTGGATGGAGACGCTCAAGGTCTCGCTCGGCTTCGTCGAGCTGGCCGCGGCGCTCAAGTTCGTGTCGATGGTCGACTTCGCGTTCGGCTGGCAGGCGCTGCCGCGCGAGCTGTTCCTGCTGCTGTGGACGGCGATCTTCGGCCTCTGGGCGCTGTTCCTGTTCGGCGTCCTGCGCAAGGCCGGCAGCGGCCCCAACGAGGGCGTCGCCGGCGGCCGCATGGCGGCGGGCATGTTCGTCACGCTGCTGGCGACGTACTTCCTGTTCGGCGCGCTCGGCAACAAGCTCGACGCGGTGATGACCGGCTTCATCCCCGGCTACAGCAACTCGCTGGTGTCGAAGGCCGACGGCAAGGGCGGCAAGAAGCGCCTCGGCGACCACGTCATCGTCTACGACGACATGGCGCGCGCGATCGAGGTCGCCAAGGCCGACGACAAGCTGCTGCTCTACAACTTCACCGGCTTCAATTGAGCGACGTGCCGCATCATGGAAGACAAGGTCTTCCCGAGCCCGGCGGTCGCCGGACTCATGCAGAAGTTCGTGGTGGAGAGCAGGCAGCACACCGACACGAAGAACACGTTGACCGACGAGCAGTTCACGACGAACCGCAAGGCGCAGGCGGAGATCGCCGGCAGCAAGGCCAACCCGTACTTCGTGGTCGTCGACCCGCGCACGGGCGAGAAGATCGACACCTTCCGGCTGACCGGCAGCTTCACCGAGTGGGAGGGCCTGTGGCAGCGCTGGCTCGAAGGCGTGCTGGCGAAGACCGGTCGCGGCAAGTGACGCGCGCGACCGGCCCGGCGAAGCGGCGGATGCGCAGCGCGCTCGGCCGCCAACGCCCCCGACGGCGTTTCTCGTAGCGGCGCCGACCGTGGCCTGCCGTCAGGCCGCCGCCGCCGGCGGCCGCTCGGGCGTGACCGCGCGCAGCACGATCTCGTTGCCGCGCAGCAGCCGCAGGCGCTGCGGCTGGCCGATCGCCGCGCGCGGCAGCGACGCGATCAGGTCGCCGGCGCCGCGGATCGCGCGATCCTCAAGCGCCAGCAGCAGGTCGCCTGGCTACACGCCGGCGCGTTCGGCCGGCGAGCCCTTCGTCACCTCGAACACGCCGAGCGCGCGCGTCGCCGGCAGGCCGAGCCGGCGCGCGACAGCGGGCGCGAGTTCGACGACCTGCACGGCGACGCCGAGCCACCCGCGCACGACCCGGCCGAAGTCGCGCAGCTCGGGCAGCACGGCGCCGGCAGTCGACGCCGGCACCGCGAAGCACAGGCCCTGCGCCATCGGCAGGATCGCCGTGGCGATGCCGATCACGCGGCCGTCGACGTCGAGCAGCGGCCCGCCGGAGTTGCCCGGGTTGAGCGGCGCGTCGGTCTGGATGACGTCCTCGATGGTCTGGCCGCCAGGTCCCGGCAGCGCGCGGCCGAGCCCGCTGAGGATGCCCGCGGTCACCGAGTGCGCGAGGCCGTGCGGGCAGCCGACCGCCAGCGCGAAGTCGCCGACGCGCAGCGCGTTGGAGTCGGCGAGCGGCAGCGGTTCGACGCCGGCGTCCGGCACGCGCAGCACGGCGAGGTCGGTCGCCGGATCGACGCCGAGCACCTGCGCGCGCGTCGTGCGGCCGTCGTGGAAGGTCGCCTCGACGCTGTGCGCGCCGTCGACGACGTGGCAGTTGGTCAGCGCCAGCCCGTCGGGCCCGCAGACGAAGCCCGAGCCCGTGCCGCTGCGGCCGCGTCCGTGCGTGCGCAGGTGCAGCACCGCCGGCCGCACGCGCGCGACGACGGCGGCGATCTCGTCGGAGAACGAGCGCAGCAGGCTCATGTGATGGATGTAGGACGTCGGCGGCGATCGGCAAGCGTGGCGGGCCCGCCGGGCATCCGGGCGTACCCGCTTGGCGCGCAGGCTGCCGCGACGGAAGATCACGCCATGGGCAGAGTCGTCGTCGTGGCGTCGTCGTTGCTGTTCGCGCTCGCACCGCTGTCCGCGCAGGCCCGCAAGCCGCTGGTCGGCGCAGTCGTCGACGCCGCCGGCAATCCGGTCGCCGGCGCGGTCGTGCAGTTGACCGTGCCTGGCCGCGACGGCGCCCCGCCGCTCGACGCGCTCGATGCGACGACCGACGAACGCGGGCGCTTCCGCGTGCAGGCGTTGCCGTGCACGCGCTACGAAGCGTGGGCCGCCGGCCCCGCGGACGCCGACGGCGTGCAGATGGTGAGCGAGGTCGCGGCGCTCGTCGTCGGCCAGCCGGCTTCGCTCGCCGTGCGCTGGAAGGGCGGCGTCGGCTCGATCGAGGTCGCCGGCCTCGATGCGTGGCAGGCGCGCGCGCCGTTCTCGGTGCGCACGACGGTCGCCGGACGCACGGCCGACGCGCCGGTCGCGGCGAAGGCGGGCGGTCACGCGGCGTCGATCGGGACGCGGCCGCGCGACGGCGCCGACGCCGCGCTGTTCGACCGCGACGGCCGCTTCGTCTTCGGCAACCGCATCGCGGCGCGCGCGAACGAGCGCCTGCGCGTGCCGCCGCCGTTCGAGATCCCGCTCAAGGTCGTCGACGAGAAGGGCCAGCCGATCGCCGGCGCGCGCATCGTGCAGCTGCCGAGGGGCGACGGCATGTGGGTCGGCCCGATGACGAAGGCGCTGCAGCTCAAGTCGTCGCCCGAGCCGACGGCGGGACCGCTCGAACTCGGCGTCACCGGCGCCGACGGCGTGCTGAAGGCGCTGTTCGCCAGCCGCGGCACGCCGTTGAAGGGCGACCGGTCGTTCGGCGACGACCTGCGGCTGTGCGCCTTGGCCCCGGATCGCGCGCCGAGCTACGGCGGCGCCGACTATGCGGGGGTCTACGACGACGGCAAGGCGGTCGACGGCGAGGAGTGCAAAGCGCTGACGTTCACGCTGCGCCAGGCGTCGCCGCTGCGTGTGCGCGTCGTCGACGGACCGCGCCCGCTCGCAGGCGTCGCGGTGACGCTGCGCAGCGCCGTCGACATCGAGTCCGGCCAGGGCTGGTCGCGGGAATGGGCGGACTCGCGGCGTGCCCAGACCGACGCCGATGGCCGCGTCGCGCTGCCGTCGCCGCCGCCCTTCGGTGAACGGACGACATTGCGTCTCGAACTGGAGGGCGCGTTGGGAAGCAGCGACGGCCAGTTGCCGTTTCCGGCGCGGCCCGTGCTGCTCGCGCCGATCCTCCGCGACCCGGTGGCGAAGGACGCGGAGGTCGTCATCGACCTTGCCACGTTCGCGACGGTCTCGTTCGCGGTGCGCGACGAGTCCGGCGGTCCCGGCCGCGGCGCGCAGGTCCTGGTCGTGCCTGTGAGCGACGACGTCAGCGTGGACGACGCGGCGGTGATGGCGCCCGACGCCGCGGGTCGACTCGCCGTGCGCGTGGCTCCTGGCGACTGGATCGCGGTCGCGTGCACGCAGGACGGCTTCGTGATGACGTCGTTCTACGCCGGGCATGCCGCCGAGGTCGCGCTGCCGGTCGCGCCGTTCCCCAGGATGCGCGCGCGCATCGTCGATGGCGACGGCAAGCCGGTGTCCGGCGCGCGGTTCATCGTGCAGAAGACCAGCTTCACGCCTGCGCGCGTCGATGCCGAAGTCGAGCAGGCCATGCAGGAGATCCGTTGGGACCTTGCGCAGCACTGGAACAACACGCTGCTGATGCGCGCCAAGAGCGACGATGCCGGTGTGCTGTTGGCGCCGTTCCTGCCGTCCGACCGTGTGCAGCTGCGCGGCCGCTTCACGGCCGGCAAGCGCAGTTCCGACGAACACGAAGCGGCCGCCGATGACCTCGGCGACGTCGTCGTGAGGTGACCGCGGCGCCGCCGCGTTGCGGCGCGACGCCGTCGGCAGCACGATGGCGGCCATGCCCGGCCCGCTCGTGCAACTGCGCTGGATCGCGCTGATCGAAGCCGTCTCCTACGTGCTGCTGCTCGGCGTCGCGATGCCGCTCAAGTACCTCGCCGGCGACCCGCGCGCCGTGAAGGTGCTCGGCATGGGCCACGGCGTGCTGTTCCTGCTGCTCGTGTGGCTGCTGGCGCGCGCGGTGTTCGAGGCGCGCTGGCCGGTCGGCCGCGCGCTGCTGGTCTTCGTCGCATCGCTGGTGCCGGTCTGGCCGTTCTTCCTAGACCGTCGCATGCGGGCGTGGACCGCGGGGCCGGCGACGCCGCCGGCGACGTGACGCGGCGCGGCTACGGCCGCACGGTCGCCGTGCCGTCGAAGTAGGCGCGGTACTTCGGCCACGACCACGCCGCCAGTTCGCGGCCGATGCGCAGGCCGACGTCGTTGTCGAGCGGGATGTGGTAGCCGCCGAGCGCGCGCGAGCGCGCCGCCATCTCGGCCGTCGCCGAGAACGTCGGCAGGTCGAGCGTCGCGGTCGGCCCCGCGTCCTCCTCGGTCAGGATGCAGCAGCGCCGCACCTCCTTGGCGCCGTACACGTCGCTGCCGGTGAACAGTTCCAGCGCCTTGGCGCACGCGCCGCTGACGGTCGCGTGCCCGCTCGTGTAGCCGGGGAACGGCGGCGTGATGAACACGTACGGCGAGTACGGGTGCCACTGCTCGGCCGGCACGTCCACGAAGCCGCCCTTCGGCCCGGCCCAGCCCTTGACCGTCTTGCCCTTGTAGTAGTGGCGCACGAGCGTCCACGGCCGCGACGTGTCGTAGAAGCGCTTGGTCTCCCAACACGCAAGGAAGGCGTCGAACGCCACGCAGGCGACGACGAAGTACAGCTGCACGTCCTGGTCGACGCCGTGGCCGTCGCGCCGCGACACGTCCTGCGCGAAGCGCAGCCAGTGGCCGCTCTGGCCGGTCGAGCGCGGGCCGTCGCGCATGAACTCGACGATCGCCTTCTCCTCGTCCGTCAGCCCGGCGCCCATCGCCAGCACCGCGTCGGTCTGCGCGCGCAGCAGCGCGTCGTCGGTCTTGGTCGTCGGCGGCGGCGCGGCGCGGAACTGCGCCGTCGACTCCAGCGCGAACGGCTGCACGCGGTACCAGTGCGGCGTCAGGAAGCCCGGCGTGAACTTCGTGCCGTCTGGGCGCGTGAACTCGATCGGCTGCCAGCGGTCCGGGTCGACGATGCGATCGACGGCGTTGACGGGCTGGTAGCCGGTGTAGTCGGCGTACGGCTTGGCTTCGCCACCCGGTTCGGCGCCATGGGCGTTGCTGCCGTCCAGCGCGCGGTAGTTGACGACGGCGGTGGCGGCGAGCCGGCCGATCGCGACCGGACCGGACGGATCGCCGGACGTCTCGTCGGGGTCGAAGCCGAGCCGCCGCATCTCCGCGCGCAGGAAGTCCTGCTGGTCCGGGAAGGCGTGGCACAGGACCACGTAGCTGGCGTGGCTGATCGCGAGCTCCTTGTTCGCCTGCGTACGCTCGGCCGCCGGCCGCCGCATCGAGCCGCCCATGCGCGTGCTGACCGCGGTGTCGTCGTACGCAGCCCACGCGTCGTACATCGCCACCGCCCACAGCATCATCTGGCGGCTCAGGACGGTCGGCCGCGCGCCGTGCAGGTCGACGTCGCGCGCCGCCGCCTCCTGCATCACGTCGAGCCAGCGGTAGGCGATGTTCTGCCGTTCGTACGGCAGCAGTTCTTGGCCGGTGCGCGCGTACTCCGGCGGTGCGCTGGTGCGCAGGCCCGTGGGCGCTGGCACGGCGCACGCGGCGAACAGCGACAGGCAGACGACGGCGCAGCGGCGCAGCGGACGCAGGAGCGGCATGGCGGGCATTCGACCGCAGATCGGGCGGCGGGGGAACAGGGCGCCGGACGCCGCTACCCGGCTGGCGCGCCGACAGGTTCGGCCGCCGGCCGCAGCGCGCGCCCCGTCTCCGCCGCCAGTTCCCGCAGGCCGCGCTCCGCCCACGGCTGCAGGTCCTTGCGCGCATAGTATGCGTCGGCCTCGGTCCAGGCGTGGCGGCCGCGGTGCGTCGGGTGCCACAGGTGCACGACGATGCACGTGTGCCAGATGCAGCGCGCGGGACCGCGGCCGAGCCGCAGCCGGTTGCGCAGGTCGGAGTCCTGGCGGGCGTTGTTCTCGTAGCGCAGGTCGAAGCCGTTGACCGCCTCGAACGCGGCGCGGTCGATCGAGAAGTTCAGGCCCTGGATCTTCGGCCGACGGCGGTCGCCGACGGCGAGGTACCACAGGTTCTTCAGGTGCCAGAGCCACATCGACGCGCGCACGCCCGGCGTGACGAAGCGCGCGAAGCGTCCCGACGTCACTTCGTCCGGCGTCACCGTCGCGCTCTGCGCCTCGGTCAGCCGCACGCAGCCGCCGACGACCAGCCGCCGCGGTCCGGCGGCGGCGAGGTGCCGCGACACGAAGTCCGCCGGCGGCACGCAGTCGCCGTCGGTGAAGACCAGCAGGTCGGCGCGCGCGTGCAGCGCGCCCCAGTTCATCACGCGCGCCTGCCGGAAGCCGATGTCGTCCTGCCACGCGTGCACCAGCGGCACCGGAAACGTCGGCCGCATGCGGTCGAGCAGCGCCTTGGTGTCGGGGCGCGAGCCGTCGTCGGCGACGACCACTTCGAAGTCGCGGCGGTCCTGACGCGCGTACCCGAGCAGCACGAGTTCCAGGTAGCGCGGGTTGTTGTACGTCGTGACGACGACGGAGGCGGCCGGGGCGCGGGACATGTGGTGCGTTCGGGGCGTGACGGTAGCGGCGTGGCCGCGCGTCGGGTAGCCGACGGCGCAGGAGCATTGCCGACGCATCCGGGCTAGGATCGCAGCGGCGATCGGCGCGGCCGGCGCGGCGTGTTCGGCAGCGTGTGCCGGAGCGTGCCGCGGCGGCAGGCTGCGGTCGGCGGTGGAATCGTCCCCAAACCATGGCGCAGACGGCGGATGGCGTGACGCGGCAACCCGGTCCCCTGCGGCGGCTGCGCCGCTTCTGGCGCGATGCGCGTACGGTCGGCGTCGGCCGCGCCTGGCAACTGCACCGCGGTCCGGCGCCGATCGCGTGCGCGACCCCGCACGTGCTGCACCCGCTGTGGCTGCGCCCGCGCACGTCCGACCTCGCGGTGTTCCGACAGATCTTCAAGAAGAAGGAGTACGCGCCGATGGGCGACCTCGCCGACGTGCGGGTCGTCGTCGACCTCGGCGCCAACGTCGGCTACGCCGCGGCGTGGTTCCTCAGCCGTTACCCCGGCTGCCGGCTGGTCGCGGTCGAGCCCGATCCGGACAACTTCGCCGCGCTGCAGCGCAACCTCGCGCCGTACGGCGACCGCGCCGTCTGCGTGCGCGCCGGCGTGTGGTCGCATTCGTGCCACCTGCGCATCTCCGACGCGCCGTACCGCGACAACCTGGAGTGGTCGCGGCAGGTGGTCGAATGCGCGGCTGGCGACCCCGGCGCGTTGCGCGGCGTCGGCTTGCGCGAGCTGCTCGACGAGCACGGCATCGACCGCGTCTCGCTGCTCAAGTGCGACATCGAAGGCGCCGAGGTGGCGCTGTTCGGCCCGACCTGCCGCGCGTGGCTCGACCGCGTCGACGCCATCGCCATCGAACTGCACGCCGACTCGATGTTCGGCGACGGCTTCGCGGTCTTCCACGCCGCCATGCACGGTCAGCCCTTCACGCAGGCCGAGAGCGGCGAACTGACCCTCTGCCGCCGGACCGCGCCCGGCGCCGCCGCCGCGCGCTGAGCGCCCGCCCATGCACCTCGCCGTGTTGAATGCAGGCGGCAACGACCGCGAGCAGCGTTTCCCGGACGGCGCGTCGGCGCCGGGCGAAGGGGCGCACGCGCCGATCAACTACCACGCCTACGCCGCATGCACGCGCGGCGGCTTCCACCGCCGCGCCAAGTCCGTGCCGCCGGAGTCGCGCGCGGTGCTCGTGCTGCTCGCCAACGCCGTGCGCCCGGCGCGCAAGGCGATCGAGGCGCTGAAGGCCGCCGGCAAGACGGTTGCGATCTCGTGGAAGGAGAGCGGCCTGCACCAGGTCGCGCGCCGGCTCGACGACCCGACCAACCTCGCCGAGTTCCGGCGTGCGGCCGCGCTCGCCGACGGCGCATTGAGCAGCACGCCGCAGCTGGTCGAGCTGTACCGCGCGGTCGGCTGCAAGCACGTCGAGTTCGTGCCGACGCCGTACCCGATCGACGACCCGCGCTGGAACTTCGCGCAGCCGCTGGCGCAGCGGCAGGGCGTGTTCCTCGGCACGCGCGAATGGGACGTGCCGACGCGCCGCCACGCCGAGGCGCTGCTGCGCGCCGGCGCGACGGGCGCACCGATCACCGTCTGCAACGTCGACGGCCGCCGCGGCCGCAAGCTGCTGGCCGCGCTCGGCCTCGCCAACCTGCGCGTGCTCGACGGCCGGCGGCCGTACGCCGAGTACCTGCGCGCGATGGCCGCCTGCCGCGTCGTCTTCCAGCTCGATGAGAGTGCCGTGCCGGGGCAGGTTGCCGGCGACGCGCTGCTGTGCCGCATGCCGTGCCTGGGCGGCAACGGCGCCATCGACCAGATCGCCTTCGGCGACGCCGACCTCAGCCTGCTGCTGCGCGACGACGGCGCGTGGCAGGCGGCAGTCACCCAGTCGCAGGCCAAGGCGGCGCGCGACCTCGCCTTCGGCCCGGTCGCGGCGCGCCTGCGCACGTTCTTCCAGCGCCTCGGCGCGCCGGTCTGAGGCGGCGCGGACGGCGGGACTGCGGCCGCAGCCGGCGTTGGCGCCGAAGTCCACCGGCCGTGCGGCAGTCGCCGCGCAAACCGTGGCAGGCCCACGCCAACGCACAAAGCTGACACGCTGCCGCATTGCCGCGCCGCCGCGCGGCGACCTACATTGCGCCGATGCCCGCTTCGTCGCGCTCCGCTTCCCTGCTCGTCCTCGCCTTCGTCGCCGCCCCGGCCGTGCCGTGCACGCTGGCGTGGTCGCTGACTGCGCCGCTGCCGCGCGCCTTCGTCGACGGCGACGGCCCTGGCTGGCAGGCCCTGACGCTCGCCGACTTCCACAACGTCAACGGCGAAGCCGACACGTGGCGCGAACAGGACGGCGTCATCGTCTGCACCGGCGTGCCCAACGGCGGCGCGCGCCTCAAGGGCGAGCCGCTCACCAACTTCGAACTCGTCGTCGAGTGGAAGCACCACGTCTTCGCCGGCAACTCGGGCCTGTTCGTCTGGTGCCCCGAGGCGGCGTTCACCGACCTGCCCAAGGGCACGCTGCCGCGGCACGGCATCGAGGTGCAGGTGCTCGACCTCGGCCTGGAGGACCAGTGGCTGAAGCAGCACGGCAAACGCTCGGACTGGTTCACCAGCCACGGCGACGTCTTCCCCGTGGGCAACGCCAAGATGGTCGCTCACGATCCCCAGCTCACGTACGCGCTGCCCGGCGGCGAGACGTACACCGTCGGCAACCCGAAGAGCTCGCGCAGCTTCCCGCGCCAGCGGCTGGTCAAGCCGGCCGGCGAGTGGAACCACTACTACGTGCGCGCCGTCAACGGCGAGATCCGGCTGTGGGTCAACGGCGAGGAGGTCACCGGCGGCAGCAAGTGCGAGCCGGCGACGGGCTTCCTGGCGCTGGAGTCGGAAGGCGCCAAGGTCGAGTACCGCAACCTGCGCCTGCGGCGGCTGCCGTAGGCGGGCGCGACCTGCGGCGTGCGGGGCGACGCGCGCGCGTGCGACCTGCGGCGCGCAGCCCGCGGCGACCCGGCCACCGACCGGCCTGCGCGCCGGGAACGAACCGGCGGCGGCGCGCCCGCGGGCCCTGCCTGCGGGGGGCTACTTCGCCTTGGCGGCCGGCTTCTTCGCCTTCGCCGCCGCCTTCTTCGCGGCCGGCGCCTTGGCCGCGGCCTTCTTCGCCGCCGGCTTCTTGCTCGCGGCCTTGCCCTTGCCCATCTGCGCCAGCTGCGCCTCGTACATGCCGACGTACTTCGCCAGCGGCATGCGCCGGATCGCCGCGCCGACGACGTCGAGCGGCACGTCGGCGAGCTTCTTGAAGCGGATGCACGACTTGCCCATGTCGAGCTTCTTGCCCGCCTTCTTCCAGGCGTCGGCCAGCCACGTGGCGTCGGCCGGGTCGAAGTAGACGCCCATCAGGTACAGCGACATGTGGCCGGACTGCGACGCGAGGCCCGCGTACGGCAGCGGCTGCTTGGGGTCGCAGTGGTAGCCGGCCGGGAAGACGGCGTGCGGCACGTGGTAGCCGATCATGCCGTAGCTCATGCCCTCCTCGATGCCGCGGTCGAGGTTGGCGAGGATCGTGGTGCGCACGGCGGCGATCGCCTCGCGGCGGTCGGCGGGCAGGGACGCGAGGTACTCGGCGACGGTCTTGGCCTTGGATGGCATGGGAACGGGTGGGGTTGCTCCGGTGTGACGAGGGGCACGGTACGCCGGACGGGCGGCGGCGGCGACGGGGCAGGGATGCGGTCGCGGGCAGCCAGGAAGCCCGCGTCGTGGCTGCCCACGCCGCCGGTCGTGCAGCGCGTGGCGCGTGGCGCCTACTCGTCGGCAGCAACCGGCGGTTCGGGTGCGCCGGCCGCAGCCGCAGCCGCGGTCGGCGGTGGCGGCGGCGCGGCGTGCGTGTCGAGCAGGCGCGCCTTGAGTTCCGCCAGGTCGTCCAGGTCGGCGCGCAGCTTCGCTGCCAGCCGCGCCGCACCGTCGGGTTCGCTGGCCCACATGCCCGCAGCACCGGCGTGGCCGGCGCGCAGCGGATCGCGGCCGAGACCCACGCGCACGAGGTCGGCGAGGTCGAACACCGGCCGCGGGTAGGTCGCCGCGCCGCGCAGGCGTTTGTGCAGGTCGACGAAGCGCGCTTCGACGGCGGGGTCGGCTTCGTGCGCGTAGGTGCGCTCCTCGCACCAGTGCGGCAGCGCCGGGCCGAAGTGCAGCAGCGGCGCGCGGGCCGGCAGGTCGCCGACCAGCCGTTCGAACGCCGGCCACTCCTCGTCGCGGCTGGCGGGCAGCTCGCAGGCAAAGCGCCCGTCGGCCGTCGCCGGGTGCAGCACGCCGATCGCCAGCACGCGGTCGGCGTACGGGTCGGTCAGCAGGTGCACGAGCGCGCCCTGGTCGAGGCGCTCGGACGGCGAGCGCGGGCGGGCTTCGGGCAGCGGCGCGCCGGCGCACGCCGCCTCGGCCGCGCGCCGCAGCCGTCGGACCAGCGCGGTGTCGAGGTGGCCGCGCGCGCGCGGGCCGTCGGGATGGAAGGCAGCGAGGTCCTCGACCGTGCGGCAGCCGACGCCTTCGAGGATCGCACGCGCGCCGGGCGTCATGCCGGCGACCAGCGACAGGTCGCGGCGCGCCGCCAGTTCGGGCAGGCAGCGCTGGTCGTGGTAGCAGTGGCCGCAGCCGGCCTGCAGCATCGGCCGCGACGCCGTCAGGTCGCCGCGCAGCCGTCGCAGCGCCGCGACCACCTCGTCGCAGGCCGCGCCGTAGTCGGCGATGCGGAAGCGCTCCTCGCGGCCGTCCTTCAGCAGGATGCCGCCGTGCTCGGGCAGGCGGCCCTGCACCGCCGCCAGCAGCTGCGCATAGAAGACGACCTGCAGGATCTGGTCGCCGCGCATGCGGCCCGACGACTTCACGTCGAGCACTTCGTAGTGGAAGTCGCCGAGGTCGCTGCCGCCGGGGACCCGGCGCAGCAGGTCCGGCAGGCCGAGCCGGTCGTCCGCCAGCAGCACCGCCTGATGGACCAGCGGCGCGCCGCCGCGGAGCAGGGCCAGGGTGGCCGCCGCGCCGGCGGCGAAGTCGCGGTCGGGGTAGGCCGGGGCCTGCACGGCCATCGTGGCGACGAGGTTGGTCTCGTGGTCGCGGCCGCGCTGGGCGGCGAACTCCTCCCACGGGTGCGGCGCGCGGCGGGCGGCGCGCGGCAGGTGCAGGTCGAGCGCCGCGAGGTGCGGGCACTTCACGTAGGAATAGACGTGCGTGGCGGTGATGCGGCGGGGCTCGCTCATTCCGGCACGATGCGCACGAGGCAGTCGAGGTAGGCCGCGCCGAGCCCGAGGTCGGTGGCGACCGCCGGGATGATGGCGTTGGCGCTCTGGCCGCGGTCGAAGTGGCCGCCCTTGGGCACAATGGCGACGTCGCGGCGCTGCGCCGGATCGTGCCTCACCTCGGCCGCGAGCGACCCGGCGACGCTCTCGATGCGCACCCGGGCGCCGTCGGCGATGCCCGGCACGGCGTCGGGGTGGACGGCCACCCACAGGCGTTCGCCGAGGCCCTTGCCGGCCCACTGCGAGGCCTGGCTCTTCTCGGTCGAGTTGGAGAACAGCCACAGCGGCGCCGACGCTCCGGCGCGCGCCGGGGGTGCCGGCAGGTCGGGCGGCGGCGGCGCGCGGTCGAGCAACTGCACCCGGCCGGTGGCGGTCAGCACCCGTCCGTGCGGGAACAGCAGTTCGTCGGCAACCGGGCTGCGCACGGCGCCGTGCTTGCGCAGCGACTCCAGGCCAGCGCCCTGGCCGGCCACGAACGCGAGGGCGTGCCGCTTGAGTTGGTCGATCGGGTCCTGCGGGAAGCTGGCGAGGCCGACGCGCTTGGCGAGGTCCTGGAAGATCGTCACCTCGTGCCGGACCTCGGGCGGCATCGGCACCACCGGCCGCGACTCGGCGAGCCAGTGGTGGCCGTACGCGCCGAGCAGGTCGCTGTCTTCCAGCAGGGTCGGCACCGGCAGCACGACGTGGGCGCGGCGCGCGGTGTCGGTCAGCAGGCAGTCGGCGACGACGACGAATTCGGTCTGTTCGATCGCCCGCGCCACGGTCGTCGCGTCGGGCAGCATGGCGACCGGGTTGCCGGCCGTGACCCAGAGGCAGCGGATCTGCGGATCGCGCGCGGCCAGCAGGTCGTGGCCGAGCAGCGGTTCGCGCACCACGCGCGGCGGCGTCACCTTGGGTCCAAACGGTTGGAACGCCTTGCGGCGGCGGAAGTAGAACGACACGCCGCCGCCCGAGCGGAACAGGTTGCCCGACAGCGCGCACAGCGCGTCGAGGGCGCGCACGATGGCGCCGCCGCGCTGCCGGCGCTGCATGCCCCAGCCGACGAGGATCGCCGTCGGGCCGTCGGCGAAGCGCGCCGCGAGCGCGCGCACGGCGGCTTCGGGCACGTCCGCCAGCGTCGCCCACTCGGCGACTGAGCGCGCGGCGGCCAGTTGCTGGAAGGCCGCGACGCCGTCGCAGGCCGCCGCGGCGTCGGCGGCGACCTTGCCGTCGTCGAACAGGCAGCGGGCGACGCCGAGCGCGAGTTCGAGGTCGCGGCCCGGCGCGAGCGCCAGCCGTTCGTCGGCGAGGCCCGCCGACTTGTGGTGGATCGGGTCGATCAACACCACCTGGGCCCCGGCCTGCTTGGCGTCGCGCAGCACCGGCACGAGGTGCGTGTTGCTGACCGCCGGGTTCTTGCCCCACAGCACGATGTGCTTGCTGTGAAGCAGGTCGAACAGGTCGTTGCTGTCGCTGACGCCGAGGTCCGCCTGCTGGGCGGCCTCGCCAGCGCCCGAGCAGATGTCGCCGACCTTGGCGGTGCACGGGCCGAACTGGTCGAAGAACAGGTCGGTCAGGTGCTTGAGGATCCCGAGCGAGCCGCCGGAGCGGTAGTGGAAGATCGCCGCAGGTCCTGATTCGGCACGGATTTGCAGCAACCGTTGCGCGATCAGCGCCAGCGCTTCGTCCCACGACGTCGGCTGCAGGACGCCGTCCTTGCGCACCAGCGGCTGTCGCAGGCGCTGCGCCGAGTCGGCGAGTTCCGGGAAGTGGCTCGTGCGATAACACAAGAACCCCTTCGTCACCGGATGTTCTTTCTGGCCAGTGAGTTGTGTGACTTTGCCGCCTTCGACGACGGCCCGGATGCCGCACGCGTCGGGGCAGTCGCGGTTGCAGGTCGTGTGCAGGATTTGGGTCGTCATGGCCGACGGCGCGGGAGGGCGCGCCGGAACGGGAGTCGGGCGGGAACGGGGTTGACGAGACGGCAAACTGGCCGTGCCATCGCTAGCACGCAGCCTCACCGGGGCGAAGAAAGTTCGTCGGCGCGACCACTTTTTTTCACCTGCGGCAGCCCCGATCGACGGCGCCCAACGCGCCGTGCGAGCGGCGCTTCCTCGCCGCCGCGCTTCGCGCGAGTTCTCGGTCCTTTAGTAGTTTTCCACAGCGTTTGCGCGATGCGCACCTCGGCCCATGTGCCTTGGCGCGCGACTCTCCACATTTCCAGAAAGTCCGATGCCATCGGACGCCACGGGGAAAACTGGTTTGACGGCGGCGACGGTCGCTTTCTAGGGTGATGGGGCACTTGGGCGGTTCTGAGTGCGGCACCAACCAACGGACTCCCCCGTCCGCCGCCGCACGAACGAGTCGCCCACCCCAGGCATCCCGTAAGGGAGGAGTTCAAAAACACGCATGAGCAAGTCGATCACGTACGGTCTCCTGGCTTTCGCCGTCTCGTCGTCCCTCCTCGTCGCGCAGGGTGAGAAGCCCGCCGGCGGCTGGAGCGCCAAGGCGGGTTCCGGCATCACCTACGACGGTGGTGACCAGTTCGGCATCAACATGCTGAACTTCGTCCAGGCGCGTTGGGCTTACGAGAACAACGAGCGCACCAACAATGACCTCGGCAAGGACGAGAACAGCTTCGACGTCCCGCGCGCCCGCACGCTGCTGCGCGGCCACGCCTTCAACAAGAACATCAACTACGTCCTGCAGGTCGATTACCAGGACACCCAGGACAGCATCGTGCGCGATGCCTACGTCCACTGGAACTTCGCGGACAGCATCGGCCTCCGCATGGGCCAGGCCAAGTCGCAGTGGGGCCTCGAGAACACGGGCACCATCCGCGGCACGATGTTCACTGAGCGTTCGTCGGCCTCGCAGGCGTTCGACCTCGGCGGCGACAACCCCCGCACCCAGGGTGCGTGGCTGATGGGCACCGCGGTCGAGAACAAGCTCCGTTGGTCGGTCGCGGCGATCAACGGCCTCGGCAACGAGGGCGACGCCAACGACGACAACGAGCTCGGCCTCGTCGCGTCGGCCAACTTCGACGTCCTCGGCGACTACTTCGGCGCCGGCGGCCGTGAGTGGTGGCAGCAGGGCGACCTGCGCGACGGCGACCGCAAGCTGGCGGGCACGATCGGCGCCGGCTACGGCATGGACAACACCAAGTCCGTCGCGGGCAACCCGAACAGCGCCGACACCGAAACGACGGCGATCAACGTCAACACGGCGTGGTCGATCCAGGGCTTCCAGGTCATGGGCGAGTGGTTCGACAGCAGCGCGGAGACCGACAACGTCACCACCAGCGCCGACCAAAACGGCTACTACCTGCAGGGCACCTACGCCCTCGGCAAGTCGGGCGATTCGAGCTTGCAGTGGGCCGTCGGCCTGCGCTACAGCTTCGTCGACACGACGGATTTCTCGACCGCGGCGACGGGCACCGAGATCACGGACATCTCGGTCGTCGTCAACGCGCTGTACCACGGCCACAACTGCAAGACGCAGTTCGAGGTCACCAAGCGCGACAACGAGCCGGAAGGCGCTGGCGCCGACACGACGGACTACATCCTCGGCGTCGCGTTCCAGCTGGTGTTCTGAGCCGGACACCAACCCCAACGACGCGACCCGGATCGCGTAGGACACGGAGGCGGGCAGTGCCCGCCTCCGGCCATTTACGGAGCGCATGTCCAATCCTGACAACGACTTCGACGCGCTCGTCCTCGGCGCCGGCCGCGCCGGCCTCGCTGCGGCACTCGGCCTTCTGCGCGCGGCGCCCCAAGCCCGCCTGCTCGTCGTCGACGCCGCGCCGGCCCCCGGCGGGTCGATCCGCACCCAGCGCACCAACGGCTACGTCTGCGAACTCGGCCCGTTCGCCTTCGCCGCCGCCGACCTCGAGCCACTGCTCGCCGTGCTGCCGCATGCCCCGGCGCCGCTGCCCTGCCTGTCGGCGGCGCGCACCGGCTGGCTGCGCACCCCGGCCGGCAACCTGCCGGTGCCCGTCGACCCCGAGCCGCTGGCCTTTCGCACCGGCAACGAAGAGCTGCCGCAGGCCTGCCGCCGCGCGCTCGGCCCGGCGCTGCGCCTGGGCCGGCCGGTCACCGCCATTTCGCCGGTGGTCGCGGGCGGCGGGTTCCGCGTGACGCTCGGCGGCGAGGCGCCGACCGAACTCACGGCCCGCGCCCTGCACGTCGCCCTGCCGGCCGCCGTCGCCGGCGCGCTGCTCGGCGGCTGCGACCCGGCGCTGCCGGCCACCGCCGGCCGCATCGCCGCGGCCCCGGCGGCGTTCACCTTCCTCGGCGGCGACAGCCGGCCTGCCGACGCTGCGTTCGGCTACGGCATCCTCGCCGCCGACGACCTGCCGGGTCCGGGGCGCGAGGCGATCGCGTGTTCGCAGGTGTTCCCCGGCCGTGCCCTCCCGGGTCGGTGCCTCTGGCGCGTCGAACTCGCTGGCCCCGAGGCCGCCGACGCCGACGACGAGGCGGTCCTCGCCTTCGCCGAGCGCGCGCTCGCCGAGTGGACCGGCGTGCCGTCGGCCTTCGGGCTGCGCAAGCTGCACCGCTTCGCCGCGCCGGTCGCCGACGGCGCGCTCGTCGAGACCGAAGCACGCCTGCGCGAACTCGGCCGCCGCGTGCCCGGGCTCGTCGTGCACCTCTGACCACCTCGCACGATCCGCGTCGCGCGCGCCGTTCTGCCCGCCGCGTGCGCGCATCCCCGGCGGCGCTGTGATAAAGAACCGCGCCCGTATGTCGCTTCCGATCCTCGAGTTCGTCACGCGCAACTACAAGAACTTCAACTCGCGCCAGCTGCGCGACGCGACGTACGCCTATTGGGACCACGTGCGCAGCGGCGGCCGCATGTACTGGGCCGTTGCCGGCGCGATGTCGTCGGCCCAGCTCGGCATCACGCTGGCCCCGGCGATCCGGGCCGGCCTCGTGCACGGACTGTCGGTGACCGGCGCCAACCTGGAGGAGTCGCTGTTCCGGCTGGTCGCGCACCATTCGTACAAGGACTTCCCCGAGTACCGGTACTTCACCAAGCACGACGACACCAAGATCCTCGAGCAGCGGATGCGCCGCGTCACCGACACGAGCATCCCCGAGGACGAGGCGTTCCGCGCCGTCGAGAAGATCCTCGTGCCGATGTGGGTCGAGGCGACCAAGAAGGGCGAGCGCCGCTTCTGGCACGAGTACTTCTACGACCTCGTCAAGCGCCTGCCGGCGAAGCTCCACGAAGGCAACAAGGACGACTGCTGGCTGCTCGCCGCGGCCGAGAAGAACCTGCCGATCGTCGTCCCGGGCCACGAGGACTCGACGTTCGGCAACATCTTCGCGAGCCACGTCAAGCTCGGCGAGTGCAGCGCGTCGATCGTCAAGAGCGGCATCGAGTACATGGCGCAGCTGTACGACGACTACCGCCGCCTGTCGCAGGGCAAGGGCATCGGCTTCTTCCAGATCGGCGGCGGCATCGCCGGCGACTTCCCGATCTGCGTGGTGCCGTCGATCAAGTACGACCTGCAGGAGAAGGTGCGCCCGTGGGCGTACTTCTGCCAGATCAGCGACTCGACGACGTCGTACGGCAGCTACTCGGGCGCCACGCCCAACGAGAAGATCACCTGGGACAAGCTGACCGAGGACACGCCGATGTTCGTCGTCGAGTCCGACGCCACGATCGTCGCGCCGCTGATGCTGCAGGCGCTGCTGGAGTGCCAGGCCGACCCCAAGGCCGCCGACGCGCTGATCAAGCAGGCCCGCAAGCACCACGCCAAGTCGCTGGCGCGCTGACCGCCGCACGGGCGGCCGCTGCGGCTGCCCGACCCCGCCATGCTGGCCCAGGAGGAGACCCTCGCGCTCGACCCTGCCGCCGCGTGGGCGCTGGCGGGGCTCGCCGCCGTGCTGCTGCTGGTCGTCGGCCGCGAGCTGCGGCAGGTGCCCGGCAAGCTGCTCGTGCTGATGGCGGCGGCCTTCCTCGACATGGTCGGCCTGTTCATGGTGCTGCCGATCCTGCCGTTCTACGTGCAGCAGCTCGGCGGCGACGGCGTGACGCTGTTCGGCTGGCCGCTTGGCGAAGGCGCGCTGACCGGCCTCGTCGTCACGTCGTTCACCGTCGCGCAGCTGCTCAGCGCGCCGTGGTGGGGCCGCTTCTCCGACCGCTTCGGCCGCCGGCCGGCGCTGATGGTGGCGCTCACCGCGTCGTCGGCGGCGTTCCTGCTGTTCGGCTTCGCCGAGTCGCTGTCGCTGCTGGTGCTCTCGCGCATCGTGCAGGGCGCTGGCGGCGGCACCGTCGGCGTCATCCAGGCCTACGTCGCCGACGCGGTACCGCCCGAACAGCGCGCCAAGGCGCTGGGCTGGCTGTCGGCGGCGACCAACCTCGGCGTCGCGTTCGGCCCGGTGCTCGGCTCGGCGGCGATCGCGTTCGGCCGGCTCGACCTGTCGCCCGCCGACGGCGAACAGGCGCTCGGCCGCAGCGCGCCGGGCGTGCTCGCGGCGGCGCTGTGCGCGATCAACGTGCTGTTCGCGTGGCGCTTCTTGCCCGAGTCGGGCGAGACCAAGCCGGCGCACAAGCCGGCGACGACGCCCGGCGCGGCGGTGCGGCTCGTGCTGGCGCAGCCGCGGCTGCCGGCCTCGCGCCTGATCCTGACCTACGCCATCGCGATCGGCGCCGCACAGGGCGTCAACCCGACGCTCGTGCTGTTCCTCGGCGCGCGCTTCGGTGTCACCGAGCACACGATCGGCTGGTACTTCATGTACATCGGCGCGCTGTCGGTGCTCGCGCGCACGCTGCTGCTCGGCCGCGCTGTCGACGCGCTGGGCGAGGCGCGGCTGTCGCGCGTCGGCATCGTGCTGCTCGCCGCCGGCCTCGCCGCGATCCCCGCGACCGGCTCGCTGATCGGGCTCGCGGCCGCGACCGCGCTGCTGCCGGTCGGCATGGCGCTGACGTTCCCGTGCGTCACCGCGCTGCTCAGCAAGGTCGTCCCCAAGGACGAGCGCGGCATGTACATGGGCCTGCAGCAGACCTTTGGCGGCGTCGCGCGGCTGGTGGCGCCGCTCGCCTACGGGCTCGCCTACGACCACCTCGGCCAGGGCGCGCCGTTCTGGCTGGCCGGCACGATCGTGTTCGCGACGCTCGGTCTGCGCGCCGGCGGTCAGTTGCCGGTCAGCACGTTGAGGTAGTTGCTGGTCGTGAAGCCGAAGGCGTTGGCGCCGAGGTCGAGCGGCGCGAACTGCGTGAAGAAGCGAAAGCCCGAGAGCCCCGCGGGGATCGCCAGCGGCAGCGCGGCGGCGCCCGTCGGGTCGAGCAACAGGGCCGCGCTGACCGACAGGTCGCTGTAGGCCGAGCAGCCCGGCGCGCCGAGGATGCTGAGGTCGAACGGGTACGGCGCGGCGTTGGTGAAGCCGAACGCCAGCAGGCCGATGCCGGCAGGCAGGCCGTTGCTCGCCTGGAACGTGATCGCGCCGCCCTGCTGCGCGCTGCCGCTGAAGCCCAGCGTCGGCACGCCGTTGCCGCCGGCGCAGCCGACGCCGTGCGAGGACGTGCGCGCCATCAGCATGCTGACCTCGATCTTCGTGCCGCTGTTGGTGATGCTGCCGGCCGCGGGCGCCGGGCCGGTTCCGGTGAAGGCGATCAGCCGGGGCCGCACGTCGCG